>NZ_JBJMQO010000059.1:0-76747 GCF_045802675.1 Archangium sp. | reverse complement strand
GGCGGCGCGGCAGTGGGTAACCCCCATCTTCCTGCCGAAGTACACGTCCGAGAGTCTCAACTGGATTGAGGGCTTCTGGGGCCACACCAAGGACACCTTCTTCAGTCGCATGCTGACGAAGAAGCGCGACTCCTTCTATGCTCAGGCCGTCAGTCGCCTACAGCAGCTGAGCCGGCCCGGCGTGCTCCGGACTCTTCTCCGTCCTGCTCGCCGGACCCCTGAAAGAACTTAGTTCCTATGGCTTAGCTCTTGCGGGCGCGCGGCTTGTGCGGCGCCGGGCGCCCGTACACGCGCTGGTAGTCCTTCATGCTGCGCCGGATGATCTCGTGCGCCTCACTCTGGTCGTACATCTCCACGATCTCCACCGAGCGCTTCACCTCACTGGGAATCTGCTTGTAGGTGAGGAAGTAGTGCTTGAGACGCTCGACGAGGGCGGTCGGCAGTTGCGCCACGTGCTGCAGTGCCCCGTAGACGAGGTCCGACTCCAGCACGGCGATGATCTTGTCGTCGGCCTCCTTGCCGTCGACCATGCGGAAGCCGCCCACCGGAATCGCGTGCACCAGCAAGGCCCCGTTGGTGATGACCTTCTCCGTCAGCACGCAGATGTCGAGCGCATCGCCATCACCCTTGATGTCCTTGATGCCGGTGCGCTCGGCACAGCGCTTCGCCACCAACTCATCGCAGTACGTCTGGGGGATGAACCCGTAGAGCGTGGGGCACTGGCTGGAGAACCGCTGCGGCCGGTCCAACCGGAGGATGCCTGTCTCCTTGTCCAGCTCGTACTTCACCGTGTCGGTGGGGACGATCTCGATGTAGGCGGTGACGATCTCGGGAGCCTCCTCACCCGGCGAGACGCCATGCCAGGGGTGGGCTTGCGAGGAGTAGGGCTGCGGCTGCTTCTTCGTGGCCATATCGCGTCTTCCACTTCAAACGAATTCATGTGCCGGGAAGAGGAGGACATCGGAGATGCTCTCCACGCCCAGCAACAGCATCAGGATACGATCCAACCCCACGGCGATGCCCGCCGAGGGCGGCATGCGCCCTACCGCGTCGAGGAACCGCTCGTCCAGTGGATAGACGGCCCGCCCGGACTTGCGCCGGAACTCCTGCTCCTCTACCAGACGGGCCCGCTGCTCCACCGCGTCCGTCAGCTCGGAGAAGCCGTTGGCCAGCTCCAGGCCCTTCGCGTACAGCTCCGTGCGCTCGGCCACCGTGGGATCCTCGGGCTTGAGCCTCGCCAGTGAAGCCATGGAAGCGGGGTACTCCGTCAGGTAGGTGGGCCGGTCCCAACCCAGCTTCCCCTCCACCTTCTGCAGGAAGAGGTGGAAGAAGACGTCATCGAAGCTCGTGGCGTCCCCGGTGCGCACCCCGGCCGCCTCCGCCGCCCGCTTCAGTGAGAGCCCATCCGCATGGGCCCTCAAGTCGACGCCCGTTTCCCGCAGCACCGCGTCGCGCACCGACAGCCGCTCGTAGGGCGTGCGGGTGAAGAAGCCATCGCCCCCCACCGTCCGGTCCGCCTCGGCCAGGGCGCCCTCCAGGTCCGCCATGATGGCGTGGTAGTCCGCCCGCGGCCGGTAGAACTCCAGCAGGGTGAACTCGGGGTTGTGCGTCCGCGACACCTCCCCGTTGCGGAACACCTTGCAGATTTGAAACAGGGGCCCCGCCCCGTCGGCGAGCAGCCGCTTCATGGCGTACTCGGGGCTGGTGTGCAGGTAGAGCGGGCGGCGCTGCCCCACGTCCGTCTCGGGGACGAAGGGGGCCTCGAAGGCGGTGATGTGGGGCTCCATCCCCGGGGTGGGGACGAGCAGCGGCGTGTCCACCTCGAGGTAGCCGAGCTGGGTGAAGAAACGGCGGAGGGCTCCGTAGAGTGCCTGCCGGGCGGCGGCCGAGCGCCACTGGAGTTGATTGGGCATGAGCGCCGCGGAAGTTACATTGCGCTTCCCATGCGCCCAAGGCTTCCCGCACTCGTCCTCCTCTTCGGCCTCAGCTCCCTCGGCGGGTGCGTCAACACCAAGGCTTCCACCGCCCCCCTCACCGAGGCGAAGAAACAGGCCAACGAGGTGGCCCAGCTCGCCACCGAGGCCGAGGCCCTGCTCAAGGCGCAGGACCTGCTGGTGTGGCGCTATTGGGCCGAGGGCGCCAAGGCGGACATGGCCTCCACGTACGTGGGCAAGGAGGCGCTCTTCAGCCTCGACAACATCCGGAAGATCGACCGGGTGCGCCAGCGCACCACGGACGCGCGCGAGCTGCGCGCCCTCACCGCGCTCCAGTCCCACTTCGCCGGCGAGTACCTCGCCCAGCAGCTCGCCGAGGAGAACGACACCCTCGCGGCCCTGGAGGCCTCGCTGAGCTTCCAGGTGGAGGGCCGGGACGTGCGCTGGCACGACCTGGAGCGGCAGCTGGCCAACGAGCGCAGCGCGCCCAAGCGCAAGGCCCTCTACACCGCGGCCACGCCCGCGCTGGAGCGGCTCAACCTGGTGCTGCGCAAGCGCGAGGAGCGCATGGAGCTGATGCTGCGCGAGCTGGGCTACACCTCGTACGAGTCCTTCGGCGGCGAGCTGCGGCAGACGGACCTGGGCCGGCTGGCCCTGCTGGCCGAGGAGGTGCTCCAGGCCACCGAGGCGCCCTACAAGGAAGTGATGGAGCGGCTCTCGCAGCGCGAGCTGGGCATGCCCTTCACGAGCCTCACCCGGGCGGACCTGCCGCGCCTGTTCCGCCCCCGCGAGGTGGACGGCTTCTTCCCCAAGAGCGAGCTGCTGCTGCGCGCGCACGGCACGCTGGCGGGGATGGACATCGACCTGGGCGAGATGAAGAACGTGCGCATCGACGCGCGCGATGACGTGAAGCGCAAGAGCTCGCGCCCGCTGGCGCTGGGCATCGAGGTGCCCGGGGACGTGCGGCTGTCGGTGCGGCCCGTCGAGGGCGCGCTGGAGCAGGCGCGGCTGATGCACGAGGTTGGCCACGCGCTGCACTACGCCTTCACCAAGGAGTCACGCTTCGAGCTGGCGAAGCTCGGCAACACCACCGTCACCGAGGCGTACGCGGCCCTCTTCGAGGACCTCGCGGAGGACCCCGTGTGGCTGGAGGAGCACGTGGGGCTGACGGGCAAGGACCGCGCCGCGTACCTGGCCGCGACGAGCGCCCACAAGCTGTTCCTCATCCGCCGCGCCGCGGGCAAGCTGCTCTACCAGCTCGCGCTGCACCGGCAGCAGGAGGAGGCGGTGGACGCGCGCGAGCTGTACAAGGCCATCATCGAGCGCGTGGACGAGATGCCCGCCACGGACGACGACGTCGCGCGCTACGCGGTGGAGCAGGAGGACTTCTTCCAGTCCGCGGACAACTTCCGCGCGTGGTTCCTCGCCGGCCAGCTCCAGGGCCAGCTCAAGGCGCGCTTCGGCCCGGCCTGGTGGCACGAGCCGGAGTCCGGCAAGTTCCTCCGGGAGCTGTGGAGCCACGGCAATGCGCTCTCCGCGCGCGAGGTGGCCGAGGCCATGGGCGAGAAGGGCATCGCCCCGGATGTGCTCCTGCTGCGGCTCGGCACCACGCTGGGCGTGCCCATCAAGCTGGGCGCCCATGACGAGGGCGAGGCCCCGGCGCAGGAGGCCCCGCGGCCCACCGCCCCGGACTCTCCCGAGAACACCCCGGCGGCTGACTCCGAGACTCCGGCCCAGGAGCCCGCTCCGGCGGTGCCCGCTGCCACGCCCAGGAGCGAGTCCGCGCCCACGGCTCCGGCTCCAAAGCTGACCTCGGCGGCGGCTTCGGCCTCGAAGAAGACGGTGGCGGCCTCGAAGACGGCCTCGGCGAAGAAGCCGCTCTCCGCGAAGGCCCGCATCTCAAAGGCCTCGAAGCTCCGGAAGGCCGCGACCCGGCACGCCCGCTCCGTGAAGAGCACCGAGGCCACGGCCCTCCGGAAGCACGAAGGCTCCCGCCCGGAACACGGACGGAAGCCTCGCGGTAAGAAAACCTACTGACTCCCTGGGCGCGCGCCTGCTTGCCGCAGGCCACCGCTCCGGTGGCCTACCGTGACTCCTGGACGAGCGCCCCGAGGTCGAACTCCTTCATGCCCCTGAGGGTGCGGTAGCGCTCCGGGAAGGCCGTGAGGATGAGCACCTGGAGCGTGTCCCCCGCGTTCTCGATGAGCTCCAATGCGCGCCGGTGCCGGGCGGCATCCGTGTTGACCAGCGCATCGTCCAGGACGACCAACTGCGGCTCCGGCCGGGGGCCTCGCGTGGACAACAGCCCACCGAGCGCCAGTCGCAGGGCGAACAGCGTCTGCTCCTGCGTTCCCCAGGAGAAGCACTCCAGGGGCTTCGGACCCGCGGAGGTCTGCATCTGGGCCTCACTGAACTCGGGGTCCAAGACGAGGCGCTCTGGACGGCCACCTCCGCGCATGTGCTCCAGGCGGGAGTGGATCTCCTGCTCGATGGGGCCCACGAACGTCCGGCTCACCTGCTCCTGCCAGGCCTGCGCCAGTGAGCGCAGGCTCTCGGCAGCCCGCGCCCGCGTTTGGATGAGCCGGTACCGCTCCTTCGCCAGTGCCAGCCGCTCCTCCGCCTCGCAGAGCTGGGAGTACAAGCCATCCGCCGCCGCCTGGTCGAGCAACGTCTGCGCGCGGATGATCTTCTCCTGGGCCTTCGTCTCCGCGTCCGCGACGCGCGTCAGTGCTTCCTGGAGCTGTCGCTGCCGCGTCGATGCGCGCTCCTCGGGGCGGGGAAGCTGGGCCCGCAGCCCCTTGAGCATGTTCTCCAGGCGCTCCAGTTCCGCCCCCGCCTGCTCGACCTCCGCACCGAGCTGTTCGAGCGACTTCCCCAAGGCGCCGAGCTGGGACTGCAGCTCCAAATCCAACGTCCGGGCATTCTCGTTCGCGGCATCGCGCTCCTGGGTAAGGTCGCGCAGGTGCTGCTCCGCCTCCGCGTGCGCGGTCTTGGCGTCATCTCGCGCCTTCTCCCGGCTCTTCAGCTCGCGTTTGCAGACCTTCGCCTCCTCCGTGAGGACCGAGACCTCGGGGAACCGGTAGGTGGCCAGCGCCTCCACGGCCAGGCCGAGTTGCGCGGCCCTGGCGCCGATTTCCCCCGCCGTCTTGCGCTGATTCTCCTGGAGGGCCTCGACGCTCTCGACCCCAGCCGTCTCCAGGAAGGTGTTCAACGCGCTCTCGTGCTTCTGCTGTTCCTGGAGTTGGACCTGCTGGGCCTCCCACGCCTCGCGCAGTCCGGCGAGGTTCTCGACGCCCTGCTCGTGAAGGCGGCGCGCCAATTCCTTGCAGTGTTTCTCGACCTCGGCCTGGAGCTTGCCAATCTCCTCCGCCCCGGTGCGCACGCTCAGCAGGCCCACGCCCTTGATGCGCAGCCCTCCAGCGCTCACGCCCGCGAAGACCTTCCGCTCGTCCTTGGAGACCTTGTGCCGGGTGGTATGGCCCTGGGCTTCCCACTCGAGGTTCTGCGGGCTCTCGGCCGAGAAGACGACCTCGATGCCCTGGGCCTCCAGCCGGGCCTGGGCCTGCTCCAGCTTGCGCTGCACGTCCTCCGTGCGCTTGATGTCAGCCGTGGACAACACCCTGGTCGCCCCCGGCTTGTGCCGGTTGTTCTCCACGGCCTTTTCCAGGCGCGCCCCCTGCTTGAGGAGTCCCTCCAGCTTGCGATGGGACTCCAACAAGTCCCGGGCCCCTTCCAGGAGCCGTCCCCGGTCCAGCCGCTGCTCGGCCTTTTCCACCTCTCCCTGCTGGACCGTGTACCGCTCCGTGGAGTCCTGGAGCGATTGCGCCGTGAGGGCGCGCGCCCGCTGCGCCTCCTGGACGGAGGGCTCCTTCTGCTTCGCGACGGCCCTGTGGTGGGCCACCTTTCGCTGGAGCGCGATCAGGTCTCGCTGCTTCTGATCGAGGGTCTGCCGGAGCTGGCGCTGGCGCTCGACGTCCTTCTCCCGAAGCGCGAGTTGCTGCTCCACCTTCGCCTCCTCCGCGATGCGCTCCCGCAGGCTGGCGAGCTGCCGCGCGTAGTCCTCCTTCTCCTGGGCAAGGGACGACAGGGTGTGCTGCGTGTCCGAGATGTCCTCGGCGAATTGCGCGGTCTGCTCCTTGCGCTGGAGCAGCCGCACGACCTCCGCCTCGAGGAGCCGGACCTGCTCCTCCTGCTCGAGCAGGTCGCTGCCAGCGACGGGCTTGCCCGTCTTCGGCGTATAGAACTGGCGGTAGACGCCCTCGATGGACCTCAACAGCGACTGCTCCTCGTCACTCAGGGCCGCGACGCCGACGGTCTCCAACAGCCGGGACTTGAGCGGAGTATCCAGGGAAGGAAGGACATGGCGCTCGGGCGTCTGATTCAACCAGAGCAGGCGTGCCAGCCCCCAATGCCCCACCTTGGTCGCGCCGTTACCCGGCACGCTGGAGGCGAGGAAGCCGCGGACGAGCTCATCCGCCTGCTGCGAGTCGGCGAGTCGCTCGAAGCGGCTTCCCGTCCACTCCTCCAACAGGCTGGAGGCATCTTCCAGGAAGGCCTTCTCCAACCGGAAGCGCTTACCGGCCGTCTCGAACTCCAGGGTGATACGTGGAGAGAGCGTCGTCTGCCAGGGACGCAGTTGCTGAATCTCCCGGTCCTTCGTCGAGTAGCGATCGAAGAGGGCTCGCGCGACGGCGAGGATGAGACTCGACTTGCCCGTCTCGTTGGGAGCGTGGATGACGTGGACGCCCGTGCCCAGACCGGAGAGTTCCACCGGGTTGCGGAAGCAACGGAAGTGCTGGACGTGAAGCCTGCGCAGAATCATTTCCACACCTCCATCACCAACTCCGTGAGCAACTGCCGGGTCGCTAGCTTGACGGCATCCGGCGCTGCCGACGGCGTGGCCACCGCAGGCCCGCCCAGTTCCCCCAACAGCGAGGAGAGGAGGCTGCTCGACGCGGCGAGCTCCGCGAGCCGCCCTTCCGCTTCGGCGCGGGGCACATCGTTGCGCTCCATGCCGACATGGAGGAACCCCTTGCCCAGCAGCGAGTCCTCGAGCCCGCGCAACAACGAGGAGTCGTCATCCAACGAGGTGCCCGTGGTGCGAATCCGCAGGAGGGTCTTCTCCGGATGGGGTAGGTCCGCCACGAGGCTGCGGGCGCGAGCCACCTCCTGCCCGGCTCCCTGACTCAAGTCCAACTCCAGGCTCCGCCACGACAGCGAGCCCGTGGAGATGGGCGTCAGCCGGGGCATGGCGCCGCGCGAGGCGATCTCCACCAACAGCGCCTGGCCCGAGCCGTCCTCACCGAATTTCGTCGTCTCGTGGGCACCGCAGTAGGCCGTCCGCCCCTCGTGGATGTACTGCCCGTGCCAGTGACCGAGAGCCAGGTAGTCGAGGCCGCTCCGGGCCACCGCATCCAGGGCAATGGGGAAATCATCCGCGGCGTACTTGCGCTCAATGCGCAGCGAGCCGTGCGCCACGCCGATACGGATGGCGTCCAGGTCCGCCTGCGCCGTCCACCCGGCGGTTGGATCCTTCATGCCCTTCTTCTGACGCAGTGGGGCGGGAAGAAGGACCGCGTTCGTCTCGGGAATGGGCACGGCGGCGTCCCCGTCCAGAATGATGACGTGCCCGGGGCGCTGCCTCCAGGAGGCTCGCCGGTAGATGGAATCCGGGGTCAGTGCATCATGGTTGCCGGGGAGCACGTACACCGGGACACGGGACTCCGCGAGCACCGCCACGACCTCGTGGACGAGTCGATCCTCGACGAAGTTGTCTTCGAAAATGTCGCCCGCGAGGACCACGCCATCCACACTCTGGCTGTTGGCCGTGCGGATGACCTTGCGAGCGGCCTCCAGCCTCGCCTTGCGGACCTCGGCAGCCACGAGCGCCACGTGCTGCGCCCGAAGACCCATCTGCCAGTCCGCCGAATGAAGAATCCTGACCATGTACCCCCCGCGGACCCGGAGCACCGCGCCCCGGGTGCCCTCCAGCATGGGAGGGCAACTTCCCGGAGACCTTATAGGTAGCGTTGCGCTCCGGAAATACCCCGTGGGGAGTACGTGCCCACGACGAGCTCGCCCTGGTCCTCCGAAAGCACGCAGGCCCCCGCCCGGAACACGGACGGAGGCCTCGGGGTACAGCGGGCGATTTCAGATGCCTGGGACTACAGCAGCTTCATCAGCTCGGCGCGCTTGGCGTTGTACTCCTCGTCGGAGAGCACGCCCGCGTCCTTCAGCTCCTTGATCTCCTTGAGCCGCTGCGCCGGGCTGCGCGTGTCCGCCGCCGGAGCCGCCGCGGGAGGAGGCTGCTGCTGCTGATTCTGCGGGTGCTGCTGCTGCTGATTCTGCTGCTGCTGGTTGGAGAACATCTGGGCCATGCCGAAGCCCATGCCCATCCCCATGCCCTGCAGCGCACCGTCGGAGCCGCCACCGCCCTTGGCCATGCCCTCGGAGGCGCCGAGCATCGCCTGACCCTGCGCGTACTGCTGGAAGCCGCCCGCCAGACGCGAGTACGCCACGTCCTTCGACAGCTTCTTCAGCGTCGCCTCGTCCTCCTCCTTGATGCTGACGTGGAAGTTGCCCATCCGCACCACGGTCATGCCGTAGCTGTCCACGTGGGGCTTGAGACCGGCGATCACCTCGGTCTCGATCTCCTCCGTGTACGCGCCGCTCGTCACGTCCAGCAGCGGCCAGCGCTTCTTCACCAGCAGCTCGGCGATGCGATCGCGCGTCACCTTGAGCACCTGGTTCTTGAACCAGCCCACGAAGTCCGCGTTGCCCGTGCGGCCCATGCCCACCAGGCCCACCACGAGCTTCTCCGGCTCCGTCACCCGGATGGAGAAGTCGCCGTACACCATGGTGCCGATGCCCAGCCCCGTCTCCGGGTCGCGCACGTCACCGATGGGGCCGCCGAACTTCAGGCCCGTGAACTCGCGCGTGGAGACGAAGAACACCTCGGCGATGAACAGGTTGCCGCCAGTGAAGCCCTCGAGCAGCCGCGACAGGAACGGGATGTTGCTCGTGTCGAGCTGGTGCCGGCCCGGTCCCAGCTTGCCCTCCACCTTCCCGTCCTTGACGAAGAGAGCGACCTCGTCGGCATCGACGGTGAGCTGGGTGAGCATCCGGATGTTCTTCTCCGGATACTTGTAGACAATCTCGCCCTTCGCCTCGTCAGCGCGCGCAATGAAGTTGCGCTTCGTCTCGTCCTTGATCGTACCGAAGAATCCCATCGTGCTTTCGTCGCCTCCAGAGACCGCGTCGACTACCGGGGGCCCACGCCGCCTACCCCTCTAACGCATAGCGACCGGGCCCATTGCATGCCCGCCGATCGCCCTGCCCCCGGCCTGCTCCAGGAACATGCCAGAGGTTGCGCACCCTTGGCCAGTCAACCCGGCAGGCGATGGTCCGCCCGGCTACCCCCAGCGGCTGATGAGGCGCTCGCGGTCCAGCAGGCGCAGGCTCGCCCACAGCAGCACCGCGTCGAGCAGCAGCACCACCGCGCCCTGCACGGCGTAATAGGCCGGCCCTGCGTTCAAGACGCCCGCCACCTGGCCGCCCACCAGCCCCACGAACGGCAGCACCACGAGCGCGGAGATCTGCTGGGCGGTGCGTGCCTCGGCCACGCGCGCGGAGATGAGCACCGCCACGCCGTTGCCGAAGAAGGCGAAGGGCGGCGCCAGCACGAGCACCCCGAAGAGCCACAGCGTGCTGGGCATCATCAGGCCCTGGCCCAGGGGCCACGCCACCACGTCCACGCCGATGCACAGCAGCACGAAGGCCAGCCAGGTGATGATGATCGCCGGCACCAGCGAGGCCAGGCTCTTGCCGGCCACCAGCTCCATGGCCGTCACCGGCGAGGCCAGCAGCGGCTCCAGCGTGCGCCGCTCCTTCTCCCCCGCCACGCTCTGCGAGGAGATGAGGATGGGGACGAACACCGGCATCACCAGGAACATGCCGAACCAGTCCAGCAGCGTGCGCTCCACCAGGAAGCGGCCCGCGTTGGCGCCCAGCGGCAGCGTCGAGTCGTAGTAGAGGGCGATGACGCGCAGGTTGGCGTCGTTCGGGTCTCTCACGTACGTCCAGACGACGATCATCGGCACGATGACCAGGACCATCGGCAGCGCCACCATGGCGGCCAGCAGCGAGGGCGTCTTGCGCAGGTCCAGGAAGTCCTTCCAGAAGACGGCCAGCGCGCGCCGGGGACGAAACGCCATGGGTTACACCCTCCCCTCGCGGATGAGCTCCAGGTAGACCTCCTCGAGCGGGCGCTGGGCCGGCACCGCGCTGTGCACGCGCGCTCCCGCCCCCACCAGACACGCCACCACGTCCGGGGCGTGCTCCTCGTCGGCCAGCATCACCCGCAGCCGCGCGCCCTCGGCGAGCACGTTGGGCGCGAAGGGCAATGCGCGCAGGGACTCGACGAAACGATCCGCCTCGCCCTCCACCCGCACGTCCAGCGCACTGCCCGCGCGCCGCAGCTCCTTCACGGGCGCCATGGCCAACAGCCGCCCCTTCACCACCGCCACCCGCGTGCACAACCGCTCCACCTCGGCCAGGTTGTGCGAGCACAGCACGATGGTGCGCCCCTCCGCCGCCAGCTCCGCCACCGCGTCGCGCACGGTGCGCGCCGACTCGGGGTCCAGGCCGCTCGTGGGCTCGTCCAGGAAGATGACCTTGGGGTCGTGCACCAGCGTGCGCACGATGGCCAGCTTCTGCCGCATGCCCTTGGAGAAGCTCCCGCAGGGGTCGTTCTCCCGGCCCGCCAGCCCGAAGCGCTCCAGGTAGGTATTGACGCGCGGCCACACGGCGCGCTCGTCCAGCTCGTGCAGCTTCATGAAGAAGCGCAGGTTGTCGCGAGCGCTCAGCCGCTCATAGAGGCCGGGCTGCTCGGTGAGCAGGCCCACCACGCGGCGCAGGGCTTCGCCATCGGTGCGCACCGAGTGGCCCCACACGCGCGCCTCGCCCTCCGAGGGCTGGAGGAGGCCGGTGAGCATGCGCACCGTGGTCGTCTTCCCCGCGCCGTTGGGCCCGAGCAGACCGAACACCTCTCCGGGGCGGACGTCGAAGGTCAGCCCCTCCACCGCGGTGCGGGCGCCGAAGCGCTTGGCGAGGCCCTGAACGGAGATGCCGCTCAATCGATCGTTACCAGGACGAACTTGTTGTTGATGTCGCGATCGATGACGGTGATGACCTTGTCGGCACCCGCGGCCTGCTTCAGCAGTCCGAGCCGGTTGTGCTCGACGAGGGCCCACTCTCGGCCGGGCTGGTCGACGAAGGGCTTGAGCTTGGGCACCTCGCGGATCTGCTTCACCTGGTTGCGCGAATAGAACGTCTCGCCGCGCCAGTTCATCATGAAGGCGGTGATGGGCTCGTCCGGCTTGCGCTGGGCGTAGTAGCGCCAGAAGAGGTCTCGCTGCGTCCAGTGGTGGGACAGGTCCACCCAGTGGCCCCAGTTGAACCAGAGGGCGAAGCCGGCCGCGAGCGCCCAGAAGGTGCCATACAGCATCACCCGGTGGCGCTGAATGGCCGCCACCACGGCGATGACGCCCGCCACGGCGAAGGCGAAGCCCATGGCCATCTTCACGTTGACGGGCTCGGAGAGGGACTTGAGGAACGAGTCGCTCGCCGCCGACATGCGCAGGCCGCGCACGGTGGCCATGGCGCCCACCAGCAGCAGGCCCGAGGCGAACACCCACAGCCCGGTGCGCGAGTCCGCGTCCGCCCGGTTCGCCTGCCACGCCACCCAGACGCCCACGAGGAACAGGGCCACGCCCACGGCGGGAGTCGCGGGCAGCGAGCCGGCCGAGCCCATGGGCACGAGCAAGGCCCCGCCCACGGCCAGGCACAAGAGCGCCACGGCGCGCGCGGACGCCGAGCCCTGGGACTTCTTCTGGAAGACGCCCACGGAGAGCCAGGCGCCCACGGCGAGCAGCACCAGCGTCATCAGGTCTCCCACCCAGAGCGGGCGGGAGGCGAACATGGCGATGGGTTTGGTGACGAGCTCGGTGGGGTACGGCCGGTCGTAGTTGTAGACGAAGAGGTCGGTGAAGTCCTTCGGGTTGTTGGCCAGGTCATGGCCCACGAGGATGAAGAGGATGAGCCCGAAGACGAGGCTCATCGCGTGGGTGGAGATGCCCTCTTCCCAGAGCTTGTCCACGAAGAGGGCGATGAGGATGGCCAGGCCCGGCAGCACCGGGAAGACGTAGTGGTGGAACTTGGTGGCCGAGGAGGACAGCAGGAAGAAGGAGAAGGCCACCCAGAGCGCGGCGATGAGGGCCAGGTGGTCCGCCTTGTCGCGCGAGCGCATGCGCAGCCGGGACACGACGGCGAAGGCCCCCGGCACCAGCGCCACCCAGGGGAAGATGGCGAAGCCGCCCTGCTCGATGAAGTAGACGAAGGAGCCGCCCGGCGTGGTGGTGTGCACGCCCGCGCTCAGGCGGTTGAGGTGGTCGTGGATGAAGAAGCGGTACCAGAAGAGATTGCTCTCGTCGTCCACGCCGTCGAAGAGGCACATGACGAGGTACCAGGGCACGGCCACCGCGAAGAACACGAGCACGCCCGTGCCCAGCTTCATCTTGTACATCTGCGCCCACAGCACCGGCATGGGCTGCTTGCCCTCGCGCACCTCGGCGCGGAAGGAGCGCTCGAGCAGCCAGCGCAAGTGCGCGTTGAGGCTCTTCGCATCGTAGGGGATGACGGCGAAGAGGGCGTAGAGGATGAGGATGACGGCCGGCAGGCCCACGCCCAGCAGGCCCTTGGCCAGGGTGGACAGGCCCGCGAAGACGTAGAAGGCGTACCACCAGCCGGCGCGGTGCTTCGTGGTCTCGTCGAGCTGGCCGATGAGCGCGCACGCCATGGCGCACACCAGCGTGGTGACGAAGGGGGTGTCCGTCACGGCCTGCCGGGTGAGCAGGAAGTAGAGCGGCATGGTGGCCAGCACGAAGCCCGTGGCCAGGCCCGCGCGCCGGTTCACCACCCGCGCCACCGCGAGCGACAGCAACGACACCGCGGCGATGCTCAGCAGGGCGAAGGGCAGCCGCATGCCCCACTCGGTGTAGAGCCCGAGCGCCCCTTCGGTGCGCATCGTCCCCACCACCTCCATGCCCAGCGCCTGCATCCACATGGTGAGCGCCGGCTTGGAGAAGAACCACGCGTTCTCCCAGAAGGGGAACACGTAGTCGCGGCGCTGGATCATCTCGCGCGCCACCTCGCCGTAGTGCGTCTCCCAGGGATCCCACAGGCCCACCGCGCCCAGGTAGGGGATGAAAAGCAGCGCGGAGAACACCGCCGTCGCCAACGCCACGCGCAGCGACGGCTCCAGCGTCATCCAGCGCTTCGCCCAGGACTCCTGGTGGATACCCTTGCCGAGGACGGCCTCGGTGAGGGTCTGCGGCTCCTGCTGCTCAGCTCCGTTGCTCGACACGGGGAAACACGCCTCCGTCCGCATGGGCCCGCGCTCCTCGCACGGGTCGCGGCCTTATATCCCTGCCCTCCGCTCCGGTCGACCTCCGCCAGGGCCCGGGTGCGTGCAGTCTGCCGCGCATCGTGCCCCGGGCTGCACACCTGTTTGCACACCTCGCACTCGCCGGGCTGGTCTCCAGGCGGGGGCATGTGTCTTGAATCTCCCAGCTCGCCCACCCCGCGCACCGCGGGGCCCCCCGGGAGGCCCGCTCATGATGACCGCCGTGCTCCTCGCCGTCCTGCTCTCCCAGACCGCGAGCACCGAGCCTCCTCCGGAAGCCGGGACTCCCCCCGCGCGGAGCACCCCGACGCTCGCTCCCCCGCAGTCTCCCCTGCCCGTCATGACCTATGGGCAGACCACCTGGTGCGCCACACTCGCGCCGTCGACCCAGGTGCCCTCGGGCGGCTACCGGGTGCAATGCGACGACAAGACCCGGCGCTGCCTCGCCGCGCCCGTGCATGAGTTGGAGGTGGATGGCACGGAGAGTGACCGGTTCCTCGAGCGCGTCACGCCCTGCACCGCCGACCTCAGCCAGCTCCGCATGTACATGGCCGGGGACTACACCTTCGAGCCCGCCAGCGCCGAGGCCCCCGCCGGTTGGTACCGCGACGAGCACGGCCGGGTGATGCAGTTCAACTTCGACCTGCACCGGCGCGTCTGGCTCGGCGGGGCGTGGGCCCCCCTGTGGCGCCAGGACGAGGGGCGCACCTTCTCGCGGGGCCGGGTGGACTTCGGCATCATCACCGAGTTTCCCAGTGACGAATCGGATCGGATGCACCGCATCACCCTGCTCGACACCAGGCTGGTGCTCGGCCAGCAGTCGTCGATCGACGCCACGCTGCTGCGCTACGACACCAACATGCGGCCGGAAACGCCACTCGTGAGGGTGACCACCTTCGTCGGCAAGCCCCGCCGCCACGACTTCACCTTCGACATGGGCACGTGGCTGGAGGTGCTGCGCCTGGAGCAACTCCGCCGCTCCGGCACCGAGGCCCTCTTCTACACCTTCGTCACCGGACACCTGACGCTGGACCTGTGGCACTCGCGCGACCTGACCTCGTACGTGCGCGTGCGTGCGGGCCCCTCGGTGGAGTACGACCGCTCGAACCACTTCTTCACGCTCGTCCCCGGCGCCGTGCTCGAGGGCGACTTCACCCTCGACGCCAATGGCTTCCACCACCTCACCTTCGGGGCCGAGGCGGAGAAGATCTACCTCGGCGAGGCGGTGGAGGGCCGCCCGATGGACCCGGAGCGGCTGCGGGTGCGCGCCGGCTATGAGCTCATCCTCCTGGCCTTCAACGATCAGCCCCTGAGCCTCGTGCTCGACGGGCGGGGCCAGTGGCGCAACGACATCCCGGACGTGGCCAACGTCTGGGAGTGGTCCGTCCAGACGGGCCTGCGCTTCTCGCTGTGGGCGCCGCCCCGCCGCTCCGCTCCCGCCGCGGCCTCTCACTGAGGAAGGCCCGGGATGCTCGCCCTCGCACTCGCCCTGCTGCTCTCCAACGCCCCCGCGCAGGAGGAGTCGTGTACCGGATGGACCGAGACCCGTGATGCCTTCGCCACCTGCTTCGACCCGGGCAAGGGGCTGCTCGTCGGAGCCGGGGCACTCATGCGGGACGGAGAGGTCTCGCCCGAGCTCCGCACCGGCATCCTGGTGCGCACCGCGCGCATCAGCCGCAGCAAGGGCTCGCCATGGATCAACGCCCACCGGCTGCTCGTCACCGAGGCCCGCGGTGGCACCGCCCGGCGAGGGCTCACGAGCACCCTCTACGAGGGCAACCTGCGCCGCCACCTCGAGGAGGGCTTCATCCTCGTGCCCACCGCGCGCCCCGTGCGCATCCCCTTCCCGTTCGATCTCTCGATGGCCCTGCGTCTGGGCCACTACGAGCGCCGCGTCTGGGAGGGCCCGGGCTGGACGCTGGAGACGGGGCGCGCCGCGCTGCTGTTGGATCCGGTGCGCTCGCCCACGGCGCGGATGTGGCTCGGCGTGGGGCCCGCGGCGAGTCACACGGTGCGGTACTCGCGCGAGGGCACGGAGCACGAGCTGTCGCCCTTCACCTCGCTCCTGCTCGACGCGGGCTACGAGACGGAGGACGGAGCGTGGGTGGCTCGCGCCACGGCCCTCGCCGGGTGGACGGTGGAGCTCGATGGGACGACGCGCTTCCGGACCCGCGAGGAGGCGAGCCTCGAGCGGCTGCTGCTCGCGGTGAACGACCACCCGGTATGGCTGCGGCTCTCCGGGGAGCATGTGCACGCGGACGCGGGCATCGCCCGGAGGGACGAGTGGTCCGTTGGCCTCGGGCTCGCCCTGCGGGCCTGGAGCGCGCGGTGGTTGTGAGGAAGCCTCCGGCTACAGCGTCACGCGCACCGAGGCGAGCACCTGGTCATTGCGGTTGAAGTAGCCGAAGGCGCTGTAGGCCGGGCCGCCGTACACCTCGGCGGAGAGCCCCAGGTGCACGTGCTCGCTCCAGCGCCAGCCCACGCGCGGCGCCACGAGGTAGGAGCGCTGGATGGGCTCGAAGGCCCCGCGCAGCCCCACCTGGAGCCGGCCCCCAAGCAACGAGTAGCCCACGTCCGCCACCACCAGGTGGAAGAAGGCCGTGTGCTCCTGCCCACGCGCCGTGCCCGGCTCGAGCAGGAAGAGGCGCTCCTGGGCGCCCACGCGCGGCACCGCGAGCCCCGAATAGGTGACGGAGTAGACGAGGTCCGACTCCTCGGCCTGCGACATGCCCACCACCCACGTCACCGCGGGCTGACGCAGCGGGTTCAGCCGCTCGCCGTAGAACGTCCGCGAGGGACTGAAGCCCACGTCCACGTCGAGCTGCGCGGGCCCCACCAGCGTGCTCGCCTCGGCGGCCACCACGTGCTGGCGGCCATAGCGCCCGGTGAAGAGGGTCTCGCCCGCGCGCAGCCGCTCCTGCAAGGAGAGCAACAAGGCCGGGTCCACTGGCTCTCCGCGCTCCCGGGCGCGCAGCACCGCGGCCAGCTCCGGGTCCACCGTCAACTGGGGCAGCTTCTCGTTGGCCCACACCCACGAGCCACCCAGCCTCACCCGGCCCACCTCGCCGGTGACGCGCAGGCCCACGTCTCCGGGCAGGCCCGGCCGCTCCGTCTCCAGCAGGTTCGGCTGCAGGGCGTCTTCCACCGAAGGGTCCACCGAGACGGGCACCGGCACGCCGAGCGGCGGCTGTAGCAGCGCCAGGTCCTGGCCGAACACGTCGAAGCGGTCCCGGAAGAAGAAGGGCACCCACGCCCCGGTGACGGTGAGGGGCCCCACCGTGGCGAGCGCCCGCGCACCGAAGACGGGCACCTTCAGGTCCTCGGGCTCGAGCTGCGTGAAGCTCTGGCGCAAGTCCCTGGGGTTGAGGATGTCCGTGGGCGCGAAGAACGCGTTGGCTCCGAAGGCCAGCGTCTGCTGCCCCACCCGCACGTCCACCCACCGGGTGTACACGTCGAGGAAGGCCTCGCCCAGGTACGGCTCGAAGGAGGACTTCGCGCGCTCCAGGCCCTTCTGCGCCCCGCCTCGCCAGAGCGCCCGCCCCTCCACCACCAGCCGCAGCGAGGGACCCAGCTTCACATCCGTGGCGAGCGACGCCCTTCCCCACCCATCCACCACGTGCTCGCCGAGCCCATCCTCGCGGCTCGGCTCGAAACCGGTGTCCACTCCGCCCACCAGCCGCACGTCGCCGCTCACCCGCACCGTGGGAACGTCGGACGTGCCCGGAGAGAGCTCCTCGAGCGGCGCCGCCTCCTGCGCCGACGCGAGCGCGAGCGCGGGTACCAGGGCCAGCAGGGCCGACAGTCCGCGGCTCACCCGCGCTCCAGCGCCCGCTCGGTGAAGGCCTCGTCGCCGAGCTGCACGTCCTCCAGCTTCAGCACCTCCAGCGTGGTGCTCGAGCCCGTCTGGAGGTTCTCCATCACCGACTGCGCGGCGACGACGCGGTCCTTGAACTTCTTGAGCTGCAGGGCGCGGTACACCTTGAAGGGCTTGCCCTCATGGTCCGAGTACTCGGCCTTCAGCGGCACGTCCGTCTCCTTGT
Organism: Archangium sp.; assembly: GCF_045802675.1. Taxonomy (GTDB): domain Bacteria; phylum Myxococcota; class Myxococcia; order Myxococcales; family Myxococcaceae; genus Archangium. The sequence continues at coordinate 59,312 of NZ_JBJMQO010000059.1, read as the reverse complement.
CCACGTAGAGCGTCACCTCCCCGTACGGAGAGTCCGGCCCGGCCTTCCCGCGCAGCACGTGGGCGGCGCGCTCCAGCACCTTCGCCTCGCCCGAGAGCTGGAGCGACTCGTCGCGCTCGCCGCCGGTGCCGCCCAGGTCCGCGTAGTTGAAGTCCGTGTCCATGAAGGCCTGGCCGCGCTGGCCCCGGGCCACCTTCCGCACCCGCTTGAGCTTGGGCAGGTACAGGGAGATGTCGGCCGGCTCGCCCTTGGCCCCCTCCACGGTGAGCACCGCCACGCCCGCCACGCCCGCCGGCTGAGAGAAGCGCGCGAGCGAGCACAGCCGCCCCTCCACCCGCTTCGCCGTCGAGGTGAGCACCTGCTCCTTGCGCCGGCCGTCCTTCGTCACCGTGGTGAGCTTCAGCTCCGCCCTCACGCCGAGCAGGTTGAGGGCCCCCCGCTCGCGGCTCCTGCGGGCGAGCTCCGCGGCTGTCTCCCCGGCGTGGGCCAGAGGGGCCACCAGGAGCACCACCGCCGCGGCGCACAGGAGGGAGGCAGGCACGTTTCGCATGTCGCGCACTCTACAAGTCTCCTTATATGCGGGGGTCCGTGATCCGGCTCGCGGCCAACTGTCCGATAGACAACCGGGCACCCGAGGCCCCCTTCTACGGGAAAAGCCCTGTCTTTTAGGGCGGATGCCCTCCTTGAGGTGGCCGGGGGCATTCTGCTATAGCTGTAAGGGGACCCAACCCGTGCTGAAGCTCATCATCGAAGACGACGAGGGGCGAAAGACTGTAGTCCCCTTCGTGCGGGACGAGATCACGATCGGTCGTCAGGAGGGAAACACCATCCGCCTGACCGAGCGAAACGTGTCGCGTCGTCACGCACGCCTGGTGCGCCAGAACGGGCACGTGCTGGTGGAGGACCTGGGCAGCTACAACGGTGTGCGCATCAACGGTGAGCGCATCGAGGGGCAGACCCAGGTCGGAGACGGCGACCTCATCCAGATCGGCGACTACGATCTGGCGCTGCAGAAAGAGGCCGCCGCTCAGGTGGGTGCGCCCACCATCCGCGTTCCCGCTACCGCCCTGCAAGCCGCGCTCGACGAGGCCAAGGGCGAGCCCGCCGAGGCCGAGGCCGACGCGGAGCAGGACGCTCCGGCACCCCAGGAAGAGGAGGACGCAGCTTCCGCTCCAACCCAGGCCAACCAGCGCCGCCACGCCACCGCGGTGATCCGCATGGATCAGGTGGAGATGAACCGGCCCCGCAAGGTGGCCGCGGTGGGCGCCGACGAGGCGCCGCACCTCCTGGTGGTGAGCGCCGAGCTCAAGGGCCAGGAGTTCGCCTGCATCCGCACGGAGATGCGGGTCGGCCGCACCGACGACAACGACATCGCGATCGACCACCGCTCGCTGTCGCGCACGCACGCCAAGATCGTCCGTGAGGACTCGGGCGAGTGGCGCATCATCGACATGCAGTCGGCCAACGGCATGGCCGTCAACGGCGAGAGCTATGCGCAGGCGCCGCTGTCGCACGGTGACCTCATCGAGCTCGGCCACGTGAAGCTGCGCTTCATCGGCCCCGGCCAGAGCGCCGAGGGGCTGATGCACGAGGGCAGCGCCAAGGGCTCCAAGAAGGGGCTCGTGGTGGCGCTCGTGGGCGTGGTGCTGCTCGGAGTGCTGGGAGGCGCCGCCTGGTTCCTCTTCGGCCAGTCCCCGGCCACCCCCGTCACCCCGCCGCAGCCCGTGGCGGTGGAGAAGCCCAAGCCGCCTCCCGCGCCGCAGCAGCAGGCGCAGCAGAAGCCGCCGCCGCAACAGGCCGCGCAGAACCCGCCGCAGGAGCAGCCCGCCCCGCCGGCGCAGGCGCAGCAGAACCCGGCGGCTGGCACGCAGCAGCCCTCGTCCGCGGACAAGCTCCAGAGCGCGAAGGCCGCCATCGACGCGCGCGACTTCGACCAGGCGGTCACCACGCTCGAGTCCCTCCAGGACGCCAACGGCCAGCGCCCCGCCGAGGCCGAGGAGTTGCTCAAGCAGGCCCGGATGGAGCAGCAGTTCAAGCAGAACCTCGACCTGGCGCAGCAGGAGTTCGACTCGAACCGCCTGCCGGAGGCCCAGAAGCACCTCGCGGCCGCCGAGGGCACGCTCGCCTTCGCCAACGAGTACTCCTCCATGAAGCTCTTCAGCGAGGGCTTCCTGCAGCTGCGCGGCAACAAGCTGCCCGAGGCCGAGGCCACCTTGAGGAAGTGCACCAGCCTCTACCCCGAGTACGCCCAGTGCTACCTCTGGCTGGGCGTGTCCGTGGCCAAGCGCAAGCGCCTGGACGAGGGCGCGCAGTACTACCGCGAGTTCCTACGGCTCGCGCCCGAGCACAAGATGGCGGACAGCGTGAAGAAGTTGCTGGCCGACTACGAGAAGACCCAGAAACAACCGGGAGGCGGCAAGTAGCCCGAGGGAGTCCCGCGTAACGCCGCGCTCCGCGCGGTGGCGGTTTCCCGGGCTGCAGGCTTCCACCCCTCAAGCGAGGAGAAGGTTCGTGCAGATTCGCATCCTGGTGGTCGACGATGAGCAGGACAACTGCGACTACCTCAAGCTAGTCCTGATGCGTGAGGGCTATGACGTCGTCACCACGACGGACCCCACGAAGACGGTGGAGATCCTCCGCAGTGCGGACTTCCACCTCGTCATCCTGGACATGATGATGCCCGTCATGTCCGGCACCGAGGTGCTGGAGCACATCCGCAAGTACGACACGGACGTCGCCGTCATCGTGGCCACCGCCTACCCGACGGTGGACACGGCCGTGGCCTCGCTGAAGAACCAGGCGAGCGACTACGTGAAGAAGCCCATGGAGCCGGACCAGTTCCTCGGCGCCGTGCGCAACGCGCTGGCCAAGAAGGGCCTGTCCCAGGATCCCGAGGCGGACCTGCACCGCGCCATCGGCCGCACCATCCGCGACGCGCGCAAGACGCAGGACCTCACCCTCAAGCAGCTCGCGCGCCGCACCGGCCTGTCCGTGTCGCTGCTGTCGCAGATCGAGCGCGCCGAGTCCTCGGCCTCCATCTCGTCGCTCTACAAGATCGCCTCCGCGCTCCAGCTGCGCATGGGCGAGCTCTTCGGCGACACCTGAGAAGACGCCCCCGCGGTCAGGCGGCGTCCCGCCTCACTGGCCGCGGAAGTGGGGCGGGCGTTTCTCCAGGAACGCCGCCCTGCCCTCCCGAGCATCCTCGCTGGCGAAGGCCCGGGCCCGCACCTCGCGCAGGTGAGCCCGCTCCGCGTCGGAGAGGGCCGCGCGGGTGAGCAACCGGAAGGTCTCCTTCATCCCCGCCACCGCCAGGGGTGCCTGCGCGGCGAGCGTCCGGCACAGCTCCAGGGCGCGCGTCTCGGCGTCGGCCACCGGGAGACACTCGTCCAACAGGCCCCAGGCCAGCGCCTCCTTCGCATCCAGCCGCCGCGAGGTGAGGAAGAGATTCTTGGAGCGCGCCACGCCCACCAACCGGGCCGCGCGCGTCAGTCCGTCCGGCGAGTAGACGATGCCCAGCCGCGCCGGAGGCATGCTGAAGACGACGTCCTCCGAGCCGATGCGGAAGTCGCACGAGGCCGCCAGGTCGAAGCCGGCCCCGAAGGCCCACCCCTGCACCAGCGCGAGGCTCGGCAGCGGGAGCGACTCCAGGCGCGCCAGGCACGCCATCAGCGCGTCGTCCGGCAGCCGGTCCGCGGTGGGCGCCCCCAGCAGGTTCAGGTCATAACCGGAGCAGAAGGTGCCGCCCGCGCCCCGGATGAACACGGCGCGCACCTTCCCGGGAGCCGAGGCCAGCGCCTCGTCCAACCGGGCCACCTGGCCGTCGTCGAGCGCGTTGCGCCTCGCCGGGTTGGACAGGGTGAGGACCCGGACACCGTCGTCCCGGTCCTCCACGTGCAGGGCGGACGGCTCCACCGCGCGTCCCCGCTACGACTCGAGCACCACGAGGACGTCGCCCTCGTTGACCGGCTGCGCCTCCTTGCAGCGGATCTCCTTCACCGTGCCGTCCTCGGTCGCCTCCACCGGCATCTCCATCTTCATGGACTCGAGGATGACGAGCGTGTCCCCCGAGGAGACCTTCTGCCCGACCTTGACCTCGATCTTCCACACCGTCCCGGTGATGTGCGCCGCCACGTCCGCCATACGCTGTGCCCTCCTGGGCTGAGTCTACGTGTTGCGAGGAAAGGGTACGGCCCCGGCTACGGCTTCGCGTGCTGCTCCAGGAAGCGCGTGTTCAGGTCTCCCGCGCGGAAGACCGGATCCTGGAGGATGCGCAGGTGCAGGGGGATGTTCGTCTTGATGCCCTCGACGCGGAAGCCCCGCAGCGCCTGGATGGAGCGCTCGATGGCCTCGGCGCGCGTGGCGCCCGAGACGATGAGCTTGGCGATCATCGGGTCATAGTTGGGCGTGACGGTGTTGCCCTCGGCGTAGCCCGAGTCCAGGCGCACGCCCTCGCCCGTGGGCGGCTGGTACACCTTGAGCGGGCCCGGCGAGGGGAAGAACTTCACCGGATCCTCGGCGTAGATGCGGAACTCGAGCGCCGCCCCGCGCCGCTTCACGTCCTCCTGCTTCACCGTGAGCTTCTCGCCGGACGCAATCCGCAGCTGCCAGCCGATGAGATCCAACCCCGTGGTCAGCTCCGTCACCGGGTGCTCCACCTGGAGCCGGGCGTTCATCTCGATGAAGTAGATGTTGCCGTCCGAGTACAGGAACTCCACCGTGCCGGCGTTGGCGTAGCCGAAGGCGCGGGCCGCGGCGAGGGCCGCCGTGAAGAGCTTCTGCGACAGCTCCGCGTTGCGCCCGTCCGCGAACAGCGGCGAGGGAGCCTCCTCCACCACCTTCTGGTGCCGGCGCTGGATGGAGCACTCGCGCTCCAGGCAGTGGATGAGGTGGCCGTGATGGTCCCCCAGAATCTGCACCTCGATGTGACGCGGGGCCGGGAAGTAGCGCTCGATGTACACGCCCTCGCGGCCGAAGGCGGCCTTCGCGCGGTCCGTGCACTGGCGGAAGACCTTCTCCAGCTCGGCGGCGTCCTTGGCCGCGGCCATGCCGATGCCACCCCCACCGCCCGCGGCCTTGCAGAGCACCGGGTAGCCAATGCTCTCGGCGGCGGCCAGCGCGGCGCCCACGTCCGGAAGCACGTCCTCGGTGCCGGGGACGATGGGCACGCCAGCGGCGGCCACCAGCTTGCGCGCCTGGCTCTTGTCCTTCATCCGCAGCATGGCCTCGGGCGGCGGACCCACGAAGGTGATGCCGGCGGCCTTGCACGCCGTGGCGAACTCCGCGTTCTCCGACACGAAGCCGTAGCCCGGATGCACCGCATCCGCCCCGGTGGACTTCGCCGCCTCGAGGATGGCGGAGATGTTGAGGTAGCTGTCCTTGGCCGCCGCGGGCCCGATGCGCACGGCCTCGTCGGCCTCACGCACGAAGGGCAGCTCCGCGTCCGCGTCCGAATACACGGCTACGGTGGAAAGCCCCATCCCCTTCGCCACGGTGTTGATCCGGCGGGAAATCTCACCCCGGTTCGCGATGAGCAGCTTCTTGAACATGGCCCGCAACCCCTCCGCGTGAGGCCGGGCAACCTAAACCCCCACATGCGCCCTGACAAGGAGACAACGCACCCCGCGCCGGGCACACAACGCCCCCCGGGCCGGGAAGTTGCGGGCATGTAGGTAAATGGCGTAGCGTCCCTGGCCGTGAAGCCCTCCACGACAGGAACAGTGGTGGATCTCCAAGGCGCCCGGCAGGAGCGGCGACTGGAGATGTACCGGGCGCGAGTCACCGAGCGCCTTCGCACCAACCGCGCGGCCGTCGAGGCCCTCTACCAGGGAGGAACCCTCTTCTCCCCGCAGGGCACCCGCGCGGGACGGGCCCTGCTGCGCGCCCACCAGGTGCTGCAGCGCGCGAGCTCCCTGCTGGAGCAGCTCTCCGGCGACGGAGTCGTCCCCGCGCCGCGGCTGCCCGAGCGCATCGACGAGGTGTACCGCGAGCTCGACACGCTGCTGTCGCGCAGTGACGCCCTGTCGGGACGCCACCACCGGGCGGCGAGCGTGGCCCGCCTCCCCGGCCGCTAGCCTCGCCCTAGGGCATCTCCGTCTGGCCCTGCCGGCGCAGGAAGGTGGGGATGTCGAACTGATCCTCGTCCAGGGGCAGCGCCGCGTCCTTCACCACCGCGGTGCGGTTGCTCAGCGAGCGGCTCTCCACCGAGGGCATCGTGCGAGCACCGGCCTTGGCGGGCACCAGGCTGGCCACTTCCTCACGCGCCACGTTCAGCGACACGGACGGAGGCCGCGTCACCACGGGCACCTGCACCACCTGAGCGGGCTGACGCACCTTCGCGTCGCGCGTGACGAAGCCCGTGGCGATGATGGTGATCTTCACCTCGTCCTGGATGTTGTCGTCGATGAGCGAGCCGAAGATGATCTCCGCGTCCGGGTCGGCCGCGTCGTGCACCAGCGTGAGCGCCTCGTTGACCTCCTGGAGGGTCATGTCGCGGCCGCCGGTGATGTTGATGAGCAGGCCGGTGGCGCCGTCGATGGAGATGTCCTCGAGCAGCGGGCTGGAGATGGCCTGCTGCATGGCGCTGAGCGCGCGCTTGTCGCCGGAGGACTGGCCGGTGCCCATGAGCGCCAGGCCCTTGTCGCTCATGATGGTCTTCACGTCGGCGAAGTCCACGTTGATGTAGCCGTGGTACTGGATGAGATCCGAGATGCCCTGCACGGCGTTGAGCAGCACCTCGTCGGCGCGCTTGAACGTCTCCAGCAGCGGCATGGGCGCGTTGCTGAGCGTGAGCAGGCGCTGGTTGGGGATGGTGATGAGGGTGTCCACCGCGGCCTTGAGTTCCACCAGGCCCTGCTCCGCCTGCTTGCGGCGCTTGTTGCCCTCGAAGAGGAAGGGCTTGGTGACCACGCCCACCGTGAGGCAGCCCAGGCTCTTGGCGATGTCCGCGATGATGGGCGCCGCGCCGGTACCGGTACCACCCCCCATGCCGGCGGTGACGAACACCATGTCCGCGCCCTCGAGCATGGAGGCGATCTGATCGCGCGACTCGAGCGCGGCCTCGCGGCCCATCTCCGGGTTGGCGCCCGCCCCCAGGCCCTTGGTGAGGGTCTGACCGAGCTGCAACCGCACGGGCGCCTTGTTCGCCGCGAGCGCCTGCACATCGGTGTTGGCGGCAATGAAGTCGACCCGCTCAAGCTTCGCCATGATCATCGTGTTGACCGCGTTACAGCCGGCACCCCCAACGCCGACGACACGAATCTTTGCGGCCTGCTTGTTCTGGTCGAACTGGTCCATGTGGTTCCTTCTCCCGGCGCAGGCCACGCGTGCCCGCGCGCGCACCTGCAACCGACATCTTCAGCAACTCGCGCTCTTTGGCAAGTTCTCAGCTACGAACATGTAGCGCGACGTCGCTGTGCCAAGTCGTCACAGGCACTTACGCGGAAGCTCCACCTCGCTCCGGTGCGGCGCGGTGGGTGCATCACGCCTCTTGACTCGCGCGATGACGTCTCTTCACGCGACCCCACCGCACCACCGGAGGCACCGCGCTCGTTGGATTCGCGAGCCTCCCGGAGCCCGGGACGGGCCCGCCGCTACCTCTTGTGGGGAGCGACCGCCCGGAGCGCCCCGCTCGAGTTGTCCTCCGCGCCCAGCGGAGGCACGCGCGGCAGGTCGATGAGGAAGCACGTGCCCCGGCCCAGCTCGCTCTCCACGTCGATGCGGCCCCCGTGGGCCCTGATGATGCCCTGCACCACCGAGAGCCCCAGCCCCGTCCCCACCCCGGGCGGCTTGGTGGTGAAGAAGGGCTCGAAGAGGTGGCGCTTCGTCTCCTCGGACATGCCCGTGCCGGTGTCGCGCACCTACACGCGCACCCGGTCACCCTCGCGGCGCGCGGTGAGGCGCACCAGGCCGCCCTGGGGCGTGGCCTGCCCCGCGTTCACCAGCAGGTTCACCAGCACCTGCACGAGCTGACGCGGACGGCCCACCACCACGCCCACCTCGTCCACCTCCTGCTCCACCCGCACATGGCCGAGCTGGATTCGCGCGATGCGCAGCGCCGTCCGCACCTCCGCGGTGAAGTCGTACTCGACGTGGCCCTCGAAGCCCCCGCGCGAGAAGCGGCGCAGATCCGAGACGATGGAGTTCACCCGCTTGACTCCATCCAGCGTGGCCGGGAGCAGGTCTTCCACGTACTCCTTCACCCGCTCGGCCACGTCCTGCCCCTCGCGCAGCTCCTCGAGCATCGCGTCGAGGTTGCTCGTCACGAAGCTCATCGGGTTGTTGATTTCGTGCGCCACGCTCGCCGCCATCAGCCCCAGGCTGGAGAGCCGCTCCTGTTCAATGGCCCGCTGGTGCAGCAGCTGCAGCTCCTGGTGGGCCCTCTGCAGCTCCTCGCGCTGCCGCACGGCATGCGTCAACGTCCCGCGCAGCAACGTGACCCGCTTCTCGGACACCAGGTAGCCCAGGATGCCCACCAGGGAGAAGGACACGGCCAGGGAGGGAGAGGCCCCGGTGGACAGGGCCACCCCGTCGATGGCCACCAGGAAGAGGAACATGCGCGGGCGGACCCACCGGTCGAGCCCGAAGTACCAGATCATGTTGTAGGGCACGAAGACCCAGACCAGCGGCGCCCAGTGCGTGGCGAGCCCCGCCACGGAGATGCCCAGCGCGTTGATCCCCATCCGCACCGCCTCCACCACGGCACGGCTGGTCTTCCTGGCGAGCCACTCCAGGAACAAGACGTTGAACAGGGCGAGCCCCGCCCCCACCGCCACGAGGACGACCACCACGTTCCACTGGCCCCAGAACGAGATGATCAACGCGAGGTCGATGGCGGAAGCCCCCAGCCCCGCGAGGCGCTGGATGTCGTGATTCAGATTCTCCGAGTCCGCCGCGAGGATGATGTCTCGAGATGGGTCATCCATCGGGGTCCTCCAGGGAACTCGGGGCGTCCAGGAGGCGGCGCCCCACGGGCCAAGTAGACCAGATACCCCCCGGACGCGCAGCGGCCCCCCATGCGGTTCCACACGGTCCGCTCCACCCGCATTGCAATGATGCGTGGGGAGTCACTCTCCCCGGGACGCCTTGTCCTCGCGCCACCAGTGGCTCATCCGCTCGTGGATCTCCGCCTCGTGGCCTTCCTTGCTCGGCCGGTAGAAGACGGAGCGCTCCAACGGCTCGGGCAGGTACGTCTGCCCGGGCACGTAGTGGTCCTTGTGATTCCACGGCGTCTCGTAGCCCTTCTTGTACCCGAGCTCCTTCATGAGCTCGGTGGGGGCGTTGCGCAGGTGGAGCGGCGGGGCCGCGTTGGGGTGCGCATCCAGGGCCGCCAGCGCGGCATCCATCGCCTGGTAGCCCCGGTTGCTCTTCTTCGCCGTGGCCAGCAGCAGGGTCGCCTGGGCGACGAAGATGCGCCCCTCCGGCATCCCCACCGAGTAGAAGCCCTCCTCGCACGCGCGCACGATGCTGATGGCCTCGGGCATCGCCAGCCCCACGTCCTCCACGGCGATCACCTTGAGCCGGCGCCACAGCGCCACGTCGTCCCCCATCTTCAGCAGCTTCGCCGCCCAGAAGATGGCCCCCTGCGCGTTCGAGCCCCTGCACGACTTCTGCAGCGCGCTCAGCAAGTCGAAGTGCGAGTCCCCATCCTTGTCGTGCCGCGCCAGGCTCGTGCCCGTCGCCTGCACGGCGAGCTCCCGGGTGATTTCCCCGCCGTCGGCGGTGAGCTGGGCCGCGAGCTCCAGTGCGCCCAACGCCTTGCGCACGTCTCCCCCACTCCCCTCGGCCAGCACGGTGAGCGCCTCGTCACTCGCGGTGAGCCGCCTCGCCCCGAGCCCCCGCTTCTCGTCGGAGAGCGCCCGCGTGAGCGCGGTGCGAAGGTCCGCGACGGTGAGCTCGCGCAACTGGAAGACGCGGCACCGGCTGACGAGCGCGGGCCTCACCTCGAAGCTGATGTTCTCCGTTGTCGCGCCCAGCAGGACGAACAGGCCACTCTCCACATGCGGCAGCGCCTGCTCCTGGACGTTCTTCGCCCAGCGGTGGATCTCGTCCACGAAGACAACGGTGCGCCGGCTGTACTGGTTGCGCAGGCGCTCGGCCTCGGCCACCACCTCGCGGATGCGGGGGATGCCATCGGACACCGCCGAGAGGATGACGAACTCCGCGTCGACGCTCGACGCCAGCATGCGCGCCAGCGTGGTCTTCCCCACGCCCGGAGGCCCCCAGAACAGCGAGGACACAATCGCCTTGCGCTCGATGAGCTGGCGCAGCGGCGCGCCCGGGCCCAGCAGGTGCGACTGCCCGATGAAGTCCTCGGGCGAGCGCGGGCGCATCCGCTCGGCCAGCGGCGCGAAGCGGTTCACATCGACGGAAGCGGCGAACAGATCAGATCCAGCGGTCATCGGGAGCGGCGCGACCCTAACAAACGCCCGCGCCCCAGGCGACGGAGACAGCCGCCCGCCTGACTGCTCCCCCGGGGCGGCGCCCATGGCCGGAGAGGAGGGGCTCCTGTATACGGACTCGTGCCTTCGGCACGCGCATCATGCAGGCCCCCCCATCCGGTCGCGCCACACAGGGTAGTTTCTTCGAAGGCTTGTTCATCCGCTCGCTCCAGGCGAGTGGGGCCTTCGCGGACGCGCTGCGGGAGTGCGGCTTCGACCCGCTCCAGCCCCGGGCCATCTACCCCATCGAGGTGTGGAACGCGGCGCTCGAGGTGGCGTGGCGCCACCGCTACCCCGGTTGGGAGCGCGAGTCCGCCTACCGGGAGCTGGGCCGCCAGCTCGGAGCGGGCTTCCTGCTGACGTGGATGGGCAAGGTGGTGGACATGGGCCTGCCCATGCTCGGCCCCGAGCGCCTCATCGCGCGCATCCCCAACCTGATGGCGCTCGACACCTACCGCTACGAGGTGAAGGTGGTGCCGCTCGGCTGGCACCGCTACCGCGTCAGCTTCCGCAATGATCCGGACGCCAAGCCGGACCTCATCGCCGGCCTCATCGAGCTGGGCCTGCACAGGACGGGCGCCAGACAACCCACCGTCGCGGTGACGATGCGCGGCGGGCAGGACTTCGATATCGACCTGACCTGGTGACCGAGCGGGCCAAAGCCGCGCACGTACACACCTTGTGACCCAGGGACCCCGCACAAGGAGCGCGTCCATGGGCTCGCGCAGCAAATCCCTCCCCTGGCTGCTCGCCATGAGTGGCCTCTGCACCCTGGTCTCGGTGGGCGCCACCGGATGCATCCCCCCGGAAGGCGAGGAGGCGTGGCTGCAATCCGAATCGAGCGGATTGACCGTGGGCCAGGAGGACCCGTTCTACGAGACGCTCGCCCCGTATGGCCAATGGGTGCACATTCCCCAGGTGGGACGCGCCTGGCGGCCCTTCCCCTCGGTGGTGGGCCCGGACTTCGTCCCCTACGCCACCGGCGGCCAGTGGGTCTCCAGCGACGAGGGCTGGACCTTCCAGACGAACTGGAGCTGGGGTTGGGCCACCTTCCACTACGGACGCTGGTTCCTCTCTCCTGAATTCGGATGGGTCTGGGTGCCAGGGAGCGATTGGGCTCCCGCCTGGGTGGACTGGCGCTGGGGCGGTGGGTACGTCGGCTGGGCTCCGCTCCCGCCTCCAGTGTTCGTGGTGGAGCCGGTGTGGTCGTTCGTGCCCGTGGTGGACTTCTGCCAGCCCGAGGTCTTCCGCTACCGGCTGCCGCCCGGGCACGCCCGGAGGATCTACCCGCGGACAGAGCCGGTGCCGGACAAGGGGGGAGGTCACGGCGAGCACTGGAACCGGGGCCCCGACCCCTTCGGCGTGGCGCGCGACCTCGGGCGGCCCTTGCCTCGCACCACCCTGTTCCCTCCCCCAATCGGAGAGCCGCCGAGACCGCCGCCTGCTCGGCAGGAGCCTCCACCTGCTCCGCCTTCACCTCCGCCCTCGCAGCCCGGGCCCGCCGAGAAGCCTCCGCATCCACCGCAACCGCGTGAGGCTCCACCACCCCCACGCCCTTCACACGAGAAACCACCTCCGCCCTCGAAGCCCGAGCACCACGAGGAGCAGCCACCTCCGCCCTCGAAGCCCGGCCATCACGAGGAGCAGCCACCCGCGCCGCCTGTGCACGAGGCACCGCCTCCGTCACCGCGCCCCGAGCCCGACCATCACGAGGAGCAGCCACCTCCGCCCTCGAAGCCCGGCCATCACGAGGAGCAGCCACCCGCGCCGCCTGTGCACGAGGCACCGCCTCCGTCACCGCGCCCCGAGCCCGAGCACCACGAGGCTCCTCCGCCTCCGCCGCCTGTGCACGAGACACCGCCTCCTGCACCGCCTCCGCGTTCCGAGCCCGAGCATCACGAGGCTCCTCCGCCTCCATCGACGCCGACTCCACACGAGACACCGCCTCCCGCACCGCCTCCGCGTTCCGAGCCCGAGCATCACGAGGCTCCTCCGCCCTCGCCTCCGGCCCAGCCGCATGAAGCGACGCCACCGCCCCCTGCGCACGCGGAACCGCCGCCCGAGGCCAGGCCCCCACCCGCCGAGGCTCCACCCGCCCCCGCGCAGCCAGCGCCCGAACACGCTCCAGAGCAGCATCCGCCGCCAGCGCCCGGTGCCGAGCCGCACCCTGGCCACTGACCCGGCGCGAAGTCCCGGCGCTCAGGTATCCGTGTCGGGCAGGGCCTCGCCCTTCACCTGGCTGATGACGTCGATGCGCTCGGCCACGCCGGTTCCATCGCGCCGGAGCTCGTAGACCAGCCGGACCTTGCTCCCGGGCTTGATGGCGCGGAGGTCCGCCTGAATGCCGTTCTCGACCACGCTCGTGTCGGACGTCACCCAGACGCGCACCGTCTTCTCCCAGGGGGCCATCGGGTAGAACACCCAGGCCTTCCCCTCCTGCCCTACCCGGGTGAAGACACCGGTCTCCACCCGAGGCTCGCTCATGAACACGCCCGCTGCCTGCCGCGAGTTCACCCCACAGGCCATTCCCAGGGTGGCGGCCAGCACCGTGGCCATCAGCATCCGTTTCATGGTTCACCCTCCTGCTGGAGACCCGATTCCGATTGGGCGTTGCAGCAGAAGCTGGCGTGGTCTCGGGGAGACTGCCACCCTCACCGCTCAACCCGGCGGGGAAGTGCCTCCTGGTAGACAGGCCCTCGTCTCCCTCCGGTGACTGTCCTCCATGTCCCTCTCCGACTCCCCCGGCTCGCCCGCCGACGCTGTCCTCCACGCAACCCGGCGCTACCTCCGCGCATATCCCTCGGCGGCCCTGTGCGTGGGCATCACGCACCGCGGCGTGCACCACGTGCAGGCCCTCCGGCACGCGGGAAGTCCTCCCGCCACCGACGCCCTGTACGCGCTGGGCTTCCTCACCCAGGTCTTCACCGGCTCCCTCCTCGCGCTGCTGGTGGACCGGGGCGAGGCGCGGCTCGACACACCGTTGAAGGAGATTCTTCCCCTGCCGCTCCTCCCGGATGAGCTCGCCGGCCGCATCACGCTCGAGCAACTGGCGACGCACACCTCCGGCATGCCGTACGACCCCACCCACCTGCGCACGCCCCAGCAGAACCCGGCCGACCCCTACGGCCACTTCAGCGCGGAGCTGTTCGGCGCCTTCCTGCGCAGCTACCACTCCCAGCAACCATCACCGCGGAAGTACGCCCAGTCCGTCATCGGAATGGGCGTGCTCGGCCATGTCCTCTCCCGCCGCGTGAGGCTCAATTATGGGCACGCCGTGAGGGATCTCCTCTGCACGCCGCTGCGGATGAGTGACACCCCCTTCCGCCCCTCCGAGGAGCAGGAGCCGCGCCTGCTCGCGGGTCACTCCGCTCGGGGCGAGCCGGTGCCGCGCTGGACCTTTCCGGCCCTGCCCGGCGCGGGGGCGTTCCACTCGACGGTGCCCGACCTGCTGCGCTTCCTCGACGCGAACCTCGGACATCAGGATGCCGGACTCGGCCGGGCCCTGCGGCTCGCGCATGCCCCGCGCGTGGAGGCCCGAGGCATGCGCGTGGGGCTCGGGTGGAACATCTCCAGCGTGGGGGGCAAGAGCGTGGTGTGGCGCTCCTCGGTGACGGGCGGCTACTCCGGCTTCATCGGCTTCTCGGCCGAGGCGGATACCGGGGTCGTCCTCCTGTCGAACCATTCGCGGTCCTTCCTCGCCTCGCTCCTGAAGCGCGTGCCCGTCGAGCAGCCCGGGTTCGCGCTCCTCTCCGGATACCTGCGTTAGCGTCGCTCACTTCGGAGAGACGAAGCGGAGGTCCGGGGTCCGCGCGTCGGGCGCGGCGAACGCGAGCAGCCGCTCCCCCTCCTCGGCCAGTGCAGCCCGCTCGGGCTTCTTCAGCGGGGTGAACGGGCGGATGACCAGCGTCGCCCGCTCCTTGTCCTGCTCGAGCTTCCACGTGCCCCGTACGAAGCCGTCGATGAGGAACGTCGAGAGGAACAGGCCATTGGCGGCGGCGATCGCCTTGCGGTGCTCCTCCGAGATGATGCGGGTGCGATCGGCGTGGGAGAGCAGCACGTTGTCGAAGTCGGGCAGGAAGCGCGGCGGCGCGGGGACGTCCGGCTCGGGGAGCGGAGCATCGGGGACATCGAACAACTCCACGCCGTGCTCGTCCCGGAAGGTGCGCAGCCGGGGCCGGAGATTCTCGATGGCCTCGCGCAGCCGCGTCAGGCCCGACCACGTCTGGACATCCTTGACGCTGGCCGGCCCGAAGGCGGCGAGGTAGCGCGGAATCAACGCGTCGAGCGACGACTCGGAGCCGGATTCAGGGCCGAGCCAGGACTCCGCCGTGGTGCTCGCGGCCTGTCCGCCGACGCCCCAGAGTCCTCGCGGAGGCACCTGGACCAGCGGCACCAGGTTGCGGATGGCATAGGCGAGAGACCGCGCGTCGCGCTTGGGCCAGCGCTCCTGAAGCAGCTCACCGAGCTCGAGGAGGGTGCGGGGCTTCTCCTCGACCAGGGCCCGGCCCGCGGCCGCGAGGGCGGGGATGTCCATTCCGGCGATGGCTCGGCCGTAGGAGCTGCCGGTGAACAGGGAGCGTTCGAGGACCGGCTGCAGAACGCTCCGCAGGGGCAGGCAGTCCCGAGCGGTGACCAGGTGGATGGTCGAGCGCATCAGCGCGATGCGCACGGCACGGCGCCGGGAGATGAGCCGGGACAGTGCCCCGGGCTGGAAGCCCTCGAGCCGCGTCCACAGGCCGAAATACGGCGGATTCGTGGCCTGTGCCTGCATGCCGACGAGTTGCTCGAGGGTCCTCTCGACGGGCAGCTTCGAGCGCCGGAGGAGCAGCTGCCTTTCGAGCAGGGCCCGATTGAGCGAGCGCTGGGAAAGCACGGTGGAGGGTGGCCGCTTCGGCATGTCCGGAACGATGACCGATGCCACGGTCCTCGCGTCAACGAAAGTCGCCAGGGCCGGTGCCACACACCGCGCGAGTAGACCCTGATGGGCTCGCGGGCCCGACCATGAAGCCGCTGGAGTTTCGAGCGGACCAGTGCTGAAGCGCTCACTCCCATGACACGCTCTGTTCGCTCGCTGGTGCTCGCCGTCCTGCTTCCCTCGCTCTGCGCCTGCTCCACGTCCTCCTCGGCGCGGCGTTCCCCAAACGCCGTCACGCTGCGCTTCGCCTGGCCCGAGCCCTTCTCCGCTCGCGTCTCGTACTCCTTCACGATGAACAGCCCCCTGGGCAACACCGAGGTCCACCGCCGCTATTGGCTGCTCGAGGAGCCCGCGAAGGACAAGGGCGTCCGCCGGCTCGTGCCTCGGGACGTCGAGGTGTTTCCGCCCCAGTACGCCGCCATGGTGGACCCGGTGCCCACGGTGCGCTTCGACAAGGAGGGCGCCTTCCTGGGCGTCGAGCTCCCCGAGCAGCTGCCGGGTCAGCAGCTGCTGGAGGCGCTGCCCGTGGATCCCGAGAAGAAGGCGGAGATCATCAAGAACCTCCAGGCCAAGCAGGAGGAGTCGGACCGGGACGATTGGGAACGGCTGGTGGAGCACTGGCGAGGCGTCACCCTGGTGCCCGGCGAGCCGGTGCGGCGCGAGTCGAAGATGGTGGTGGGCACGGGCATGATGGAGAAGAAGGAAGTGCCCGCGGAAGAGCGCTACACGCTCGAAGTGGACGTGCCGTGCTCGCAGGACGCGCGGGAGCGGCGCTGTGTGCGATTGACCGTGCAGGTACAGCCGCTCGGCCAGCCCGAGTCGGGCGAGGGACCCATGGCGCGCTGGGGCTTCGAGCTGGTGACGGACCCGGACACGCTGGTGCCGTACTCCACCCGGCTGACGCGCCTGGACAGGGTGGACTGGGGAGAGGATAGCGGCGCTCGACCCCTCGAGGAGTTCCTGCAGGTCGAGGAGTACGTCTACACCTACGGCGTCCAGCGCGTGCCGCCCGGCTCGAATCCGCTCTGAGCGGCGTATCGAGCCCAGCCCTTCGAGGCCATCATGCGGGGTATCACCTCGGACGCAGCACCCTGCGCTTGCTGCCCTATGATGCGGGGATGCCCAAGTCGCGACCCGGACGGAAGACCCCTGCTCCGCCGCCCCCGAAGCGCGCCTCCGGGTGGCGCCCGTCCCTCCTGGGAGTCGTCATCGCGTTGGCGGTGGGAGGCCTCATCGGGCTTCTCCTCAACACCCGAAAACAGGACCAGGCGCCTCCGCCGTCATCGGCCGGGGCCGCCCCGCTCAATGAAGAGCTGGTGGAACAGTGGAAGTCCACCATCGCCAGGTGGTGCCCGCGCCTCGCCGCACTCCAGCGGAGCGACGCCGAAAAACCGAGCGCGCTCACCGTGGAGCTGGCGACCATGGAGTGTCTCGACCTGATTTGCGAGCACCCCGAGAAGCTCACGGAGATGACCCCCTCGGCCAGAAGCCAGTCGAAGCCGTTCTGCGAGCGAATGATCCCGAGCTTCGCACGACAGCTGGCCCCGTTGATGAATGACTACCGCGCCGCGTGTCCCGAGGCCGTCCAGAAGTGGAGCGGCCTGCCCTGGAGCCCGCGCAACGACATTGGTTTCCACGAGGACGTGCGCCAGTGCCTGGAGCGCCAATGCCAGGGAGTGGATGGCGGGCAGGGCTCGGCGACGCACTGCGAGTCCGCCGCGGACCTCGCCGAGGCCTTCGGGGACACGCGGGCCGCGGCACGGCTCCGGGAGCAGGCCCGGCTCGGGAGGGAGCGCGCGAAGCGGGAGTGGGAGGCGCTCCCGCCGGAGAAGAGGAAGGAGGAGACGAGGGAGCTCGGGAGGGGCTTGCTCGAGGCCTGCCAGAAGGGAAACCAGCGGTATTGCCGAGCCCTCGCGAAGTTCTGCGAGATGGAGCACAACATTCCGGACGTGTGCCCATACCCGGGCACCACGGACGCGGGCTCCCGGTAGTACCCACGGAGCAAGTCTCCTCCTGGGGTCAGTCGAGGAAGCGGCGCTCCCACCGACGCACGTCTTCGTCAGAGAAGCCACTCCACCCACCACGGTCCAGGTACAGCCAGGGCTCCAGCACGTGTGCCAGTTCGCGGTACTCGGGCAGCGTGTGGCCCTGCTCGGTGTCACCCGCCTCCGGCCATTGCCCCAGCGTCACCACGGCCCGCTCGCCATCGAGTTCCTGCACGGTAGTGCCGGGCGAGTGCAGACGCGCGCGCAGTCCCTCGGCGCCTCCCAATTCGCCCAACACGGGCTGACCCAGGAAGTTCAACCAGTGGACCCCTTTCACCCGGGTGCCGATGGAGAGCGAGTCGAAATGCACTCCGGGGATGTCCAGACCCGGATAGCGAAAGGAGAAGTCTCGGATGGCCTCGGTGGTGCCGAGGACGCTCTCCGGGAAGTTGAAGCACAAGCCCCCATGTCCGGAGGTGAAAGGCAACTCCGCCGCCAGCTTCAGCGCCAATTCCCGCACGTGTCCCGGTCCGTGAGCTTCCAGGTACTCCGTGGGCAGGATGAAGGACAGCACGCTCGTCTCACCCTCATCGCGCGCATCGAGCAGTCGGCCACGGTAGAGGACATCATACCCCGTGGTCTCACCGGAGGATTCCCTCAGCCAGAGCTGAGTAGCGGGCAACTCGAGCATCTCGCCCTGGAGGTACGCCCAACCCTTGTCATCGAGTTCCTCCCAGTCACCACTGTACGGGTCTGCATACCAACCGAGCACCTGGGGCTCGATGGCGCGGCGGTACGCATCCAGGGAGCGCATGACCTCGTGCACGACCTCCTGGTGGGAGTGCCTCATGTAGAAGGTGATGCTCATGCTCTCCCGGATGTACAGGGAACGTCTTTCACCACCCACGGTCGAGTAGAGGCGAATGCGCGGATAGTGCTCGCTCATCTTTCACTCCATCCACCTGGAACAGCGTGCTGTCAGATGCAGGGCGCGTCATGAAGTGACCGCATGATGTTCTCGGTCGTCGTCTCCGGCCACAGTTCGATGCTGCGGTTGTAGCCCTCGTCGAAGAGCAGGAATGGCTGTCCTTTGGGGAAGAGGGCCTGATACCCGAGGGCGAACTCGGCGCAGTCCTGGGGGGCGCCGTAGAAGACAACGGTCGACTCCTCCAGGTTGAAATGCCCGTCGAGCAAGGATTCCGACATCCGGATGCGGAAATCGATGGAGCGCTTCCCCCCTGGAATGTCGACGGACCTGATGCTCGCAGAGGGCCACCGGGAGGACAGGGCCTGGAGGAACTCCGGCTCGGAGAGACTCCAGCCCTCTGTGCCCATGAGGAAATAATCCACGAATCTTCTCCCTGGGTCAGGCGAGGAATCGGCGCTCCCAACGACGGCGGCTCTGAGCGGCCCTGTGGCTCACGGCCAGCGCTCGACGACACTCACCGGCAGCCCGCGCGCCAGCACGGTGGCACCGGGCTTGGAGCCCTCCTCCTTGGGCACACGCCCATCTACGTCGCCCAGCACGATGCACACGGGGTACTTCCTGCCATCGGGCAGCACGGCCTGGGTATAGCGGCCCAGGACGGCGGGCTCCGCATCCACCCCCGAGGTGTCGTAGATGCCAGGACCCGTCCAAAGACGGCCGTGGAGCAGCGTCCCCTCCGGCAGGTTTCCATCTCCCACCGAGATGCGGCCAATGACGGGGCCATCCTGATAGACGCCCGCATCGCCCAGGTCTCCGGGCTGGTTGATGTCCACGACAGCCACGAGAGGACTGCTCGTGCGAAGCTTCAACTCCCGGAACATGGCTTGGGTTGCCTCCCTGGGGCAGTCCTCGGGCTCCGGGGGCTTGACCTGGGCGCCGGGGCAGCCCAGGCCGGCGACGGTGCACAGCCAGGCGGCGAGGAGACTCGAGGGGGTGGAGCGCGAAGAGGAGGACACGGGCGGGCTTCCTTTCTCGGAACGAGCAGACCCGGGCAGCAGCGCCTCGGGTGGGGGCGCGAGTGTGGAGCGAGCCAGCCACAAGGCAAGGCCGAGCACGGTCAGGCTCGCGAGCAGGACCCGAAGCCACCTCGTGCGGCGCGAGCCGCCAGATGAAGCGGGAACCTTCCGCCGCGCCTCCGCTTGGGCCTCTTCCTCCTGGGCAGTTGGCTCGGCCGGGCTCTCCCTGACATCGAAGAGCGGCACCTTCCAGGCGGGGGTCTTCCGCTCCTGCCCGTTGGCATCCTCCAGCGCCCGCAGCAGCGCATCGGTGCTGGGATAGCGGTCCTCGGGCTGCTTCTCCAGCAGCTTCATGGCGATGTCGCTGAGCGAGCGCGGTGCCCGAGGGTTGAGGAGGTGGGGCGCCTTTGGGGGCACACTGGCGATGGCGGCCAGCAACGCCTTGTCTGGCAGCTGGGGGTCGAAGGGGTGATGGTCGGTCAGCCCCTGGTAGAGCAGCACCCCCAGGGCATACAGGTCCGCGGGCACGGCCCCTTCGAAAGGCACATGGCGCTTCCACGCCTCGGTGCGCACGTAGGCCAGGAGCTCGGGAGGCATCAGGTGCAGGACGCCCTCGGGCAGCCCCATCGTCTTCGTGAGGGTCCCCGGCAGGCGTACGGTGCCGAAGTCGATGAGGAAGGGTCTGCCGTCCGTCCGGCGGATGAGGATGTTGTCCGCCTTCAAATCCCGGTGGTACACGCCGCGCGCATGCAGCACGCCCACGGTGCGCACCACGTCGCCGAAGGTGTCCACCAGCCCGGCCGCGTGAAGCGGCTTGCACCAGCGCCAGCGGTGCCAGTCATCTCCGTCCACGAAGTCCATGACGAGGAAGGGGTAGCCCCGGGTGGGATCGGGCCAGAAATCCACCGCGTACACGCGCAGCAGGTTGGGATGGGAGGAATAGGTGAAGAGAGCCGCCGCCTCGCGCGCGAGCCGCCGGTAGGCGCTCAGCTCCTCCACGTATTCGTCCTCCGAGAGCTCTTCCCGGACGTCGGACAGGGGGCGCAGCGCCATCTTCAGGGCGTAGAAAACCCCCTCCCGCTCCACCTTGAAGACGAGGGAGGAGCCGCCACGGCCCAGCACCTGGACGATGCGCCAGGGCCCCACCATGTGGCCGGGTTGGAGGTGATCCGGATGCAGGGCTTCCGTCTTCAGGGGCTGGCCCATCTATAACCTCACCTGGGCAACGGGAAGGCGTCGGCTGCCGCTCTTGTCCAGCAGTTCCATGCTCAGGAGCGCCCCCACCATCCAGAAGGGTGTCTCGGTCTCCACCGCCACGAGGCCCTCCTCACCGGGCTCCAGCCGCGCCCTGTTCATGTCCACCGAGGCCACCTTCACCGGGGTGCCATCGGCCAGAGTGAGTCGCGCCTCCCCTGGCTCCCAGGGTTTCTGCCCCGGAAGGTTGCGCACGTGGACGACGACGAGCGCCCAGGACTCAGCGCGGTACCCTCCCCCGTCCGTCACCCTCAGCCCATCCCGAGCGCTTGCGATCTTCTCGATGCGCCGGGCCCACACTCCGCGCAGGGTGAGCCGCCCGGAAAAGACGAGCCCTGCGGGCCCATTCACGGCCCGGAGCGCCGCGAGCTGCGCGTCCCTATCCGCCAGGGCCGCCTCCAGCGCCTCGACGGAGCGAGGGCGGCGCACCACCTCCACCTCCTTGTCCACGAGCGAGGGGTGGGAGACGAGCGCGAAGGTGGCATACGCTGGCGAGGCGCCGTCCTTGTAGCGCACCCGCACGATCAGCTTCTCCCCGGGGCCCGGCTCCACGGCCATCTCGAGGACGAGGGTACGGTCGCCCACGTCCACCAGCTTGAAACGCGTCGTCCGCCCCTCCACCTCCACCGAGGCGCGGTCGATGGAGGCACCGAAGCGGAAGAGGGTGAGGGTACTGGCCGCCACCCGCACCTCCGGCACCGGCTCGTCGGGGTTATTGGGGACGACGACTTGCCGCTGCTGCTGTTCGCGAGCGGGGGGCTGGGACTGCGCTGCCGCCGCCCTCCCCGTCAGCAGGAGAACGAGCGGTACCAACGGTAGGAGTCGGGCCAGAGTGAATTACCTCCGGAGTCCACCCTAGCAGATGCCGCCTCCAGGGCGGCCCATTACCCTTCAGCCCCTGCGTCGCGCTGCGGGTATCGGGTGCTGCGCTCGCCATGAACCCGCGAACTCCGCACCCGCGACCAGGGCCTTCGGGGCCTCGGAAAAATGGGTAAGGTCGAAGGTCGAGTCCTTTGACCCCCTTCCCTGCCGTGGAAAACATGGGCAGCCCAGGAGGAAATCACTTCGCTACCGGCTGGGAAGCAGTTCTCCGTGGAAGGTGAAGCAATGAAGTCAACAGCTCTTCTCATGACCGTGGCAATTGCTGTCGTCGGATGCGCCCACACGCAAGCGCCAGAGCGCACGATCTACGTCATTTCCGAAGACGCGGGCGGGACTGGCGGCTCTGGTGGTTATGACTGCGACCAGGAATTCAAGCAGTGCATGAAAAAGTGCTGGGACAACCGCTATCCATGGCCCCACAACAGGAAGCAGAGCGCCTGGTATCACGAGCGCTGCGAACAGGACTGCAACAAGGAGTACAACGAATGCGAGGATGAAAAAGAAAAGGAGGAAGCAGAGAGGCGGAAGAAATTGAATTTCTCGCGCATGGACGAAGCAATCGACTGGATCAGGAAGCACAAGACCGAGGTCGCGCTTGGAACTGTAGTCATCGTCGCTGGTGTTGCCTTCGTCCTCACAACGGGCGGTTCTGGTGCCCTGATTCTGGCTCCGCTTGCCCTCTAATCCGGATTCAAAAATGAGATACAATCCCGACTTCGATGTGGACGCCGTTCTCGAAATCCTGCGCACCGTAGACGAGAGATACCAAGAGGGATCGCCAGAAGACGAAGCACTCCGAGTCGCCGCAGTGGCGCTTTTTTACGTTCGTGAAATCCAGAAGCTGGATGACTATCGCGAATTCTTTCGGAAGTTCTACACACCCGCCATCGATGCCATAGTCCCGTCTCTTACGTTTGCGACGAGAGAAGAAGCGGACGAATGGATCGCCAGTGGGAAAGCCTCGGAGGGAGCTCTCGTCAAAATCGCTGGCGAGGGCTTCCGCGTCATCCCGCAGCGAAACGGGAAGGGATTGAGGTTTCGTCCGACTCCACTTCCGGAAGAACTCATGAAAATGAATCCTCCCGATTCAGAGTAGGCGTCTGATGGCCCTGCACCATCCCCGGATTCGCCCCTACGGTGTCTACCCGCCCGAGAAGGAGATGGGTGAGCAACTGCTGGCGAGGGAGGTGATTCATTTCGCCTTCTACATGCCGCATGACCACCCGGATCTTGCCGCCGGAGTGTCCCACGCCTTCGACTGCTACATGAACGCTGTTGGCGAGGGACCCGACACCATCAACGCCTGCGCCATCGGCTCCTCCGGTTACGGCCCCCTTTCCGACGAACGTAGGACGCGCATCCCCCAATTGCTGCTACCCGACCGTCCCTTCCGCTACGCCGAGGATTGTGCCGACCCGTACCGTCTCAGGGAGATGGAGAAGAGTGGCAACGAGACGTGGATACACCTGGGCAATGAGCACGACAGGCTCGCGGGGTTCAAATTCACCTACTCAGCTCGTATCCCGTCCCGGGACCGGAGTCCGTCCGAATACGACGTGAGCTACCTCGAGGGCACGCTGTCAACCGAGTACCTCGAGGAACACGGACCCACTGCGGTGAGAGAGCTGATGCTCGACCTGGCTTCGGGCCTGCACTTCGCCAGTGGCCATGCGGGGCTGAGCTTCGATTCCCTGGTGGGAGACATGTTCTTCACCCCCCGAATCCGCACCGAGCTGCTTCGCCACCCGGGGATCAGCCTCAACCACGGCTCCATTCCGGACTGGATGGGCACGCAAGTGGACGGGGTACACTGGCTCAACTTCCTGGGCCCTCCCGTCCTTCAGGAGCTGGGCGGCGTGTCCGCACTGCGTTCCCGCCTGCATTCACCAGAAACGACCGTGCAGGCCATCGACGAGACGCGGGCCCTCGTGACGTTGGGGACCTGGCCCGAAGCAGGCGATCTCTCCCGAGGCGACACGCTCCCCGCCTACCACGAGTTCGGCCGCGCGCTGGAGCCCTGGCTCGACAGCCCTTCACTGGCCCCTGTTTCCGCGTCGACGGATTCACCCAGGAAGAAGCCATGATGTGGGCCCGGCGATTCCTCGGCTGACACGACGTTCGATTTCTTTGACACCTTTCCCGCCAGCAACACCTCGATGCGCTTCATCGAGCAAGAGGCAAGACGCTGGTTGCGGCAATTCCTGGGTTGAGGCGACGACTGCTTGCTTCGTGAGCGGCGAAGTCACCCACACGGATACCATCCAAGCCCCTAAAATTCTCACGTGACAGGTTCGGTTTAGCCACCGAGGTCGAGCGTGAAAACCCCAGTCCTATCTGCTAACAATCGCCTAGCCTCCTTTGCTTCGATCTTTCCCGCACGAACCTTCATCTGCAATCGAAACAATTCGACTGTCCCCACAACCAATCCCCCGCCCTCTGCAAATGTCTCTACTTCCGCAGAATTTGCAGCAAGCGCCCTTCCACGTCTCGCTGGATCATCCTTAAGAAAAGAATTCACAACGTACCAACAACGCTCCGGTTCACGCCCCTTCTCTTTGAAAAATCTGCCACGGAATCGCTCGATCTTAAGAAGGTCATTGACTGCAGCGCCTTTGAAGTAGCCTTTAATCTCACAAATAGCAACCCAGTCTTTATCCTCTGGCAAGCCGACTCGCAGATCTTCCCTACGATCGTTCTTTGGGAAGATCTTATCCATATCCTCTACAGAAAAACCAAGCTCCTTTAGTGCATCTGCGACTGCCTCCACCAAAACATCCCCCTGCGTAGTCAACAACCGCCGCTCACTAGTATCTGCGGACAGGTTGGCAGCATGCAGTTGGGTCTTCAATTCACGCTCTATCGAATCAAAGTAAGCCAATGCCTTTTGGCGCTCTTTACGAATCACATCAATCTTCCCCACCAACTCGGATTCCAAACGAGTCATCCACTCAGGATTTCGCTCCCATCCAAGGTCTACAGGGAATCGCTCCGGGGCCAGTTTGTGCCATTGCTTAAGCGCCACCTCTACCCAAGCGGCCACATCCATATGTACAAAGGGAAGCATCCAAGCCTCGGCCAGCCCCCCCTTGAGCACAAAGCAACCCGCGAGCGCACTCGGCTCGTGAGTTCCCACGAAAAGCTTAAATTCCACTCCTTTAACTTCGTTGATATCGTTAAAATTCCAGTATCCACTAAAAACAGGTGCCGCTCGTCTCATAAGCGAACCCACTCCCAAGCGAATGTGCTTGTCTTCGTCGTTAAGCTTGGGAACAAGCTCATTCATCACGAGACGAGCCAAATCGGGAGGCAGGTCATCGGGAATAATGAACTCTGTCGCCAGGGAACCGTCTTCTACCTTGCCGTACATCCCCGAAACGGAATAGGCATCTGGTATCCCTGAGCTTTGTATGTTTTCAATATTCGCCCTTCCGAACGACAAGACGAACAAATGCTGCTCGGGGGAAACAAAGGCGCCCTTTGTTATCAGAACATCCCATTCTGACTGCCGCACCTCATTCAGGTTGGAAATTTTTTTCGTGGTAGGGAAAAACATCTTAAGTGGCTCGATGTCTTTATCGTCGAATCCCAAAAGCAGAGCCCTGGGCCGAGGCCTCTCACCAATCACTGGCATATTTTGTTCCCTCAACAACAGCGGCTGAACGTATCCCCTCTTCACAATCCATCTGTCGCACGCGACAAGTAGGCTCCAAAAGAACCGGGGCCGCTGGGAGGAGAGCGGCCCCGGTGGGGTACGGCGAGACTGACGGAACTTCCTAGAAGATCTCCTCGAGCCACTCGCGCATGCGGCCCTTGACCTTCTTGTAGACGTTCTCCTCGCGGATGCGGAACATCCGCCGGTCCAGGTGCTTCGCCCCGTAGACCACCAGGCCCACGCCCGTCGCGTACATGGGGCTCTTCACCACGTCCACCAGCCCGCCAATCCCTCGCGGCATGCCCCGGCGCACCGGCAGCCCAATCACTTCCTCGGCCAGCTCCGGCATCCCCGCCAGCAGCGTCGAGCCACCGGTAATCACCACGCCCGAGGCCAGCAGGTCCTCGTAGCCGCACTTCTGGATCTCCCGGTGCACGAGCTGGAAGATCTCCTCCACGCGCGGCTCCAGAATCTCACACAGAATCTGCCGCCCGAGCACCCGCGGCTGCCGCCCGCCCACGCTCGGCACCTCGATGGTCTCGTCCTTGTTCACCATGGACGCCAGCGCGCAGCCGAACTTCTGTTTGATCCGCTCGGCCTCGTGCGCCGGGGTGCGCAGGCCAATCGCGATGTCGCTCGTCAGGTTGTTGCCGCCCAGCGCAATCACCGCCGTGTGGACAATCGACCCGCCCGAGAAGATGGCGATGTCCGTCGTCCCCCCGCCGATGTCCACCAGGCACACGCCCAGCTCCTTCTCGTCCTCGCCCAGCACCGCCTCGGCCGAGGCCAGCGGCTGCAGGACGATGTCCGCCACGTTCAGGCCCGTGCGGTTGGCGCACTTGACGATGTTCTGCGCGCTCGACACCGCGCCCGTCACGATGTGCACCTTCGCCTCCAGGCGCACGCCCGCCATGCCCAGGGGCTCCTTGATGCCGCCCTGGTCGTCGATGATGAACTCCTGCGGCAGGACGTGGATGACCTCGCGGTCCAGCGGAATGGCCACCGCCTTGGCCGCGTCGATGACGCGGGCGATGTCCGCCTCGCGCACCTCCTTGTCCTTCACCGCGACAATCCCCTGCGAGTTGAAGCCCTTGATGTGGCCACCGGCGATGCCGGTGTACACGTGGGAGATCTCCGCTCCGGCCATCAGCTCGGCCTCCTCCACCGCGCGGCGGATGGAGGACACGGTCGCCTCGATGTTGACCACCACGCCCTTGCGGAGGCCCTTCGACGGGTGCGTGCCGATTCCGATGATGTCGATCCCGTTGTCGGTCAGCTCGCCGACGATGGCGCAGATCTTCGTCGTGCCGATGTCGAGGCCGACGATGATCTCTCCGGACTTCTGCTTCGCCATGACAACCCTCCCAGGCCCCCCACTCTCGTGAAAGGGGCGCTTTCCTACTGCGAGGCCCCGTTCCTCTCGGAGACAGGGCTCGAAAGCTTCACCGCCACCCAGCCGGGCCGAGCCCGGTTGTCCAGGTGGATGACCTCCGCGGCCAGGCCGCGGGACCGCAGCTCCTCGCGCACGCGCGAGAGCCGCTGCAACTTGGCGTCCGTCTCCCCCTCCCCCAGCCGCACCTCCGTCCCGTCCGCCGTCACCAGCACCAGGCCCTCGGGGGACATGCGCACCTCGCTCAGCCGCTCGCGCTTGCCGGGCCCCGTGGCCGCGTAGGCCTGGGCCACGGCGAGGGCCTGGCGGTAGCGCTCGCGCGTCTTCCCCTCGTCCGCGATGTAGTCCTCGCGCACCACCCCGGTGACGAGCGGCAGGTCCAACGCGTCCCCGGGCTGCAGGCGCTTGAAGGGCTCGCCGTCCTCGTCCAGGAGGTACAGGTCTCCGAGCACCGCCAGGGCGGCCGGCACGTGCTCCACCACTTCCACGGACACGCTGGCGGGGAAGTGGCGGCGCACCTCGACCGAGCGCACCCAGGGGTGGGTGGACATGGTGCGCTCGAGCGCCGCGACGTCCAGGGCCCACAGGTTCTGCCCCACCGTGAGGCCCGAGAGCTTGAGGAGCTCGCCCGGGGTGGCCCGCTGCAGGCCGCTGAAGGTGGTCTCCTTGAGGAGGAAGGTGGGCGAGGAGAGCGCCCAGGCGCGCACTTCAATCCCGCCCCACACCAGGGCGACTGTCAGACCCGTCAGTAGGATGGCCTTGAGCAGGCCGGGCCCGTGCGTGCGCACGGCTCCCACGACCGCCTCCTTCTGCTGGGCGGCATCCTGACGACGACGGTTCTTGGACTTACCGAATGCCATGGTGTGCGTCGGCGCATGCTGCGCTCGCTTGGATCTCCACGCCAGTTTTTCGCTACAGACACGTCGCTGTAGCGCCCGGGTCCCCGAAGGGACCGGCGAGTCCACTTCTTGCTGGGGCAACTATCAGGCCTTGAGGGTGGCGCCTCGCAGGAGGCGCTCACACAGGCCGGGGAAGTCGATGCCCCGGCCGGCGGCGATCTTCGGCAGGAGGCTGGACTCGGTCATCCCGGGCAGCGTGTTGATCTCCAGCAGGAAGACCTCTCCAGACGGAGTCAGGATGACGTCCGAGCGGGAGCCTCCACTACAACCGAGCGCACGATGGGCGGCGAGGCAGACCTGGTTCACGCGCTCATACTGATCCGGCGGGAGGGGTGCGGGGAAGAGGTATTGGGTGGTTCCCCCGGACTGGTACTTGGCCTGGTAGTCGTAGAACTCGCGGGCGGCCACCACCTCGATGACGCCCAGGGCCTCGTCGTCCAGGACGCCGCCCTGCACCTCGCGGCCCTTGATGTACTGCTCGACGAGGATGGAGCCGGCGAGCTTGGAGGCGTCGTCGACGGCGGCGAGGTACTCGTCCCGGCTCTTGCAGATGTGGACGCCCACGCTGCTGCCCTCGCGGGAGGGCTTGACGACGCAGGGGAAGCCGAAGGGGAGCGCGTCGGCGGCGGCCCGGGCCTGCTCGGCGCTGGTGAAGGCGCGGTAGGGGGGCGTGGGGATGCCGTGGGCGATGAAGACCTGCTTGGCGAAGACCTTGTCCATGCCCAGGGAGGAGGCCATGACGCCGCTGCCCGTATAGGGGATGAACAGGCACTCGAGCAGACCCTGGACACAGCCGTCCTCGCCGTAGCGGCCGTGGAGGGCGATGAAGGCCACGTCGACCTTCTCGGCGGCGAGGCGCGCGGGCAAGTCCTTGCCCACGTCGATTTCGACCACGTCGTAGCCCTGTCCCCGGAGGGCCTTGGCCACGGCGGCGCCGGTGCGCAGGGACACCTCGCGTTCGGAGGACAGGCCCCCGAGCAACACACCGACCTTCTTCCGCTTCAGCTCGTCCTGGGAGAAGCCGCTCATGGCAGGAAGACCCCTACACGCTTGACTTCGGGTTGGAGCTCGACGCCCCGCTCCTCCCTCACGCGCGTCTGCATGAGGGTGAGGAGGGAGAGGACGTCGTGGGCGGAGGCACCGCCCAGGTTGACGATCCAGTTGGCGTGCAGGGTGGACACCTGCGCGCGGCCGATGACGTGGCCCTTGAGGCCCACCGTCTCGATGAGGCGCCCGGCGAAGTCGCCCGGCGGATTGGTGAAGACGCTGCCGAAGTTGGGCTGGCTCAACGGCTGGCTGCGCTTGCGGTAGGCCAGGTCTTCGTCCATGGCCTTCTTGGAGGCCTCGAGGTCGCCCTTGCGCAGCAGGAAGCGCACCCGCGTCACCACGCCGCCCGGGGGCAGCTCCGAGTGGCGGTAGCGGTGGGGAATCTCCGCCTTGGAGAGCCACCCGAGCCCGTCCGCGGTGGCCAGCTCCACGGCCTCCACCACGCGGAAGCACTCGCCGTTCTTGGTGCCCGCGTTCATGGTGACGGCGCCGCCCAGGGTGCCGGGAATGCCGGCGAGGAACTCGGCCCCCACCAGCCCATGGGCACGCATCTGGTTGATGAGCCGGACGATGGCCGCGCCCGAGCCGAGGGTGAGCCTCCCCTCCTCCGCGCCCACGTCGGCCACCTCGGGGAACAAGTCGCTGGGGAGCTTCAGGGTGACGCCCGGAATGCCGCCGTCTCCCACGAGCGTATTGGCGCCGCCGCCGAGCACGGTGAGGGGCACGCCCTCCTCGCGCACCAGGCGCAGCAGGGCCACCAGGGCGTCCGGGGAGCGCGGGCGGACGAGCGCCTCGGCCGGGCCCCCCACGCGCACACTGGTGAGGGGCGCGAGCGGCGCTCCCGCCGTCACGTCGAGGCCAGCCAGCCGGCCCAGCCGCTCGGGCAGGGAGGATGAGAGGGGCGCCGCCATGCGCTAGTTGCCCTTCACCGGACCGCGCTGCTTGAGCAGCTCGACGAGCTCGGGGCCCACCTGGGTGATGTCACCGGCGCCGAGGGTGAGGACGATGTCGCCCTCGTGCAGCCGGGGCAGGAGCGTCCTGGCGATGTCGGCGCGCTTCTCCACGAAGGTGACGTCGCGGTGGCCGTGGACGCGGACGGCCTCGGCGAGCGCGTCGCCGGTGGCGCCGGGGATGGGCTCCTCGCCCGCGGCGTAGACGCTGGTGACGAAGACGACGTCCGCGTCGTTGAAGGAGGTGGCGAACTCCTTCAGCAAGTCGTGGGTGCGCGTGTAGCGGTGGGGCTGGAAGGCCACCACGAGCCGCTTGCCGAAGGCGCGCCGGGCGCCCGCGAGCGTGGCCTGCACCTCGGTGGGGTGGTGCCCGTAGTCGTCCACCACGGTGACGCCGGCCACCTCGCCGCGCACGGTGAAGCGCCGCTGCACGCCGCCGAACTCGGACAGGGCGCTGCGCACCACGTCGAGGGGAATGTCCATCTCCTCGGCCACGGCGATGACGGCCAGGGCGTTGAGGGCGTTGTGCGCGCCCACCATGCGCACGCGGAACTCACCGAGCGGCTCGTCGCGGCGGAAGGCCTCGAAGCGGGTGGTGAAGCCCTCGAGGCGGATGCCCTCCAGCCGGTAGTCCGCCTGATGTGAGCTGCCGTAGGTGACGAAGCGCTTCTCCAGGCGCGGCAGCAGCGACTGCACGTTGGGATTGTCCAGGCACAGGACGTTGAGGCCGTAGAAGGGCACGCGGTTGCAGAAGGCCGTGAAGGCGTCCTTCAGGTTGTCCAGCGTGCCGTAGTGGTCCATGTGCTCCGGGTCGATGTTGGTGACCACGGTGATGGACGGGTGCAGGTGCAGGAAGCTGCCGTCGCTCTCGTCGGCCTCCACCACCATCAGCTCGCTCTTGCCCAGCTTCGCGTTGGAGTCGAGCACGTTCACCTTGCCACCCACCACGGCGGTGGGATCCAGGCCCGCGGCGGAGAGCACGGTGGCCACCATGGAGGTGGTGGTCGTCTTGCCGTGGCTGCCCGCGACGGCGACGGCGTACTTGAGCCGCATCAGCTCGGCGAGCATCTCCGCGCGGGGGATGACGGGAATCTTCTTCTGGCGCGCGGTGACGACCTCGGGGTTGTCCTTGCGCACCGCCGAGGAGATGACGACCACGTCCGCCTGCACGAGGTTCTCCGAGCGGTGGCCCTCGTAGATGGTGGCGCCCAGGCCCTGGAGGCGGCGGGTAATCTCGCTCGCCTTGAGGTCCGAGCCGGACACCTTATAGCCCTGGTTGAGGAGCACCTCGGCGATGCCGCTCATGCCGATGCCGCCGATGCCCACGAAGTGGACGTGCGCGGCATGACGCGTCTTGAAGAGGCTCGCGGGCCTGGGGGCGCGGGGGGTCGTCACGGGTGTCGTCTCCTCAGACCTGCTTCTCGTTGCCGCCGGCCGGCTTCTCGTCGGTGCCCGCGGGCTTCGGCTCGGCGGCGGGCTTCTTCGAGGGCTTCTTCGGGTTGGGGTCCTCGCCGCGGGCCTCGGCGCGGCCGGAGGGGCCGTACGTCTTCACCATCAGGTCCACGAGCACGTCCGCCAGCTCCTTGGAGGCCTCGGGGCGCCCGAGCAGGCCGGCCCGCTTCTCCATCTGGCGGCGCTTCTCGGGGTCCTCCTTGAGGCGGCGGATTTCGGCGGCCAGCTTCTCGCCCGTCAGCTCCGACTCGCGGAACATGAGCGCCGCGCCGGCCTTCACCAGCGACTGGGCATTCACCTCCTGGTGATTGTCCGTGGCGAAGGGGAACGGGATGAGGATGCTGGCCTTCTTGGCCACCGTCAGCTCGGAGAGCGTGGTGGCGCCCGCGCGGCACACGACGAGCTCCGCCCTGGCATACGCGTCGGACATGTCCTCGATGTACTCCACCACCTGGGCCTGGCCGTCGAAGCCCTTGTCGGCGTAGCCCTTGCGCACCGTCTCGAGGTCGTTCTTCCCCGTCTGGTGGATGATGTGGAGCTGGTCCTTGAGGTCCTGCAGGTAATCCAGCGCGTCGATCATCCGCTGGTTGATGCCGCGGGCGCCGAGGCTGCCGCCGAAGACGAGCAGGGAGAACTTCTCGTGCGCCACGCGCGAGCGCAGGAAGTTCTCCATCAGCTTGCGGCGGATGGGGTTGCCCACGAGCTGCACCTTGCGCGCGGGGAAGAAGGGGCTCGCCTCCTCGAAGGCGGTGAAGACGACGCGCACGAACCTGCCGAGCACCTTGTTGGTGAGGCCCGGCAGCGCGTTCTGCTCCTGCACCGCGGTGGGGATGCCGAGCATCGCCGCCGCGAGCACCACCGGCCCGCTGGCATAGCCGCCCACGCCCACCACCACGTCCGGCTTGTGGCGCTGGAGGATGCGGATGGACTCGATGAAGGCCAGGGGCAGCGCGAGCAGGCCCTTGATGAGACCCCACAGGCCCTTGCCCTTGAGGCCCTGAGCGCGAATCTTCTCCAGCGGGTAGCCCTCGCGGGGAACCACGCGCGCCTCGAGCCCGCGCTCCGTGCCCACGAAGACCACCTGGTTGGCGTGGTGCCGGGTGACGACCTCCTCGGCCAGGGCGATGCCCGGGTAGAGATGACCGCCGGTACCGCCTCCCGCGATGAGCACCTTCACGCCGCCACCTCCCTCATGTCACCGCCCGGGCGCAGGGCCCGATTGCCAGCGGTCTCCGCACCGGCACTCAGCGAGAGCAATACACCGGCCGCCCCCATCAGCACCACCAGCGAGGTGCCTCCGTAGGAGACGAAGGGCAGCGTGAGTCCTTTAGTGGGCAACAACCCCATGGCCACGCACATGTTCACCGTGGCCTGGAACGCGATGATGGAGGTGAGGCCCAGGCCCAGGTACGTGCCGAACGGCTCCGGCGACGCGAGGCTCGCGCGGATGCCCCGCCAGATGATGATGGCGTAGAGCGACACCAGCAGCACCACGCCCATGAGGCCCAGCTCCTCGCCGATGATGGCGAAGATGAAGTCCGTATGGGCCTCGGGCAGGAAGAAGAGCTTCTGCCGTCCGTCGCCCAGGCCCAGGCCCCAGAAGCCGCCCGAGCCGATGGACATGAGGGACTCGGCCACCTGGTAGCCGATGTCATGGCGGTGCGCCCACGGATCCAGGAAGGCCAGCACGCGCTTCATGCGGTAGGGGCTGGTGGCCACGGCGGCGTACGCCAGCGGCAGCGCGAGCAGCACCGAGCCCACCAGGTAGCTCACCCTGGTGCCCGCGGCGAACAGCAGCGCGAAGAGCAGGAACACCAGCAGCACCGAGCTGCCGAAGTCCGGCTGCAGCATGCACAGGCCCACCAGCAGGCCGCACAGCAGCAGGTGCGGGAGGAAGCCCACGGAGAACGTCGCCACCTTCTCGCGCTTCTTCGCCAGCGAGTAGGACAGGTAGACGACCCAGGCGATTTTCGCGACCTCGGCTGGCTGGAGGCTGATGCCGGGGAAGCGGATCCACCGCCGCGCGCCGCCCGCCGTGGTGCCGATGCCCGGAATGAGCACCGCCACCAGCAGCACCAGCGTCACCAGCAGCAGCGGATACGCGAGCCGCGCCAGCCGGCGCCAGCCCACCTTCATCCCCACCGCCATCGCCACCACGCCCAGGCCGGCCGCCACGAGCTGCCGGTTGAGGAAGTAGAGGCTGTCCCCCAGCTTGTCCTGCGCCATGACGGCGCTCGCCGAGTACACCATCACCAGGCCGAGCGACACGAGCGACAGCACGGCGCACAAGAGCAGCGCGTCGAACCGCACCGGGGCGGAGGACGGAGCGGCGGTGGCCTTCATGGGCTCACAGCTCCCTCACGAGGCGTTTGAACGTGTCGCCCCGGTGCTCGAAGTTCTGGAATTGATCGTAGGAGGCGCATGCAGGCGACAAAAGTACAGTGTCGCCAGAGCTTGCCAGGGCCCTGGCGCGGCGTACAGCTTCCGCGAGCGTTCCGCACGCGTACACGGTGGCGCTTCCCTCGTACGCGCGGGCGATGGTGTCGGCGTCCTGGCCGATGGTGAGCACGCCCTTCACCTTGCCGCGGCCCTCGTCGACCATGGGCTGGTAGGGAGCGCCCTTGCCCTTGCCCCCGGCGATGAGGAGCACGTCCTTGGGGAAGGCGCGCAGGGCCACCAGCACCGAGTCCACGTTGGTGGCCTTCGAGTCGTTCACCCACTCGACGCCGTCCAGCACGCGCACGCTCTCCAGACGGTGGGGCAGCCCGGGGTAGCTGTCGAGCCCCGCCTGCACCGCCTCGTGCGACACGCCCGCGAGCCTCGCCAGCAGCGCCGCCGCCATGGCGTTCTGCGCGTTGTGGCCTCCACGCAGCGCGCGGTTGGTGAGGGTGAAGGACTCGCCCTTCTCCCCTGCCCCCTCGAAGCGGAAGCCGCCCGGCTGCGCCACCGCCAGGCCCGCCAGCTTCGGGGCCGCGGCCACCGGACGCCCGGTGAGGGTGAAGCCGTAGACGGGTACCTTCGCGGCCTCGGCCAGCCGCATCACGTCCGCGTCGTCCGCGTTCACCACGGTGAAGTCACCCTGGGCCTGGTTGCGGAAGATGCGGGCCTTGGCCGCGCCGTAGGCCGCGTGGCTCTCGTACCGGTCGATGTGGTCCGGCGTGAGGTTGAGGAGGGTGGAGCCCCGGGGCTTCAGCGTGTCGATGCCCTCGAGCTGGAAGCTGGAGAGCTCCACCACCAGCGCGTCCCACGCGTCCGG
The DNA here is from genome assembly GCF_045802675.1 of Archangium sp. GTDB lineage: Bacteria > Myxococcota > Myxococcia > Myxococcales > Myxococcaceae > Archangium. Next base: position 25,250 of record NZ_JBJMQO010000059.1, on the reverse strand, counting down.
CGTGAGGGCCGCCTCGGCCAGCGGTCGCCCGAGGTTGCCACCCACGAAGGTGCGCCCGCCGCCGCGCGAGAAGAGCTCGCCGGTGAGCGCCGTGGTGGTGCTCTTGCCGTTGGTGCCGGTGATGCCGAGGAGCGGCACGTGCGAGAGGTAGCGCCACGCCAGCTCGATCTCACCCCACACGGGCACGCCCGCGGCCCGAGCCTTTTGAATCTCCGGCAGCGCCAGCGGCACGCCCGGACTCACCACCACGAGCTGCTGCGACTCCAGCAGCCCCGGCGGCGTGGGCCCGGTGACGAGCGTCACGCCCTGGGCCTTCAGCTCGCGCGCCGTCTCGCCGAGGGCTTCCTCGGTGCGGGCATCCAACGCCGTCACCCGCGCGCCCCGGGCCACCAGCAGCTTGATGGCGGCCAGCCCGCTCTTCGCGAGCCCGTACACCACTACCTTCCGGTCCTTCAGATCGGGCGTCATGCGCGCCACCCCTCCACGTCCTACCGCAGCTTGAGCGACAGCAGCGCCACACCCGAACAGAGGATGGCGACGATCCAGAAGCGGACGATGATTTTCGGCTCGGCCATGCCCTTGAGCTCGAAGTGGTGGTGCACGGGCGCCATCTTGAAGACGCGCTTGCCGGTGAGCTTGAAGGACGTCACCTGGATCATCACGCTGAGGATTTCAGCGAAGAAGACGCCGTGGATGATGGCGGAGACCACCTCGTTCTTGGACAGCACCGCCAGCCCGCCGAGCGCGCCACCCAGCGCGAGCGAGCCGATGTCGCCCATGAAGACCGAGGCCGGGTAGGCGTTGAACCAGAGGAAGGAGATGCCCGCGCCCACGATGCTCGCGCAGAAGACGGCCAGCTCCGCGCCGCCGGGGACCTCGGGCACGCCCAGGTACTTCCACATGGGTACGCCCACCACGCGCGCCACGCCGTCGATCGTCTCCACGTCGGCGATGCGCGTGAGCGAGCCCGCCACGTAGCAGAGGATGGCGAAGGTGGTGGCCGCGATGATGGTCGGCATGATGGCGAGGCCATCCAGGCCGTCGGTGAGGTTGACGGCGTTGGAGGTGCCGACCACGACGATCCACGCGAAAAACACGTAGAACCAGCCGAAGTCCGGGCTGAAGTGGCGCGTGGGCACGAAGGGCAGCGTCAGCCGCGTGTCGATGAGCAGGTGCGGCCCGCTGAAGCTCCCGTCCGCCCCCGTCCACGAGCACATCAGCCCGAAGACGGCCACCAGGTAGAAGACGGTCTGCAGCACCATCTTGTACCGGCCGGCCAGGCCCTTCGAGTTGCGCTTGGACAGCTTCAGCCAGTCATCCAGGAAGCCGATGAAGCCGTAGCCCAGGGTGAGCAGCAGCGCCGCCCACACCGCTCGGCTCTTCAGGTCCGCGAAGACGAAGGTGCCGAACGCGATGCACATGAGGATGAGCGCGCCACCCATGGTGGGCGTGCCCTTCTTCTTCTGGTGCGTGTCCGGCGTGTCCTCGCGCACGTTGCTCTGCCCGTGCTGCTTGAGGCGCAGCCGGGCGATCAGCCTCGGGCCGATGAACATGCCCAGCAGCAGCGAGGCCACCGCCGCCGCGACGATGCGGAACGTGGGGTAGCGCAGGAAGTTGAAGAATCGCGCCGCTTCCGTGCCCTGAATCCACTCGTAGATGAGGAGCAGCACCTAGTGGCTCCCTCCAGGCGCGGCGGTACCGGTGAGGCCCGCCACGACCCGCTCGAGCCGCATGCCACGGCTTGCCTTGACCAGCACCACGTCCCCCGCCTTCAGCTGCGGCATCAGCCAGGCCAGCAGGGGCTCGATCTCGGTGAAGTGCGCTGCCTTGTCTCCCAGCCCCGCCGCCTCGTACCCCTTGCGCGAGCGCGGCCCGAAGAACGCCACCCGCTGCGCCTTGCTCGCGGCGAGCCTGCCCAGCTGCGCATGCTCCTCCAGCTCGCCCGGCCCCAGCTCCAGCATGTCTCCGAGCACCGCCATCGCCCGGCCCCCGGGCTGCACCAGCGAGAGCAGCGTGTCCAGCGCGGCGCCCATGGAAGCGGGGTTGGCGTTGTAGCAATCGTCAATCACGGTGGTGCCGTGCAGGCCATCCACCACGTTGAGCCGGCGCGCGTACGGCCTCGCCGCCTCCAGTCCCTTCACGCACTCCTCGGGCGAATACCCGAGCGCCACCGCCAGCGCGAAGGCGCCCGTGGCGTTGAGTGCGTTGTGCTCGCCGATGAAGGACAGCTTCACCGGCCAGTCCCTGCCCGCGTGCCGCACGGTGATGAGCAGGCCCTCGCGGCCCCGCGGAGTCACCGACGCCAGCCGCACGTCCGCGCTCTCCGCCCGCCCGAAGGTGAGCTTCTTCGCCCGGCTGCGCGCCGCCTGAGCGGGGATGAGCGCGTCATCCACGTTCACCACCGCCACGGCCTCGGGCGGCAGCTCGCGGAACAGCTCGCCCTCGGCCTCGGCCACACCCTCGATGCTGCCCAGGCCTTCCAGGTGCTCGGGCTGCACCACGGTGATGATGCCCGCGTCCGGACGTACCACCCGGGTGAGCCGGGTGATTTCGCCGGGCATGTTCATCCCCGTCTCGATGACCGCCGCCACGTGCGAGGACTCCAGGCGGAAGAGCGTGAGGGGGACGCCCACCTCGTTGTTGAGGTTGCCCTCCGTCTTCAGCGCGGAGCCGCGCGTGGCGAGGATGGCGCCCACCATCTCCTTGGTGGTCGTCTTCCCGTTGGAGCCACCCACGGCGCCCACTGGAATCCGGAAGCGCTCGCGGTGCGCGTGCCCCAGGGCCCCCAGTGCCGCCAGGGTGTCCTCCACCTCGTAGAGGGCGAGGCCCTCGGGGAGCTGGGGGAGCGCCCGGCCCTTCTTCACCACCGCCCCGGCCGCGCCACCGCTGGCGGCCTGGGCGAGGAAGTCGTGTGCGTCGAAGCGCTCGCCCTGCAGCGCCACGAAGAGGCATCCGGGCACCAGGGCCCGCGTATCGGTGCAGACGGCCGGGTATTCCGCCGCGGGCCTACCGCCCCGCCGGGTCGCCCCGGTCGCCTGCACCACCTGCTCATCCGTGAATCGTGCGGCCATAGAGGCTCAGCGCTTCTCCGTCTCAGGTGCGGATGGCCAGCGCCCGGGCCGCGACCTCGCGGTCATCGAAGGCGCGCTTCTCGGTCCCGATGATCTGGTACGTCTCGTGCCCCTTGCCGGCGATGAGGACCACGTCGTCCTCCTTCGCGAGCGAGATGGCCGCCTCGATGGCGGCCTTGCGGTCCGCGTCCACGAGGTAGCCCTTCTCCCCGCTCTTCGCCTTGCCCGCGGAGATGCGGCGCATCCCGCTCTTCTCCAGGCCCGGCGTCACCTGCGAGATGATGGCCTCGGGGTCCTCGTTGCGCGGGTTGTCGCTCGTCACCACCACGAGGTCGGCCGCCTCGGCCGCCGCGGTGCCCATGAGCGGACGCTTGCCCTGGTCCCGGTCCCCGCCGCAGCCGAACACCGCGATGACGCGGCCCTTGGCCATGGCCCGCGCCGCCTCGAGCGCGCGCTTGAGCGCGTCGTCCGTGTGCGCGTAGTCCACGAACACCGCGGGCGCCTGCGGCGGCCCGTGGTTCTCCACCCGCTCCATGCGGCCGGGCACCCCACCCATGCGCTCGATGCCGAGCTGCACGTCCTTGCGGCGAGCGAAGCCCGCGCCCAGGGCGAGGCCCGCCGCCGCGAGGATGTTCTCCAGGTTGTGCGGCCCCAGCAGGCGGCTCTTCACCGGGATGTCACCGGCGGGCGTCTTCAGCACGCCTTTGATCCCCTGCAGGCTGAAGGACACGTCGGAGGAGGAGGAGATCTCCCCGTTGCCCGTGCGGCTGAACTTCCACGCCATGCGCTTCTGGCCGCGCAGCTCGTTGTAGATGCGCGTGGCGTAGGTGTCGTCGCCGTTGACCACGGCCACGCCCCCCTGCGCGAGGTTCTCCACGAAGAGCTTGCGCTTGGCCTGGAAGTACTCCTCCATGTCCTTGTGGTAGTCGAGGTGATCCCTCGTGAGATTGGTGAAGGCAGCGGCCTTGAAGGTGATGCCGTGCACGCGCTCCTGCAGCAGCGCGTGGCTGGACACCTCCATCACCACCGTCTCCACGCCCGCGTCCACCATCTCCTTGAGGATGCGGTGCAACTCCAGCGGGTCCGGCGTGGTGTGGGCCGTGGGGTGGAACTGGCCCCCCACCTTGTAGCCCAGCGTGCCGATGACACCGGTGGAGGAGTAGGCCGCGGTGGCCATCGCCTCCAGCAGATAGGTGGTGGTCGTCTTTCCATTGGTCCCCGTCACCCCCAGGAGGGTGAGCTTGTCGGCGGGGCGGCCGTGGAAGTTGGCCGCGATGATGGCCAGGGCCTTCCGGGCATTGGACACCTTGAAAAAGGGCACCTGCGAGGCGAGCGCCTTCTCCGACACCACGGCCACGGCACCGCGGGAGACCGCCTCCCCCACGAACTGGGCGCCGTCCTCCTTGGTGCCCGGCACGGCGACGAACAGGTCCCCCGGCTTCACCTTGCGCGAGTCCTGCGTCACTCCCGTCACGTCGACCGGGGTACGGCCGCCCGAGGTCTGCTCGGCACCACACCCTGCGAGGACATCCGTCAGCTTCATTGTTTCCCCTTCACATGCTGCTGCAAGCGCGAGACCGAGCTCCGGTGCGGCCTCATTGCCGCGTTGCCAGCTCGAGCGTCACCCGCGCACCCTTCTCCACCAGCGAACCGGCGGCGGGACTCTGCGACACGACGCGTCCACTACCCAACAACTGTGGCTCCAGGGCCGAGGAGAGCAGCTTCGACACCGCCTCGCGCCCCGCCTGACCGACGACATCCGGAACGCGGACGGAGCCAGGCTCCGCGTTCTCGGTGACAGCTTCCTCCACCACGGGCCGAACGGGCTCGGCCTTCGCGAGGGGCTGGGCGGCCGCCACCGGGAGGGCGGCGGACGGCAGCGGAACCTCGCGAGAGGGCGGCACGGCCAGGTGGGCCATGGCGGCGGTAGCGATTTCCTTGAAGGCGGGAGCGGCCACCAATCCCCCGTACACGTCCGTCTTGGGCTCGTCCACAATGACGAGAATGACGGCGCGGGGATTTTCGGCTGGCAACATGCCCACGAAGGAGGCAAGTCGCTTGTCGGAATATCCCCGAGCCACCGGATCCGCCTTCTGGGCGGTGCCCGTCTTGCCCGCCACCCTGTAGTCCTCCATGGCCGCCTTGGGGGCGGTCCCCTCCTTGGCCACCACGCTCTCGAGCATGGAGACGACCTTGCGGGCGGTGGGGGCGGAGACGACCTGGCGCACCTCAATCGGCTTGTTCTCCAACAACACCACCCCGTCCGGGTCCACCACCTTGGAGACGAGGTAGGGGCGCATCAGCACCCCGTCATTGGCGAGCGCCCCCCAGGCGGCGGCCATCTGCACCGCGGTGGCCGTCATGCCCTGGCCGAAGGACTGTGTGGCCAGCGACACTTCCGCCTTGGGGAAGGGAATGGAGCCGCGGGCCTCGCCGGGCAGGGCCAGGCCGGTGCGCTCGCCGAAACCGAAGTCGTGGTAGGCCTTCACCAGCCGCTCGCGCCCCAGCTGCTGGGCAATCTTCGCCGCGCAGATGTTGGAGGACAGCTGGAGCACCTTCTGCGGGGTGAGCCACCCGTACGGGTGGGTGTCGTGGATGGTGTGCTTGCCGACAACCCAGGAGCCGTTCTCGCAGAAGAAGGTGTCGTCGGGTTTGATGGCCTTGTGCTCCAGGGCGGCGGCGACGACGAAGGACTTCATCGTCGAGCCGGGCTCGAAGGAGTCGAGCGCGGCGCGGTTGCGGATGCTGGAGCGCGCCTCGTTCCCCGGCGTGTTGGGGTTGAAGCGCGGGTGGTTGGCGATGGCGAGGATTTCACCCGTCTTTGGATCCAACACGATGGCCATGCCCGCCACGGCCTTGGACTCCTCCACCGCGCGGCTGAGCGCCTTCTCGGAGACGTACTGGAGGTGCCGGTCGATGGTGAGGGTGACGGAGGCGCCCTGGCGCTCGAGGGTGTCCGGGACCCCGGTGACGAGCAGCTTGCGGCCCTTGGCGTCGCGGAAGCCGGACATGCGCGAGTTCTGCCCGGACAGCTCGTCCTCGAAGGCCAGCTCCAGGCCCTCCAGGCCGTGCCCATCCAGGCCCACCATGCCCACCACGTGCGCGCCCAGCTCCTTCTGCGGGTAGAAGCGCTTGGGCTCCTTGGTGAAGCCGAAGCCCGGCAGCCCGAGCGCCTTCACCGCCTCCACCTCGCGGGGCGTCACCTGGCGCTTCACCCAGGCGAAGCGCCTGGCGCGGGTGAGCCGGGCCTGCACGTCCTCCACGTCCAGCTTCAGCGCCTTGGCGAGCGCGCGCGAGGCCGCCTTCACGTCCGGCAGCAGGGAGGGGTCCACCCAGATGGAGTCCACCTCCACGCTCTGGGCGAAGGGCGTGCCGCGCCGGTCGAAGATGTCGCCGCGGCGGGCGGGGATTTCAATCTGCCGGACGTACTGGTCCTGGGCGAGCCCGCGCAGCTTGTCGCGCTCGACGACCTGGAGGAACACGGCCCGCCCGAAGGCGGCCAGCAGCAGGGTGACGAAGAAGCACGCCAGCAGCTTCACGCGAAGCGCCAGCCACTTTCCGTTGGGCTCCGGAGCCCGCGCCGACTTGAAGTCCCTCACGGCCTCTGCCCCCTTCAGCGAGAACCGCCGCGCTCCGCCACACGGACGGCGCGCGAGTCGCGAGCCTCCACCCGGGCGTTGCGCTCCTTGCCTTGCGGCAGGGCGATGACGAGCGGGCCGGAGGCCATGGACATGCCGAGCTTCTCCTTCGCCAGCTTCTCCAGCCGCGCCGGGTTCTTCAGCGTGGCCAGCTCCAGCTTCAGCCGGTCGTTCTCCCGGGTGAGGGCGCGCTCCTCGGTCTCGGCCTTGGAGAGGCGGTAGCCCATGTCCACCACCAGCACGCGGCTCGTCACGTGGAGGATGCCCACGCCGGCGAAGAGGGCGAAGAGGAGCACCGCGGGGAGCAGGTGCGTCAGCACGCTGCCCACCGACACGCCACTGGCTCGGGGGGTTGGATTGAAGCGGCTCATCGGATCTTCTCCACCACGCGCAGGTGCGCGCTGCGGGCACGGGGGTTGGCGGCGATCTCTTCGTCCGAGGGGGCGATGGCCTTGCGCGACACCAGGGAGAAATCCCCCTGGCCGCCACAGACGCACACCGGAAACCCGGGCGGGCACTTGCAGCTGCCCACCATGTCCCGGAAGGTCTCCTTCACCTTCCGGTCCTCGAGCGAGTGGAACGCGATGACGGCGGCGCGGCCCCCCACCTTCAGCAGCCGGGGCAGCGCGGCGAGCAGCGAGTCCAGCGACTCGAGCTCCTGGTTCACCGCCATGCGCAGGGCCTGGAAGGTGCGGGTGGCCACGTGAATCTTGTTGGGCCAGGCCTTGCGGGGCACGGCGCGCTTGACGGCCTCGGCGGCCTCCAGCGTGCGCGCGGGCAGCGAGCGCTTGAGCTCGCGGGCGATGGGCCTGGCGAAGGGCTCCTCGCCGTACTCCTTGAGGATGCGGAGGAGCTCGGCCTCGTCCTCCTCGGCGATGAGCTCGGCGGCGGTGCGGCCCGTGTCGCCCATGCGCATGTCCAGCGGGCCGTCCTTCATGAAGGAGAAGCCGCGCTCGGCCACGTCGAGCTGGGGCGAGGACACGCCCAGGTCCACCAGCACGCCGTCCACCGGCAGCAGGTCCGCGGCCACCTCGAGCAGCTCCCCGAAGTTGCCCTGCCGGGCGCTGAAGGCGGGGTACGCGGCGAGCCGGGCGCGGGCGGCCTCGAGCGCCACGGGGTCGCGGTCCACCCCCAGGACGGCCGCTCCCTTCGCGAGGAGCGCCTCCGTGTGGCCACCACCCCCCAGGGTGCCGTCGATGATCACCTTCCCCGCTCCCGGTCGAAGGACGTCCACTGACTCGTGCAGGAGGACGGTCTGGTGGCTGAAGTCAGCCAAGGGGCGCCCGGGTCAAACGAAGGGGGCACGCGCGAGCGCGAAGGCGGCCCGGGCGTCGTTCATATGCGGGTAGAGCTCGAAGACGTCATGAGCGCCCGCGGCCCGGAGGATGGCGGCCAGGTAGGGCGACAGGCCCGAGAGCTTGAGGTCCCCACCGGCCTTGCGGAAGGCCTCGGCGCGGGCCACCAGGGGCTTCACGCCGCGGTAGTCCAGGTGGCTCACGTCGCTGAAGTCGAGCACCACGTTGCGCAGCCCCCGCTGCATGCGGCGCGCGAGCTCCTCGCAGACCTGGGCGAGCTCCTTCTCCAGTAGCTCCCCCTCGAGCATGAGGGTCTCCACGCGCCCACTGGATACCGCGCGAATGCCCTGTGCTTCGGCTACCTGGTTCATGTCGCCACCTTCTAAGGGATTCCTTCGTCCCGTCCAGATTTCGGCTACAGCCCGCTACAGCCCGCTACACCGAGCGCAGCTCGGCGAGCACGCGCATGACGTCCGCGCTGGAGGCTTCCTTGCGGGCCTCCTCCTGGGCCTTCGCCCAGCCCTCGCGGCTCCACAGCTCCATCACCTTCACCATCCCCGCCCACACCACGTCCTTGTCCAACCCCGCGTGGGCGCGCAGCGACGGCGGAATCAGCACCCGTCCGAGCTTGTCCAGCGGGCACTCCTGCGCGCTGGCCACGTAGAGCCGCATGAGCGTCTTCACCCCCGGCTCCATCGGGTTGCGCTTGGCGAGCGCCGCCTCGAGCTGCTCCCACTCGCGGACCGGGTAGGCGTGGAGACAGGGATCCAACGCCGTCGTGAGGATGAGCCGCTCGTCGTAGGAGCCCACGAGCGTGTCCCGCAGCTTCGCCGGGAGGCTGGTGCGCCCCTTCGCGTCGATCTGGTGCTCATAGACGCCTCGGAACACGCGGAGAGAACCACCCTGTCAGCCCGGTCGATCCACATTACGCCACCCCTTCCCACTCCGATCCACTTCGGGCGGCGGAAAATACGCGCGGCCCCCTACCCGGTCAAGAAATGCAACAGGCTCGTACAAGCCCGTGTCGCGCCGTGACAATCGAGGGGTGGGAAGAAGTGGAACGCCGGACGCGCGATTGACCCCGGCGAAACGCCTCTGCATTACTGCCGCGCCAGGGCGCCCCGAGGGGGGAGCGTTCACGCCTCGCGTCCCGGCCGGTGGGCGAGGCCCTCACTGATACAGAGGTGTACGCATGACTCGCTTCACTCGACTGACGATTCTCTCCGCGATGACCCTGGGCCTGGTGGCCTGCGGGGGCGCGAAGCTGGGCGGTGGCAAGGAGGGCGCGGCCCAGGCGGCGTTCCAGGCCTCGCAGCCCACGGGCCGTGGCAGCAAGACGGGGCAGTCCCTGGTGAAGCAGGCGCTGGCCAGCGGCGCCGCCACCCTGACGCTCACCGCCAACTGTGCCGACAGCGGCAAGGTGAGCCTGGCGTTCGACGCCACCCAGACCTCGACGGACGGGTTCATCAACTACACCGTCACCTACGACGCCTGTAACGAGGACGGCCAGAACGAGTACACCGGCACCATGGCCACCTCGATCGGGTTCGCCTTCGACCCGACCACCAACAGCGGCTCGTTCATCATCGGGATGAAGGGCAAGCTGACCATCGACGGGGACATCTCCGACTCCCTCGACGCCAACGTGAAGATGACGATGGACTTCGCCGCCACCTCGGCGCACTCCGGCAACGTGAAGCTGGTGCTCGACGGCACCATCACCACCTCGGATGGCAGCTACGTCTACAACAACGAGACGATCGCCATCGCCGCGGGCGAGCTGCCCAAGGCCTAGTTGCCTGCTCGCCGCCGCCTTTCACGAGGCCGGACTTCCACTCTGGAGGCCCGGCCTTGTTTTTGACCTAGAATCCGCGCGCCACACCCTTCCAGGGAAGAAACCGCTGCCATGAGCCAGACCGCGACGAAACAGGCCCCCGGAGAGGTACGCCTCAAGGTGGCCTACAAGAAACCCGAGGCGCTGCTGAGCGAGTACACGCGCAGCGTGGGCCGGGGAGGCGTGACGCTGCAGGTGCGCAAGAGCCTGCCGGTGGGCACGCGCTTCGTCTTCGAGATGCACAACCCCGGAGTGGCCACGCCCGTGGAGGTGGTGGGCCAGGTGGTGCGCGTGACGCCGCAGCCGGGCGAGCGCTACATGATCACCGTGAAGTACGACCCGGGCATGGACCGGGGCGGACTGGACGCGGTGCTGCAGCGCATCTTCGACATGCAGGAGTTCGAGAAGCTGCGCCGCTACCCGCGCGTGCCGCTGCACCTGCCGGCCATGGAGGAGGAGACGCCCTTCGCGCCGCCCTTCTTCGTGAAGGACCTCTCGCGCGGCGGCGTGGGCCTGGAGGTGGAAGCCCCCGCGCTGCCCACCACGGTGACGGTGGGCATGCCCTTCCTGCTGGAGATGGAGCTGACGCTCGGCACGCTCATGCTGCACGGCGAGGTGGCGTGGACGTCCGCCGGTGGGCCCGAGGTGCTGCCCTCCTTCGGCGTCAACTTCGGCACGCTGCGGCCGGACTCGGTGGAGCGGCTGGAGAAGCTGCTCTCCCTCGAGTCCATGCCGCCCCCTCCCTGGCGCGCCCGCATCTGCTTCGGCATGGATGCCGTGATGCGGATGCCCTGAGGGCTACACCGCGGAGAGCGGGTAGCCCGTGGCGTGCTCCACCGCCTTGACGATCGTCTCGCGCAGCTCCACGGGATCGTACGGCGTGAAGAGCTCCAGCCGCGCCACCTTCGTCAGGTGCTCCTTCAGGGCGTCACCCTTCGCGGTGGCGCACAGCGCCTGCCGGGCCCGGTCGTAGGAACGGGCATTGGCCTCGGTGGCGTACTGCCGCGTCATCGCCACCCGCGCCGCGTCGAGCTTGCCCTCGGCCGCTGCCTGGCGCGTGCGCGTCACCATCGAGTCCAGCGCGTACGCGTCCATCACGATGTCCGCCACCGTGGCCAGCACCTCCTGGCGCTCCTCGATGGCCGGGCCGAACGTCTCCGCCGCCACCTTCAGCGTGTAGATGGCCAGGCGCTTGAGGTTCTCCGCCGCCTGCTCCTCCGCGGCCAGCGCGTCCTCCACCCGCGCCTTCGGCAGGCGGCCTCCCACGAGGTCCTCGTCCACCGCCTGCGCCACCTCGAAGAGCGGCAGCGTGCCCTTCATCGTGCGCTTGAGCAGCATGCCCGCGATGAGCATGCGGTTGATTTCGTTGGTGCCCTCGAAGATGCGGTTGATGCGCGCGTCGCGGTACGCCCGCTCCACCGGGTACTCCTCGATGTAGCCCGCGCCGCCGTGGATCTGCACCGCGTCGTCCGCCACGTACCCGAGCGCCTCCGAGCCGAACACCTTCATGATGGAGGACTCGATGGCGTACTCCTCGATGGCCGCGATGAGGCGCGCCTCGTAGTCCGCCGCCGTCTTGTCCGCCCCCGCCAGGGCCGCGTCCACCAGGCCCGCCGTGCGGTACGTCATGCTCTCCACCGCGTGGATGAGCGTCGTCATGCGCGCCAGCTTCTCGCGGGTCAGCGGAAAGCTCGCGATGGGCGTCTGGAACTGCTTGCGCTCCTGCGCGAAGAGCAGCGCGTTGCGCAACTGAAGCTTCATGGAGCCCAGCACGCCCGCGCCCAGCTTGAGCCGGCCGTAGTTGAGGATGTTGAAGGCGATCTTGTGCCCCTTGCCCACCTCGCCGAGCAGGTTCTCGCGGGGGATGCGCGCGTCCTCGAAGTAGAGCGGGCACGTGGACGAGCCGCGGATGCCCATCTTGTGCTCCTCGGGCCCCACGGAGAAACCGGGCGTGTCGCGCTCGACGATGAAGCCGGTGAACTTGTCGCCGTCCACCTTGGCGAACACCACGAACACGTCCGCGAAGGCCGCGTTGGTGATGTAGAGCTTCGAGCCGTTGAGGATCCACTCCTTGCCGTCCGGCGACAGCACGGCCTTCGTCTTCGCCCCGAGCGCGTCCGAGCCACTGCCCTGCTCGGTGAGCGCGTAGGCCGCGACGAGCTCGCCGGTGGCCAGCTTCGGCAGGTACTTGCGCTTCTGCGCGTCGTTGCCGAACCAGACGATGGGGAGCGAGCCGATGCCCGTGTGCGCGCCAAAGCTCACGGACCACGAGCCATTGAGGCTCATGGACTCGGCGATGAGCAGCGAGGTCGTCTTGTCGAGCCCCAGGCCGCCATAGGCCTCGGGGATGTCGATCATCAGCAGGCCGAGCTCCCCGGCGCGGCGCAGCAGGTCGCGCAGCAGCGCGTTGTCCTTGGCCTCGATCTTCTCGGCCACGGGAAGCACCTGCTCCTGGGAGAACTGGAGCGCCGTCTTCAGGTAGAGGCGCTGCTCCTCGGTGAAGAGCTCGGGGGTGGTGATGCGCACCGAGCCCACATCGTTGAAGAGGAAGGCGCCACCGACCGGAACCACACCCGGATGGGTCTGCTCGAGCACTGCGGCCATTCGAAATCCTCCAAGAGTCCGCCCCCTTGCTCGGGAGGCAGTTGTGCCACCGCGCCGGCCAAGGTATGGCGCGGCGCATCAGGGCGGTAGTAGCGGCCGGTCCGCCCCTTCTCAACCGAGTCAGACTCGCGGAGGACGTGACGCCATGAAGCTGCGCTGGAACGTGCTGGGAGCAGTGGTACTGGGGCTGGGGCTCGTAGGCTGTGGCCCGACGGTGGGAGATGCCTGCACCGTGGACGACCAATGCGGAGACCAGGGCTTCTGCATCAATCAGGGGTACACCCCGGGCGGCTACTGCTCGCAGTCGTGCGTGCCCGGCAAGGATGACACCTGTCCCTCGGGCAGCACCTGTGTGAGCGAGGGAGCCGCCAAGGACGTGTCCGCCTGCTTCCTCAAGTGCGGCTCGGATGCGGACTGCCGCACGGGCTACAAGTGCGTGGGCAACTTCAAGGGCAACCCCGCCGCCGTCTGCGTCGCCGCGGATTGACGCACCGCGCCTACCGTCCCGCCGCGGCCCCGGCCCCGGCGGGCGCACGGGGTGTCGGGTAGACGAAGCAGAGCGTCTCGAAGAGGGGCTCGCCGGGCGCCACGTACACCCCGCTGAGCGCCCGCGCGGCCTGGGCCAGCTCCATGCCGAAGGACGGCACGAGGCAGACGTCCCCGGCGGTGGTGAAGCGCCCCTTCACCCTGCCGAGTCCCGTGCGCAGCGTGGAGAGGTCCTGTCTCCCACCGCGCACCGGAATCGAGGGGCCGTTGGCATCCGGCCCCGGGAGCTTGCCCATGTTGGTGGTGAGCTCGAAGCCGTCCTGGCGCTGGATGATGCGCACCTTGCCGGGGACGGCCTCGGCGAGCCACGCCTGGAAGCCCTGCTCGTCGCGCAGCACCAACGCGTAGGCCACCGGCGCGTCCGGGTGCAGCAGCCACACCTGGCTCGCGGACTCACGCAGCACGGCGAACAGCTCGGAGGTCTGCGCGAGGAAGGTGTCCGCGTCCGGCACCAGCAGCACCGCCTGTCCCTTCACGCGCTCGCGCAGCCGGGCCTGCTCCTCGGGCCGGGAAGGCACATACCGCTCCCCGCCGAGCCTCACGGACTCGCCCGCCAACTCCACCCGCAGCGCCTTCTCGGGCACGGACGCGCCGAACACCTCGGCCGGCACCGGCGCCACCCCCTCCGCCTTCGCGACCACCTTCGGCAGCGGCGGCGGCGAGAGCGAGGAGAGCGGCTCGGCCGGCGTGTCCTCCTTCCGACACCCCGCCGCCAGCAACACGGCCGCCAGCAGGAGCGGGTTGCGCTTCGGACTCATGGCGCGCCCGTCTCCGCCTGCGGGGCCGGCGGGGGAAGCGCCTTGGCCAGGCACGTGCGCCGGGCGAGTCCCGCTTGCGCGGCATGTTCGGCGGCGGTCCGCACGTCCTTGAAGAGGACCATGTCCTTGAAGCGGGCGGCGTCGGTGGAGTGGCCCGCATCGCGGATGTAGATGGCGCGCACGCGGCCGGGGAACTCGTCGCGGAGCTGCGCGTACACCTCGGGGTCCTTCTCGCCCGAGTCGCCCACGAGCACCACCGGGTGTGGGAAGCGCTGCAGCAGGGCCCGGATGATGGGCTGCTTGTAGCCGGAGAGCGTGCCCGGCCCGAGGTCTCTCAGGTAGAGGCCAAAGCCCGCGGGGAAGCCGTTGCGCGAGAGGAAGGTGCTCACCCGCGGACCGAACTGGACGGGCGAGCCGCTCACCAGCGCGAAGGCGGGCACCGCGCCCGCGTCCGAGCCCAGACACCCATAGAAGCCCGCCATGCCGGGGACGGCCCGCTGCGTGTCCGCGTCGCGCAGCAGCGCGTTGGTCACCAGCTTGTCGGGCTGCGTCACCTCGGAGATGGCCACGGTGTCGTCGAAGTCGGAGACGACGAGGAAGGGCGCGGCATCCGCGACGATCTCCACCCGGGCGGTGGCGCTCGCGCCCGTCACCTGGGCCCGCGCCTCGTGGGCGCCCACGGGGAACGTGCGGCCCTCGTGCGGCGGGAGGGTGACCTGGAAGTTGCCGTCATCCCCGCTGGTGACGTGCGCCTTCGCGCCCAGGAAGGAGACCTCCACCCGGGCCCCCTTCCAGTTGCGGGCGGCCAGCCGGCGCAGGTTGAGCGAGAGGGGGGTGCTGCCATGGGGCGTCTCGGCGAGGACGCGCCCCTGAAGGGTGACGCCATCGGGGCGGCCGAGCGCCGGCGAGAGCAGCACCGTGGGCGCGGCGAGCGCGCTGGCGGAGGCGAGGACGGCGACGAGCGCGGCGATGCGGGCGGAGACGTTCACCAGTGAAGACCCCGGGCGATGGGTGGGGAATGCATGATACCCGTGCCCCTCGCCCCGAGGACCTTCCGGTGCGACGGACCCGTTGCGTCCTGTAGCGGATAACCCCCCTGCCCTGCCTGTACCCGAGGGCACGCCTGCCCGCATGCCCGGACCTCTGGAGAACGGACATCCACCTCCGGTAAGTCGTGGCATCCGTTGAGGGTTGATGCTACGACCCTCTCTGCTCTCGTCTCGCAATCGTCTCGCATTTATTGAGGGGGACATGCCAGAAGGCTCCGCGTCACTTCAGCTCGCGGTTGGCGACCGGGTGGTCTACCCCAACCAGGGCGTCTGTCGCGTCTCGGCCATCGAGGTGAAGGAGGTGGCTGGACAGAAGCTCACCTTCGTCACCATGCGCCGGGAAGAGGATGGGGCGGTGGTGATGGTGCCCCAGACCAAGGTGGTGTCCATCGGCGTCCGCAAGGTGGCGGGCCCCGAGGACGTCACCCAGGTCTTCGAATTCCTGCGCTCCGACAGCGACAAGGCAGACCTGGATTGGAAGCTGCGCGCCCGGACCAACCAGGACCGCATGGCGCAAGGCGGCCTGATAGGTCTGGCCGAGGTCGTCAAGGGACTCCAGGTGCTCAGCGAGCTGCGCCCGCTGCCCACCAAGGAGCGCGAGCTGTACGACAACGCTCGCCACCTGCTGGTCTCCGAAATCGCCGCCGCGCTCGGGGTCTCCGACTGCAACGCCGAGGACGGCATCGACCTGGTGCTCTTCCCGCCCGGCCGCGAGCGCCCCAAGCGCACCGCCGCCGAGTTCAAGACCCGCGAGGAGGGCGACGAGGAGCTCGGCCTGGACGCCGACCTCATCGGGCTCGACAGCGAGCTCGACCTGCCTCCGGACGAGGAGGAGGCGCCTCAGGAGGAGGAGTCCTCCGAGGAGGCCGGTGAGGAGGAGGGCGAGGAGGGCGAGGAGAAGCCCCGCGGCAAGAAGGCCACCGCGCTCCCCGCCGAGGGCGGTGCCGACGCCGCGCCCAAGAAGCGGGGCCGTCCGCCCAAGCCCAAGCCCGAGGGCGCCGAGGCCGCTCCCGCCGAGCCCAAGAAGCGGGGCCGTCCGCCCAAGCCCAAGCCCGAGGGCGCCGAGGCTCCCGCTCCCAAGAAGCGCGGCCGCCCGCCCAAGCCCAAGCCCGAGGGCGCCGAGGCCGCCGCTCCCAAGAAGCGCGGCCGCCCGCCCAAGGCGAAGTCTCCCGAGACCGAGGAGGCCGATACCGATTCCGATGCCGACCTCGATGATGACCTCGAGGCCGATGAGTGAGACCCGTCTTCCGAGGTGACGCCCCGTGATTCGCGTCGTGACGCTGGACTCCTTCGACGAAAAGCAGATCGCGAAGCTCTGCCAGACCCTCTATACGGCGTTCGGCGTGGGCAGTGAGCACTCGGGCCAGAAGGACGTGCCCGCGGGCATGTCCGAGCCGCTGGATGCCGAGAAGCTCATCGCGGAGATGAAGGGCGTGAGGGCCTACGAGGACGACAAGGTCCTCTTCATCACCTCGCGCAAGCTCAAGGAGCGCGAGCTGGCGGGCGGCAAGGCCCCCACCACCGGGTACGCCCTGTACAACCAGAACCGGGCCATCATCAGCACGCACGGGTACAAGGACCTGGAGGCGGCCTTCAAGCCCGTGGCCCGCAACGCGCTGCAGCAGCTCGGCCACCTGTGGGGCCTGCACCACTGCCTGGATCCGCGCTGCGCCATGTACCCGCCCTGGACGCCGTCGTTCGGGCAGGGTGAGGCCACCTTCTGCACCTTCTGCCGCGAGAAGAGCGAGCAGAAGCTCCGCCTTGCGAAGTCCTGAGCTTGCGAAGTCCCAGGTCCATTGTCCGTGCCCTCCCCCTGGTGGAACTGGGGGGATTGCTGCTCGTCGCCCTCGCCTGCCTCGTCTTCCAGCTGCGGTTGCCCGGCCGTTTCCCCTCCGAAACGGACTACCGCAAGGCGGCGGACTGGCTGCGCGCCGAGGCCCGTCCTGGCGACGCCGTGCTCCTCTTCCCCTGGTGGACCGAGAAGGCCCGGCTCTACCTGCCGCCCGAGCTGCCCGTGTACGGCTACCTCGGCTCGGACGCGGATGACCTGAGCGCGCACCCTCGCGTCTGGGTGCTGGGCCAGCCGGAGCTGCCACGCTCGGACGTGTCCGGCTTCCAGGCCGCCTTCCTCCCGGGACGCACCGCCGTGGGAGCCCCGCACCGCGAGGGCAACCTGGAGCTGACGCTGTACGAGAACGGCCGCTACCGGCCCCGGCTCTTCGTGGCCTCGGAGGCGTACGCGAAGGCGCGCGTCTACCTGGAGTCCCCGGACGGCACGCGGCGCGACTGTCCCTTCAACGGGCGCGAGCACCGCTGCCCCGGGCCGCCGCACCTGTACGTGGCCCCCGAGTGGCATGAAATCCATTACCAGCCGCGCCACTGCCTGTGGATGCACCCGCCCGGAGGCGTGGAGCGGCTGGTGGCCGAGTTCGACGGAATCCCCGGGGGCACGGAGCTGCGGCTCGAGGGCGGCATCATCTTCGAGTACGCCGTGCGCAAGGAGCCGGGGCTGAGCACCGTGCGCTTCGGCGTGGAGGACGCGGCCACGCACGAGCCGCTGGTGGAGATCGCCCAGCCGCCGGGCCTGGAGGGCGTGCAGAAGGGCTCGCGCGCGCTGCCCGCGGGAGCGCCGCGCACCGTGAAGGTCTGGGTGCAGGCGGACAACCCGGAGACGCGGCAGGTATGCCTGGACGTCTTCGCGCTCGGGGACGGAGCGGTGGTCTCCAGGGAGGGCACATGACGGCGGGCCGGCCCGCGACGCGGGAGGAGCGCTGGCTGGCGCTGGCGCTGTGGGTGCTGGCCTTCGGGGTGCTGTGGGCCACCGAGGCCGCGGTGGGCTTCACGCGCGACGAGAGCGTCTACTTCTACGCCGCCGAGAGCTACGCGCGCTGGTTCCAGCAGCTCTTCCACGAGCCGGCGCGAGCGCTGTCGGACGCCGCCATCGTCCGCGCCTGGGACTTCAACCACGAGCACCCGGCGTTGATGAAGGAGCTGTTCGGGCTCTCGCACCTGCTCTTCCACGAGACGCTGGGGTGGATGCGCTCGGCGGCGGCCTTCCGGTTGCCGGCCTTCGCCATGGCGGCGCTGGTGCCGGCGCTCACCTTCCTGCTGGGCAGCGCGGTGTATGGGCGCACCGCGGGCCTCTTCGCCGCGCTCTCGTTCCTGCTGGTGCCGCGCCAGTACTTCAACGCGGAGCTGGCGTGCTTCGACATGCCCATCGCGGCCATGTGGCTGCTGGTGGTGTACGCCTTCTGGCGCGCGCTCGAGGACCGCGACTGGGGCGTGCTGTGTGGCGTCTTCTTCGGGCTGGCGCTGTGCACCAAGCACAACGCGCTCTTCCTCCCCTTCTTCCTCGCGCCCTTCGCGCTGTGGCGCGCGTGGAGCTCCAGCGAGGGCCACCCCGAGGCACGCGTCTGGCTGTGGCGCGTGCTGGGATTGTTCGCCGCGGTGGCGGTGCTGTACGCGCTGCTGGTGGTGAGCCTCGGGGCCGAGGGCTTCCAGCGGAAGTTCTTCCTCCTCAGCCCGCACACGCTGCTCTTCGGGGTGCTGGCGGTGGGCTCGCTGGGGATGCTGCACGTGATGAACCGGGTGCACTCGCCGTCGGCACTCGCGCTGCTGCCCATGGCGATGATGGCGGTGTGCGGCCCGGTGGCCTTCTACCTGCACTGGCCCTATCTCTGGCACGAGCCGGTGGAGCGCACGGCCTGGTACCTGAACTTCCACGCCACCCACAACCACTACGCCTGGTTCTATCTCGGCACGCTCATGCGCGAGCCGCCCTTCCCCATCGACTACGTCCTGGTGAAGACGGCGCTCACCGTGCCCACCAGCCTCTTCGTCCCCATGGTGACGGGCTGGCTGGCGCTCGCCGGCCGCTCGGTGCTGAGCCTCTTCGAGCGCACGCGCGCCTGGGTGCGCCTCCCCTCGCTGGCCGAGGTGCTGGTGGGCGAGCAGGCGGTGGCCGCCATCCTCATCATCAGCCACCCCAACGTGCCGCACTTCGGCGGGGTGAAGCACTGGCTGCCGGCCATGCCCTTCCTGGGAATCCTCGCGGGCGTGGCGGTGACGCGGGGCTGCGAGGCGCTCGTGGAGCGGCTGCGCGCGCGCTGGCCGAGGCTGTCGCTCGCGGCGGTGGCGGCGCCCGTGTTCGCGCTGCTGATGCTGCCGGCGCTCCTCGCGCTGGTGCGCGTGTTCCCCTACGGGACGAGCTTCTACTCGGAGCTGGCCGGAGGCGTGCCGGGCGCGGCGTCGCTGGGCATGCAGCGCCAGTTCTGGTCGAGCAACGTGACGGCGGTGCTGCCGTGGATCAACGAGCACGCGCCGCGCAACGCCCGCGTCTTCCTGCACGAGGTGAATGGCTTCTCGTTCCACGACTACCAGCGCAACGGGATGCTGCGGAGCGACCTGCAGCCGGGAGGGCCGTTCGACTCGGACGTGGCGGCGTACCAGTACCACCAGGAGTTCCGCGAGTACGAGTTCGAGCTCTGGCAGTCCTACGGGACGCGCACGCCCGTCACCGGGCTGTACCTGGACGAGACGCCGCAGGTGGTCGTCTACCAGCGGCGCTGAGTCATGCCGCGGTGCGTAGCAGCGAAAAGGATTTCACGGACTGTTCAAGCACGGACGGCGGGGGGCCCCCCGGGGCGGAAGTCCCGGCTTCCGGGCTACGCTTGGACGACGACCGTGGTTGACGTCTCCAGGAGGGAAACATGACTCGGTGGGCAAGTGCCGTCGCGGTAGTGGCGCTCGGAGCAGTGGGTTGCCAGCAGGAGCAGAAGCCGGCGAGTCCGGCGCGAGCGGAGCTCAGGTCCGTGAGCGGCTCCACGATGGAGATCATCCCGAAGGAGGGGCAGCACCCCTACTGCATGCTCTTCACGGTGTCGGAGAAGGGCATCATCCGGCAGCTGACGATGACGCGGGAGAACCGCTCCATCAAATGCGACGCGGGCAAGCGCATCTACAACTCGAGCTTCCGGGTGCCGGTGGAGGAGGGAAGGATCAACGCGTACGTGTTCTTCTCGGACCAGCGCATTCAAGCGGGCTCGGTGGCGCAGCAGCTGTATGACCTGCGAGACAAGCCGCGCGTGTCGGCGATGGACTTCCGGCTGCCGGGCTCGGTGACGGTGGAGATGCTCGAGTTCACGCCGAAGGCGGGCGGCGAGCCGGTGACGGGCGCGGTGGTGGGCACGACGGAGCTGGCGGCCGAGGGCGTCCAGGCCGAAACCCAGACCGAAGAGGCCGATGTGGAGGAAGGCGGGCAGAACCTGGCGCCGCCGCCGACGACTCCGCCTCCGGCCGCTGGTGCCAGCGGCGCGAAGACGGCCGCGGACACCGCGAAGTAACGCCGTCCCTCTCCTGCCCTGCCAATGGCTCACACCCCCCTCTCCCTCGGGAGAGGGCCGGGGTGAGGGTATCCGGGCCCGTGTTCGCTCGACGAACCGTGCTCTACCTGCGGGACCGGGACATCGAGGGCATCGTGTTCCATCACCCGGATGGGCGCGCCGCCAAGCTCAAGGGGTCCGACTTCGGCTTCAACCGCCGTTGAGTCGCGGGCGGGCGTTGCACGGGTTGTCATTCCGCGACGCTGACGCCCGAGCCTCCCATCTCCTTCGGGACGTCCTTCAACTTCGGCAACCCGTCCTTCATTCGTAACTTCGTCTCTTGATAGTGGACATGGACGCCGGGCTGGTATGGGAAGTCCGGAATGACCGCCGCATACACGTCGGTGAGGCCCATGCTGGGGTGCTCCGTGAAGATGTGGCCTCCACACGTCTTGCACCATTTGCGATGGCTGCGCGGCGTCTTGTTGTAGGTGCCGATGTTGTCCGCGCCCCGCGTGAGCCGCACCGCCTCGGGCTTCCATAACGTGAAGGCGTTGACGGGCCCCGCCGACCAGCTTCGGCATGACTCGCAATGGCAATAACCCATCGCGGCAGGCTCACCGCTGACCGTGAACTGAACCGCTCCGCAGAAGCAGCTACCTTTGTAAACCTTTTCGTTGCTCATGAAGCATTCCCTTCCTTCAGGCGGGCCAGTAGGTCTCGAGGGGTAGTGTGTTGCCGGGGCTTGATGTTCGCCCGGCGGTCCAGGCCCCCTGGGAGGACCGCCTGACGGGCGTGCGCTCCGAAGTGACTGGCTCGCCTTTTCCAACTCGGGCAGCGGCGTGGTGATGATGGCCAACTCGGACAACGGCATGCTGCTCTTCGAGCGGCTTGCCGCCAGCGTCGCCTCCGAGTAGGGCTGGAAGTCCTTCCAGCACCGCCTGGGCTCTCCGTTGATGAAGGTGCTCGAGAAGCTCGGCGCGAAGTCCTGACGCCGCGTGGGACGCGCCCGCGTAGACCTCGCCGACCCGACGACGCGGCGCGCACAGCTTTGAGCAAAAACGAGCGGGAGGCCCCCACGCGTCAGGTGCTTTCAGCTCCCAGGGTTTCAGCCCCCTGGAGCTGGCGAGCCCCCGTGGAGGGTCGCAATCGGGCTCCTTTTGTTACCTGATGTACGATTCCTGCCCGAACCGCGCTCGACCCCGCCGAGGGGGCTCGCCTGGAGACGAACTCCGCGAGCGGGCCGGTAAAGGAACCATGGAACCAATTCGCTGGAAGGCTTTGTGCGCGCTCGCGACGCTGTTGGCGCTCGTGGGATGCGGTGGCGGCGGCGATGGTGGTGGTGACGGTGGCACGACCCAGGAGTGCCAGACCGACGCCCAATGTAACGACAACAGCGCCTGTACCACCGACGTGTGTCGCGCCAACGCCTGCGTGCACGAGGCCGTCGCGGTGGACGACCACAACAGCTGCACGGTGGACTCGTGCGATCCGGCCGCGGGCGTCCAGCACACGCCCGTGAACGTGGAGGACAGGGACGCGTGCACCACGGACTCGTGCGATGCGGCCACCGGCAAGGCGGTCCACACCCCGGTGAACGTGGATGACGGCAACGCCTGCACCACCGACGCCTGCGCGCCCGCCACCGGCACCATCACCCACGAGGCCGTGGCCGTGGACGACGGCAACGCCTGCACCGCCGACGCCTGCGACCCCGCCTCCGGCGTGAGCCATACCGCTGTCAGCACCGACGACGGCAACGTGTGCACCATGGACTCCTGCGACCCCACCACCGGCGTGAGCCATACCGCCGTGTCCGCGGATGACAGCAACGCCTGCACCATGGACTCGTGCGACCCCGCCTCCGGCGTGGCGCACGTGACGATCTCCGTGGATGACAGCAACGCCTGCACCACCGACTCCTGCGACCCCGGCACGCGTGTCCATCACGATGCCGTGTCCGTGGACGACGGCAGCGCCTGCACCACCGACTCCTGCGACCCCGCCACCGGCAGCATCAAGCACGCCGCCGTATCCGTGGACGACAGCAACGTCTGCACCGCCGACTCCTGCGACCCCACCACCGGCGTGAGCCACACCGCCGTCAGCACCGATGACAGCAACGCCTGCACCGCCGACTCCTGCGACCCCACCACCGGCGTTCACCACGACGCCGTGTCCGTGGACGACAGCAACGCCTGCACCGCCGACGCCTGCGATCCCACCACCGGCGTGAGCCATACCGCCGTCAGCACCGATGACAGCAACGCCTGCACCGCCGACTCCTGCGACCCGGCCACCGGCATCAAGCACGACGCCGTGTCCGTGGACGACAGCAACGCCTGCACCGCCGACTCCTGCGACCCCGCCACTGGGGTGAGCCATACCGCGGTCAGCACCGACGACAGCAACGCCTGCACCGCCGACTCCTGCGACCCGGCCACCGGCATCAAGCACGACGCCGTGTCCGTGGATGACAGCAACGCCTGCACCGCCGACTCCTGCGACCCCGCCACCGGCAGCATCAAGCACGCCGCCGTGTCCGTGGACGACAGCAACGTCTGCACCGCCGACTCCTGCGACCCCGGCACGGGTATCCACCACGACCCGGTCGCCGTGGACGACAGCATCGCCTGCACCGATGACGCCTGCGACCCGAAGACCGGCGTGAGCCACACCCCGGTCAACTCCCGCTGTGAGAAGGACGGCTTCTCGTGCACCGTGGCCGTGTGCAGCACCACCACGGGCTGCAGCGAGAGCGCGGACAACGCGCGCTGCTCGGATGGCGCGAGCTGCACCACGGACACCTGCGTGGGCGCGGGCGGCGCCGCCGGCACCGGCTGCACCAACACGGGCAATGACTCCCTCTGCCAGCCCCTCCAGGTCTGCCGTGCGGGTGGCTGCACCGCCGCCGCCTCGGGGGATGAGGTGGGCAACATCGTCATCACCGAGTTCAGCGCGCTCGGCTCCGAGCTCATCGAGTTCCACAACACCAGCGCCCTGGCGGTGGACGTCCGCGGGTTCGTGTTCCAGAACCTCGCCGGCCAGCTCGCCGACATCCGCGCGACGACCGACGTGAACGGCTCCGCCGGTACGGCCGTCTCCATCCCCGCGGGCGGCTATGCCTACGGCGTGCCCAACCCGAGCAGTGGTGGGAGCATCCCGGCCGGCGCCGCGTTCGTGTACGGCGACGTTGGCACCTCGTTCTCCCTGAATGACACGGGCGACGTGCTCTCCATCCACTCGCGCAACGGCGCCACGCTGCAGGACTACGTGGACTTCCGCGGCTTCATCACCGATGCCAATGCGCAGATGACGGCCAACGCCTTCCCGGGCTTCCTCGGCGTCACCACCCAGGTGGATCCGTCGAGCGCCTCGGCCACGGGCAATGACTCGGGCAGCAACTGGTGCACCACCTTCTACCCGGCCGCTCCGGCCGCGAAGGCGAAGGTCTCGAACACGGCGGGCTCGCCCAATGGCAACTGCAAGGTGGCCGTCATCAACGAGGCCTTCATCGATCCCGCCGGCACCGACGACGGCCTGGCGTTCGTCGAAATCACCGGTCCGGGCGGTACACTCGTGGGCGGCTTGAAGCTCGAGGACGTAGAGGGCAAGGGCACGACGGCTGGCGCTCGCAACGCGGGCGCTACCGGCGACATCAATGGGACCGACCCCGCTGGCGAGCTCACCCTGCCCACCGGCTGGCGCATCCCCGCGGACGGCGTCCTCATCATCGCGGACGGTGTCAACGGCACCACCTCGGGCACCTTCACCGCCTCCAAGGTGGTGGGCCTGGGCGCGGGGGACCTCACCGTGCGCGACATGGACCTGGAGAACGGCGGCGGTGACTCCATCATCCTGGTGGGCGCCGACGGCACCGTCTGGGACGCGGTGGGCACCGACCCCGCGGGAGCCGCCCTCGACGTGAACCTGACGACCTTCAAGATCAACAACCTCGCCCTGCAGATGTACGAGACCGCGACCGCCATCACCCCGACCGACAACGTCAGCTACTCGCTGTGCCGCGACGCGCTGAGCACGGACTCGGACAACAACCGCAATGACTTCCGCACCTGCCTCACCCCGTCGCCGGGCGTGGTCAACAGCGTGGGGCTCCCCACCACCATCACGGCCATCTCGCCCAACACCACCCTGGCCTCCTCGACAGTGACCACCACCAACGTGGTGATCACCGGCACGGAGCTCGGTTCGGGCGCGACCGTGAAGTTCGGCACGGCCACCGCTACCTGCACCGCCAACAGCCCCACGCAGCTCACCTGCACCGCTCCGGCGAATGCCACGGTGGGCCGGGTGGACGTCAGCGTCACCAACACCCTGCGCGCGGGAAGCGGCACCACGACCGCCACCAACGCGTTCACGTACACTGGCGTGCTCAATGGGTCGGCCAACCCGCTGCAGGCGGACTACTGCAACCTGCAGTTCCCGGCCACCATGACGGTGAACGCCGGCACCGCCACGCCGCTCATCTACGGTCAGCTGTACGAGGCCGGGCTGACCGAGGCGGGCGGCGCCCCCGCCGGAGTGATGGCCCAGGTGGGCTACGGGCCCTCGGCGTCCAACCCGACCAGCGTCACGACGTGGCGGTACTTCAATGCCGCCTACAACGTGCAGGTGGGCAATAACGACGAGTACCAGGCGTCGTTCACCGCTCCGGCGACCGCCAGCACCTACTCGTACGCGTACCGGTTCAGCTTGGACAGCGGGCTGAACTGGACGTACTGCGACCTGGACGGCGCGGGCTCGGGCACGGGCCTGGGCTTCAGCACCACGCAGCTCGGCACGATGACGGTGCAGTAACTCCGAAGCACACCGCGGCGGGTGCTGGCGTTCGCGTCAGCACCCGCCGTGGTTTTTCCGCTAGAAGGACTCGCGGAGCATGGCGAGCAGGTCTTCCTGGGTGCACGGGCGCGGGTTGCCGCGGTGCGAGGCATCCACGAAGGCCTTCTCGGAGATGCGGACCAGGTCCTGCTCCTTCACACCCGCGTCGCGCAGGCGCGAGGGAATGCCGATGGCGGCGTTCAGCTTGCGCACCCGCTCGATGGCATTGCCCGCGAGCACCTCTTCCCGAGCGTTCGAGGTGTCTCCCATGGCCAGGGCCACACGGGACAGCCGG
>NZ_JBJMQO010000058.1:0-25601 GCF_045802675.1 Archangium sp. | reverse complement strand
TGGGCGAGGTGTTCTCGATCTCGTCCAGGAAGATGGTCCCGCCATCGGCGAGCACGAAGAGGCCCGGATGGTCCGCGTGCGCGCCGGTGAACGCGCCCTTCACGTGGCCGAAGAGCTCGCTCTCCAGCAGCGTCTCGGTGAGCGCGCCGCAGTCCTGCACCACCAGCGGCTGGTTGCTGCGCCCGCTCAGCCGGTGGATGACGCGGGCCACCACCTCCTTGCCCGTGCCCGTCTCGCCCTGCAGCAGCACCGCCACCCGGTGCGGCGCCGCCACGCGCACCAGCTCCAGCACCTGCCGCATCACGGGGCTGCGGAAGCCCGGCTCCTCCCCCACGTCCCCTCCGGGCGACAGCCGCGGGGCCTCGCGCGCCCGCTCGCGCAACAGGTTGCGCTCCAGCTCCAACGCCGCCCGCCGCTGCTCGGTGCGCAGGCCCAGCTCGCGGCTCGCCTGCAGCACCGCCTGGCGCAGCGCCACCGGCTCGAAGGGCGGGGTGAGCGCCCTGAATATCTTCCCCTGGTTGAAGAGCTCCACCAGCCGCGAGGGCACCGCCGGCGCGCAGTAGAGGATGCGCGGGGACAAATCGCTCGCGGGGCCCGCCCCCGTGGGGTCCGCCTCCGCGCGCCGCGACGCCAGCCGCTCCACCAGGGCGATGGCCCGCGCCTCGTCCCGCCCGCACACCAGCAGCGCGCTGATGTCCCCGCGCCCCAGCAGCGAGTCCACGTCCTCGGCCGACTGCACGAAGCGCAGCCGCACGTGGCTCTCCAGCGCCTCGCGCAGGCCCCGCAGCTCCAGCTCCTCCGCGTACACCACCGCCACGTACAATTGGTGGTCCAGCAGGTAGCGCTTGAGCGTCACCCCGTCCGCGCCCTCGAAGGCGTGGAAGCTCACCCCCAGCGCCGTCACCGCCGCCTCGTCGCGCTCGGCCGGGTCGTGCCTCCAGCGCACCACGCCCCGCACGCGGATGCGCGCGCGCGAGTCCGGCAGCGTGAAGGCCATCTCCAGCTCCTGGCCCTCGCGCGGCCCCTCCACCGGCCCCGCCGGGGTGGCGATCAGCCCTATCCCCGAATCGCTGATATTGACGGCCCAGCACCCATGGAGGGCAGGTTGGGTGACCACCTGGACGTACAGGGGCTTGCGTTCGCTGCGCGGCAGCGTGGGGATTTCACTCGGGGCCGTCATCTCTGATGCGCGTCCACGTCAACTCTGAAGCGTGGTGGGATTTCCAGAGAAATCAAGAGAATGGCTTTTCGTCCAGAGGGGGCAGGAGGGGGAGGGGGTTGCCGGGCAGGAGGGCGACAGGGCACGCTGCTTCAGACGCGAAGCACCGGGCGTCCGTACAACCACCGCCATTGTACGTGTGGCGGGAGGAGGGACTGCCGGGAGGGCGGGGCAGTGTGTGGGACAGCGCACTCGGGGACCGTGTGACGTTGGGCAGCCAACGGGGAGAGTGCGGGGGTGGCGGTGCGGGGAGCGGGGGCCGTGTTTAGGGTGGAGGGCCGCGCTTCCCGGCGCAGGTCGCAGGGAGGGAGGGGTGCCATGAGCATGAGCGGCTGTGGGGTCGAAGCGGACGGGGACGCGCAGGACGTGCGCGAGGACCTGGAGCGGAGGCTGGAGCTGACGACGCCGGCGGACACCGTGCGGGGCACGTTCTTCCTCGGCACGCTGGAGGCGGTGCGCGCGCTGGCGGGCGAGGAGGAGGTGCGCCGGTGCGTGGAGGCCGGAGGCGAGCCGCGCTTCGTCGAGTTCTTCAACTACCCGGTGGGCACCTTCCTCAAGGTGAATGAGGCGGCGGCGCAGGTGCTGGCGCCCCGGTGCGGCGGGTGGGTGGAGGCGCAGCGGCACATGGGGCGGCGCGCCATGGCGGACATGCTCAAGTCGGCGGCGGGCAGGGCGCTGCTGCTGCTCTCGAAGGGGGAGACGCGGCGGCTGGTGTGCAACCTGCCCTCGGCCTACCGGGCGGTGGTGAATTTCGGCGAGCGCTCGGTGATGTGGGAAGGGGCCTCGCGCGTGCGCGTCATCATGCGGCGCGACTTCATGCCGTGCGCCTACCACGAGGGCGTGCTGCTGGCGGCGCTCGAGGGCATGAAGGCGCGCGCGGTGGAGGTGAGCGGCTCGCGCGTGAACGTGCTCGACGGGGAGTACCTCCTCTCGTGGGCCTGAGGCGCAGGGGTTGCGCCCCGGGGTCCCGGGGCACCGCGCAGGGTTTGCGCCGCGTGGCCCGAGGGTGTTGTTGGCCATCGGACGCCGAGTCCTCCCGGAAGGGCTGGGTGGCCACCGGGTGTGGAGCGGTGAACACCATTGGCCACAAACACCTCCCACGGCATGGGGGGTGCAGCGTTGCGAGGCCTGTGACGCGGTGTCGAAGCGGACGCCGCGGTTCCCCCTCTCACGACGTTGGGAGTCGGCCCATGGAACTGCTGACGGTGACGCGGACGGACCCGGCGTGTGATTGGGAGCGGGAGCTGGTGTGGAGGATGTCGCAGGCGCGGCCGGAGGACACGGTGCGCGGCGTGTTCTTCAACGGCACGCTGGGCGCGGTGCGCAGGCTGGGAGACGCGGAGGCGGTGCAGTGCTGCCTGCTGGCCGCGGACGAGGAGGGCTTCGTCGACTTCTTCCAGTACCCGGTGCGCTCGCTGCTGCGGATGCTCTACTTCGCGGCGGGGTCGCTGGGGCCGGTGCTCGGGGGTGTGGAGGCGGTGCTGAGGGACCTGGGGCGGCAGATCATCACCACGTACCTGGCCTCGCCGGTGGGGAGGGCGACGGCGGTGCTGGTGCACGGCAGGCCGAGGCGGATGCTGGAGAGCGCGCCGGACATCTACCGGCAGATGCTGGGCTTCGGGGAGCTGTCGGTGTCGTTCACCGGGCCGAGCCAGGGCCGGCTGATGCTGCGCGGGGACTACCTGCCCGCCGCGTGTCACGAGGGCGCGCTGGCGCACCTGCTGCACGCCATGGGCGGACGGGGCGTGAAGGTGGAGCGGCAGTGGGTGAAGGGGCTGGATGGAGAGTACGCGTTCTCCTGGGAGTAGGCTGCCGGGAGACATGAATCCAGAGACGGCGAACGACGGGGAATTCCTCGCGGCGGTGGAGGCCACGACGTGGCCCGGGGAGCGCTTCGGGCACCGGGAGCACGTGAGGCTGGGGTGGCTGTACCTGCGCCGCCACGGGCCCGAGGCGGGCTCCACGCGCATCCGGGAAACCATCCAGCGCTACGCGGCCTCGCTGGGCGCGTCGGCCAAATACCATGAGACGGTGACGCGGGCGTGGAGCGCGCACGTGTACGCCGCGCTGCGGGAGACGCCACACCTGGAGCCGTTCAGCGCCTTCCTGGCGGCCCACCCGGAGCTGCTCGACGGCAAGCTGCTGGAGCGCCACTACCGCAAGGAGACGCTGGACGCGGAGGCCGCGCGGCGCGAGTGGGTGGCGCCGGACGTGGCTCCGCTGCCCGTGTTTCCGTGAGGCGCCCTACACGCCCAGCTCGTCGAAGGTGTGCAGCTCCCGCTCGTGGGTGCGCGCCTCGCCGTCTCCCGCGTTCGTGTCGTGGTGGCGCAGCGGGCCGAAGTCCAGGCCCGTCAGCTGCTCGAGCTCCGCCACGGTGCTCCGGTACTCGTGAATCTCCGTGGTGTCGCTGAGGTCCTCCGCTCCGCCTTCCAGGCTCTCGCCCAGCTTCTCCGGGAGCCCGCGCGGGAGCAGCTCCTCCTGACTGGCCCGGACGGCGGTGGCGCGCAGCTGCTCGTCCTGGACGAAGACCACGATCTTCCAGAAGGCCAGCGGCAGCCGCACGTACCGGTACTCGGGGTCATCGTCTCCGAAGACGGGGCCGGTGAAGACGATGATGCGCTCCCGGTCCGCGACCGCGTTGTCCTCGAGCAGCCACCGCTCGATGCCCTGCCAGTATTGCGCGCGTTGGTTGAAGTGGAACTCCTGCGGCGTGCAGTTGGTGAAGTGGAAGGTGTCGGCGTTGGCGCGCTGGGCGCGGGTGCTCGTGCCCCAGGAGGGATCCTGCCTGCGCACGAGGTGTCCCCGATCGAAGGTGCGCGGCCGCTGGTGATCGTACAGGTCCTGGTGGCACTGCGCGTCCGGCGAGATACGAGGGTCCTCGAACCAGACCTCGGCGGCCTCGGCGGACTCCCGCTGATCGCCCGTGGTGCGGTTGATGGAGACCCAGGTGGAGCCGTCGATGTTGCACGCCGTGAAGAACGCCATGCGCCGGGCCGCGTTCATCACGAGGGAGAAGTGCTGGTACTTGAGCTCGAAGGGATCCTCTCCCTCGGCGAGCTTCAGCTTGCGCGCGGCCTGCTTGCGCATCGCGACGCTGAGCCGTGGCAGCTCGATGTGGAAGCCCTTGAGGAAGTCCGGGTCGTAGCCGCGGCGGTTCGCGTAGTTCGTGTCGATGTGGATGAGGGCCTCGCCCGCGCCGCCCGCGTCGTGCGCGGTGGGACGCGGCTCCGGCTCGGGAGTCGGAGGCCGGGTGGGAATTCCCACCGGCATGCCAGCACCCAGCCGGATGGTGACCTCGAGCGGAATCGTCCAGGTGACGGCGCCATCCGGTTGGAGGCGAGGACCCGGCACGCCCTGGGTGGACGCGTGGACCACGGCGAGCGGTGCGGCGGGAGGCGGCGGCGCGACAGGAGGCGTCGGCTCCGCGGGAGGTGCCATGCGAGCGGCCCTCGACGAGGGGCTCACCCCGTCCGTGTGTCCCGTCGTCCCAGCGGTGGGCGTGAGGACGCCTTTGCGGCTCGGGCTGCGCAGGGCGGGCTCGAGCAACCCGCGCTCATCAGGGCTCCTGTCCTTCATCATGTCCTCCAGCGTGCGAACGATGGCGCTGATGCGGATGCCCTCGTTCAGGTCCTTGCTGACTTGAGCGCCCGTGGGGAGGGTGACCTCGCGGAAGGGCTCGCCCCAGTGGTGGAGCGCCACCAGTTCCCACTGGTCGTTGAAGACGGGCGAGCCCGACGAGCCCGGCAACGTATCGGCCATGTAATGCAGGACGGAGTCGAGCCGGGTGACGAGGCGGTTCTCGCGGATGACGACCTGTTTGTAGTCGCCGTCGGGGTGCTGGACGATGTTGACGAACTCGCCGAGCAGGTGCGTGTCATCGGTGGCGAACAGCGGGCAGTAGCCGAACTCGGAGGACTCGCGCGCCCCGAGCACCCGCTTGCCGAGCGCCACGATGGTGAAGTCGAGGTCGTCCTGGGGGCTGGTCAGGAAGAACGTGTCCGGGTCGAAGGTGAAGCGCGTGAGGGGGCGGGGATGGCCATCGGCATCCAGCTCGTAGTCGAGCTCCACGAGCAGCTCGCGGGCGGCCCGGGCGTCCTCGATGACGTGGTTGTTGGTGAGGAAGAGCCGGCCGGTGATGAGGACCCCCGAGCCCAGGGGCTTCAAGGTGCCCTCGACGACGCGGCCCACGGCGTTGGCGCCCCCGCGCGCCAGGTCGATCCACGACACGCCCACGAAGTCCGTCGTCTTGCCCTGGATGCGCTCGGCGCCGGCGCGGGCCTCGCCCGTGAGGCCGAAGAGCCGCGGGTTCACCCCCTGGATGATGCGCTTGGAGGCGTCGGGGTCCATGCCGGTGATGGCCTGGATGCGCTTGAGCTTGCGGACCTCGTCCGTCTCCGCGTCGAGCGGATGGCCCTCGCGGATGGCCGTCAGCACGTGCTCGCGCTGCGGCGTGGCCTGTTGAAAGCGTCGGCGAGCCGCCTCCGCGATTCGCTCTGGAACCTTCATCGTCTGGAGCCCCCCGGCTCTCCCATGGGTGCGAGGGTATGGACGGGGCCCCTCGAAGCCCCGGCCGTGAGAGACATGGACCTCGAGGTGTGTTGCCCCTGCGGTGGTGGAGGGGCGCGGCTCGTTCTGTGACGGATTCGGGCTCGCCCCGCCGGATACTGGCCGGGCGTGCATCCAGGCCTCGAGGCCGGGGCCGCTCCCCGGCTGCCCTTCGGGGTAATGGCCCGAGGAGGAGCGCGTTCCCATCCTCCGGCCTTTTCGTGGGAGGCGTCATGTTACCGGCCCTGGGACTGGCGGTGGGGGTGTTGTGCGGAGCGCTGGAGCCGAGCGGTGGGGCGGCCCTGCTCGCCCGTGAGGGTTTCGTCGTCGGGGACGCGCCGAGGCGGCTGTTGCTCGTGCCCGCCGCGGAGGGGGGCTCGATGGAGGCGCACGGGAGCCTGCTCGCGGACGAGCGGCTGGAGAGCTCCCAGGACGCCCGCCGGCTGCATCGCACGCTCAGCCTGGTCACCACGGGCAGTCTGCTCGTGACGGGCGTCCTGGGCACCCTGACGGCGATCAACGAGGGGACGGCCTTCAAGTCCGGGCGCTGCGAAACCGGCGGTCCACTCTTCGGAGACTACGGGTGCGACTCCCTGCACATCGTGCACGGCGCCAGCGCCATCCTGTCCACCACCCTCTACACGGCCACGGCCGTCCAGGGGCTGTCCATCGGCTCTCCGAGCCTCGCCCAGGAGCACGGGCCGCTGTACCGCATCCTGTCCTATGTGCACCTGGTGGGAATCGTGGTCCAACCGTTGCTCGGGCTCATCAGCGCGTACCCGGAAGTCATCGGCATCGACCCCGAGGCGCGGGAGCACTTCGGGGATGTGATGCGCACGGTGCACATCGGGGTGGGCTATGTGACGATCGCCGCCTACGCCACCACCACGGTGCTCGAGTTCTAGCGCGGTGAGGCGGGCGCCGCCCCCTGCTGCGAGGGCACCGCGGGGCCGAACTTGCGCGGGCCCAGCTTCACCTCGGGCCCGGTGGGCCTGGGCAATGGCGGCGTGGGCTCGGGACGGCCGAAGCGGTAGGCATCCGTCGCGTGGATGCCGAAGCCCGTTCCCCGCGCATCGGCGACGAGCAGCAGGTCTCCCGAGGGCGGCGTGTCGATGGCGAACGTCAGCTGCGTCGCGTGGACGCACGGCTGCTCGGTGGGGGGCACCGTCCAGGTGCTCGGGCCTTTGACGAGCCGCACTCCCGGGGGCGGCTCGACCGAGACGGCGAGCGGGACGGAGAGGGCCGTGAGTTGGTGCACCTGCGCGAGCAGCGTCACCGTCTTCCCGTCCGAGGACACCACCTTCCATGACACCCGTGCCGGTGCCTGGATGCCCTGCGTGGGCGGGGCCGGAGTGGCCTGGGCACTGCCCGCGCTCCCCGAGCCTCCCTGCCCGGTGGATGGAGTGGGAGCCACGGGCGGTGCTTCCTGTTCCGGTGCCGCGGGCTCCTGACGGTGACAGCCGAAGACAAAGACAGACACAGCCGCTGCGCGGAACAACCAGGTGCGGGAACGGTTCATGGTGAGGACCTCGTGGCCACGCTTCGGGGGCCGGTGCGAAGGAAGGACGCGGGAGCCGGTTCATGGCGTGCAGACCGGGGCGTCGCTGGGATACGGGTAGGCCGCGCCGGGGTCGGTCGCCGCGTTGACGGTGTCGGGAGGGAAGCCGCCGCACACGAGCGAGTCGAGGTAGTCGGCGAGGAAGGGAATGCCCTCTCCGGTGTCGAGCACGTTGACGGGGACGCCATCGGGGCCCACCTGCCAGACGCGCCGCGTGTAGCCGCGTCCCACGAAGGGCCGGGCCGTCATGCGCGGAGCCGCGAGCGCGCCGTACATCGTGTGCGAGACCGTGACGCCCGAGGAGGAGAGCTCCCAGAGGATGGCGGACACCTCGTTCTCGTCCATGCTCTGGGTGAGGCCCCCGGGAGGCGTGGGCCGCTGCCAGGGCGCGCCCTGCGAGTAGCTGCGCTGAGCGATATCCAGCCAGAACATCGTCCCGCCCTGCTTGTCGAGGTACACGCTGTCCTGGCGCAGGTTGGAGCTGAACCAGGTGGCGAAGCCCTCGGACCAGGCCTGGCCGGGGAAGGTGGGGACGGAGAGCACGTGCGGGCCACCCTCGACGGGAGGGAAGCTGTAGCTGTCCATGGTCCAGTGGCCGAGCTCGTGCGCGGTGACGGAGTCGGCCCAGAACTGCTGGTTCTCGGTCGCGCCGCCGAGCCACATCTGCGAGTCGAAGGGAATGTCGAACGCCCGTACCGGCACGGCGGCGTAGCAGGTGCCGCACGTCCACGAGGTGCCATAGCCCAGCCACACCACCAGCGGCTTGCCCGGAGTGCCCGCGTACTGGGCGCGGGCGAAGGCATACGCGAAGCGCAGATTGTCATAGACGCGGGCCGCGCCGGAGCCCATGGACTCGGTGATGAGGAGCGGCGCGCCATCGGTCAGGGACGCGGTGGTGAAGGCATACGCCCAGAGCCGGGGATTGTTGCCGACGGCGCCGGGGTCCGCCTGGACGATGGCATCGAAGCCCGGGTCCGCCACGAGGTAGGCGAGCCCCCCGGCTTCATTGGAAGCGGCCAGCGCGACCACCACCGCGTCCTGCGCGCCGGGCGCGGTGGGCACCTGGAGCGAGAAGGCGCCGGTGGCATCCGTCTGCGCGGAATCGAGCAGCTCGCCATTCGCATAGGAGAGCACGAGGAAGCCGGGCGCCGGGGCCTGGAAGGGAGGGCCCCAATCCGTGCGGGTGTCGTTGGCGGAGCGGGCCTCGTAGGCGACTTGAGCGGAGAAGGCGCGCGAGGCGACGGCGGCGGCGCAGAAGCTCCCGATGGGCGAGCCGGTGCAACGGCCCGGACAGGCCGACGCCACCCAGGCGCCGTTGGTACACGTCTCGAGCTGGTTGCCGCCCGCGCAGCGCGTATCACCCTCGACGCAGGCGCCGGTGAGCGAGCACGTCGCGCGCCCATTCACGAGCGAGCAGCTCTGTCCGGTGGGACAGTCGAAGGCATCGAGGAAGGGATCGCCATTGCCGGTGGGCACGGAGCAGAACTCGACGCGGGTGGGCGTGGCGCACCGGCCGGCGGTGCGCACCTCGCCGCAGGGGCCTCCGAGCGTGGGGCCGCTGATGGGCCCTCCGCCCTCGGGAAGGCTCGCGGGCACCGGCACGCAGCTCACGCCGCGAGTCCCCACGGTGCACGAGGTACAGGCCTCCACCTGCTTCCACGCGCCCGCGCGGCACTGCAACCAGGCCGAGCCATCCGAGGCACAGGTGCTCGTGCCCTCGGAGGAGGCCTCACAGGCCATGCCCTCGGCGGTGCGAGAAGCCTCCTCCCCACCGCCCCCCGTGCCCGACTCGTTTGAGCAGGCGGCCAATACCAGACACGCCACCCACCCCAGCCAGATGAGCTTCCTCATCCGTCCCCCCGCGCCCCGCGCGACGGCTCCGCGCAAGGGCGATTTGGACGGTGTTACCCGGGGCGGCAACTCTCCTGAGACCCGGGCCGCTGTAGACGTTGGGCCAGCAACGCGCCGAGGCACCGCGGGGCCATGGCAATTCCCTCAGGGGGTGAACTCGGGTCCCACCAGATACGACAGCTCGCGCTGGAGGGTGAGCCGCACCGGCTGGCCGTCCTCGCTCGTGGCGGTGAGCGGCTCACCGGCGCGGAGTTGCTCGCCCGCGAGGTTCTCGCGCCGCTCGAAGCGCAGCACGGGGAGCGCCGGGCCCTTGCGAGGCAGGGGCTTGTCGAGCGTCGCCTTCACCACGTGGTCGAAGTCGGGGGCGCGCGAGAGGACGTGGACGAGGTACACCTCCTTGCCCGAGCCCAGCACGAGGTAGCGCGGCTCGGGGAGCGCCGGGCCCTGCTCGGAGAGGGGGCGCACCTGCTCCACGGCCTTCACCTTCACGGTGACGTCGCGCAGCAGCGGGGTGCCACCGGCCTCGAAGTTGCCCTGGTAGACGGTGGCGCGGAATTGCTTCAGCCGGCCCTGGGCGAGCGCGTCCAGGTCGAAGCGCTCCGGCTCGAGCGTGTACGTCGCATCGGAGAAGTCCCGGGCCGCGCGCAACCCGGCGTGCTCCAGGGACACCGAGAGCAGCAGCTGCACGTCGTGCGGCCGGTGGAACATGGGGATGTGCGAGAGGAAGAGGCTCGGGCCCGAGCCGAAGAGCACCATGCCGTGGGTGCCCATGCGCTGCGTCCGCGCGGGGCGGGCCGGCTCGGCGGCGGGCGCGACCGTGGGGTTTCCCTCCGCGGCGTGGGCCTCGGGGCCCGAGGGGAGTTGCTGGAGGACCAGGTGGTAGGCGGGAGGAGGGGACAGGAGCATGGGCGGCTTCTACCCCGGGCCGGGAGGGGCCGCACCCGAGCGGGCGGGCTCAGGCCTTCTTCCCGGGCTCCTCGGTGGCCTTCTCCACGTGTCCTTCCACCTGCCCGTAGTTGAGGAGGCTGACGAGGCCCACGCCGCCCACGGCATTGCCGAGCACGGCGGCCAGGAGCCAGCGGAGGCACTCGCTCACGGGCAGCTCCCCGCGCAGGGCGGCGACCATCAGCTCGGAGCTGCCCGCGATGGAGTGGGTGAAGAGTCCCGCACCGACGATGAAGGTGAAGAACCAGATGAGGGCGAGCTGTCCGAAGGTGCTGTGGCTGGCGGAGACGAGCCAGGCCACGAGCGCGATGAGCCACCCACCCACCACGGCGCCCCAGAAGAGCTCGGACGTGGAGTGTTCCGTCGCCTCGCGCCCGAGCGCGCCGAGTCTCTCGAGGACGCCGGGCTTGAGCGCGCCGGTGTGGCTCACGAGCAGGGAGAAGAGGAGCGCGCCGACGAGGTTGCTCGCGAGCACCACGCCCCAGAGCTGGAACATGCGGCCGAGCCGCGAGGGCGAGCGCAGGACGACGAGGACGGGGAAGAGGGTGTTCTCGGTGAAGAGCTGGGCGCGGCCGATGATGACGGCGACGAAGCCCGCGGGGTAGAGGACGAAGCTGGCGAGTTTCGCGAGCTCTCCGTCGCCCAGGTAGGAGCGCACGAGCGCCACGCCGAGCCCGCTCAGTCCCATGACGAAGCCCCCGGCGAGCCCCGAGAAGGCGAGGTGCCCGGCCGGACGCTCCAGCTCATCGCGTCCGGCCTGCACGGCGTGTTCGTAGATTTCCTGGGCTGTCAGTCGCGGAGACTCATCGTTGCTCATCCGCGAGAGTCAACCGGAGGCGCCGCGCCGGGCGGAGGGCTTTCGGGCGGCGGGCGTGTGGTGCTCGACAGCCGCCGCCCGGCCGAGTCCACCGGGTCACATCAGGTAGGAGGACTCGGTGGCCAGCTCGCGGACCGAGCCGTCACCCTCCTGACGCATGTCGCTCTCCTTGCGGGAGCGCGTCTTGCGGGCGCGCTTGCCGGCGAGCGGAGCGGGAGAGGGAGAGAGGCCCTCGGCCTTGCGGCGGGCGGCGCGGAGCGCGTCCTTGCCCATGTCGAGCACGGCGGACATGGCACCGGCCACGAGGTTGCCGGGCGGGGTGTCCGGAGCGCGGGGATGGGGCCGGGTGGGCGAGGCCCGCTTGGAGAGCATCAGCGCCTCGGCCATGTCGCGCAGCTCGCTGGGGCTGAAGGCCTTGCGCACGCGGGGGAAGAGCTCGCGCTCCTCCTCGGCGACGTGGGTGCGGACGTTCTCCATGAGGACCTTCACCTTGGCGTCGAAGCGCTCGGCCTCGGGGGGCAGGTTCTCCAGCTCCTTGAGGAGCCACTTGACGACGTGGTGCTCCTCGAGCGCCTCGAGGATGTCGTCCTCGAAGGCGTCGGCCTTGGAGCGCACGGCGGGATAGAAGACCTGCTCCTCGATGACGGAGTGGATGGCGAGCTCGCGCACCATCTGGTCCACGAGCTTGCGTTTGAGCTTCCTGGCGTTGCGGCCTGCTTGTTCGAATTTGCGGAAGAGCGTCTCCACGGTCTTGTGGTCAGCCTTCAAGAGCGCAATGGCATCCATTGAACGCCCTCCTTTCGTTTGCTCGAAAGGGTGGCGACGCTGCGCGTTTCATGCCCGGGCGGAGCGAGCATGCGGCCATGCCGGGCCGGAGGGCAGGCGAGCAGGGCTGCTGCCCTTGGGGGAGGGTGGACGGCTCCGGGGGGGTGAACCCGTCATGTCGGGGTGACTTTTCATGTCCTCCGGAGTAAGGTGACTCTGGAGGTAAGCCATGGGGATGGATCAGAAGGCGGCGTACGAGGGCGGGAGGAGGGCGCTGTTGGTTGACGGGGGAGAAGGGGCGCCCCAGGCTGGAGGCATGGCACCGCGGCACGGTTCGGTGAAGGACCGATATCCCCGCGCTCCCTCGCAGGAGGCGTGGGAAGCGATGAGTCCCGAGGAGCGGGCCCGGGTGGTGGAAGCGCTGCCCGCCGAGGTGACGTGGGATGAGATGGCGATGCCGGAGGGGGACCTGCACTCCCTGGCGAAGCTGGAGGCGGTGCCGATGCTGAGGAGTTACTTCTCCCGGCAACATAGGCGGGTCTACATCGGCACGGAGCTGCCGGTGTACTACCCGGCCGAGCGCCGCTTCGCGCCGGACATGGTGGCCGTGCTGGACGTCGAGACCCACCTGCGCGGCAAGTGGGTGGTGAGCCACGAGGGCAAGGGCCTGGATTGGGTGCTGGAGGTGCACGTCGGTGGCGACCGGAAGAAGGACGCCGAGTTCAACGTGAGCCGCTACGCGCGCCTGGGGATTCCCGAATACTTCATCTTCGATCGGGCGCGGGTGCAGTTGCTGGGCTACCGGTTGCCGAGGGCGGGCGCGCGGGAGTACGTGCCGATGAAGCCTCGCAAGGGACGCTATGTCTCGCGGCGTCTGGGATTGGAGCTGGGCCTGGTGGAGGGGCGCCTGCGCTTCTACGACGGCACGGGCATGCTGTTGGATGCGGAGGAGATGCGCGCTCACATGGAGCAGCTGGTGCGCAAGGAGCATCAGCGAGCGGATGAGGAAGTCCGGCTGCGGCGGAAGGCGCAGCGGAAGGCCGCGGAGGCCGAGCGCCGGGCCGCGGAGCTACAGGCCGAGCTGGAGCGGCTCGAGCGAGGCCGCTCCTGAGGCGGGGCCCGGCTTGACGTCCCGGGGCCGGGGTGTGATGGGGAGGCGAGCACGAGCCCCCCATGAACAAGCCCCTCGCCCTTCTCACGAGTCTCCTGTTCCTACCGGCCTGCCAGACGACGCGCACGGTGACGCTGGTGGGGATGACGGACTACCACTCGCACGCGGTGCCCTTCTATTCGGAGGGCGAGCCCGGCCAGGGAGGCGTGGCGAGGGCACTGGCCTATCTCCGGGAAGCGAAGACACACCCGGACACGCTGGTGGTGTCGGGGGGAGACACGGTGAACAAGGGCGTGCCCACGTGGAGTGACGAGTACGGGTGCGTGGAGTGGCCGTGGTTCAACGGGGTATTGGACGTGATGGCGCTGGGCAACCACGACCTGGACTACGGGGCGGAGGCCTTCGCGAGGTGCCGCGAGTCCATCGAGTACCCGCTGTTGTGCGCGAACCTGGTGAAGGCAGACGGAGCGCCGTACTTCCAGGTGGAGGGCCGGCCCTACGTGGTGCGCGAGGTGGGGGGCGTGCGGCTGGGACTCTTCGCGGTGGCGGGGCCGGACATGCAGCGGCTGGTGAAGGCGGAGAACCTGCCGGCGGGGACGCGGTGGACGGACGCGAAGGAGGCGGCGCGGGCGGTGGTGCGCGTGTTGCGCGAGGAGGAGCGCGTGGACGCGGTGGTGCTGCTCGGGCACCAGCTGCGCGAGGACGACGAGGCACTGGCGCGGGAGGTGCCGGGCATCGACGTCATCATGGGCTCGCACTCGCACCAGAAGGTGGAGCTGCACGTGCTGCCGGGGACGCGGACGTCCTATGTCTCGCCGTACCAGTACCTCGCGTACCTCTCGGAGGTGCGGCTGCGCTTCCGGGGGAAGAAGCTGGAGCGGGTGGAGGGCGGGCTGGTGAAGCTGGACGGCACGAAGCGGGAGGAGGCCGGGACGGCGGCGAAGGTCGAAAAGCTACAGCGGGCGCTGGTGGCGAAGAGGCCGGAGCGCTTCGAGGTCCTGGGGCACCTGGAGAAGCCGCTGCGGGACGAGGGCCTGACGACGGGCGAGGCCGAGGTGGGCACATGGGCGACGGAGGTGCTGCGCCGGGGTGCGGGGGTGCACGCCTTCTTCGCGATGGCGGCGGGCTTCCGGGGGGGCTTGCCGGCGGGGGACGTGACGGTGGAGGACTTCTACGGAGCGATTCCGTACCGGAACGGGGTGGTGACGGCGGAGCTGACGGGAGCGCAGCTGGCGGAGTGGGTGGCGCTGGGCGAGTCGAAGCGGGGGACGGACAGCTACAACCAGCGCAGCGGCGTGCGGTACGAGGTGAAGGACGGGCGGATCGAAGGGCTCCAGGTGCTGAGGAACCCGAGCGACCCGGGAGCGGGCTACGAGCCGGTGAAGCCCGAGGCGACGTACCGGGTGGCGACGACGGACTTCCAGGCCTTCGTGGCGGGGGGCTACAAGGAGGCGCTCTCGAAGGCGAGCCACGTGGAGCGCACGCCGCTGGACGTGCACGAGCTCCTGAAGAAGGCGCTCAGGCCCCGGTGATCCCGCGCTCCTGCATGTACTTGTCGAGCGAGGCGCGGGCCGTTTTCTGCACCTTGTTGCGCAGGAAGGGCGTCCACCCGAGCAGCAGCCCCGCGGGCCCGAGGGCCTGGCGGGACCAGGTCCAGAAGTCGAAGCGGTCGGTGTGGCGGAGAATCTTCCCGTCCTTGAATTCGAACTCGGCGTCGATGCGGTTGAGCACCTTGCGGCCGGAGCCGCTGAAGGTATAGCGGGCGTCCCAGTGGGCGCGGCCGGTGCGGTCATCGGCCTGGACATCGCGGAACGTCACCTCGAGGTCCTTGCCGCGCTCGCACAGCATGCGCCACATGGAGGGAACCTGGGCGCCGCGCAGGCCGGGGAAGGCGGCGTCGGAGAACTCGGCGTCGGGGTGGTAGCAGGCGGCCATGGCCTGGGCGTCGCGGCGCTGGAAGGCCGAGTAGAAGTCGGTGAGGAGCTGGGCGTGGGGGTGCATACGCGGGGTGTAGCAGACCCGCGTCCCGGAGTGCTGCCCCCTCCCCGGAGTCGAGGCGGAAACAGCTTCGTCACACTCGGGGCTCGCGCGGGGGCGGGGCCGGTGTAGAAGGGCGTTTCACGCGCGAAGCCGCAGGGAGAAGAGACAGCGTATGGCTCGGGACATCGTCATCTGGCCGAACAAGGTCCTCAACTCGCCGACGAAGCCGGTGACGGACTTCGGGGAGAGCCTCACCAAGCTGCTGGACGAGATGTTCTTCGCCATGAAGGAGGCGGAGGGCATCGGCATCGCGGCGAACCAGGTGGGCGTGTCGCTGCGCTGCTCGTGGGTGGGGCGCGAGGACGGCTCGTTCTTCGAGATCATCAACCCCCAGATTCTGGAGAAGTCGGGGTCGGTGACGCTGGAGGAGGGCTGCCTGTCGGTGCCGGAATCCTTCGAGAAGACGCCGCGCTTCCACAAGGTGAAGGTGAAGTACCAGGACCGGGCGGGCGAGTGGCACGAGCTGGAGGCGGAGGGCCGTCTGGCGCACGTGCTGCAACATGAAATCGACCACCTGGACGGGCACGTCTTCGTGGACTACCTGTCGGGCCTCAAGCGCGGCCTCATCCTGGAGAAGATGAAGAAGCTCCAGAAGCTGATGAAGCGGCGCAAGGACGAGAAGGCCGGCGCGAAGGAGTAGCGCGCCTCTCAGTGGGCCGAGCGGTTGAGGCTGGCGCGCGGGGCGGCTCGCATCGAGGCGAGCAGCCTGGCGGCCAGGGTGACGCGCGACTCGAAGGGGCTCTTGGAGCGGAGGGCGAGGCCCAGGAGCTCCTCGACGGCTTCCCAGCGGACCTTGGCGGGCTCGCGGAGAGCGCGGTGTCCGGTGGTGACCAGGACGGCGGTGCAGCGGTCGATTGGACGCGGGGTGAACACGTTACACCCTGGGAAGAGGGCGGGTGCCCTGGCGCCCGAGCGGGCGGGCGTGGTGGACTGCGCCCCCCTTTTGCTGGAGCGGTGACACGTGGAGACCCCCTTCCTGCTGGCGATCGCCGGAGTGGCCGCGGCCTGCGTGGTGTGTTGCGGATGGCTGCTGAGGAGCTACCGGCGGGTGGGCCCGGGAGAGGCGCTGCTCATCGAGCTGGGCGGAGGGCCGACGCGGGTGAGCTTCGGGAGCGCGCTGGTGGTGCGGGGGCTGCACCGGGCGGAGGTGTTGGACCTGTCGGTGCGCAAGGTGGTGGTGGAGCGGAGGGGGAAGCAGGGCCTGTCGTGCGCGGATGGCATCCGGGTGGACGTGAGGGCGACGTTCCTGGTGAAGGTGGAGCGGCGGGAGGAGAGCGTGCTGCGGGTGGCGAGGGAGGTGGGGTGTGCGAGGGCGAACCGGGTGGAGGAGGTGCAGGCGCTGTTGGAGGAGCGCCTGGTGTGCGCGCTGGCCAATTCGGCGAGCACGTTCAACTTCGACGAGCTGCTGGCGGACCGGAGCCTCTTCATCGACCACGTGATGGTGGAGGTGGGGGACGAGCTGCTGGGCTTCACGCTGGAGAGGATGTCGCTGGGGAGGCTGGATCAAACGCCGTTGGACCAGTTGGACCCGACGAACGTGCTGGATGCGCAGGGAATCCTGAAGCTGACGGAGCGGGCGACGCGGCTGGCGCTGGAGACGAGCGGTCATCGGATGCAGCAGGAGCTGCGGGAGCAGCGCCAGAAGATGGAGCGGCAGCGGGGTGAGCTGGAGGAGCTGCGCAGGGGGGCGGAGCTGCGGAATGAGGAGGAGCTGGCGCGGGAGCTCGAGCGGGCGATGACGGAGCAGGCGCGGAAGAACTGAGCCCAGGCCCGCCGCGCCTACGCGCGGAACCGGGAGCAATCGATCTCGTACTTGGTGACCTTGTAATTGACGATGCGCTCGGTGGTGCGCAGCAGCCGCGCGGCCTTGGCGCGATTGCCGCGGGTGGTCTTCAAGGCATCGAGGATCAAATCCTTCTCGAACTGCTCGACGGCGTCGGTGAGCGAGGTATTGGTGACGGTCTCCGAGGCCTCCGCTGTCTGCAGGGTCGGAGGCAGGTGGTGGCCGTGGATGGCATTGCCGTCGCAGACGAGGACGGAGCGCTCGATGATGTTCTCCAGCTCGCGGACATTACCGGGCCAGTGGTAGCTGACGAGCATGTCGATGGCGGGGGTGGAGATGCGGCGGATGTTCTTGCCGTGCTCGCGTGAGTACTTGGCGACGAAGTGGTCGGCGAGCAGCAGCAGGTCCGACTTCCGCTCGCGCAGGGGGGGGATGAACAGGGTGAAGACGTTGAGGCGGTAGTAGAGGTCCTCGCGGAAGGACTTCTCGCTGATGGCGGTCTCCAGGTCCTTGTTGGTGGCGGCGATGAGGCGGACGTTGGCCTTGAGGGTCTCGGTGCCGCCGACGCGCTCGTACTCGCGCTCCTGGAGGACGCGCAGGAGCTTCACCTGGGTGGCGGGGTTGATTTCGCCAATCTCATCGAGGAACAGGGTGCCGCCCTCGGCGAGCTCGAAGCGGCCGCGCTTGCGATTCTGCGCGCCGGTGAAGGCGCCCTTCTCGTAGCCGAAGAGCTCGGACTCGATGAGGGTTTCGGGGAGGGCGGCGCAGTTGACCCGGATGAAGGGCTTCTTGGCGCGGGTGGAGTTGTAGTGGATGGCGTGGGCGATGAGCTCCTTGCCGGTGCCGGACTCGCCGCGGATGAGGACGGTGGTGGTGGTGCGAGCGACCTGGTGGATCTGCTCGTACACCTGTCGCATGGGGCCGGAGGTGCCGATGATGTTGGAGAAGTCGTAGCGCTCGCGCAGCTCCTGGCGCAGGGTGGTGTTCTCCTCGAGCAGCTTCTTGCGCTCGTCCTCGAGGAGGCGGTGGGCGGCGAGGGCCTGGCCAATCATGGAAGCGATGACGCCGAAGAGGCGGGTCTCCTCCTCGTAGTCGCGGTCCTTGTGGAAGTGGAGGTCCACGCCGAGGGTGCCCACGGGTTTGCGGTGCAGGAGGATGGGGACGCAGATGAAAGAGAGCTCCTGGGAGGCGTTGCGGCGGCCGAGGAAGGCGCGGTGGAGGAAGAGGGGCTCGCGGCTGACCTCGGGGACGACGATGGGCTTGCCGCTCTGGACGACGCGGCCGGTGATGCCCTCGCCGAGCTTGTAGCGGGCCTTGCGGCCCTCGGCGTTCAAACCGATGGAGGCCTCGATGGAGAGGTCGCCGGAGGCGGGGTCGGTGAGGGTGACGGCGCCGCGGACGACGCCGTGGTAGCGCTCGAGCCGCTCCAGGACGCGGTGGAGGGCGGCGCGCAGGTCGTTGGCGCCGGCGAGGGCCTGGCTCACCTCCAGGAGGCTGGCCAGGGTGGGGTGCTTGCCTGTCTGCTCGTCGGACCGCTTCGCCATGAGAAGGTGCTCCCATCAGCCGGCTCCCGAGGGGCTCCGGCGTGACTCCTACGTTTTTGTCGGTTCCGCGAGAGAGTCCTACGAAATTGTAGGTGGGTTTGTCACGGCTCTTGAGGGCAGGCAGGCGGGAGAGCGCAGAGGAAACCGCTATGAGAGGGGCTTGCTCCGTTGGATTCCGGTCACGCAAAGGGTGCGCGGAGGGCGGGGAGGTGGGCCCGGGTGCTCCGGCCTCGGCCCCGTGGCGCCTCGCTCTCCCTCGGGGCACCGGGCCGGTTCCGACAATTTCGTGGGAACCGGGCGCATCTCCTACGAAATTGTCGGAGTCCCGGGAGGCCCCTTCCGAGGGCCGCGAGGCCCGCCCCGAGCCATTTCGAGGGTTTCCGTCGAGGCCCCCTCGGCGCGAGGGCGTTGGCACCGCATCTGCAAAAGGGTCCTGGCGTCAGGCCCGCGGTGGGCCACGGAGAAAACCGGCCCTGTAGGGCCCTCGTGGAGGAGCTGAATGAGCAAGGTGATGGCGGAGTACATCTGGATCGACGGGCAGCGGCCGACGGCGAAGCTGCGCTCGAAGATGAAGGTACTCGACGGGGAGGTCCGGAGCGTCTCCGAGCTGCCGGACTGGAGCTTTGACGGCTCGAGCACGTACCAGGCCGAGGGCAAGAAGAGCGACCTGCTGCTGCGGCCGGTGCGCTACATCTCGAACCCGCTGCGTCCGGGGACGAAGGACATCCTGGTGCTGTGCGAGGTGATGAATCCGGACGGCAGCCCGCACTGGAGCAACACGCGCGCGGCGCTGCGCCAGATGGCGGAGAAGACGGTGGCGGAAGAGGCCTGGTTCGGCATGGAGCAGGAGTACACGCTCTTCGAGGGCAACCGTCCGCTGGGCTGGCCGGACAAGGGTTTCCCGGCGCCGCAGGGCGGCTACTACTGTGGCGTGGGCAGCGACGAGGTGTTCGGGCGCAAGCTGGTGGAGTCGCACGCCGAGGCGTGTTTGCGCGCGGGCATCAAGCTGTGCGGCACCAACGCCGAGGTGATGCCGGCGCAGTGGGAGTTCCAGATTGGGCCCCTGCCGCCGCTGGAGATGGCGGACGAACTGTGGCTGGCGCGCTGGCTGCTGTACCGGATGGGCGAGGAGTACGGCATCAGCGCGACGCTGCACCCCAAGCCGGTGAAGGGTGACTGGAACGGCACGGGCTGCCACACGAACTTCAGCACCAAGGCGATGCGCGATCCGGGTGGCATCAAGGTCATCGAGGCGGCGTGCGAGAAGCTGCGCGGCCGTCACGAGGCGCACATCGCGGTGTACGGCGCGCACAACACGGAGCGCCTGACGGGTCTGCACGAGACGGCGCCCATCACCGTGTTCCGCTACGGGGTGAGTGACCGCGGCTCGTCCATCCGCA
The DNA here is from genome assembly GCF_045802675.1 of Archangium sp. Taxonomy (GTDB): domain Bacteria; phylum Myxococcota; class Myxococcia; order Myxococcales; family Myxococcaceae; genus Archangium. Next base: position 6,023 of record NZ_JBJMQO010000058.1, on the reverse strand, counting down.
TCCCGCTGGGCACGGCGAACGATGGCCGCGGCTACTTCGAGGACCGGCGTCCGGCGGCCAACTGCGATCCGTATGAGGTGCTCCGCATCATGCTTGAGACGGTCTGCGGCTGAGACCGTCGTAGGGAACTCCTTGGGGTAAGGAGGCGAGGGTCTGGCGGACGGGAGGTGTCGGGCTTCCCGTCCGTCAGGCCCCGCGTTTTTGTGGGGCTCCCCCGCCCATGCCCGTGGAGCACCCGAGCGGACGAGCGCTCGAGGAGTGCCCGTGGCTCCCGTGGGTACCTACCTTCTGATGCATCGGTGATGGGACACCGGGTAGCGGACACCAACCAAGGAGGGAAGCCATGGGTGAGTGGACGGACAAGCTGAAGGGGCGGGTGAAGGAGACGGTGGGCACGGCCACGGGAGACCGCGAGCTGGAGGCCGAGGGCAAGAAGGACACGCTGAAGGGCGCGGTGAAGGAGAAGGTCGAGGACGCCAAGCGTGTCATCAAGGACGCGGATGACGAGGTGAAGGGCCCGACGTAGGCGCGAATCCGCGCACGAGCAGGGATTCAGACACGCGGGCCGCGGGGAGTCTCCCCGTGGCCCGTCTGTCTTTGCGGGTGCGGAAGGGACTCGGGGGCGGGTTGCCTTGGCGGCGGGTGCGCGCGGCACCACCTTGCGGCGGAAGGGTATGTCCCGAGGGAGGTGCGGCATGGATGCGAGGCTGGAGCGGCTCCTGCCGGAGAAAGCCAGCGAGGAAGCGCTGCGGGAGCTGCGCGAGCGCATCGACGGGTACGCGAGCCGTCCGCAGGACGAGGTGGAGCAGCGGCTGGAGGAGCTGGAGCGCGAGTGGGAGCTGGAGCGCTCGCTGCTGGTGGAGGCGGCGGTGTTGTCGTGGGTGGGGCTGGCGCTGGGCGTGACGGTGGGGCGCAAGTGGCTGCTGCTGCCGGGGGTGGTGGCGGGCTTCCTGCTGCAGCACGCGGTGACAGGGTGGAGTCCGCCGGTGGCGGTGTTGCGCCGGCTGAAGTACCGCACGCGGCGGGAGCTCGACGCGGAGAAGTTCGCGCTGAGGGTGCAGCGGGGAGACTTCCGGGGAGCGGAGGTGGGGCACTCGGCGAGCTCGGAGGGACCGGGTTGGGGGTGATGGCTGACGGGTGGTGAACGGAAGCCCGTACGGAGAGTGTTGGGGCGGCCGGGCCCCGCACCACGTCACGTCCATCTGGCGGAAACTCAGGAGGAGGAGGGCCCGAGAATGAAGGGCCCCCGACTTCGAATCAGCGCCAGAGGAGACGAACGTGAGTTCATCCAGGATCAACCAGCCCCCGAAGGGCGCGGTGCCCGGCCCCAAGACCGAGACCCCCGCGAGCAGCCGCGAGGTCCGCAAGGAGAACGCGCCGGCGGGGGTGGAGAAGGCGGGAGCGAAGCCGCCAGCGGCGCCTCCGGTGTCTCGGGATACCTTCGAGGCGGCGCGTCCGGCCTCGACGAAGGGCAAGGGCCCGGCCGTCGAGGTCGCGGGAGGAACGGCTGCGCGCAACGTGCTCGGCGCGAAGGCGGCGGTGGGGGCCACGTCGGCCGCGGCCACGCCGGTGATGCGCACGGTGACGCTGGTCTACGACGCGGGGCCGCACAGCAAGCTCACGAACCTGCAGGTGAAGGGGAGCTGGGACGCGACGGGCCGCTACAGCGCGCAGTGGAACGAGCGCATGCTTCCGATGAAGCCGCTGGGGGACGGCAAGTGGTCGGCGACGGTGGACGTGGTGGACGATGGCCAGGCGCACGACTGGGAGTGGGGAGTGCTCGCGGATGGCCCCGCGGGCAAGGGCCAGTGGGCGGTGATGGGCGAGGGCAACCTGAAGCTGGACGTGAAGAAGGCCACGAGCACGTACGCGCCGACGACGTACCACGAGATGGGGGCGAGGAAGTCGGGGACGGATGCCTCGTTCAAGTTCTGGGCGCCGAACGCGAAGAACGTGCAGGTGAAGGTGACGGATGCGCAGGGCAACGTGCAGCGCTTCGCGATGGCGCGGGATGACGAGGGCAACTGGTCCACGAAGGTGAAGGGGCAGTGGAAGGACCTGGTGGGCAAGTCCTACGTCTACGAGGTGACGGACTCGGTGGGGAGCACGCGCGAGCTGCCGGACCCGTACGCGCGGCAGATGATGGGCGAGCAGCGGGGCCTGGACCGGCTCTTCCTGGACCCGAAGACGGGCAAGGAGGTGAACCGCTACGCGCCGGGCGCTCGAGAGCTGATGCGCTTCGACGTGGATGACGCGGAGGGCGCGGACCGGGCGTACCTGGTGTTGAAGGACGAGAGCGGCCGCCAGCTGAGCAAGGACGAGGTGATGGCGCGGCTGGGGGGAGGGAGCTTCGACGCGTCGCTGGTGGACAAGCTGCACGACGGGAAGTTCAACGACCTGTGGTCGAAGAACCTCGAGCCGGACGGCCGCATCCGGATGACGAACGAGGGCGGAGCGTGGACCGCGCTGGTGGACGACCCGAAGAAGCTGGTGGGGTTGCGCTACGAGCTGCAGGTCTACGACAAGGACGCGAAGGGCAAGCTGACGCTGCGGGACGACCAGAACCGGGATGGGCGGCTGAGCGACGCGGAGCGCCTGGGCTCATCGGAGAATGACCCCTGGAGCGACCGCATCACGGAGGGGAGCGGGGTGACGTTCCGGGGCTCGGTCATCACGGACCCGGCGAGCCACACGTGGAAGAACGACAGCGCGCCGAGGGAGAAGGACCACAACAAGTGGGTGGTGTACCAGCTGCACGTGGGGAGCTTCCTGGGGCAGTCGAACAACTCGAACCGTTCGACGCTGGAGGACCTGACGGCGAAGCTGGACTACTTCAAGAAGCTGGGCGTGAACACGCTGGAGCTCCTGCCGGTGAACGAGGTGGAGGGGGCGCGTAACTGGGGCTACCTGGGGGTGAACAGCCTGGCGGTGGAGAGCTCGTTCGGCTTCGAGGACGCGAACGGCAAGTGGGTGAGTGGGACGGAGGCGATGAAGCGCTTCATCGACGAGGCGCACGCGCGAGGGCTGAACGTCATCTCGGACGTGGTCTACAACCACGTGTTCGGGGACTACAACGGGCTGTGGAACGTGGGAGGCCCGGAGAACCCCTACTTCAACTGGTCGAAGGAGCCGGGGAAGTTCGAGCAGCGGGACACGCCGTGGGGCTCGGTGCCGGCGTATTCGAACCAGAAGGTGAAGCAGCTCTTCGTGGACCATGCGGTGTCGCAGGTGGAGGAGCTGCACTTCGACGGGCTGCGCTTCGACTTCACCGAGCCCATCAAGGGAGTGGGAGGGAAGGACGGCTGGGACATGCTTCGGGAGATCAACCGGCAGGTCCACTTCTACAACCCGGACGTATGGACGGTGGCGGAGCAGTTCGACTACGACCCGGCGATCTCGAGGCCCGCGGGGAAGGACGGGGCGGGGGCGGGGTTCGACGCGCAGTGGTACACGGAGTTCCAGCACCGGCTGGTGAATGACAATAGCAAGCCGGGGCTGATCCAGGCGGCGGCGCGCGGGTTGAAGACGGACATGGAGGCGTTCCTGTCCATGCTGACGAGCCCGCGAGGTCTGGACGGGTGGAAGAACGCGCTGTCGATCATCTCGAACCATGACGAGGTGGGGAACGGGCAGCGGACGATGAACACGGCGGAGGGGGACAAGCCGACGGACTTCCCGGACCAGTGGTCGAGGGGCGCGGCGAGGTTCGCGGCGGGGATGGGGATGGCGGGCCCGGGCATTCCGATGTTCTTCCAGGGGGACGAGTTCGGAGCGCAGAACGACTTCCGGTGGGGCAATCCGTCCACGTGGGACAGTGATTGGAGCTGGGAGTCGGTGGGGAAGGATTGGGACTGGGACAAGGTGACGTTCAACGACGCGACGAAGGCGGCGTACGAGCGGCTCTTCACGATGCCGCCGGAGGCGCGAGCGAAGGACGGGGCGTACCAGGGGTTGACGGGGGAGGACCGGAAGGTCTTCGAGAGCCTGGCGGGGATGCCGGCGGAGCAGCGGACGGAGGCGATGTTGGACCTCACGCGGCGGCAGAGTTTCCACTTCTACCAGGACGCGATCGCGCTGCGTCAGTCGAGCCCGGCCTTCCGGGCGGACGCGGAGGTGCAGCGGGTGTACTCGCACGATGACGACTCGGTGATGGCCTTCACGCGCAAGTCAGGGGGCGAGGAGTACCTGGTGGTGGGCAGCCTGAACCGGAAGAACCTGGAGGGCTACACGATGCCGTTGCCGCCGGGGAACTGGAAGGAAGTGCTGAACAGCGATGCGGGGGCGTACGGGGGGAGCAATTTCGGCAACTACGGGGCGACGCTGAGCGGCGGGAACACGAAGGTGAACATCCCGGCGGCGGGTTACGTGGTCTTCAAGAAGCAATAGCGGCCGGGACGCTCGGGAGGTTGAGTAGGGCCCTCGAGGGTGGCGTGTTGCTGACGCCGGCCTTCGGGGGCCTGCCGTTTCAGGTGGCAAGGGAAGACCGGGTTGGAGGAGCGCCTGCGGGAGCACTGGCGGAGCTGCTGAACAGGAAAAGCTCATCCGCACACCGAGCAGGGCTCCGAGCGCACGGAGGCCACGGGGAAGAGCGGGCGCTGGAGGTACAGCGCCGACGTCGGCCTGAGGATCGCCCATTCACGGGATGGCTCCTGGGGAGTCGTGGCGGTTCACAGCGGAGCGGGGCGATGGCCCGAACGGTCGGAGTGCGCGGGAGCGCGGGAAAAGCTGATTGGGTCACGCGTGTCCCCAGGGGCATCGCTTCGAGGAACTGCGCGGGCGCTCGAGCAGCTCGGGAAAGCGGGCTTCACCGAGCAGGTCCTCCAGCCATGCCTGTTCGCGGTTGGCGTGGGCTCTACAGGGCAGGGAGGCGGAGCACGAGGTGGAGGGGGCGAGGGTCCGCATGTCTGCGGTGTTGGCGGGTGGGGGTGCTCTCCTGCCCGCTGCTCGTGGAGAGAGGCTGGTGCTCGAGGCCGTTCATCTCCCTGACGAATCGGTCCCCAGAGGGCGGCGGGGAACGTCGATCACGGTCGATGGGGAGGGGACTCCAGGCTAAGGACCCGCAGCCGGTGGGGAGGGCGCCTGGTACAGGAGATCCCGTCTCGACTTCCTCCGAGGGGGATGGACCTGGAGTGAGCCCCACTTCACCAAGAGGATGATCAGAGGGGACGAAGTGACGGGATGTGGAGGAGGAGGCGGCGAAAATCGCCTTCGCGGGAAGGGGGGCATTGTACTGGAGGGTTATGTCCAGTGAGAGCCGAGGCTGAGTAGCTCCTCGGATCAGCCCCCTCGATTGAAGGTTTGACGAGAAGGCAACAAAGCGTTAGGTATCGGTTCCCTTCGCTCGACGGGCTGGCGCAACGGCGCCGCAGGTCCCCGGGTGGAAGGGGTGGAGTGGCGGGTAGATCCACCGCTGCTCGGGTTCGGGAAGACGAAGCCGCACTGGCGGCGAGTTCACCCGGACGAGCTGAAAGAAGGAATACGGAGTCAGACTACGGAGTTGACTCCCGACGCGGCGGTGATAGAAGCCGCGCCCCTCGGACGGAAAGGCGAAGTCGCACTGGCGACGAAGTCCCCCGGACGAAAGAAGTGAAAGACGAAATACGAAGTCGACGAAGCGGGTTGACTCCCAACGCGGTGGTGGTAGAAGCCGCTCCCCCACGAAACGGCGGAAGTCGCGCAAGCGACAGAGCCGGGACGGGGCGGAAAAAAGAGTCGACGAAGCAAGTTGACACGGAGCGCGGAAGCGAAGTAGGTTCCGCGCCCCTCCCGAAAGGAAGAAACAAAGCGCGAAGGCGCGGTGTTGAATCCGAACGGGATGAAGCGGTGAAACGGGGCGGCAACGGCCGCTTGACAGAAAAGCCGCTTCGAAATAGAAGACGCAGCCCCGAAGTTGAACAGGGTGCTGCCGAGCAGTGAGAAGACGGTAGCATGAAGCCGCGACAGCAACAAGCGGCTCGGTCTTTGAAAACCAAATAGCAAGCCCAAGAAGTAGACGATTGCGGAAACCGCAGTCAATTCTAAAC
>NZ_JBJMQO010000057.1:0-11906 GCF_045802675.1 Archangium sp. | reverse complement strand
TTCACTTTCGAAAAGAATAAAGAGCCGGTGGGGCACGCTCTCGTCCGGGCTGCCATCGATTGGCGCCGAGCCGGACTGCAACGCCCCATTCCAGAACTGGAGCTTCGACAGCGCACCAAGCTCTACCTGCCCAAGGTGTTTGTGAATACGGACCTGACGGACGACACCTACAAGCGGGGGTTGGACTGGGCGCAACGGCCCGTCAGCTCTCAAATCCCGCTGCTCTTAGCGGTACAGGGACAGAAAGGCAGGGCCTTCGAGGTCTTCGATTACATAGCCGATCTCCTGGAGCGCCAAGGAGCCAGCACTCCTGAGCAGGCGTGGAACCTCCTCATCGATTGCGCCACCCCCGAAGAAACCCATGACATCGGGATTGCCGCCTACGGTCGGCACGAACCTGAAGTGGCGAAGCACGCCTTCATGAAGGCACTAGCCTCGAGTCATGTCGACGCGGCGCCCATGGCAGCCTTCAACCTGGGAACTCTGCTGGCGGAGCAAAGGGATGTCGCGGGGGCCCGCGCCGCCTTCCAGCGCGCCATCGACTCCGGGCACTCCGAGGTCGGTTTGCGAGCCCAGGAATTACTCCGTGAACTTTCCACCAGGGAAGAAGCTGATGGCAGCCTCCACACGGAGAATGAGGCATCCGCCCTGCAGTGAAGCTCGGGTTTCCGTTCTGGTCCAGCTCTGGTCTCCCAGTCCATCAGCCCTCATGGCCCCGGTGCATTGCTCCACTCGGAGCGAAGCCGCGCGTTTGCCGCAGTTCCCATTTACGGTGGTCGCCGTCGAGTGCAGCCGGTCACGCGGGCCCTGGGCGCTCGTCCCTACGCGCCCCGCTGCGCCAGCCACTGCCGCGCCGGCGCCGTGTCCACCCCGAAGCGCTCCAGTCCGGGAAGCACCACCTCGTGCAGCGCCTGGACGAACACCTCCCGCTTGCGCGTGTGCGGCAGCACGCCGTGGCGCAGCAGCTCGGGACTCTCCTCCTCGGGCGAGCCGGGCGTGAACAAGCGCGGCGAGGTGCCCCCCTCGAGCATGGCGGGGATGTAGCGGCCCAGGAAGGCCACCGCGCCCTGCGCGCCTTCCGCGTGCGCGCGCGACAGCTGGGCCCACCCCAGCCGGCTGTGCATCACCTCGTCCCGCAGGAGCTCTCGCAACACCGGGCGCACCCGGGGCGAGCCGTCCGGCACCAGCAGCGTGGTGAGCACCGCCGTGCTCTCCGTCTCGGTGATGCAGCACGCCGCCACCAGCTCGTAGAGCACGCGCTCGCGCGGGGGCAGCCTCGCGGGCGCCACCTCGGTGACGGCCGTGGGCGCTTCCGGGAGCACCCGCTGCCCGTACTCCCGCGCCAGCGCCTCGCACAGGCCCGCGTGGCGCCGCTCGTCCTCCGAGGCCCGCCGGGCGAGCGCCACCATCGCCTCGGGCTCACCCAGCTCGCCGAGCCGCTCCGCCAGGCGCGCGAAACGCAACGCCGCCTCCAGCTCCACCCGCCAGCGGAACGTCCACGCCTCCGCCACGAGCCGGCGCACCGGCTCGGGCAGCTCCTCGCCGGCCGGACCGCTCACCAGCCCTCGACTCCGCCCCCGGGGTCTTCCGTCCCCGCGTCCGTCGACGTCCCGCCGTCCGGCGTGCCGCCATCCGCTCCGGGGAGCTGGGTAGCGGGCCTTTGCGTCCTCGAATCGTCACCACATCCGGAGACGCCCCCCGCGAGCGCGCCTCCCACCACCAGTACGTTGAACAGCTTCCGGTAATCCATGTCTGACCCGAGCCTTTCCTGGCGGCGGATGGACCCGCGCGCCCCCTGTGCTGCGTCGCGCGACCATAGCCGACGGGACGCTCGCGCCCCCCACCATGACGGACCGTGTCATCGGCTGATACGCACCGTGTCATCGCGTGACGCGGCGCAGCGTCATCTCTTTGTTTCTTAAAATCTGAGCTTCCTGGGCTAGCGTGCATTCGCTGGCTTCCCTGGCCGGCCTCGTCCCCCCCCCCGAGGTTCCCATGACGCGCTCCCTGTCCCTCCGCCGTTGGCTGTCCCTCCCCGCCCTGCTCGCGCTCAGCGCCTGCGGTGGTGTTGATGCTTCCCTCGACGGGCGCCCGCTGGACCTGGGTGGCGAGGCAATCGCCGCACAGGTGGAGCGGGACTTCGGGGGCCCCGACGGGGTCATGGACTTCTTCCAGAGCCACTCGGAGGAGGAGATCCGCCAGATGCTGGCGCCCTACGGCATCGGGTACCGCGTCCACAACGTCAGCGCGATGCTGATCAGCGACTGCCCGAAGAACTTCCCGTCGACCGACCGCAGCGTGTGGCACAACTTCGACGGCGAGTACTACTACATCGACGCCTCGGGCCGGCCGAACAAGGCGTACAAGTACCTGCCGCCCATCGTCGCCGCGGCGCGCATCGACTCCTGCCAGACGAGCATCGGGCAGTGGGGCGACGCGGAGAACCCCAGCAACGACTATGACGGGGGACACCTCATCGGCTCGCAGCTCGGCGGCTGGGGTGGCCGGGCGAACATCGTGCCGCAGGATGCCAACTTCAACCGCGGCAACTGGGTGCAGCTCGAGAACAAGATGGCCCTCTGCGGGAGCCTCCCGAGCAGCCGGCTGCGCTACTACATCACCGCGGCCTACCCGAACTCCACCACGCTCATCCCCAACACCATGACGATGGAGATCACCAACCAGTCCTCGGGCAGCTCCGTGCTGATGAACTTCCAGAACGTGGACTACGGCGGCACGAATGGCACCACCGAGCGGACCAAGGGCGTGAACTGGCTGACGAGCCAGGGCTGCAACTGAGCCTCCGCGCTGTTCGCGTCTCGAGAGGGGCCTGACGCAGGCCCCTCGTCTCAACCCCCGAGGGCCGCGTGAGCGCCACCCGCGCTCCGCCCCTCGCCCTTCCCGTCCACTGTCCTTCACTTCCGGCGGCCCGCGTCCCTCCTGGCGCGAGGCCGCCTGGAAGCGCTCGCCCGCCCGCCTGCCCTGGCTCTTGCGTTGGCCATGAGAGGCATATATTTTATCTGCATCAGGTGGTTGGGACTTATAAAAACAAGGTCCCCGGGCTCCCATGGACGAACTGGACTACCGCATCGTCGACCTGCTGCAGCGTGACGGCCGCGCCACGCAGTTGGAGCTTTCTCGGGCGGTGGGCCTGTCCCAGCCCGCCGTGGCCGAGCGCATCCGCAAGCTGGAGGAGCGCGAGGTCATCACCGGCTACACGGCGCGCGTGGACGCGACGAAGCTGGGCAAGGACATCACCGCCTTCATCGGCGTGAGCATCGAGCACCCCAAGTACTTCGAGGGCTTCGCCAGGAAGGTGCTCGCCATGCCCGAGGTGCTGGAGGCCCACCGCGTCGCCGGCCAGGACTCGTACCTGCTCAAGGTGCGCACCTCGAATACGCGCACGCTCGACAGCCTGCTCGTGGAGACGCTGCGGACCATCTCCGGCGTCACCCGCACTCACACCACCATCGTCCTGACGTCCATCAAGGAGGAGACGTACATCCACGTCTCCCCCGAAGAGCTGAAAGGAGCCTGACCCATGACCGCTGCCGTCAGCATTTCCGCCCCTCCGGCGTTCCCACTCGCGCAGCGCATGTCGCGGATGAAGGCCTCCGCCATCCGGGAAATCCTCAAGGTGGCCGAGCGTCCCGACGTGCTCTCCTTCGCCGGAGGGCTGCCCGCGCCCGAGCTCTTCCCGGTGGAGGCCATCGCCCAGGCGCACGCCGAGGTATTCGCCGAGGAGGGCCGCGCCGCCCTGCAGTACAGCGCCACCGAGGGCTACGGCCCGCTGCGCGAGTGGATTTGCGCCCACCTGGCCAAGAGCGGCCTGCACGCGGCCACGGACCAGGTGCTCATCACCAACGGCTCGCAGCAGGGAATCGACCTGGTGGCCAAGGTGCTGTTGGACCCCGGGGACGTGGTGGTGGTGGAGAACCCCAGCTACCTCGCCGCGCTGCAGACCTTCAGCGGCTACGAGGCCTCGTTCGCCGTGGTGGGCAGCGACAACGACGGCATGCGCGTGGACGACCTGGAGCGGCTGCTGCTCGTCGTCGGCCGCCGGCCCAAGCTCATCTACCTGGTGCCCAACTTCCAGAACCCCAAGGGCACCACGCTGTCGCTGGAGCGCCGGCGCGAGCTGGTGCGCTTCGCCCAGAAGCACCGCATCCTCATCCTCGAGGACAACCCGTACGGCGAGCTGCGCTTCCGCGGCGAGCACCTGCCCTCGCTGGCGTCGCTGGACACCGAGGACGTGGTCATCAACCTGGGCACCTTCTCCAAGACGCTGGCGCCCGGGCTGCGCATCGGCTGGGCCGTGGGCCCGCGCGAGCTCATCCGCACCCTCACCGTGGCCAAGCAGGCGGCGGACCTGCACACCGCCACCGTGTCCCAGCGGGCCACGGCGCGGCTGCTCTCGCGCTTCGACTACGACGCCAACCTGGAGAAGCTGCGGGGCGTGTACGGGGAGCGCTGCCAGGTGATGCTCGCCGCGCTGGAGAAGCACATGCCGGCGGGCACCCGGTGGACGCACCCCGAGGGCGGCATGTTCCTCTGGGTGGAGCTGCCGCGCGGCATGAGCGCCGACACGCTCTTCCCGCTCGCGCTGGAGAAGCGCGTCGCCTTCGTGCCCGGCTCGCCCTTCTTCGCCCACGAGCCGCGCAGCGAGTTCATGCGCCTGAACTACTCCAACCGCCCGCCCGAGCTGATTGAAGAGGGCATGCGCCGGCTCGGCGCGGTCATCGCCTCGCAGCAGACGTAAGGCACGGCCCCGGCCGGTCTCTCAGTGGATGGAGTAGACCGGCTCCGGACTGGCGGCCGGGGCGCACGTGTCCGCCCAGGCCTCGTCGAAGGCGTCCGCGTCGAAGGGCACCTCCTCGAAGGACGCGAGCTTGCCGTCGCGGATCCGGTAGTGGTGCAGCAGCCGCACCTCGTACGGTTTGCCGGTGTCCTGGCGGGTGAAGGTGTCGTGCAGGAGCACCACGGCGCGCTCGTCATTGGCGAGGATGTCGTCGAGGATGATGCGCAGCGAGGGGCCCGCGAGCTGTCCGAGCTTGCCCACGAACCGGGACAGGCCCTCGCGGTCGTAATCGCCCGTGAGCGCGTTGTGGCCGCCGACGTGGAAGTGCATGTCCGGCGTGCACAGCGCGAGGACACCGTCGAGGTTGCCCTTGCTGAATTGGATGTAGAGCTCGCGGATGAGCTGCTCGTTGGGATGTGCCATGACCTGGTCCTCCTCTGACAACGGTACGGAGCAGGCGCGTCGCGTGGAGGACAAAGCCCCGGGTGTCTTCCCGTGAGCCGCACGCCCGCCCGGAGGGCACACCCGGCGTCCGAGCACTTTCCACGTGCGCCCCACCCCCGAATCGCTATCTAGAGCGCCCATGCCCGCGCCCTGGAGCTCCTTCGACGTCGCCCTCGTCACCGCTTCCGCCTTCCCCGAGTGTCTGCCCGACGAGAGGCTCCTCATGGACGCCCTCGCCGCGCGGGGGGTGAAGGCCGGGCCCGTCATCTGGGACGATGCCTCGGTGGACTGGAGCCACTTCCGGCTCGCGCTCATCCGCACCGCCTGGGACTCGGACAAGCGCCGCGACGAGTTCGTGGCCTGGGCCGGCCGGGCGGGCGCTCGCTGCCCGCTGTGGAATCCGCCCGAGGTGCTCCGCTGGAACACGCACAAGGGCTACCTGCGCGAGCTCGAGGCGCGCGGCGTGGCTGTCGTTCCCACGGCCTGGCTGGAGCGCGGTGCGACGGTGGACGTGAAGGCGCTGCTCGCCGGGCGCGGCTGGAGCGACGCGGTGGTGAAGCCGGCGGTGTCCGCGGGCGCGCGCGACACGCTGCGGGTCCGGGGGCCCGGGGACATTCCCGCCGCCCAGGCCCTGGTGGAGCGCGTCCTGCCGCACAAGGACATGATGGTGCAGCCCTACCAGTCCTCGGTGGAGGGCTACGGCGAGCGCTCCCTCCTGTTCCTCGGCGGCGAGCACACCCACGCCATCAAGCGGCAGCCGGCGCTGTCGGGGGACCCGGACTACGACGCCACCGCCGCCGAGCCCGCGCCCTCGGCCGAGGACGAGCGCGCCTTCGCCCGGCAGGTGATTGCCGCCACGGGCTTCGAGCTGCTCTACGCGCGGGTGGACGTGGCGCGCGACGAGGCAGGCGGGCTGCGGCTGATGGAGTTGGAAATCACCGAGCCCAACCTCTTCCTGCGCCAGGGCGGTCCGCGCGCGGTGGAGCGGCTGGCCGACGCCCTCGTGCTCAAGGCGCGCGCGCGCTAGCCATCCCCCATCCCATCGCCGCCCCCTCCGCACCTTCTTTCTCCCACCGCGCACCGGAAGGGCCCACCTGGGCGCGCACGACGTGGCACACGCCGACTCGGCGCCTTTACTGCGACTCGGCGGGGGCACCCGGAAGAGTGAACGTGAAGGTGCTGCCCACGCCTGGCTGACTCTCGGCCCAGATACGCCCACCGTGAGCTTCCACAATGCACTTGGAGATGTAGAGGCCGAGCCCCAGCCCTCGCCGATCCCCGCTGCGGGCTTGCCAGAAACGCTCGAACACGGCCTCCAGTTGATGATTCGGGATTCCCGCGCCGGTGTCCGTCACGGAGCAGTGAACCTCCTGGCCCAAAGACTCCACTCGGATCGAAATCCTGCCTCCTGCCTCGGTGAACTTGATGGCATTGCTCAGCAGGTTGGCGAGCACCTGAAGGACACGCTCGTAGTCGAATTTCGCCATCAGGGTTTCCCCGCGTATCTCCACGGAGAAGGAGAGGCCTTGGGCAGAGGCCAGGGGTTGGAACGTATCGACTGACTCCCGCACGAGCGCGGTTACATCCTGCGACGCTGGGACGACGAGGAGCTTGCCCGCCTCGATACTGGCCACATCCATCAAGTCTCCGAGCAGCCGGTTCAACCGCGCCGTGAATCGCTCGATTTTCTCGAGGCCTTGTACGGCCCTCCTGCCCGCCTCGTCTTCGGCGGCGCTCCGCTTGAGAAGGGCCGCCTGCAAAGCGATTCCCGCGAGAAGCGTGCGCGCGTCGTGGCTGACCATCCCCAGGAATTCATCCCGCGTCGCAAGCCCTTCATCGGAGCGCGCCCGCTCGAACATGAGGCGCGTATCCGTTTTCTGTCGTTCCAGGTAGAGGAGGGCAGCCAACGCGCGCCTGCCCTCCACACGCTCGGCCTCCAGTTCCGAGTCAGAGGCCGCACGCGCCCCCTCCAAGACTGCATCCTCGTGGGCCCGCTCTCGGTCAACGCTCTCACGCACCTTGGGGGGCGCCTTACTCCGCGCCAACTTCACATCCGCGTGGTCGCGGGACTCTTGGGAACGCTGATCAGCCCTTTCCCGGGCCGTTTGGATGGAGGCGTCAGACGCTTCTTCAATCGCGGTCTGCGTCTTGCCGTATTCACGGTCGGAGCTCTCACGCTCCAAGCGCAGGCTTTCGTCCGTGTTGGACCGCTCGAGTCGCGGATTTTTTTCTTTCGGTGACATGGAGAGCCTCTTACCAGGAACAAACGGGAGGGTGCCGCGCAGGCGGCGGCTCGCGGTGCGGGGCGTCGGGGCGTCAACGCGGGAGCCACGAGGCCAGCATCCCCCGCCGTGGAGCACGGGGCCCACGTGTCGGCACGGGTGGCCCCGTCGACGTGGCCCCACGGCTCGCCTGGCCGCTCACCACACGGCGCGGGCGCGCATCCACGGAGCCCAGCCGCCGGGTGACCTCCCAGGCCCCCAGCGCCTTGTAGAGGCCCAGGCTCCCCCCCGGCGCCGGGACTCGAATTCACCGGGCGCCCCCGCCCCCCCCCTCGGGGGACCCGGTGGGTGCTACGGCGTGGTCGCGCAGCCCGAAGCCATGTTGCTACAGCTCGAGCTGCAGGTGGCCGCTCCGCCGCACGCGACCTGGCAGCCGGAGGTACAGCTCGTCAGCATGCAGCTCGTGGCGCCGTTGCAGTTGAGCTGGCAGTTGCCGCCCGGGCAGTCCAGCTTGCAGCTGTCTCCGGTGCAGCTGAGCTGGCAGTTGCCGCCCGTGCACTTCTGCTCGCAATCGCCGCTGTCGCAGACACACGAATTGCCGGTACTGTCGCAGTCCAGGTTGGAACAGCCCGACAGCGTCAGCGTCAAGGCGGCCACGACTCCCAGCATGATGCGATTCAAGGTCATCGACTCCCTCGTCTTTCGTTTCGGGGCCACGGCGCTCCTTCCGGAGCCCGTGGAGGGAGCCTTATGGTGTTGACCCGAAGTGAAAGCACCGCACACCATGGGTGTTTTTCCGCTGGAGCACATCACCCACTCTTGAACAAAGCCGGCGTTTACTTTCCGCCGAGCACCACCACCAACTCGTAGCCAGGCTTCCACGTGAGGGGAGCCACCCGGGGAGGAGAGCGGAGAGGATTCGGGTCTTGGGCCGATGCTATCCGCTCCACGGCTCACGCCACGCGAGCCCGCGTCTTCCTACTCCCCGACCGACTGGGGCGGCGGCTTGGCGCTGAAGATGGGCACGTAGCACTTGCCCTTGTGCTCGAAGAGCTCATCCAGGCACGGAGCCTTGAGCTCGTGAGGCACCCAGCAGGCCCCGATGAGTTCCACCTCCGCGTACTTCCTGCAAGGGGGGCGCTTCTGTCCCTTGAAGGGCTCGCTCGGCAGGGGACGGGCGAGCACGGACTCTCCAGCGTCCGGGGTATCCATGGCGCTGGGGAATGCGTACGGCTCCCCAGCGTCTGGAGCCTCCAGAGCGTTGGAGAATGCATCGGGATTCGCGCCCGCCGTGGGCACGTCGTCATTCATGAGCGCGGACGGGGTGCTCGCCAGGAACTCCGGGCCTCTCGGCGATGGGGACTCGAAAGCCAGACACACCAGGGCGAAGAGCACGGCACCCACCGCAGCGGCGCCCACCAATGCCAGGCTCCGGCGCCAGCGGCGGCGCGGCTCGCGAGGGCCGTCGAAGGCTCGAGCCATGCGCCGCATTGCCCTGCGAACATCCCTGAGCACGAACATCAGCGACTCCGCCGAGTGTCTATCGGGGGCCTTGGCCCTCCGCGAGTCCTCCACCTCCAGGGCCACGTAGCTCGGCACGGACGAGGAGATGACGTGCACCCGGAAGTCCTTCAGCCACGCGGGGTCCTCCTCGGCGTCGGGCTTGAGCACCAGGGCGGTGGCACCGCTCTTCTCGTGCCTGGCCAGGTAGAGCTCTGCCTGGCTGTCGGGCGGCTGGGGCATCTGCTCCTCGAGCTGGTAGGGCCCCAACTGCGTGCGCTCCGCCCAGCTCGCCCCGGGCTTCTTCTTGTCGTCCATGCGTGCTCCTCGCTGGCCTCACCGCATGCCGGAGGCCCGAGACGCTTGTTCGCATGGAGCCGAGCCCTCACGCCAGGAGGTGCCGGGTGCATCACCAGGGCGCCTACCCACCAGGTGCACGCTCGGCCTCCTCGCGAAGTGTCCCGTACGCCGAGCCAAGGCAATTCGAATGCTCTGAGTCAATCACAGACGCTGCTGCAATCACCCTGCTTGAAGAACGCGTCGTCGAGGCCGTTGGCACACTCGACCCTGAGCGCGCTCGCCGACTGGCGGCACCAGGGATCCGTCCCCTTCACCGCCGGGCGCCCCGTCCCAGGCTCGAACCAGACATGGACGGTCCAGATCCGCTCGTGCTCGGCATCGAACTCGTGCTCCCGAAGGTCGCTCTTCTCGATGGCGAGCTGGGGCGCGGCCTGCCCCGGTACGTGGAGCGGGACTTCGCCAGGTACCTAGAATGTGGAGTGTTGGCGCACGGCTTCGCGCGGGTGCGCTGCGAGAGTTGCAAGGACGAGCTTCTCGTCGCCTTCTCGTGCAAGGGGCGAGGGTCTGTCCCTCCTGCGATGCGAAGCGCGCGCATGTGACGGCGGTGCACCTGGTGGAGCGGGTGCTGCCGCATGTGCCCGACCGGCAGTGGACGCTGTCCTTTCCGCACTGGGTGTGGTGGGTGCTGCTCAAGGACGTGGGACTGCTCTCGGACGTCCTCACTAGAGCGCCCATGCCCGCGCCCTGGAGCTCCTTCGACGTCGCCCTCGTCACCGCCAGGTGATTGCCGCCACGGGCTTCGAGCTGCTCTACGCGCGGGTGGACGTGGCGCGCGACGAAGAGGGCGGGCTGCGGCTGATGGAGCTGGAAATCACCGAGCCCAACCTCTTCCTGCGCCAGGGCGGCCCGCGCGCGGTGGAGCGGCTGGCCGACGCCCTCGTCCACAAGGCGCGCGGGCGCTAGTCATTGCGCGAGTCTCGCCCCGTGTGGGGGGCGCCTACTTGCCGCCGAGCACCACCACCAACTCGTAGTTGGGCTTCCACGTGAGGGGAGCCACCGTGGCGCCCGGGAGCGCCTGAGCGGCCTTCCGGGCGTCGGCCTCGAAGCCCTTCGCGGCGAAGACGACGGTGCTCGGGTGGGCCTCCTTCGCCTCCCCGAACGAGGTGGGGCTCAGCCCGGCCTTCTCGAGTGCGTCCAGGGCCGTCTCGTAGGCGTCAGGCGCGGTGCCCTTCACGCCGAGCACCTGCACCCGAGGCCCCTGCGTGGGACCGAACGTGACCTCATGGTCGATCCCGCCTCCTTCGGTCGAGCTCTCCAGGTGCACCAGGTACGCCACGCGCCGGCCGTCGGGGGACCAGACGAACTCCACCCGTTGATTGACGTTCCCGTGGTCGAAGGTGAAGTCCACGCTGGGCCAGCTCTTCTTGCCCGCCTTCACGCCAAAGCGGATCTTCGAGGGCGGCGGAACCTTGACCTCCTCTCCACTGTCCCCCGTCCAGGGGCTCACCCCCAGCACGAGGAACCCGCCGTCCTTCCAGTTCCCGCCCTTGCCCGAGACCTGGAGTTGCAGCGTGCCGTCCGGGGATTTCGGGCCGGTCTTCAGGGGCGCGAGCACGTTCTCCGCCAGCCATTCCTTGTACTCCTCGGGGGTGAGCTCGTCCGGCGCATACAGGCCGTCGCCCATGCGCGCATCGAAGACGAAGTATTTCCCGACGGTGTCGCTGCCGATGGCGTCGTAGCGCCCGACGACGAAGAGCGAGCCGTCCTGCGTGAAGCCAATCGCCTTGGCATCCTGGGCGAGCGCGGGCACGGCCATGAAGAAGAGGAGGAGAGCGGGGAGGGTCCGGGTCATGGGCCGATGCTATCCGCTCCACGGCTCACGCCACGCAAGCCCGCGTCTTCCTACTCCCCGACCGACTGGGGCGGCGGCTTGGCGCTGAAGATGGGCACATAGCACTTGCCCTGGTGCTCGAAGAGATCCTCCGGGCACGGGGCCTTGATCTCGGCAGTCAGCCAGCAGCCGCCGACGAGCTCCACCTGCGAGTACTTGGAGCAAGGGGGGCGCTTCTGTCCCTTGAAGGGCTCGCTCGGCAGGGAACGGGCGAGCACGGACTCTCCAGCATCCGGGGTCTCCAGGTCGTTGGAGAAGGAGTACGGCTCCCCAGCGTCTGGAGCCTCCAGGGCGTTGGAGAATGCATCGGGCTCCGCGCCCGCCGTGGGCACGTCGTCATTCATGAGCGCGGACGGGGTGCTCGCCAGGAACTCCGGGCCTCTCGGCGATGGGGACTCGAAAGCCAGACACACCAGGGCGAAGAGCACGGCGCCCACCGCGGCGGCGCCCACCAACGCCAGTCTCAAGCGCCAGAGGCGGCGCGGCTCGCGGGGGCCGTCGAAGGCTCGAGCCATGCGCCGCAGTCCCCTGCGAACATCCCTGAGCACGAACATCAGCGCATCCGCCGAGTGCCTGTCGGGGGCCTTGGCCCTCCGCGAGTCCACCACCTCCAGGGCCACGTAGCTCGGCACGGACGAGGAGATGACGTGCACCCGGAAGTCCTTCAGCCACGCGGGGTCCTCCTCGGCGTCGGGCTTGAGCACCAGGGCGGTGGCACCGCTCTTCTCGTGCCTGGCCAGGTAGAGCTCTG
>NZ_JBJMQO010000056.1:0-21243 GCF_045802675.1 Archangium sp. | reverse complement strand
CGGGCCTTGAGGTCCACGGTCTCCAGAACTGCCTGCTTCTCCTCGATGGGCACGTCCACGTTTGCGGCGATGAGGTCCGCCAGGTGACCGGGATGGGTGATGGACTCCACCAGCTCGGTTGCCGCCGCCGGCAGCTCGGGCATCAGCTCGATGACCTCGCGCGCCAGCTTCTTGAGGTTGATGCCCAGGGCCTCGACCTCCACGTTCTCCGCCGAGGTCTTGTCCTCCACGGCATCCACGCGGGCCTTGAGGTAGGGCGCCTCCTGCACCAGGTCCAGCACGCGGAAGCGCGCCAGGCCCTGGACGACGAGCGAGTAGTTGTCCTCGCCCATCTTCAGCAGCTTCACGATGCGGGCGACGGTGCCCATCGTGTAAAGGTCGGACGCACCCGGGTCCTCTTCCTCGGCGCGGCGCTGGGTGACGACGCCGATCACCTGGTCGTCACGGACCGCGTCCTTGATGAGGGCGATCGTCTTCTGCCGCCCCACCGCGAGCGGGAGCACGCCGCCCGGAAAGAACACTGAATTGCGCAGGGGGAGAATGGGGAGGACCTGCGGAATGTCCTCCTTGTTGATCATCCCCGGAGGCGCCATGGCCGCCGGCATGGCTGCAGCGGCGGAACCCTTCTTCTTGTCGTCGGACATGTAGTTGATGCCTCGGTTTCCAGCCTGGCCGGACAGCATCCGGGCCGGTTGAACTACGTACCAGTTGTCGATCTTCTGTGAGAGTTGACTCAACGTAGCAACCAAAACGGACATGGCAAACGCGGCCTGCGTTTTTCATGGTGGCCGTCGGCTGCCGGACGGTTGCTCGCACAACCCTATAGGGGTAGGGCATGTTAAGCGGCCCCCCCTCTTTGTCGCGGCGCGGTGAGTGCTACAGCGTGCCGCGTTCTCAGGAGACACCCTCGATGCACCCCATCCGTTCGAGCGCGCTGCTGATCGTCGCCCTGTGGGGCCTGTCGTGCACCTCGCCCGTGGAAGCGCCCGGCTCCACGCTCCCAGGCCGCTGCCAGGTGGAGCCCCCGCTCATCTCGGCCCAGAAGACGGACCTGCTCTTCGTCATCGACAACTCGGGCTCGATGGCCGAGGAGCAGGCGGCGATCGCCACCGAGTTGCCCGCCTTCCTGGACGAGCTCCAGCGAGGTAACGGGGTGGAGCAGGACTTCCGCGTGGGGGTCATCACCACGTCGGTGTACCTGCGCGCGTTCTTCGATAACCGCGAGCAGTACAGTCTCTATACCGACCAGGGGGGGCGGTTGCAGCCGGTGCCGGATGCGCTGGGCCGACCCACGGCCGAGCGCTACCTGGAGCAGGCGGACCCGGAGCTGCTGGAGAAGTTCCGCCGGCTGGTGAAGGTGGGGACCCGGGGAAGCGGCCAGGAGTCCCCCTTCGAGGCGGTCCGGCTGGCGGTGACCCCCCCCCTGAGCACGACGCCCGTGGGGGAGGGAGGCAACGCGGGCTTCCTGCGCGACGGGGCCCGGTTGCTGGTGGTGGTGGTCTCGGACGAGGAGGACTGCAGCTCCACCGAGCGGCCGCCGCCCATCATCCTCACCGAGGACACCTCGCGGGATCTGTGCAGTGAGCAGGCCGACCGCCTCACGCCGGTGCAGGAGTACGTGCGGGCCTTCCGGAGCCTGGAGGACGGGACGGGGGCCGCTCGCGAGGTGCTGTGGGCGGCCATTGGCCCGGTGGCGCTGACGGACAAGCGGGCCGAGGCGGTGCTGGACCGCACCTCGACGGGGACGTTCGTGCGCAACGTGGACTGCCCCACCTCCTATGGGCCCGGGTACCGGCAGAGGGAGATGGCGTCGCTGTTCGACTCGGGGCTGAAGAACCTGGACTCCATCTGCCGGGCGAGCTTCCGGGACACGCTGGTGTCCATCGCCACGCTGGCGAGGACGTCGCAGAGCATCGAGGTGGTGAACCTGCCGGACCCCCAGCTGGTGCAGGTGCGGGTGACGCGGGAGGATGACTCGATACAGACCTGTAGCGTGGCGGGGGGCGATCTGACGTACGAGCCCGCCACGGATCGTCAGGCCGCACGCCTGTTCTTCCAGTCCTCGTGCCCCCGGCGGCCCACCGACAAGAAGCTCGAGGTCAAACTGCTCTGCGCCCACTGAGCGCCCTTTCCCTCCCGGGAAGGCCGGGGTGAGGGGCCTGGGTAGGGACTCCCGGGCCCTCCCTGAGGGGTGAGCGCATGTCGCTTCCCCTGCGCACCCACCCCGTCGGATGGCCCCCAAGGGCAGCCCGGTCGATCACCAGGCGACATTTCCTGGCGCCTGTCAGACCGCTCGTCATACTGAACCCAGTTTCAGGTCCAGTGTCCGACGAGGGGACGTGATGAGCGGGACGGCTGAGAAGCTGTCGGTGACGGTTGAGGCGCTGAGGGAGCAGATCCGCCGGTTGCAGGCGGCACCGCGCAAGTACCTGGCGGCGCTGCGCACGGGGGTGGAGGCCTTCGATGCGCTGCTGCCGGGGGGCGGGCTGCCCCTGGGACAGGTGGTGGAGCTGTGGGGCGAGGCGGCCTCGGGGCGGACGAGCCTGGCGCTGCGGGCCGTGGCGGCGGCGCACCGGGAAGGCCGGCTGTGCGCGTACGTGGATGGGCCAGGGGAGCTCTACCCGCCAGCGGCGGTGGCCGCGGGGGTGGATCCGTCCCGGCTGCTGATCGTCCGGCCGAAGACGGCGGAGCAGCTCGCGTGGTCGGCGGTGCAACTGGTGCGCAGCGGGGCGTTCGCGTGCGTGGTGCTGGATTTGACGCGAGGCCCGGCGGGCCAGGGCACGGGCGGCGTGCGGCTGTCTCCGGCCGAGGGCAAGCGGCTGATGGACGCGGCGACGCGAGGCGGGAGCCTGCTGCTGCTGCTGACGGCGCCGGAGGCTCCTGGGGACGGGATGATGCGCCTGCGGACCGAGGCCCGGGGTGACTCGGGGCTGACGGTGGAGGTGGTGCGCAGCCGGCAGGGGGGCATCGGCTCGCGGACGCTGATGCCGTGGAGTGCGCTCTACCCGGAGCTGGCCGACAGCGAGGCCCCGTGGGGCACGGAGCTGCTCCCGGCCGAGAGCGTGACGGTGCCGGAGCTCGTGCGCGAGGAGCGGCCCGAGCGCGAGGGACACCGGGGAATCCTGGGACAGCGGCCGGGGCGGGATGCGCCGATGCCGTCGCTGCGCGCGAGCCTGGACTCGGGCGCGGCCCTGCACTGAGGGCGAGGGGAGGGGAACGGACATGCGGCTGGGGTATCTGCACTTCTCGCGCTTCCCGGTGCAGCGCAAGGTCATTGAGTTGCCGGAGCTGGCGGGCAAGCCCTTCGTGCTGGTGGAGGAGGTGCGCGGCCAACAGCGGGTGGCGTGCGCGTCCACGAGCGCGTTGAAGGCGGGCGTGCGGGCGGGGATGACGCTCACCGCGGCCACCGCGCTCGAGCCGTCGCTGAAGTACTTCCCGTACCGGCCCGAGGAGGAGCGGCGGGCACTGGTGGGCATTGGCGAGATGCTGATGGCGCTGGCGCCGGGCTTCCAGCTGTCGGCCCCGGACGGGCTGTGGTTCGACGCGGGGGCGGCGCACCTGGTGAAGGGCGAGGAGGGGCTGTGCGCGAAGGTGCTGGCCCTGTGCTCGGAGCTGGGGTGGCGGGGGCGGGTGGTGGTGGCCTCGGAGAAGTTCACCGCGCGAGCGCTGGCCCGGCATGGGGCTCGGCGGATGGATGTGGTGCCGGACGGGGAGGGCGCGCGGGCGCTGGCCCCGCTGCCGCTGAGCGCGCTGGAGGGCCCGGAGCAGACGGCGTTCTCGGCGCTCGGGTTGAGCACGCTGGGCGAGGTGGCGGCGCTGCCCGTGGGGGCGGTGACGGCGCGAGGGGGCGCGGCGGGCATGCGGGCGCACACGCGCTGCCGGGGCGGGGACGAGACCCCGTTCATCGCCGAGGTGCTCGAGGAGGTGCTGGAGGAGCGGCTGACGCTGGAGTGGCCCGCCGATTCGTTGGAGCCGCTGCAGTTCGCGCTCAAGACGGTGTTGGACCGGCTGTGCGGGCGGCTGGGAGGACGGCGCCGTGCGGCGGTGCGGCTGAACCTCACGTTGAAGTTGGACCCGTCGGGACAGGCGGTGGTGCCACTCACGCTGGCGCGGCCGACGGCGCAGTCGAAGATGCTGTTGGACCTCACGCGGCACCGGCTGTCGGACGTGCGGCTCGAGGGGCCGGTGGCGGCGTTGACCCTCCGGGTGGAGGAGGACTGCGAGGACCGGGGCCAGCAGCTCTCGCTGGGGGACGCCCCCGAGGGAGACGCGGCGCTGGAGGTGGTGCTCTCCCGGCTGGCGACGGCGCTGGGCGAGGACTCGCTCTTCATGGCGGCCCTGGAGGACACGCACCGTCCCGAGGACGCGTATGCGACCCGGGCCTTCCGGCCTCCGCCGATGCGGCGCGGAATGGAGGGCGAATTGCTCCAACAGGTGGAGGCCGCGGAGCCGGTGCCCGAGGTGCTGCGGGAGCGGCCCTCGCGGATGCTGGGGACGCCGACTACGATCGACGTGGAGATGACGGCCTCGGGGGAGTTGCTGGCGGCGAGGCTCGGAGGACGCAAGCGCCGGGTGACGGCACTGGTGGGCCCGGAGCGGCTGAGCGGAGACTGGTGGGATGCGCGCCCGTACAGCCGCGATTACTACCGGGTGCACTTCGAGGGACTGGGACAGGCGTGGGTGTTCCGCGACGCGCGCGACGGCCGCTTCTACCTTCAGGGCCTCTTCGATTGAGGTGAGGTGCCCCCGTTTCGAACGGGCGGGGACTCGCCGGGCAGGCAGGGGAGGGAACGGCCAGGCGGCTCCGTTGTCTGTCTGGGCTCCGAGTCGCACCCTGGGGGGATGAAACGTCGACTACCCGGTGGGGGAGTAATCGTGGGTGTGGTGCTAGCGCTGTCCTCGGTGGCGAGCGCCGAGGGCCAGGAGGAGTCGGAGCGCTTCGAGTGGCCCGTGCAGTCCTTCTTCCTGTCGGACGTGCCGCAGGTGCAGGAGCCGGGCGCGGTACAGGCGCGAGCCTCCTTCCACCTTCGGGACACGCCGGACGGCACGCAGCTCGAGGCGCCCTTCGAGGGCGAGGTGGGCGTGGGCCGCCGGCTTCAGCTGGCCAGCGAGGTGGAGTGGAGCCGCGAGCGGGACGAGGGCGAGCTGTCGCGGGGCCTGTCTCAGGTGGAGGTGGGCGCGCTCTACCGGCTCGCGGAGTCGGCCGACACGGGCTTCTCGCTGTCCACGGGGCTCTCGGGGGAGGTGTCCCGCGCCGAGTTCAGTGACGACCGGTGGGGGCTTAGCGCACGGCTGCTGGCCTTCAAGCAGGTGGGCCCGTTGGGCCTCAACGCCGTGGTGCGTCCTGGCTTCGCTCGTACCCGGCAGGGCGAGTGGGAGCCGCGCGCGGCGCTCGGCATGGGCGTGGCGGTGGGCTCCGGCCTCCTGGTGCCCCTGGGCGAGGTGCGGGCCGAGCTGGGCGATGAGGACTCCATCGAGGCGGTGGGCGGCCTCAAGGTGAAGCCCGTCAAGGCAGTGGAGCTGGGCGCGGGTGCCCTGGTGGGGCGGCGGGACGGCGACGGCGTCTGGGGCGCCACCACCATGCTCCTCATCGACCTGGGCGGTTGAGCCGGGCCAGGGGCCCTTCTCAGGGACTCGGAGGCCCGAGCCGCTTCAGCTTCTTCTCCAGCCTGGGTGACACGAGCACCTGGTTGTCCGCCGTCACCACCACCGCCGAGGCACCGTACTTCTCCGCGAGCGCCAGCCCCTCCTGGCCTCCGAGGATGAACACGGACTTCGTCAGCACCTCGGCGTCCACCGCGCTCGGCGCCAGGATGGTCGCCGAGCGCGACGCCGTCGCCGGGTAGCACGTGCGCGGATCGATGATGTGGTGGTAGCGCTTGCCCTCCAGCACGAAGAAGTTCTCGTAGTCCCCGCTCGTCGAGAACGCCGCGTCGGAGACCTCGAGCACCGCGAAGACGCTGTTCTGCTCGCCGCGTGGATCCCGGATGCCCACCTTCCACGGCCGGCCCGCCTTCTTCCCCCCCGCGTAGAAGTCGCCCCCGGCCTGCACGAAGAAGTTCTTGAAGCCGAGCCCCCGCAGCTTCTCCACCGCCCGGTCCACGCCCCAGCCCTTCGCCAGCCCTCCCAGCCCGAGCTGCATCCCCGCTCGCTTCAGCCGCGCCCGGCACCCCGGCCCGCCACCGTCCTCCACCGGAGCGAACTCCAGGTCCTTGTACGAGATGAGCGCGCACCGCTTCTTCACCTCGGCCGGGTCCGGCAGGGCGGGGGTCAGGTCCGTCCCGAAGCGCCACAGGCCCCGCAGCGCCGCCCACGTCGGATCGAAAAGCCCTCCCGTCTGCTCCGCCCCCTGCACCCCCCGCCGCAGCGCCGCGCACAGGTCCTCGGGAATCGCCACCCACTCCCCGTCCCCCGCCTTGCGGTTCACCGCCGACAGCTCGCTATCCGGGCGCCACTCGTTCATCACCTGGTTGACGCGCTCGAAGGCCGCGAAGGCCGCGTCGAAGCCCTCGCGCACCTTCTCCGGCGTGCCTCCCACCAGCGTCACCGTCACCGTCGTCCCCATCATCGGACGCGTCTCGGTGCGGACCTGGGCGGCGGGGGCGGCGGCGAGCAACACCAACAGGGCACTGAGCATCATGGCCTCCCTCTGTCACATGAGTGCGCCTACTGGTGCCAGCGCTCCCCTCAACTTGACCGCCTGCCTCGGGGCGTAGTACTCCATCCATCTCGGTTTTTGAGAATGACTTTCAAAATCATTCACCCCGCGCCGGACGCGCTCGAGGAAACGGGGCAGGGGACACGGTCCCGTGCCTTCGCTGGTGCCCTCGCATGTCTGGTGGCGGCGGGTGTGGCGGTGCGGGTGCTCGCGCTGCCCCGGCTCCTGCCCGACCTGGACGCGGTGAACTTCGCGCGCTCGCTCCACGGCTTCGACCTGGCCGCGCAGGCGCCGCACTTCCCGGGCTACCCGGTGTACGTGGCCCTGGCCCGGCTCGCCTCGGCCGCCGGAGCCTCCGAGGTGGGCGCGCTCGCGCTGCCCGGGCTCGTGCTCGGGGCGGTGTCCGTCGCCGTGCTGGGGCTCGTGCTCCGGCCGTTCCTCGGGGCCGCCGGGGCGCTCGTGGCCTCGTCCCTGCTGGCGCTGCTGCCCCTTCCCGTCCTCTTCGGTGCGACTCCCGGCTCGGATGGGACGGGGCTCGCGTTCCTGGTGCTCGCGGCCTGCGCCGTGCTGGTGACGCGGGACTCCGCGCCCCGGGCGGCGGTGCTGGCGGGCGCGCTCGCGGGCGTGGCGCTCGGGGCCCGGCCCTCGTTCCTTCCGGCACTGCTCGGACTGGCCCTGGGGGTGCCTCACGGCCGGCGGCGGGCGGCGCTCGTGGGCGGCGGGCTCGGCGTGGGGGCGTGGCTCGTGCCCATGGTGCTCCTCACGGGCCCGGCCCAATTGCTGCGCATCGGCTCGGGCTTCCTCCTCGGCCACGCGGGCAAGTGGGGCGGCACCGTGGCCGTGCGCCCGGAGCTCGGCTGGCGGCTGGAGAATTTCGGATTCGACGTCCTGGGCGCGGGCCTCGGGCTGCCCTGGCCTGGCGTGGACGGTGACTCCGTGCCCCTGCGCATCGCGCGGCTCCTCCTCTCGCTGGGCCTCGCCGGATCGCTGGTGGCGCTCGTGCACGCGGCGGTGCGCCGCTCGCTGTCCACCGCCGAGCGCCGGGTGGCGCTGCTGGCCCTGGCCCTTGGCGTTCCCTACGGCGCGTGGATGTTCCTCGGGCAGAACCTGCTCAAGGCCCGCCATGCCCTGCCCGTGGTGCTCGCGCTGGCGCTCCTGGTGGCGGTGGGCGTGGCGGTGCTCGCTCGCACCTGGGCGTCCCTGACTCTCCCCCTGGCCGGAGCCCTGGCCGTGAGCACCGCCGCCGTCATGCTGCCGGTGGCGCTCGAGCAGGGCCGCGAGCCCTCGCCCGCGGCGCGTCTGGTGTCGCACGTGTCGCGCACGCTGGAGCCCTCCGGCACGCTGCTCTTCACCGGCGAGGAGGCGCGGCTCTTCGAGCACTACGTGCCCCACTACCGCGCGGGCCGTCCCGCCACGGGGGAGCAGCTGCGCCGCGAGATCGAACGCGTGGCCGCCGCGGGCGCGGACGTCTACGTCACCTCCACCGCTCCGGGGGCCGAGGCGCTCGCGGCCCATCTGGAGCCCGTGGCTCACTTCACCTGCGATCGGCGCGTGCGCTCGCACGCCCACGACCTCGTTCTCTTCCACTACCGGCCCGTGCCGCTGGCCGCTCCGGACAAGGTGCTCTGAAATGCGAGCCCGTCTCCTCCTCTGCTTCGCGCTCTGCCTCGCCGCCTGCAAGGGCCCCCTCCCCGAGGACTTCCGGCCCGTCCAGGACTCGGCGAAGGGCGAGCCGCGCGTGTCGGTGTCGCTCAACCGCATCCTCTCGGGCCGCTACCGCACCATCGCGCCCATGTGCATCGGGCAGCAGTACCTCGTGCGTCCGCCGTCGGGCGAGCCCGTGCAGCCCGCGGGGGGCCTGGCCATGAGGCCGGGGCAGATCGTCGAGTTCCGCAACTACCAGCCCGAGGTGCCCACCAACATCACCTCGCTGTCGGCGCCCGCGCCGCTCTTCAGCCCCAACCTGGTGAAGCCCTACAACACGCGCACCGAGGGCAAGGAGACGTTCTCGTACTGGCGCTACGCGTTCCCCGAGCCGGGCGTCTACGAGTACTTCGACACCAACATGGGAGATCCGGGCCGCAAGGTGGTGGACTCCTACTACGGCACGGTCTCGTACATCGGCGAGTCGGACGCGCCGAAGGCGGTGGTGTGCGTGGATGCGCCGGGCTGCGTGGCCTCCGCCGAGTGCGTGAGCGGTACCGCGCCCGAGGGCACCACCTGCTGCTCGTGCCTGGGCGTGTGCTGCGAGACGGACGCCAACTGCACCACGGACAAGACGTGCCTGCGTGGCCGTTGCGTGGACAAGGAGACGGGCCAGTGAGCCCCTCGCCACGAGCCACCGTGCCTCACGAACAGATTCTAGAGGGAGAAGCAGCATCATGAGCAAGCACATCAAGTCGGTTGGAATGGGGATGTTCCTGGCGGTGGCCCTGCTGGCGGGCTGCGGGCCGGACAAGGACACGGATGGGACGGAGCAGCCGGCGGCCTCCGCGCGGTGCGATGACAGCTCCGCGGATTACCTCGCCTTCGACGTCAACAACCACAAGCCGCAGGACGACCGGCTGACGGCCATCGACGCAATGGTGGCCATGTTCACCGCGGCGGAGAGCGATCCGTCCACGGCGGCCACCCAGGCCACGGCCCTCCTGGCGAAGTACCAGGATCCGAGCACCAACCTTCAGGCGAAGGTGAAGGGGCGCGAGGACAAGCACTTCACCGGGGACGCGGCCGCCGTCGGCCCCGCGCTCGACAAGACGATCACGGACGCCATCGAGGCGCTGCGGGTGGCCACCACGAAGCCGGAGGTGTCGCTGGCCAAGCAGAGCTTCCAGAAGGCGGGCATCTACCGCTTCCTGTACCTGTCGGTGATGGAGGAGCTCTACGAGCCGTCCTTCGAGCACTATGACGAGGCCTACGGCTACCTCGGCACGGGTGCGAGCAACGCGGAGGCCGGGCGCAGGAGCCTCGCGAAGGTGGCCACCAGCCGCGACGCCGACAATGGCACCACGCTGAGCACCGAGCTGTTCTCGCTGATGAAGGAGGGCTCCTGCCTCATCGAGACCGCGCTGAAGGCCAAGGGCACGGACTCGATGGAGTTCGGCGATGACGAGAACTACGCGCGCTTCGTGCAGCGCTTCGACGCGAAGTTGCAGAGCGTCCTCGTGTACACCATGGGCCACGAGCTCCATGAGATCGACCTCGACCAGGGCAGCCCGGACAAGGCCTACCTGGAGCTCGTCGAGACCGAGGGCGTCTTCCGCACGATCGAGCCGTACCTGAAGCTCTCCGCGGGCAGCGCCAGGGCGAACCTCGCCGCTGAACTGCGGACCGCCTTCGACGCCGCGCTCGCCAAGGCCCGGGCCGGCGACACCACCTGGATCGCCGATTTCAAGGCGGGGGAACTGCTCGGCAAGCTCGAGACCGTCTTCGCCATCGACGTGAAGAACTGAGCCTGCCGTGAACCCCGGCCGGGGGCCTGCTCGCGGGTCCCCGGCCCGACCTTCTTCCTGCGCGTGAGTACCGGAGCCACCGTGAAGCGCCGTTACCCCTTGATGCTCCTGCCCCTGCTGCTCGCGCCCCTCTCGGGTCTGGCGCAAGACGAGGGCGCCACGTCCACGAAGCCCGCGGCGGACGCCCCCCGCCGGCCCGAGGCGGAGCCGCCCAAGCAGGGCGAGGGCCCGCGTCTGGACCTGGAGGGCCTGGAGGACCCCGCCGCCACGGGCACGGCGGCTCAGGCTCCCAACGCCGAGACGCCCATTCCGGGCACCCAGGAGACCTTCAAGGAGCGGCTCCAGCCCACCACCACGCTGGCGCAGCGGGCGGCGGCGATCCTGGACCGCACGACGCTGGGCGGTTACGCCGAGCACGACTTCCTCCTGCCGCAGCAGGGCACGTCCACGTTCCGCAACCACCGGTACGTGCTCTTCGTCTACAGCCACATCTCCGAGCGCATCTCCACGGCGACGGAGATCGAGTTCGAGTTCGCGGGCAGCCCGCTCAAGCGCGATGGTCTGCTGGGCGCGGGCGAGGTGCTGCTCGAGTTCTCGGTGGTGGACTTGAAGCTGACGGACTGGGCCACGTTCCGGGCGGGCGTCATCCTGGTGCCGGTGGGCGCGTACAACCTGCGGCACGACGCCCCGGCGCAGGAACTGCCGGACCGGCCCATCGCGTACACCACCGTGGTGCCCACCACCTGGTTCGAGTCCGGCGCGGGCTTCCTGGGCGGCTTCGATCTCGGCCGGGACTGGCGGCTGAACTACGAGGTGTACGCGGTCAACGGCCTGGACGCGAAGATCATGGACGGCCAGGGCTTCCGAGGGGCGCGCGGCAGCCACCTGCAGGACAACAACAACGACAAGGCCATCACCGGCCGTGTGTCCGTCTCGCCCTTCCTGGGCCTGGAGGCGGGCCTGTCCGGCTACACGGGGGCGTATGATCTCGAGGGCCGCCGGGTGAACATGGTCAACGCGGATGTCTTCTGGCGGCTCGGCTCGTTGGATCTCACGGGCGAGGTGGTGCGCGCCTTCATCGATCCGGGCTACGTGCAGGGCTTCCCCGAGGGCTCGACGGCGAACACGCGCGACCGGGTGCCCACGGGCATGTTCGGCTACTACGCGCAGGCCAACTACCGCTTCCGCGTCGAGCCCTTCTTCCGGCTGCTGCCCGACGAGTGGCACGAGGGCCACTTCACGGCGTCGCTGCGCTACGAGGAGCAGGACACCGACACGGAGTTCATCACCGCGGGAGACATCGCGCGGCTGACGCTCGGACTGAACTTCCGGCCGCTGCCCCCCTACGTGCTCAAGAGCAGCTTCTGGTGGGAGAAGAGCGGCGGGGACGGAGTGGCACCGCACGCCTGGGATGGCGAGTTCTGGGAGGACGGCCACTGGACGTTCCTCGCCAGCGTGGCCTACCTCTTCTGAAAGCCCGAGAGCCCATGCGCGCCTTCCTGCTCGCCACCGTCGTGATGCTCGCCGCCGCCTGTGCCGGAACACCCAGGCGTCCGGAGGGGGCGCCGTCGCGCGTGGTGGTGGTGGGCGCGTCGGTGGTGTCGAAGCCCGCGCCGCGAGGGCTCGTCGCGGACGTGTTCGGCGATGACGAGCCGCGCGACGTGGTGGCGCGGGAAGGGGCCGCGGCGCTGCGCGCGCGTGGCTACCAGGTGCTGGGCGTGGAGCTGACGCCGGGGCCCGCGCCCACGGTGGAGCAGTGCGCGGCGATGGCTCGCCAGTACCAGGCGGACGCCACGGTGGTGCTGGTGCTCACCCGGTTGGACCTGTCCGCGCTGCAGCCCCTGGGGCGGGCCGAGGTGCGGTTGGAGTCGCTGGTGGTGGGCCCGGATGGCCGGGTCCTGTCGAGCGGTGAGCGCCAGAGCGCCACCTCGGAAAATCTCTATCGCGCCCAGACGGATTGGCGCTCGCACGTCAGGCAGGCCGTCATCCGGACGGTTCGGGAGTTGCCATGAGCGTGGTAAGGGGAATGGTCGTGAAGCACTTCGCGCTGGCGCTGGTGGTGTGGTTGGGAGTCGGGGTGCCGCTGCCCTCGGAGGCGGCGGGCACGTACTTCACCACGCCGCAGGTCCTCAAGGAGTTCTTCCCCAAGAGCCAGCGCGTGAGCTTCCGCAAGGTGAAGCTCGGCCCGGCGGAGCTCGCGGCGGTGCAGGGGCGGCTCGGCTACAAGCCGGCGAAGCCCGAGTACGTCATCTTCGTGGCCACCACGGGCGAGCACGTGGACGGCTACGCCATCATCGACGAGGAGCAGGGCCAGCACGAGCAGATCACCTTCGCGGTGAAGCTGTCGCCCGAGGGCGTGGTCGAGCGCCACGAGGTGATGGTGTACCGGGAGAAGTACGGTGAGGAGATCACCGACGCGCGCTTCCGGCGCCAGTTCCAGGGGAAGACGGCGAAGAACGCGGTGCGTGCGGGCGTGGACATCGACGTGGTGACGGGGGCGACCATCTCGTCGCGCGCGATGGCCGTCGGGGTGCGCCGCTCGCTCGTGCTGCTGGACGAGCTCATTCTCATGCCCGCCGCTTCCAGCGTGCCCAAGGGGTAGCCTTCTCGTGCGTCAGTTCGCCCGGCCGTTTCCCATCACCCGCCTCTCGCTCGAGGCCCGCGTCCTCTACACCGGCTTCCTGCTGTTCCTGGTGCTGGGCTTCGTGTCCTCGGCGTGGTTGTACGCGGACTCGTTCGGACGCCTGTCCGGGCAGAGCGCGGCGGAGTACTACCGGGGGGGGGCCGCGCCCGCCGAGCCCACCGCGAAGGCCGACACCGCGGGAGGCCCGGCGCTGGAGTTGCCCTCGGATGGCCCGGCGCTGGAGCTGCCCGGAGAGACGGCGGCCGCCGCGCCCATGCGGCTGGAGAAGCCCGCGCGGCAGGTGATGGAGACGTTCCACTTCCACCTGTTCACGGTGCCGGTGGTGCTGCTCATTGTCGGGCACCTGTTCATGCTGACGGCGCTGTCCACGCGGCTGAAGGTGGGGGTCATCACGGTGGCCTCGGTGGCGACGTTCGTGCACCTGCTGGCGCCGCTGCTGGTGCGCTTCGTGGGGCCGCAGTGGGGCTGGCTGATGCCGGTGTCGGTGGTGGGCGCGGCGGTGGGGTGGTTGCCGATGCTGCTGTGGCCTCTATGGGAGATGTGGCGGCCCATGCCGGCCGCCCCCGAGGTGACGGCGGGATGATCAGTGTCGTCATCCCCGCGCGAGACGAAGTGCGCGCCATCGCCGGAGTGATACGGCGGGTGGGCGAGGCACTGGCGGGGGAGGCGCACGAGATTCTCGTGGTGGACGATGGCTCGCGGGACGGCACGGGCGCGGTGGCGCGCGAGGCCGGGGCGCGGGTGCTGACGTTGGGCGGCGTGGGCTACGGCGCGGCGATCAAGGCCGGGGCCGCCCGGGCACGGGGCTCGCTGCTGGCGCTCATCGACGCGGATGGGACGTACCCCGAGGCCTCTCTGCCGGAGCTGGTGGCGGCGGTGCGCGGTGGGGCGCGGCAGGCGATTGGCGCCCGGCCAAAGCTCGGCGCTTCCGAGCCCTTCGCGCGCTCGGCGGTGAAGGCGCTCTTCCGGGGCGCGGTGCGGTGGCTGGGTGGCTTCGAGGCGCCGGATTTGAACTCGGGCCTGCGGGTGCTGCGCACGGCGGATCTGCTGTCGCTCTCGCCGGTGCTGCCCGACCGGTTCTCGCTCACCACGACGCTGACGCTGGCCCTGGCGGCGGCGGGAGACCCCATCGCCTTCCTGCCCATCGCCTACCACGCGCGCGTGGGCCAATCGAAGTGGCGGCCGGTGCGCGACACCTGGCTGATGGGCCGCACGGTGGCGCGAGGCATCGGCTGGCTGCGCGCGGGTCGGGCCCCGAGGACGCTCGCGGCGCTGGAGCTGCCGGCCGTGGGAGGCACGGGGTGAGTGCGCCGGTGGTGGTGATTGGCGGAGGGCCCTCGGGGCTGGCGGCGGCGCACGCACTCGTGCGGGCGGGGAAGCGGGTGGTGGTGCTCGAGGCCTCGGAGCGCGTGGGAGGCCTGTCGGGCTCGTTCGACTTCGCGGGCTTCAAGGTGGACTACGGCCCGCACCGGCTGCACATGGCGGCGGGGCCCGAGGTGTTGGAGCTCTACCGCTCGGCCCTGGGCGGGGCGCTCGGCGTGAGGGCGCGCAGCGGCATGGTGCACGTGGGCGGGAGGCGGCTGCCGTATCCGCTGTCGCTGCTCGGCATCGCGCGAGGGCTGGGACTCTCCGAGGTGGTGAAGCACGGGCTCTCGGCGGTGGGGGCGCGGCTGCGTCCTCCCGAGGGGAGCCACTTCGGAGCGGAGGCGGCGCGGCGGTTGGGAAGGCACGCGGCGCGAGTGCTGTACGAGCCCGCGGCGAGGAAGGTGTGGGGCCTGCCGCCGGAGGAGCTGGATGCCTCGCTGGGCCGGGCGCGGGTGCAGAAGGGCGGCCCGCTGGTGGTGGTGCGCGCGGCGCTCGGGCGGGGAGGCGCGTCGGCGGGGCGGCGCTACTTCTACCCGGATGGCGGCTTCGGAGCGCTGGCCGAGGGCCTGGCGGAAGGCCTGCGTCGGGCCGGGGGCGAGGTGCGTTGCGGTGCGGCGGCCGAGGGACTGGTGCTGGAGCGCGAGCGGGTGAGGGCGGTGGTGGTGGCGGGGCGGGAGGTGCCAGCGGAGTCGGTGGTGGCGACGGTGCCGCTGCCGCTGCTGTGCGCGTGGACGGGACGGCCCGAGGCGGCCGAGGGCCTGGGGTACCGCTCGCTGACGTTGCTGTACCTGCTGCTCGCGAAGGACAGGGGAACGCCGCAGGACGTGCACTACTTCGCGGACGAGCACCTCCCGGCGAACCGGCTCTTCGAGGCCCGGAACTTCCTGGGAGGCGCGGGCCCCGAGGGGCGGACGGTGGTGGGCTTCGATCTGCCTTGCGCGGTGGGCGACGCCATCTGGAGCGCCTCACCGGAAGAGCTCACCCAACGCGTGCGCCCGGCGCTGGAGCGGACGGGCCTGGGGGCGGCGGAGATCCTCGGAGCCCAGGTGCGGCGCATGGCCTCGGCGTACCCGCTGTACCGCAAGGGCTTCGGCGCGGTGCGGGAGCGGGCGTTGAATGAATTGAGTCGGGTGGAGGGCCTCTACCCGGTGGGGCGGAGCGCGCTCTTCGTGCATGACAACGTGCACCACGCCTGCGCGGCGGGTCTCGCGGTGGGAAGACGGGTCGCGGAGGGCGTGAGCTCGCGGGCCTGGAGGGCGCAGCAGAAACCCTTCCTCGAAACACAGATCGAGGACTGAGGGTGCTATGTCCCCGCCCGCGATGGGAGTTGAGTCATGAAGGTGCTCGTCACGGGCGCAGCGGGTTTCATCGGTTACCACGTGTGTGAGCGGTTGCTCGCGCGTGGGGACTCGGTCATCGGTCTGGACAACCTGGACACGTCGGGAGACGTGACGTTGAAGGCCACGCGGCTGTCGCGGCTGAAGGCGTCGGCGGACTTCAGCTTCCACCGGATGGACATCCGCGACGTGAAGTCCTGCCGGGAGCTCTTCGACGGAGCGAAGCCCGAGCGCGTGGTGCACCTGGCGGCGCGGGTGGGC
Source organism: Archangium sp. (assembly GCF_045802675.1). Taxonomy (GTDB): domain Bacteria; phylum Myxococcota; class Myxococcia; order Myxococcales; family Myxococcaceae; genus Archangium. The sequence continues at coordinate 5,526 of NZ_JBJMQO010000056.1, read as the reverse complement.
GTGCGCTCGCTGGCCGCGGAGGCGGTGGACTACGCGGAGACGAACGTCACGGGCTTCCTCCAGGTGCTGGAGCTGTGCCGGCAAGCGAGGGTGGGGCACCTGGTGTTCGCCTCGTCGAGCTCAGTGTACGGGGCGGGCACGCCGGTACCTTTCTCCGAGCAGGCGGCGGCGGATCACCCGGTGAGCGTCTACGCGGCGACGAAGCGCGCGGACGAGATGATGGGGCACGTCTACAGCCACCAGTACGGGCTGGCGGTGACGGGGCTGAGGCTGTTCACGGTGTACGGTCCGTGGGGCCGGCCGGACATGGCGCCGATGCTGTTCCTCCGGGCGATGCTGGAGGGGCGCGCCATCGTGCTGAACGGCGAGGGGAAGATGCAGCGCGACTTCACCTACGTGGACGACGTGGTGGAGGCGCTGGTGCGGGTGCTGGACAAGCCGCCCGGGGGAGCGCCGCCGTACCGGGTGCTGAACGTGGGCCGGGGCACACCGGTGTCCATGGCGCGCTTCGTGGACCTGCTGGAGGAACAGCTGGGCACGAAGGCCTGGGTGGAGCTGCGGCCCGCGCAGCCGGGCGAGCTGGACGTGACGTGCGCGGACGTGACGGCGCTGGAGCGCGAGACGGGCTTCCGCCCCGCGGTGCCCCTGGAACAGGGGCTCGCCCGGCTGGTGGCGTGGTACCGCGGCCGCGAGGGCTGAGCCATGGCTCTCTTCAGGTGTCCATCGTTACTGCGTGATTGGTTTCGAGCGCACAATCCACGTAAGGCTTGAGGCGCTTCGTCAAGTATTCTGGGGCAGTTGTAGGAAGTCGAGCCGAGCGTAAACGGGGTGCGAAGTAGAGTCGTTACCTATGTGCTCGCAAAGCGGTTGGTCACCTGTGGAAGAGAGTTCATGGACTGTAGCGCCGTGAATGCAATCGAGAACGTTGCGCAGTCTCCCCTCTCTCAGATTATCTGGCTTATGCGCAAAGGATACGATGATCAATCCAACAAGGGCCTCGGGTGCGAGTGAATTTGCATCTGCCTTACGAAGTCTAGCGGCTGCTGCGTGCAGTTTCTTTGAATCAGGTTGAAGGCCATCTGACGCGAATTCATCGTATTTGTTGTTCCAGCCCTTGAGGCTCCATATTCTCTTGATCTCAAGCAGCGCGGTTACTTTTTCGCCAGCAAATGAAACGAGATCGATTTCGGTCTTTTGGTTCGCCTCGTTTTTAAGTCCATAAGTGTTCCACTCAAGCTCGAACAAGGCGCCGTCGTTGGTTAGGTGGCGATAGAATTCGGATCGGATCTGTTCTTCCTTTGGGATTGAGTAGGAGTAACCGAAGTACATTTTGTGCCGACCGTTTTCCGGCCAGGAATAGCGAGCAGCGCGTCCTACGTTGGAGAGGGTCGACAGTACGGAGCGCGACGCGTTTCGTAGGTCTTCGATGGAAATCGACGGAGGGGTCATAAGTGTATTCGGCACGAGTTGTTACAGGCAGTCGGTATCAGCGTCTCTTGATTTGCTTTGTCTCTTGAACTGCGAAATGCATGATTGATGAGCGCTGGGTTGGGGAGTTCAAAGCCGAATGGCTACGCGGCTTTCTCTTGGCTCCAATCCTTGCGAGTTGATGCAAGCGGTACCAAGTCCTGCCATGGAGCAGTGGTCGCATCGAAGCCGAACCAATCGTGGAATTTTTTCCATACATGGACTAGCACTTGGTCCAAAGGCTCCGCGTCATTCTCATCAATGACGGCCCGTTGCCATCTTACGGATTCAGCGAATGCCTGTTCCGGGGCGACGATGTCTACGTTGAGCTTCTTCGCTAGAATCTGCGTGACATGGCTGCGGTTTGGAGCATGAGATATCTCTCGGTCTGCGGACTTGAGCCTTGGTTCAGCAGCTGCCTGCACCCAATCGGCCAGGAACAGAATGGCCTCTTTCGTGCCCATGTCGTTCCCTGTCGGACGCATATACGGGAGCAATCCGAGCGCGGACAGTTGGGCATGGACGTAGTCGGCGTTTAGGCGTCGGTCAACTGTGTTTCTTACGTGCTTGAGGATGGCGTCGATGATCTGCTTTCGTAAAGCAGGACCAAGCTTGACTGGCACCTCTCGATCTTCCTCCCAGCCAAGAAGACGAGCTGCGGCTTCCATGTCCCATTCGGACGGTTTCCGGATGTACACGAGTTCACCCAGCTCACGCCGTAATTTCTTTCCAGTGAGTTCTCGAGGCAGGTTGTTCAAGTGCTGGTCGATCTCCAGCCGGTATTTTTGGAGAGAGAAGCCTTCAGACTGCTGAAGCCATGTAGTCTCGAAGGCTTCCGCCCAATCAGAGGGCATCCATTTCCCGCCCAGTGTCTCAACCGAGAATTTCCCCACGAGGCGGCCAAGAGGCTCAAGATGCTCGGTCAGCGACTGAACCACAGGTCTGGGGACGAGTGCTACACTGATGGACTTGGCTCCTTCGCCTACCTCTAGAGCTCGTCCAAGTGTCCTTCGGTTTTGATCCGCCAGGATCTTTGCCTTGCGGAATTGGTCCAGGGGTACGGGGATTGAGAGCGTATCAGGCTTGTCGGAGCGAATGAGGAATACTCCCTGTTTGGCCAAAGCCTGAACACGAGCAAGAGCATCCAACGCGTCAGTGACGGGCGGCAGGATGGGGCCACTGGTAGGGGTGCCTATTGGTTTCTTCGGGCCGTTGGGTTGAGGCGTGGTGCGTGTTATTTTTCTTCGGCGGACCTGTCGCACCCTGGACTTGATTGTTTCCTTGTCCCTTTCGGTAACCTGCAGAATCTTATCTGTGTTCTGGAGTGCTTGGACCGATTGACGGAATGCGCCATAAGAATCACCACTTTCAAGGTCATGTGAAGGGTGCTACCCTAGCGGTCAGGTGGGAAGGTGAAAGCCCACCTGGGCGGAGGTGGGTCCAGGAAATCGGACGACCCAGGCGAATTCCTCGCGCCCCATCGCGGAGGAACAAACGTGGCCTTGAAGGAAATGATGGAGCGTTTCACGCAGCGCAGTCCCGTCACGGTGATGGTGCGCCGCACGCTTGAGCATGCCCTGAGTTCGCAATGGATTGATGAGATGTTCGAAGCGCACCGAGAGCAGCAGTACACGCGCGAGCTGCTCTTCTCCTCGGTAGTGGATTTGATGGGATTGGTGGCGCTGGGATTGAGACCGTCGCTGCACGCCGCGGCGCAGTCCGACCCGGACTTGAGCGTCTCGCTGGCGGCGCTCTACGACAAAGTGAATCACACCGAGCCCCAGGTGGTGCGAGCGCTGGTGCAAGGGAGTGCGGAACGGTTGTTGCCCGTGGTGCAGCCCATGAAGAAGCAGGGGCCGTGGGCGGCGGGTTACCAGGTGCGAGTCTTGGATGGCAATCATCTGCCCGCCAGCGAGAAGCGGCTCAAGCCGTTGAGAGGATTCCGAGGAGCTGCGCTGCCCGGCCAGTCGTTGGTGGTGTATGCGCCGGAGTTGAGCCTGGTGGTGGATGTGCTACCCGCGGAGGATGCGCATGCACAGGAGCGGGCGTTGATGGGGCCCGTGTTGGAGCGAGTGCGGGAGGGGGAGTTGTGGCTGGCCGACAGGAACTTCTCCACGAGTAGGATTCTGCGCGAGGTGCATGAGAAGAGAGCGGCCTTCATCATCCGAGAGCATGGCGTGTCACCCAATCCCACCGTGCTGGGAGAGAGACGGGAAGTGGGACGAGGGCAGACGGGACGTGTTTTCGAGCAGGCGGTGCGGTTGGAGGGGGAGAGGCCGTTGGAGTTGAGACGAATTGAAGTGGAGTTGGAGGAGCCAACGGAGGACGGGGAAACAGTCATCCGGCTGCTCACGAATGTGCCCGAGGAGAAGCTGAGCGCCCTGGAGGTAGCGCAGCTGTACAGGAAGCGGTGGACGATTGAAGGGATGTTTGGAGAACTGGAGGCGGTGCTCGAGAGCGAGGTGAGGAGTCTGGGGAGGCCGCGAGCGGCGCTGCTGGCCTTCGGGGTGGCGGTGCTGGCCTACAACGTGTTGTCGGTGGTGAAGACAGCAGTGGAAGCCAGCCATGACCTGGAAGCAACCAACATGCAGGTGTCCACCTATTACATCGCGGCCGAAGTGAAATTCGCTTACGGCGGAATGATGATGGTAGTAGAGCCGGAAGAGTGGAGCGGGCAGGAGATACAGTCCGCGGAGCAGTTGAGTGAAGCCCTCCTGGAATTAGCGAGGAAGGTGAAGCCTTCCACGTTGCGCAAACATCCCCGCGCCGCCAAGAAGAAGGTGAAGAAAGGCTATGTGCCGGGAGAGGTGGCGCGCAAGCATGTGGCTACAGCGCGTGTGCTCAAGGGAGAGAAAATCTCCTGAACAGGCGACAGGGAGCAAACCGCGGCACTCAGTCAGAAGCACTCAGGAGCGTCTAGCGTCGGGCACTTCATGGAATGGTTTTGGCTGAGAGCTGGCTTGGCCTCATTCGCGTGCGCTCATCCCCCTGTCTGAACTATCAAGAAAGCCACCTGCTATTCGACCTTGAAAGGGGTGGCCATAAGAATCCGGGAAGTCGTCGAGCACCGTCATTAACTCGTAGTTTCGGTCCATGCCGCCGGCTGTCAGATTGGCCGATCCTACGACGACGCGTGTTTTGCCTCCAGCCGAAGATCCATGTGCTTTAGGATGGAAGAGCGCGGATGAATCGTCCTTCATCACGTATGTGTGGACTTGCTTGCCGATGCGAATATCCCCAGCAAGTTTTGCCATGCTGGAGATGAGTGTTTCGGACTCGTTCTCGCGCATGCCCGACAGGCTGAAGATCAATGTGGCTTGGAATTGGGAGTTCTCTAGCGAACGTTGCCGAACAAAAGACTCTATGCGTGCCCAGCCTGTCGGGCTCACATAGCAGGACAAGACCACGAACTCATCCGCTTCTCGGAGCGGTTCCCAGATGTCGGAAAATGCTTCTCCGTCGACCCAGCTGGCGTGAATCTTGGCTCCCATGCAGTTCCTTTTGAAGATCTTGAGTGCTCGGAATTCACCTGTGGTCAGATTCGCTACTCGCGCGATTGGCGATCTCGATCGTAATCAACCGCCTTGCGAACGCTAATGTAAGCGAGGGCTGAAGCAGAGATCGCACCAGCTGTCGCGCTGATAGTCTTCGCAACCTTCGTGATCTGGGGGGCGGCCTTGACCGCTTGCTTAGCAACAGCCTTGAGAAGATTTCCGACCATCAGCAGCTCCCTTTGGTGGCTAGGTGAGCATGCGAGCCCTCATCGTTGAGCGTCCACTTGGCTCAGCCCCGAAAAGGTAGATTTGTGACATTTCTCCTGGAAGGCTAGCGCGGTGCTCACCGACCACGAAGCATCTATGGAGGTTCTCGATGGGGTCGTAAATGGAAAGCCGCAGCGAAGATAGGGACGCCGAGGGACACGTTCGATGGCTCCGTGCATGGGGGAAGTGCGGCTCGCGGGAGTAGTGGAACAGGGGCGCAGATATATGCCCTGCCGCCGTACCGGGTGCTGAACGTGGGCCGGGGCACACCGGTGTCCATGGCGCGCTTCGTGGACCT
>NZ_JBJMQO010000055.1:0-70148 GCF_045802675.1 Archangium sp. | reverse complement strand
TGGCGCCATGACACGTGGTGCACTCCACCTTCTTTTCCACGTGCACCTTGTGGCTGAAGCGCAGGTTGCCCGGCGGCACGTCCACCTTCGGCGGCGCCAGGCGCACCGTGGCATCGAACCCCGGATGGCACGTGTTGCAGCTCGCGGGAGGGTCCGTCTTCTCGCCCTTCTTCGCCGCTTCGAGGTCGTGACAGGACTCGCACTCCGCGTGGCCCGGGAGGTTGCGCTCCTTCACGGCTTCACTGGCCCGGATGGAGTCATGGCAGGTGACGCACTCGGCGCCCGCGGCCAGGTGCTGCTGGTGGTCGAAGCGCAGGGGGATGTGCTGGGCCGGGTAGATGGCGAGGCTGCGCTCGCGGGCCGTGGCCGCCCAGGTGATGCCCGCCACCACGAGCGACAGGGCGACGAGGCCCAGGGCTGTCCGGTACCGGCGCTCCATCTACAGCACCGCCTTCACATCAAAGAGGAAGAACACCTTGGAGTCCCAGCGGGTGTACGGGTTCACGTTCTGCTCGAGCACCAGGGACATGCGCGCGGCCCGGGTCAGCGCCTGGCTGGCCCACAGCTGCGCGCCGAAGAAGTTGCCCGCCAGCAGCGGGTTGAAGCCATCGTCGATGTGCGCCGCCGAGAGCCGCCCGTCCAGGGAGAAGCGCCCATCCCCGAAGCCGTAGCCCGCGGTGAGATCCGCCCAGAGCTGCGAGCCCCCGTAGCCGCGCCGGTACGACACATCCAGCGCCGAGCGGAAGCGGCCCGCTCGCAGCGACGCGCCCGCCGAGCCTCCCGCGGTGAAGGACGGAGCGCCTCCGGGCTCGTTCGCCGCCGCGGCCAGCGCGAGACCGCTGTTGAGCTCCGTGTGGTACAGGCTGCCCACGCCCTGCACGTAGTAGCGCAGCGGGCCTCGCGGGAAGACGTCCACGCGCACCCGCGCCTCGTCCCGAGGCGCCGAGGCGAACCAGTACCAGATGGAGTCCGCGGAGAAGACGGGCGAGAGCCGCAGCGCCTCGCCACTCACCGCGAACCGCTCTGCGTCCCACCGCACCTGCGCCCGGGCCTGTGCGAGCCGCATCCGCAGCACATCGAGGTCCACGCCCGCCACCGCGTTCACCCCGAGCCCCCGCCCATACCGCGCCTCCAGCGTCGCGCGCTCGAGGTCCGTCTTCCCCTCCACCAGGGCCCGGCGGTAGCCCAGCGCACCGGACAGGCCCGACAGGACACCGGGGCCCTCCAGCAGCAGCTTCGCGCCGTACATGGGCTCGGGGGAGGACAGCGCCGGGTCCGCTCCCGCCACGCCCTGCTCCAGGCGCCGCGAGTCGCTCTCGCGCGTCCCGTCGGGCTGGTACACCGACGAGGCCAGCACCCCCGCCCCCTTCACCCACAGCCCCCCGTACACCTCGGCGCCCACGCCCACCGGGCTCATGTAGCGCACGCGCAGGCCATCGAAGGCCAGGATGTCCCCGACGTCCACGTAGACCTGCCGCCCCAGCCGGCCCTCGAGTCCGTTGCTCCCGTAGCGCACGAAGGCGTAGAGCAGGTCCGCGTCCTCCGAGCGCAACCCGTCGATCTTCATCGCCTCGCCGCGCGGCAGGCCGAAGTCGGCGAAGACGCGCAGACTGGACTCGAAGCCCACGTCCTGCCCGGTAACGAGCTCGTACCCGTTGAGCCCCAGGTACTGGACGATCCTCCGGCGTGGCAGCAGCACCGGCTCGTCGGGAGCCGAGTCCCTCCAGGCACGGATCTGGTACACCTGCGCCTCGGTGCGGGCCTCGAGCTGGAACGCGGACGCGCCGGCCGCTCCCGGCACCAGCAGCGCCGCCAGCGCACCCGCACGACGCAGAACGATTCGACGGAAGCGAGCCAAAGTCCGGGCATTATAGAAGCGCCTCGTTCCGGTACCTCGTGTTTCGAGCACCTCTCTCGCAGCCGGAGAACGCCGGTGGAAGACGCCAATCCCCGTCCCCCACAACCTCCCGGGTCCCATCCCCTGAAGCCGCGCGCCGTGGCGGTGATCTCCGCGATGGGCATGTTCGTGGCCTTCCTCACCGCAGGGCTTCTGGTGCAGCCCCTCGGCGTGGCCTTCGGCATCTGGTTCACCCAGGTCTTCGTCTTCTTCGGCCTGACCTGGTACGTGCTGCGCGCCACCGGGAGGAGCCCGGTGCACTACGCCGGCCTGACGTTTCCGGGCCTGGCGCCGGTGGGCCTCGGGTTCGCCCTGGGCGTGCTCAACTTCTTCGCCATCGTCGCGCCCATCCAATACGTCTCCCAATCGCTGATGCCCAAGGCGTGGCGGGAGATCTACGACGTGGCGGACATCTTCCGCGGCCAGTCGGCGGTGGAGATGGCCGTCATCGTGGCCAGCGTGACGATCGGCGCGCCGGTCTGCGAGGAGTTCTTCTTCCGGGGCCTCTTCTTCCAGGGCCTCAAGGCACGCGGGGATCCACCCCTGAAGGCGCTGGTCATCTCCGCGGCCGTCTTCAGCATCTTCCACCTGGATCCGGTGGGCTTCCTGGCCCGCCTGGAGCTCGGAGTGCTGTTCGGCTGGCTGCTGCTGCGCACCGGCTCGCTGTGGCCCGGCATCCTCGCGCATGCGGCCAACAACCTCGTGTCCACGGTGGTGTTCTTCAGCGCGAAGGAGCTCGAGTCCCCCGAGGGCCCCCCCAGCCAGCGGGAGCTGCGGTTCTTCCTGCTGTTCGCGCTCGGCTGTGGCGGAGCGCTGTGGGTGCTGCTGACCGCCACGCGCCGCTTCCCGGGCCTGCTGGGGCCTCGCCGTCCAGCGGCGGTGGTGGAGGCCCCCGAGCCCCCCGTCCACCTGGAGCCCGCGCCGAGGCTGCTCGGACGGGCGCTCCCCTGGGTGGCCGCCGCGGCGCTGTCCCTGGGCGCCTACGTGACCCTGGATCCCCTGGGGGTGCAGCTGAGCCGGGTCGACACGCGCTACCCCCTGGCCCCCGTCCCCGAGAAAGCGCCGGACGCGCTGCACGCCGAGCGGGAGGCCCTGTACGAGCTCCGGGTGCGCGCCCGCCGGGGTCAGGTTCCCCTCCAGGAGTACGTCCAGGAGCGCGCGAGGCAATCCAAACAAAACAAGCCCGGCGGGCGTTGACCGTGTATTCCCCCCGCTCCATCCAGGCGAAGACGGGGGTGAGGAACCACCGATGAGAACAATCCACGCGACACGCTACGTCACGCCCTTGCGCGAGGGCGGCTCGATGCCCGCCATCGTCGAGGCGGAGGACTCGGGCCTGTATGTCCTGAAGTTCCGGGGCGCGGGCCAGGGCATCAAGGCGCTCGTGGCCGAGGTCGTCTCGGGCGAGCTGGCCCGGGCCATGGGATTGAGGGTGCCGGAGCTCGTGCTGCTGCAGCTGGATCCCACCCTGGGCCGCGCCGAGCCGGACGGGGAGATCCGCGATCTGATCAAGGCGAGCGGCGGCATCAACCTGGGCATGGACTACCTGCCGGGCTCCATCACGTTCGATCCGACGGTGGGCCCGGCACCGCAGGCGGCGGAGGCCTCGGCCATCGTGTGCTTCGACGCCTACGTGACGAACGTGGACCGCACGCCGAAGAACCCGAACATGCTCAGCTGGCACAAGGCGCTGTGGCTCATCGACCACGGCGCGTCCCTGTACTTCCACCACGCCTGGGACGACTACCTGGAGCGCAGCCAGAGCCGCTTTCCGGCGGTGAAGGACCATGTGCTGCTGCCCTGGGCCTCGGAGCTGCCCGGCGCGGAGCAGGCCCTGCGCGAGCGGCTCACGCCGGAGGTCATCCAGCGCGTCGTGGCATGCGTGCCCGAGGCCTGGCTGGGCCCGGCGGTGGAGCCCCGCTTCGCGACGGTGACGGAGCACCGGGAAGCGTATGCCTCGTACCTGCTGAAGCGCCTGGAGGCGGCACCCGCGTTCATCGAGGAGGCACAGCGTGCCCGCGCACAGCTCGTTTGACTACGCCATCATCCGCGTGGTGCCGCGCGTGGAGCGCGAGGAGTTCATCAACGCGGGTGTCATCCTCTACTGCCTCACCCGGCGTTTCCTCGATGCGCGGGTGGAGCTGGACGAGCGGCGGCTGCTGGCGCTCGCGCCGGACGCGGACGTGGAGCTGCTACGAGGCCACCTGGCGGCCATTCCCCGCGTCTGCGCGGGAGGCAAGGCCGCGGGGCCCATCGGACAGCTGCCGCAGAAGGAGCGCTTCCACTGGCTGGTGGCGCCGCGCAGCACGATGCTCCAGACGGGCCCCGTCCACTCGGGCCTGTGTGAGGAGCCGGCGAAGGCGCTCGAGCACCTGCTGGAGCGGATGGTGCGTCCCCCCAAGGCGAGCCCCTGAGGGGCCACGGCTCCCGGTGGTGCGCCAGAAAAAGAGAGAGCCCAGCTCCGGCTCCCTCCCCCGAGACGAGGGAGAGACGCATCCGGAGCCGGGCTCGCGTACGTCAGAGGAAGCGGTAGGTGGCCACGTTGAACACGGGGCCCACCATGGCGGCCGTTAGCATGTCGCGGGCCACGTCGCCCTCGGCTTCGATCCGCTGGCCGTCCTTCTTGATCTTCCGGTCGCCGCCGGCGAGCTGGTAGGTGCGCCCATCATCCCCTTCCAGCACCCAGACGCCGCCCTCGAGATCCCGATACACCACGCGTCCGGTGAGCTTCATGCCGCCGACTCCTTGCGCAGCATGGCCCGCGCGATGATGAGGCAGATGAACGTGTTGATCACCAGCCAGGGCATGGCGAGGAAGTGGAAGGGCATCCACGCCAGCGCGGGCGCGTTGCTCCAGGCGGCGTAGGTGAGGAAGCCCGCGAAGCCCAGCGCGAGCCCGCCGATGGCCGAGCGCAGCCCCCGGAACTTGATGGCCAGGAAGGACAGCAGCAGCGGGATGAGCGAGCTGTAGAAGAGCGGGTTGGCCAGCTTGCCGCGGCCGAAGATGATGCGCTGCCAGTCGGGGATGGGCAGGGAGGCCACGTTGACCACGTCGCCGGCCACGCCCGAGGCGCCGCCGAACCACGAGCGGGCGAAGAACACGCCCACCGTGGCCAGCACCAGCGGCACGAGGAAGGCCGGCCGCACGAGGACGTTGAGGTAGCCCGGACGCTCGCGCCCGCGCATCGTCAGCAGCACCAGCGCCAGCAGGGCCAGGGCCCACCACATGGACGGCCAGCGCGAGGCCCCGCCCCCGAGCGCCTTCAGCGAGGCCTCGGCGTCCAGCAGCCCGTGCCCGTACTCCTCCGTCCAGGCCTGGTCCCCCACCCGCTTCGCACCCGCGTAGAGGGCCTTCTCCACCTCGTCCGGCCCGCTGGCGCCCTCGGCGTACAGCAGCGCCGCCACGGCCGCCACGTGCGGGGTGGCCATGCTCGTGCCCTGGTAGGCCGCGTAGACGGAGCGCGACACGTTCCTCGGGTCGATGGTGTTCTGCAGGATGCCGCCCGCGTCGCCCTGGCGCTTGTCACCACCGGGGGCCGCGATGTCCAGCTCCTTGCCGTAGGACGAGTACGGAGCGCGCGAGCCATTGGGGCCCACCGCCGCCACGGCCACCGCACCCGGGTAGGCCGCCGGGAACTCCACGCGCGCGCGCCCGGCGTTACCGGCCGCGGCCACCACGGTGACGCCCTTCTTGCGCGCGTACTCCACCGCGTCGGCCATCACCTTCGAGTAGCCGCCACCGCCCAGGGACATGTTGATGACGTTGGCGCCGTTGTCCGCCGCGAAGCGGATGGCCTCGGCGATGTCCGCCGACGTGCCGGAGCCGAAGTGGTTGAGCACCTTCACCGGCATCAGCGTCGCCTCGAAGGCCACGCCCGCAACACCCTCGCCGTTGTTGGTCGCCTGCGCGATGGTGCCCGCCACGTGCGTGCCATGCCCGTGGTCGTCGTTGGCGTGCTCGTCGTCGTTGACGAAGTCGTAGCCCTTCTTGAACTTCGTGCCCTTGAGGTCCGGCACCTGCTTGAAGTCGTCGGAGTCCTCGTAGGCGATGCCCGTGTCCAGCACCGCCACCACCACGCCCTTGCCATGGCTGCGCTGCCAGGCGGTGGGCATGTGGATCATCCGGAGGTTCCACTGCTTGGGGTAGTCCGGATCATTCGGCGTGTAGCCGTCCTTGCTCGTCTCCTCGAGCGAGGAGTCCAGCCCGGATACGGCCTCCTCACCGGGAGGCACCGAGTACACGCGCAGCGGCTCGGCGGACTCGACGGCCGGGTTCTGGCGGATGCGCTCGAGCACCGCGTCCACGTCCTCCACGCCCCGGGCAATCGTCACGCCCGAGTGCTCGCCCTCCACGGAGTTGAACTCGAGGTCCACGCCCCACTCGGCCTCCCAGGCGTCGAACTCGGCCTTGGAGGTACCATCCTTGAAGTCCACGACGATGCCACCGGGCTCCTCCTCGGCCACCTCCCGCCGCGAGGTGTCCACCGTGGGGGCCTGCTGCTCCGCCTGCTCCTCCTCGGACTCCGGGGACGACCTGCAGGCCGCCCCCGCCACCACCAGGGACAGCACCGCGGTTGCCAGGGTCCAACGCTTCATGGGCATGGGCGCTCCTTATGACGACCCATACGAACGAACGGCGGAACGATTGGGTCTGGATCAAGTCTGTTCGACGCCCCTCCCGGCGGGCAAGCTCCCTCCGGGACGAGGAACCTTCGTCAAATCAACGGGTTACGAAACATCTGCTCATTTTCCGGACAGCATCTTCAGCCAGGCGCGAACGGCTTTTCCCACCAGGGGCAAGGCGTGGTGGAAATTGGCCCCGGCGCCTTCCACGACCTCCAGCACGCCACCCGCCGCGTCCACCGCCTGGGCGAGCTCCGCCCGGGACAGGGTGGAGTCCAGCTCGCCCACCACCACCAGCAACCCCCGCCCGAGCCCGGCCAACTCCCGCGCCGTCACCGCCCGGGGGCTCACCAGGCACAGGCCGGCCACCTCGGGATGGCGCGCCCGGAGCTCGAGCGCGACCCGGGCACTCCCGTGCAGCGCGGCCACCGCCGCCGCGGGCGATGGGGCGTTCTCCAGCACCACCGTCAGGGCGGCCCCGGCATCCTCGACCAGCGCCTCGCCCGAGCCCCGCTCGCCCTGACTGCCCCCGACGCCGCGGTAGTTGAAGCGCAGCGTGGGGTGGCCGGCCGAGGCCGCCGCGAAGGCCAGCTCGGCCCCGATGACGTGATCCATGCCTCCACCGTCCTCGGGACGGGGCGGGAGCACGAGCAGCGGAGGACGCTCGTCGCCCCGGTGCGCCACGCCTTCCATCACCTCGGAGCCCAGGGGGATGAGCGTGGAGCGCTCGAGGAACTGACCTTTGAGAACCATGAGGGCCGGGAGATTAGCGCGGAGCGTGTCCGCGCGCTTCACTCCTGGAGCACTTCCTCCCGGGCAGTGAACGCCAGCCGGGCCTCACAGGACAGGGGGCTGCCCCCCGCGCACGAGGCGCAGCTCGATTTGAGCTCCACCACGCCCTTGGAGACGGTGTCCCGGTCCTCGAAGACGATGCGCAGGGCGGTGGACTCCAGCACCTTGCCGTCGGCCGCCACCTGCACCCGCTCGGCCGAGAAGGAATCCCCAGTGCCCGCGATGGCCCCCGAGAGCGCCACCGGCGGCGCATCCCCCAGCCGCCAGCCTCCCTCGGGCGATTCCAGCTCGAGAAAGGCGCGGTCGGCGCTTCCGGCCTCCCAGACGGTCCAGATGAAGTCGCGATAGAGATTGTGCTCCTCCACGCGCGGCGAGGGAGGTGTCCCCCCGCGGTAGCAGGAGTCCGCGAGCGCCGAGAGGGGCCCGGGGTCCACCGCCACGTGGTAGCGACGCAGCTCCTCACCGCCCCCACAACCGGCGAGCACGGTGAGCACCACTCCGGTTCCCAGGTATCGCATGTCAGGTCGTTCCCGCCATTTCCGCCGCGTGCTCCTCACGGACCCAGGCGTAGTACCGGTCCGTGTTCTCGGGCGTGTGGAAGAGGACGGTGAGCGCCAGGCGCTTCTCCTCCCAGAGCCCCGTCAGCAGTCCCCAGAGACGGTGGATGAGCTCTCGCCGCTCGGAGGAGGGCACATCGAAGACCTCCAGGGACCAATCCCGACCCGGAAAGTCCCCTTTCGTGGTCCGATGATCCGTCCATCGCACCGGCCGATTCCCGACGATCTCCCTCACCCGACGGCGGATGTCCTCCCGCTCGTTCACCATGTCGGCTCCTCCCCCAGCACATGCCGGACGATGACCGCGGCCGCCTCCAGCGCTTCCCTTGCCTCCTCAACGGTCACGTCTTCCTCCAGATAGTCCGCGGCGATCCGGAGCTCACGCAGGTCGAACAGTTCCTGGCTCCCCCGGTCGTCGAGCACTCCCGCCCTACGGGCCTCGTAGGCCAGGGGCTCATGCAAGAAGTAATATACACCCGACCTGACTTCTGGAGTAGGTATACCCGCCTCGTTCATCGCGTACCAGCACGCATGGTAGGCCGCGTAGTAGGCCCGCGAGGCCGCCGCATTGGGACACGGATCCTCAACGTCCAGAAGCACACGCGCTGCCGCCAGGTTCTCCCACGCCTTCCGCACCATCGCCCATCCCTCCCCCAACCCCTTCCCTTCAGGCCTTCCTAGCACCCACCTCCGACATGGGGTGGCACACCCCCACTCCTGCGGTCACCCGGCGGCACGACACGGCGCTTCCCCTTCGCGCATTCCTCGCGATGCCGGGCGCGCTGCTGCTAACGTTCCCCTGGACGAACGACGCCTCCTGGAGGCGGAGGACCCATGACTCGCGAAGAAGCACAGCGCCTGGTGCAGACGTTCATGAAGTCCCACGGGCAGTCGAGCGAAGGCCTCAACCCGCAGGGATTCGGTGGAGCGGTGCTCGGCGACGCTCAGCTCTATTTCGAGTACCACACGGACAAGCAGGCGCTGGAGACGAGCGCCCTCATCTACAAGTTCCGCGACCCGCCCAAGCCCGGAGTCCTCGAGGGCTTCCGCGCCGAGGAGAAGTCCGGCACGGACACCGGCGGTGGCGCGGTGGACTACGAGCCCGAGAACAAGAGCCTCTTCCTGAGCCGCACCTACTCCACGGTGCCGCCGGATACCGCCTTCAAGGCGGACATGCAGCGCCTCACCCAGGCGAGCCTCGTGTGGGGCAACGAGGTGATGGACCGCGTGGCCTCGCGCGTGTTCAAGCGCTGAAACGCGAAGCTCCGCGAACAACGGGCCCGCCCCTCCCCACTGACGCGGAGGGGCATTGCCCGGAGCTCGTCACGCGCAGGTGAGAGCGCGTGAAGCCAGCGCCCGTTACACCGCCAGCATCACGTAGAACTTCAGGTAGCGGCCCTCGGGGAACTGGAGCCGGATCGGATGGTCCGGCGGCTGGTAGCGCTCCTCCACCATCGCCAGATCCACTCCCGCCTTGAAGGCCGCTTCCTTCACCGCGCCCAGGAAGTCGTCCGGGCCCACGCGCGCCGAGCACGATGCCGTCGCCAACAGCCCTCCCGGCCGCAGCAGCCCCAACGCCTGACGGTTCAACGACGCGTACCCGTCGATCGCCGCCTGCACCGCCCGCTGGCTCTTCGCGAACGCCGGCGGGTCCAGGATGATCAGATCGAACGTCCTTCCCTCCTCGCGGAAGGACGCCAGCAGCTTGAACACGTCCGCCGCCAGGAAGTCGTGCTTCTCCGCCGGCAGCCCGTTGCGCGTGAAGTTCTCGCGCGCCAGGGCGATCGCGTCTGGATCCAGGTCCACCGAGAACACGCTCTTGGCCCCGCCCAGCGCCGCGTTCACCGAGAACCCGCCGCTGAAGCAGAAGCAGTTGAGCACGTCCCTCCCCTGCGCCAGCCGCCGGATGAGGTAGCGGTTCTCCCGCTGATCCAGGAAGAAACCCGTCTTCTGCCCCCGCCACGCGTCCACGCCGAACTTCGCGCCCCGCTCGAGGATCTCCAGCACCTCCGGCGCCTTCTCGCCCCACAACATCCGCCCCGAGCCCCGGCCCTCGTCCTCGTCCACGTCGTCCCGGCCCACCTCGTCCCGGCCGATGATGCCCTTGAGTTCCGGCACCGCCGCCTTCAGCGCCTCGACGATGAGCCCCCGGTACGGCGTGAGCCCCGCCGAGTACAGCTTCATCACCGCGTACGGGCCGTACAGGTCCACCACCACGCCCGGCAGCCCATCGCCCTCGCCGTGAATCAACCGGAAGCTGTCGGTGTCCTTCAAATCAATCAGCGAGCGCCGCTCGGCCAGCGACTGCTTCACCCGCTGCGCGAAGAAGGCCGCGTCGATGCTCTGCCGCGGATTGCGCGTCAGCACGCGCACCGCGATGGCCGAGTGCGGATCGAAATACCCGCGCGCCACGAACTTCCCGTTCTCGGCCAGGTCCACCACGCTGCCCGGAGGAATCTTCGGCACCTTCTCCAGCGCCTTGCGGAAGACCCACGGGTGTCCCGCTCGCAGGTGACGGCCCAGCCCCGGGGCAAGCTCCAGCTTGACGACGTTCACGCTCTGACTCCTCGACGAGGGGCCTTACGGCCCCGTTGGGCGAGAATGGCGCGGGCCAGCTCCTCGAAGCCCCGCCCCTCCTCCGCCCGGGTGATGAAGGCCGGCGGCGTGTCGATGCGATCCAGCACCCGCCGCACATTGGCCACCCCGACACTCAGGGCGAACTCTCCAAACATCGGGGCATCGTTGAAACTATCCCCGGCATACACGAAGCGCGGATCCCCCGGCTCCAGCCGCAGCCCCCACGCGAGCTTCAGGAGGCGGCGCACCGCGGAGCGCTTGTCGAACCGGCCCAGCCAGCAGTTCACGTGCACCGACGAGCGCACCGCCGTCACCCCTCGCGCCCGCAGCAACGCTTCGATCCGCCCGGCCCCCTGCTCGCCCAGCCGCGCCTCCTCGTTGTAGTCCACCGCGAGGTCCACCTCGGTGTAGGCGCTGTCCATGGACAGGCGCGCCCCGGGCACTTCCCGCAGCACCGCCGCCACCTCCGCCTCCAACCGCCTCCGGTTCGCGACCCGGACGCGCGGGGACTCGGCGTACACCTTGCGCAGCTTTCCTCCGGCCCCTCGCAGGAAGAACAGGCCACCGTTCTCCGCGACCACGCCGTCCACCGGCAGCGTGCGCGCCCAGGCCTCGGCCCAGCCCGCCGGACGTCCGGTTACCAGCACGAGCTTGAGCCCCGCATCCGCCAGGCGCTCGAGCGCCCGCACGGTGCTCGAGCGCAACCGGTGCGAGGTGGTCAGCGTGCCGTCGACATCGGTGAAGACCCCTTCCACCCAGGAGAGGTCCGCGTCGCGCAAGGGGCGGGGGGAAACCATACGGTCCGCCGCACCTACACCGTTCCCGGCTCCACGGGAAGGGCTCTCCCGCAAAACGAAACCCCCGGGAGCCACTGCCTCCCAGGGGCCGTTCAGCGCAACCTGTCTTCAGCGTGCTCGGGATCCCGCCTGGATTCTTCTCAGGTAAGCGCGAAGGGCGGCGCGAAGAAACCGAACTAGAATGGGGAGACATGCGACTCGGGTGGCTCAAGAACCTCTATGTGCAGGTGCTGGTGGCGGTGGTGCTCGGAGCACTGCTCGGACACTTCTGGCCCCACGCGGGCGAATCGCTCAAGCCGCTCGGCGACGGCTTCATCAAGCTCATCAAGATGATGGTGGCCCCGGTGGTGTTCACCACGGTGGTGACGGGCATCGCCAAGATGGGGGACCTCAAGCGCGTGGGCCGCGTGGGGCTCAAGGCCTTCCTCTACTTCGAGGTCGTCACCACGGGCGCGCTCGCCATCGGCCTGCTCGTGGGCGAGCTCGTCCAGCCCGGCTCCGGCCTCTCGGTCGACGTCTCGCGCCTGGATGCGAAGGCGATCGAAGGCTACACCACCGCGAGCAAGTCCCTCACCACGGTGGACTTCCTCTTCAACCTCATCCCCTCCTCCCTGGTGGACCCGTTCACCAAGGGAGACATCCTCCAGATCCTGCTCGTGGCGGTGCTCACCAGCGTGGCACTCTCGAAGATGGGCAAGGCGGGCGAGGGAATCGTCCACGCGCTGGACAAAGTGGGCCACCTGCTCTTCGGCATGGTGGGCCTCATCATGCGGCTGGCCCCGCTCGGAGCGTTCGGCGCCATCGCCTTCACCGTGGGCAAGTACGGCGTGGGCACGCTGGTCGGCCTGGGACAGCTCATCGGCACCTTCTACGGCACCGCGCTGCTCTTCGTGTTCATCGTGCTCGGGCCCATCGCGCGCTGGACGGGCGTGGGACTGCTCCGGCTGCTGCGCTACCTGCGCGACGAGCTGCTGCTCGTGCTGGGCACCTCCTCCTCCGAATCCGCCCTCCCCCGCCTGCTGGTGAAAATGGAGGCGCTGGGCTGCCCCAAGAGCGTGGTGGGGCTCGTGGTGCCCATGGGCTACTCGTTCAACCTGGACGGCACGTCCATCTACCTCACGCTGGCCTCGCTCTTCGTGGCCCAGGCCACCGGGACGCACATCTCCCTGGGCGAGGAGCTGGCGCTGCTCGCGGTGCTGCTGCTCACCTCCAAGGGGGCCGCGGCCGTCACGGGCGGAGGCTTCATCACGCTCGCGGCGACGCTGTCGGCCACCGGCCGCATCCCCGTGGCCGGCCTGGTGCTGCTGCTGGGCGTGGACCGCTTCATGTCCGAGGTGCGCGCCCTCACCAACCTGGTGGGCAACGCGGTGGCCACGCTGGTGGTCTCCAAGTGGGAGGGCAGCCTGGACCTGGAGCGCGCCCGCGCGGTGCTCGCCAACCCGGCCGCCGCTCAACAGCTCGAGCCCACTCCCGAGGCGCCCGCTCCCGACGCGCGCACGTGAGTTACTGGAGGTCCAGTCCCGCCAGCAGGGACTGGAGCGTCTCGACGGCGGCGCGCAGGTCGGGGCCCGAGAGCTGGGCCAGCGGCTGCTTGCGCGCCTTGCGCAGGAAACCATCGAGCCGCGGATCCCTCCCGTAGAGGGACTGGGCACTGGCGGCCGCCTCGGCCAGGGCCTTCGCCGCCCCCGCCGGATCCGAGCCCCACAACCCCACGGCCCGCTCCAGCCGCACGCCACAGGCCGCCCACACCTCGCGATCATGGGTGATGAGCAGCTGCCGCTGGTTCACGCTGGAGAGCGAGCGCACGAAGGTGTCCAGCTCCTCCACCGCCGAGAGCACCTCGGACTTCTGGGGCGCGTCCTGGATGGCCAGCTGCCCCACCCGGACGCGGATCTCGATGATGTGCCGCTTGTCCTGCGCGCGCAGGTTCTTGTAGGCCGCCGTGCGTCCGAAGGCATCCAGCTCCGTCTGCAATTGCTGGGCGTTCCACTGCACGTCCTCGGGCTCGGCCTCGCGCACCTTGGACATCCGCGCCGAGACGATGCGCGACAGGTCCGCGACAATGGCTCGCACCATCACCGCCGCCTTCACCTCCGCCTCGTGCCCGGGCACCACCTGCTGGCGCGTCACCGGCCCGAAGGCACTGGCGGACTCGAAGACGAGGTTGCCGATCTGCTCACGGAAGCGCTCGCGCAGCCGTTGGATCTCCGCCAGCAGCATCCAGCGGTCCGACACGACGGCGGGGTTGCGCATCGTCTCGCCGAGCTGGGTGACGCCCTGGGCCAGTTGCTGCATCCAGCCAAGGAGCAGCTCGGAGGCGTCCTTGGCCCGCCGCGCCTCCACGGTGGCCGCCAGGGGCGCCCCGGAACCCGCCGCCCCCGCCGGCCGCGTCGCGAACTGCTCGCGCACCACGTTGAGCAGCGCGTTGACGTCCATCACCGTGTCGCGGATGACGGGCGCCATCTCCTCCCACAGGGACAGGTCCGGGCTGTCGTCCACGTGGGCGGTCTCGTACTGGAGCAGATCCAGATCGCTCAGCCGGCCAATGGCCTGGCTCGCGGCGCCGTACACCTTGCGCAGGCGCTCGGCGAAGGCGCGATCCGTCAGCGAGTGAAGCAGCTCTTCGAGCTTGGGGGGGAGAGCGGGTGAAGGCGTAGCGGCGTCCAAGGCCCGGCCACTCTACCGGCTCCGGTGCGGCGCGTCGCGAACTTCGCTTCCCCGAGCGTGCGGATCCCGGCACTTCTCCTTGCGAGGGCCGGGCACCCTCCTACACTGCCCCGATGGCCAGACACCGCGTGTACCTCCTCCCCGGTTTCTTCGGTTTCACCCATATGGGAGAGAAACCGGCCGAGCGGATCGTCTACTTCGAGCACGTACGGGAGCTGCTCGTCGAGGGCTTCCAGCAGCGCGGCCACGAGGTGGAGGTGGAGGCGGTGACCTCGCATCCCACGGCCAACCTGGGGGTGCGGGCGCGGAGGGTGCTGCGGGTCATCCAGGAGACGGCCTCGAGGGATGACGCGCTCCTGCACCTCGTGGGGCACTCGACGGGAGGGCTGGACGCACGGGGCGTGGTGTCGACGTGGATGCCCCGCGAGGCGCCCGAGCTGCTGCGCCGCGTGCGCACGGTGGTGTCGGTGGCCACGCCGCACCACGGCACGCCCCTGGCCGGCTTCTTCCAGCAGGACAAGCGGGGCGAGATGCTGCTGCGCCTGCTGTGGCTCTTCACCGTGTTCGCCCTGCGGCGGGGCTCTCGGCCGATGACGTTCCTGGCCTTCCGCCTCTTCTACTCGCTGAGCCAGGCGGGCCATCAGCTCGGCCTCCAGGACACGGTGGCCGACAAGGTCACCCGCCTGCTGGCGCACCTGACGCCCACCGAGCAGGCCACGCTCGAGGAGTTCCTCTCCCAGGTGGGCAAGGATCAATCCCTCATCGAGGACCTGACGCCGGGCCGCATGGAGGGCTTCAACCGCGAGACGGTGGATCAACCGAATGTGCGCTATGGCTCGGTCATCACCGGCGCGCCGCCCCCGAGCCTCAAGGTCCTGCTCCAGGTCATCACCGGCAAGGACGACCCGGGGCTGGGCGACATGGTGTCGCTGCGGATGATGGACCCCGAGCCCCAGGCCATCTACGGCGTCTGGTCGTTCCTCCACAAGAAGAGCGCGCCCGACTCACGGGAGCTCCGCACGCCCGACCCGCGTCCGGAGCAGGCGCAGGCGCTCCGAGCGGCCTTCGGCGAGGGGTACCGCTCCCGGAGCGATGGCATCGTCCCCACCCGCTCGCAGGTCTGGGGCCAGGTCCTCTCCGCCGTCACCGCCGACCACCTGGATGTCATGGGCCACTTCGACGAGCCGCCCGATTACGTGGGCTGGCTCGAGTCCGGCTCGCACTTCCGCGGCGTCCAGTTCCGGGGAGTATGGAGCCGGGTGCTCGACTTCATGGTGGGTGCGATCTAAGCACGCGTTCGCATGCTCCAGGTTCTGCTCTTGAATGAAGGCAAGGTCCTCGCCGGCGGCGAGGAGCTGCTCGACCAACCCGGCCCCAAGTGGCTCGACGTCCTCCAGCCCACGGAGGAGCTGATGCAGCGGCTCGGGGAACGCTACGGATTGCACAAGCTGGCCATCGAGGACTGCCTCCACCTGGACCAACGGCCCAAGCTGGAGGAGTACCCGAACCACCAGTTCATCGTGCTGCAGGGCTTCACCTCGCAGGCGGGCAACGTGTGCGATCTCACGATGCACGAGCACCACTTCTTCCTGGGGCCGGACTGGATCATCAGCGTCCACGAGCTGGCCTTCGAGGGACTGGACGCGGTGCGGAAGCGGGTGCTCAGCGAGCCCCAGGCGACGATCGCGCGCGGGGTGGACTTCCTGCTGTACCTGATGGCGGACGCGGCGGTGGACCGGAACTTCCCCATCCTCGACAGCTTCAACGAGGAGCTGGAGGACCTGGAGTCCGCCGTCTTCGAGAACCCACAGCCGGGGCAACTCCAGCGCATCTTCGAGATGAAGCGGGCGCTGGTGACGCTGCGGCGGGTGCTGTCACCGCAGAGGGACGTGCTGGGCTTCCTGGCCAAGCGGGGCATCCCCAACGTGGGCGAGCGCACGGCGCTGTACTTCCGCGACGTGTATGACCACCTGGTGCGGCTGTACGAGCAGATCGACGCGGGGCGCGACTTGCTGGGCAACGTGATGGACGGCTACCTGTCCATGGTGGCCAACCGGACGAATGACATCACCAAGCAGCTCACCATCTTCGCGACCATCTTCCTGCCACTGTCATTCATCACGGGTTTCTTCGGGCAGAACTTCGATCTCCTGACACACCGGGGCTTCTTCTGGCTGATGCTGGTATCGGTGATCGGATTGCCCGTGGGACTGATGTTCTGGTTCAAGAGCAAGCGGTGGATTTGAGAACCTGGAGGAGCCCATGCTCACCATCACCATCGACGGCGTTCCCCTGCACTACCGCGACGAAGGCCGCGGGCTGCCGGTGCTGCTGTTCCACGCGTTCCCGCTGAACGGGGATGCCTATGAGAAGCAGGTGAAGGCGCTGTCGGGGCGCTACCGCTTCATCATCCCGGACGTGCGCGGCTTCGGGCGGAGCGGGCTCGGCGAGGGCCCCACGGAGATGTCGCGCATCGCCCAGGACGCGCTGGCGCTGCTGGACGCGCTGAAGGTGGACTCGGCGGTGGTGGGCGGAGTGTCCATGGGCGGGTACGCGAGCATGGCACTGCTGCGCGAGGACGCGGGGCGCGTGCGAGGGCTCGTGCTGGTGGACACGCAGGCCACGGCGGACGACGAGGCGGGACGTGCCCGGCGCGAGGCCTCGGCGCAGGAGGCGCTGCGGGAGGGGCCCGAGGCGGTGGTGCGAGCACTGCTGCCGAAGGTGGTGGCGGCACCGGACTCGGAGGCGGGGCGCGAGGTGGCGGCGATGATGCGCTCGGCCACGCCCGCGGGCCTCGCGGCGGCACAGCGGGGCATGGCGATGCGGCCGGACAGTAAAGACATCCTCGCGCGCTACGCAGGCCCCGCTCTGGTCGTGGTGGGCGAGAAGGATCCGGTGACGCCCCTGGAGAAGGCGAAGCAGCTGGCGGACCTGATCTCGGGGGCGCGGCTGGAAGTGATTCCCGACGCCGCCCACCTGCCCAACCAGGAACAGCCGGAGAAGTTCAACGCGGTGCTCGAGAGCTTCCTGGCCAGGCTGTAGCAATGAAAGCAGTCTGGAATAGGAGGCGCCGCCGGTCCTGCTCACAAACCACCAGCCCAACTTCTTGGGTCTGGGGGCGCCCACCATCCGTCTGGTAGCCTCCTGAACTTTCGGAGGCAGGCCGGATGCTCGACGGAAGCGGCGAACAGGCGAGGGGTGGATTGCCCTGGGGGTTGGCTCCTGGCACGGAGGTGGCCGGCTTCACCATTGAGGGGCTGCTTGCCTCTGGCAGCTTCGGAACGGTGTACCGGGCGAAGCGCGGAGGGTGCCCCTTTGCCATCAAGCTGGTGCCCATCGAGCCTCGGGGTGATCGTGAGGTCGAGGCCCTGCGCCTGATGCGACACCCGAACGTGGTGTGTTTCCACGGGTATGGCTTCTGGCCGGAGGAGCAACCCCGCTTCCTGGTACTGGCGCTGGAGTGGGTCGAGGGCCGTCCGCTTGACCAGTGGGCGCGGGAAGAGAACCCCTCCGCGCTCGAGCTGGTGATGCAGGTGCTGCTGCCGTTGGCCCTCACCCTGGCGGACGTTCACGCGGCCGGAGTCGTGCACCGAGACCTCAAGGATGCCAATATCCTCGTGCGCGATACGGATGGGCAGCCGGTGCTGGTGGACTTCGGCGCGGCGGGTCTCGAGGGAGCGCCGCGCCTGACGCAGCTGCTACCTCCCGGCACCGCGGAGTACCGCAGCCCCGAGGCGTGGCGCTTCGCGCGCGAGTGGGAGGGCGAGCCCTACCCGTTCAAGCCAGCGGATGACCTGTGGGCGCTGGGCGTCATCACCTACGAACTGCTGACGCGCACCCTTCCATTCGGGGATCGCCACGAGCCGGGGATGGTGCGCGCAGTTCTTGAGGAGACCCCTCTGGCCCCCCATGAGCTCAACCCGAGTGTGCCGCAGACCCTCGGGGACGTGTGCATGCGGCTGCTGGAGAAGGACCCCGAGGCCCGGTACGCGGATGCGAAGGCGCTCGCGGCGGCCCTGTCGGAGGAGTGGGCTCGGGCCGACAGGTCCTGGCGTGCGCCGCTCTTTACAGGAGGCCGTCGCGACAAGAACCCATCGCCCGCCCCCGCTGACCCTGAAGCCCAGACCCCCTTGCGAAGGCTGCTCGTGGGGCTCGTTCTTGTCGCGGCGCTGGTGGGGTTCGCTGTGCTCGCCCAACGTTTGGAGTCACGGATCCCCTCCCCATCGCAGCAGGCAAACCCTCGCCAGGAATTGGCGTCAGTGAAGCTGACGGGAGACGTTGCGCCCAGCGCGGGACCTCCGAAGTCACCCACCCCCGCGCCCGTCGCCAGTGCGACGCACAGCGAGGACCCACCGATGAAGAAGAATTCCAAGACACTCCGTACCCTGGTTGCCGTCAGCTGCACTGCCGGCTCCGCCTGTGCGAGTGGCCCGGAGCTGCGCCAGCCTTCCCCAGCGGATTGTCCGCCCGGAGCACAAGAGACGTTCGAGCGATTCGGTATCGGCGTTGGCGAGTGGCACGGGGCGCTTTTCGCTCCCATGCCCGCCTCCTCGGCACGCGTGACACGGGGGCCCATTGAAGCGGAGTCCATCGGACCCTGGGGAGACCTTCCGGATCATGTTGTCCTCTCCGGGGAGATCTTCCCGACGAAGGACCGGATCTACGGCCGCTTCACCCAGCTTCGGCATCCCAAAACGGGCGAGACCTTCCCCGTGTGTTTGGAGATCTACTACAACGGCAACCTGGGCCTGCAACCGGAGCGCGGGGGGTCGGTCGAGCGGCCCAACGTCCGCAACAGCGTCAGCATCGTGGCAGTGAAACATTTCCATTAGGCCAGACCCAGGAGATTGCTCCCCGTGCTCCTGGCCGCCCGCGTTTCCTTCATGGTCCTGGCACTGCTTCAAGGCGCACCCGTTGTCGAGCAGCGGCGCGCTGCCAACGTCTGCCAGGACGTGCAGCGCATTGAATTGTCACTGGAGCCGGGCACGCAGGAGATCTGTGTCAGTCCAGGTCTGTTGACGGCGTTCATCTTCGACGCCCCTGTCTTCGTGGAGTTGCAAGACGAGGTGCGCTTCACGCAAATCACGCGCAGCCGCACCAGCGCCGGTATCATGCCTCCCGAGGACATGATGCCAGGGGAACGCCTCCGTCTCATGGCTCGATATGGGGATGGTGCGAGTATCACCTTCGTGCTGACGGCCCACCCTGGGCAGGCCACACGTCAGGTGGAAGTATACCGTGATAAGCGTACACGGGAGTCCTTCCTGCATGAGGTGGCGCAGGAGCGCGCGAAGAATCAACAACTCCAGAGCGAGCTCGAACGGCTCCAGCACCAATTCGAGCAGCTTCGTGCCGAGTGCGGAGACCCGGGTGGATTGCGGAGGCTCATCGCCAGCAAGACGATGGGCAATAACGGAATCCGTACCTGGGAATTCACAATGAAGTTCACCGGGTACACCCAGGGCTCACTTTCCGTGACAAGAGGCATCAGCTATCGATCCGACCGCCGGGTCGCGGTGGAAGTATGGCTACTGAACTCTGGCACGCAGCCCTGGACGGCAACAAGCGCATCGCTGGTGGATGCCAAGGGCAAGGAGTTGCAGAGCTTGAAACTCTGGCAGGAGGCGCCCATCCCGCCGAAGGAGTCCCGTATGGTGGTGGTGGAGGTAAATGCACAGCAGGACGAGCCTCGAGGTGACGTCACGCTGGTGCTGCGCGAGGACGGTCCGCGCTCCATCACCCTCCCCGGAGTGACGCTTCCCCAGTGAACGACGTGGCTCTGGCGGGAATGCCTCAACCCAGGACGTGCGCCAGGAAAGGCGCCGTGCGGCTCGCGGACGAGGTGGCCACCTGGGCCGGTGTTCCGGATACAACCACCCGGCCTCCTTCCTCTCCTGCTCCTGGGCCCATGTCGATGACCCAGTCGCTCGCCGCAATCACTCGCATGTCGTGCTCCACGAGGATGACGGTGTTGCCCGCCTCCACCAGTCCATCGAGCTGCGTCATCAGCTTGTCCACGTCCGAGGGATGCAGCCCCGTCGTGGGCTCGTCCAGGATGTAGAGCGTGTTGCCCCGCTGCACCCGTTGCAGCTCCGTCGCGAGCTTGATCCGCTGCGCCTCGCCTCCGGAGAGCTCGGTCGCGGGCTGGCCCAGCCGCAGGTAGCCCAGGCCCACCTCCCGCAACACCCCGAGCGCGCGATGCACCTGGGGCTCCTCGGCGAAGAACGCGTGGGCCGTATCCACCGTCATCCCCAGCACCTCGGCGATGTTCTTTCCGCGGTACTCGATCTCCAGCGTCTTCGCGTTGTAACGGGCTCCGTGACACGTGGGACACGGCGCGTAGACACTCGGCAGGAAGAGCAGCTCGACGCTCACGAAGCCCTCGCCCTCGCACGTCTCGCAGCGCCCCTTGGCCACGTTGAACGAAAACCGTCCCACGTCGAAGCGCCGGGCCCGCGCCGCCGGTGTCGCCGCGAAGAGCTTGCGCACATTGTCGAAGAGCCCCGTGTACGTCGCCAGGTTGGACCTCGGCGTGCGCCCGATCGGCTTCTGATCCACTCGCACCAGCCGCTTGATGCCCTCCATTCCCTCGACGATCCGGCCCCCCGTGGTGAGCACCACGGAGCGCTCCAACTCCTCACCCTCCTCTTCGTCCTCCGGGATCTCATGGCCGAGGTGCTCGGAAACCAGCTCCACCAGGACCTGGCTCACCAGGCTCGACTTTCCCGAGCCGGAGACGCCCGTCACCGTGGTGAAGACGCCCAGCGGGAAGCGGATGTCCAGTCCGTGCAGGTTGTTGCGGGTGACGCCTTCGAGGCGCAGCCACCCCTTGGGCGAGCGCGGTGTGCGGCGCGGCGAGGTCTCGGACCCGAAGAGGTAGCGCCGTGTCTGGGACTCCTCCACGTTCTCGAGCCCTTCGAGCGGACCGCTGTAGAGGATGCGTCCCCCCTTCTCGCCCGCGGCCGGTCCGACGTCGACGATCCAGTCGGCGTGCCGGATGACGTCCACCTCGTGCTCCACCACGAACAGCGAATTCCCCGAGCCCTTGAGCTGATCCAGCGCCTTCAGCAACGCCTGGGTGTCCGCCGGATGCAGCCCCGCGGAGGGCTCGTCGAGCACATACACCACGCCGAACAGGTTCGAGCGCACCTGGGTGGCGAGCCGCAGCCGCTGCAATTCGCCGGGCGAGAGCGTCGGGGTGCTGCGCTCGAGCGAGAGGTAGCCCAATCCCAGCCCGGTCAGGACCTGGATGCGCACCAGCAGGTCCTTGGCGATGCGTTCGGTGACCAGTGCCTTCTCCGGGTGCTCCTTCGCCAGCTTCTTCGCCCCGGGAGCCGTCCCGTCCACGGCCGGCCGTAAAATCTCCGCGACGCGCGTCAGCGGCAGCCGGGAGAGCTCGCCGATGTCGAGGCCCGCGAACGTGACGGACAGGGACTCGCGACGCAGCCGCTTGCCCTGGCACAGGCGGCACTCACCACTCACGAGGTACTGCGACACGCGCTTCTTCATCAGCGCGCTCTGCGTCGTGGCGAAGGTCTGCAGCACGTAGCGCCGGGCGCTCGTGAACGTCCCCATGTAGCTGGGAGGCTCCTTGCGCTTGAGCGCCCGGCGCGTCTCCGCCGGAGTGAAGCCCGCGTATACCGGAACGGTCGGCTGCTCTTCCGTGAAGAGGATCCAATCCCTGTCCTTCTGGGGGAGGTCCCTCCACGGGCGGTCCACGTCGTAACCGAGCGTCACCAGGATGTCGCGCAGGTTCTGTCCGTGCCACGCGGGAGGCCACGCGGCCACGGCCCGCTCGCGGATGGTCAGCGAGTCATCCGGCACCATCGAGCGCTCGGTCACCTCGTAGACGCGGCCGAGTCCATGGCAGTGGGGACAGGCCCCCGCCGGGGTGTTGGGCGAGAACGCGTCCGAGTCGAGGTGCGGCTGGTTCGGCGGGTACGTTCCGGCGCGCGAGTACAGCAGGCGCAGGGAGTTCGCGATGGTGGTCACGCTGCCCACGGACGAGCGGGTCGTGGCTGCGCCCCGGTGCTGCTGGAGGGCCACCGCCGGGGGCAGACCGTCGATCGCGTCGACCTCGGGGACGCCCGCCTGGTCGATCAACCGCCTCGCGTACGGGGCCACGGATTCGAAATACCGCCGCTGGGCCTCGGCATAGAGCGTCCCGAAGGCCAGCGACGACTTGCCCGAGCCGGAGACCCCCGTGAAGACGACGAGGGCGTCACGCGGGAGCTCGACGTCCACGTTCTTCAGGTTGTGCTCACGAGCCCCTCGCACCCGGACGAACCCCGTCCTCGTGTCGCCGGGTGTCTCTGGGGCCTGTTGATCGCGGAGTTTACGCATCCGCACAAAATTGGTACCGCGACCAGCCCGGAGCAACGGGGGAACAGGGGGCCTGCCCGGTCCCCTGCCCCCCTTGCGCTATTGAGCCTCGCGGCCCGCGCCAGGCCCACGCGCGGCCCAGCGGTTCAGAGGTGGCGCGTGAAGGCTGGCGGCTTGAACCAGTCGTTGTCGCGGCCGTTGATGAACCGGAGCGGCCCCTGCATCAGCTCCTCGGGCGACACATCGTCGAGCGCCGCGAGGCTCACGCTGACGTAGTCGCCGCCAATCTCGGGGACATGGCCCTTGCCGAACACGCGGATGCCGCAGTGTTTGCAGAAGAGGTGGTGCCCCTGCGTGTTGTTCGGCCCCTGGTAATCGCCGAGCGAGTCCTCGCCGGACAGGAGGGTGAAGGCCGCGGGCTTCGTCATGAAGCCCCACCAACGGGCCTTGTGACAGAACGTGCAGTTGCAGCGGCCAGTGCCCTGGCTCAGGTCGAGGTCCGCCTTGAAGCGCACCCGGCCACAGTGACAGCTCCCGTGATAGGTCTTCGTGCTCATCGCCTGGCTTCCTTTCGTGCTCCGAGGGCCGCCGCCTTCTTCTTCGCGACGGGCTTGCTCTTCGCCGTTGAGGCCTTCTTCGCCGCTGGCTCCTTCTTCGCGGCGGCCGGTGCCTTTTTCTTCCCCGGGAGCCGGATGACGGATTCGTAATGCGCGATGTATGCCTTCGCCGGCACGCGGCGGATGGCCTCGCCGAGCACGTCGAGCGCGACGTCCTCGAGCTTCTTGAAGCGCACGCACGACTTGCCCATGTCGAGCTTCTTGCCCGTCTTCGCCCACGCCTCGCGGAACCATTTCTCCTGCTCCGGCTGGCCGTAGACGCACATCAGGTAGACGGCCATGTGGCTCTTCTGCGAGGCCAGCGACGCGAACGGCAGCGGCTGTTTCGGATCCGCGTGGTAGCCCGCCGGGAACACCTTGTGCGGGACGTAGTAGCCAATCATCCCGTACTGAATGCCCTCCTCGTAGCCCTCACCGAGGTTCTCGAGGATGACGTCGCGCGCGGCGGAGAGCGCCGCGCGGCGGTCCTCCGGAAGCGCAGCGAGGTACTGGTCGACGGTGGTGGGTTCGCTCGGCATGGCCGCGAGTGTAGCGAGCAAGGGAGAGAGGTCCAGCCCGGCCGGCCCCCATGGGAGGGGCGTCGATGGGGATTCCAGGTCCTCCCTCTCGCGTTCCCCTTCAACCGAATGAAGACCTCCGTCCTGCTGACCCTGGCGACGGCGCTCGGGCTGGGCACCACCGTGCCGGCCGCTCCCCGTCCCCCGGAACAAAGCCCCGAGGAGCAACCGTCTCCCATGCCCCCGATGAATGCCGCCGCCCGTGCGGAAGCCCCTCTTGCCTCCGCTGCCCTGCGTACTCCCATCCGCTACGCCGCCCTTGGCGCCTCCGACACGGTGGGCGTGGGCAGCCGCGCCCCCGCCCGTGAGAACTGGACCGCGCGCATCCGCGCGGCGCTGCCCGAGAACACCGTGTACGAGCGCTTCGCCCGCAGTGGCATCACCCTGGGCGAGGCGGCGAAGGTCGAGGTGCCTCGGGCCATCGCCTTCCGGCCCACGCTCGTGACGATGTGGCTGTCGGTGAACGACGCCCTCGGCCAGGTACCGCTGCCCACCTACCAGAAGTCGCTCCAGGCCACGCTCGAGCTGCTGACGCGCGAGACGGACGCCCAGGTGGTGCTGCTCAACATCCCGGATCTCGCCACCCTCTCCGCGGCCCAGGCCTCACCCCAGCGGCGCGCCCAGCTGCACGCGCTGGTCAGCGCGTGGAACGCCGCCATCGCCGCCGCGGCCCGGCCCTACGGCCCGCGCGTCCTGGTGGTGGACCTGCTGCCCGCCTCGAAGCAGCTCTCCCAGCATGCCGAGTGGGTCTCCGCCGACGGCTTCCACCCGAGTCCCGAGGGCTACCAGAAGCTCGCCGATCTGACGCTCGAGGCGATGCACCGCGCGGGGTTGCTCCCGCCCGAGCCCTCGCGGCACTGACGGGCGGAAGGCGCCGAGGGCCGCGAGTTCAGGTGGCCAGCTCCAGGGGCAGGCCGAAGCGCGGGAACAGCGCCGCGGTGTCGAGGAACGAGCTCATCGCGGCGATGCGATCGCCCGAGAGCTCGAGCACGATCAGCGCCCACGCCTTGTGAGGCTCGCCCGGTCCGCCGGGCCGGTACTGCCCGAACGCGGGCGAGCCGCACGCCGACGTGGGCACCAGCCGTGAGCCTCGACAGCCCGAGCCCTTCCCGAGCAGCCAGGCGCTGATCGACTCGTGACCGCGGAGCCACAGCGAAAAGGGCGGCATCGACAGCGTCGCGTCCTGGTGGAGCAGACTCGTGAGCGCGTCCACGTCGTAGCGCTCGAAGGCGTCCACGTAACGGTCGACCAGCGTGGACTGCGTATCGGACAGCGGCGTGCGGGACTCGGTGAAGTCGCGCGTGGCGAGCGTCGCCCGGGCCCGCTGCAGGGCGCTGTTGACCGAGGCCACCGTGGTCTCGAGGCTGTCCGCGACCTCGGCGGCGGACCAGCCGAGCACCTCGGTCAGCAGCAATACCGCGCGCTGCTTCGGCGGCAAGTGCTGGAGCGCCGCCACGAACGCGAGGCGGATGCTCTGGCGCAACATCAGGCGCTCGGCGGGATCGGCATCCGCGGGCACGGCGAGCGCATCGGGGATGGGCTCGAGCCAGTGAGAGGCCGGCAACTGGGTGAGCGAGTCATCAACCGAGCCCACCGGACCCTCCTCCATCGGCCGCACGCGGCGCGAGCGATCCGTCAGCGAGTCGAGGCACACGCGGGTGGCGATGCGATAGAGCCAGGTGCGCAGGGACGCGCGCTCCTCGAACCGGTCCAGGCCGCGCCACGCACGCACCATCGTCTCCTGCACGGCATCATCGGCTTCGGCGGCCGAGCCCAGCATGCGATAGCAGTGGCCAGTCAGCGCGGCGCGGTGTTCCTCGAGGTGGAGAGCAGCAGTGGCCATCGCACCGAACATTCATCCACCCGCCCTGCTCTGGCAAGGCGCGGCTCACGCCAGGTTGCGCAGGTGGACGGCCAGGTGGGTGGCCCGGGTGGCCAGCGTGCTCGCGTCATCGGTGGGAATGACGTAGTCAGAGCAGGAGGTGTGCCAGGGCTCGCGAGGCCTCTGTCCCTCTGGAGAAGGGCCTCTGGGAGCCCGTTCTCCTGATGACCGCGGTCACCGCCTGGTGACTGCTGTCATCACCTCTCGGACTCAGACGAAGAGCAGCTCGACGACCTGGAGCCGCAGCAGCTGGCTCGCCCGCTCGCGCACCTGCTCCACCTCGGCCGGGCCCAGGCTCTTGCGGTTCGCGCTCTTCCGGTCCGTGGCGGCGCGCATGAGGAGCTGGCCCACCTGCCGGTTGGTGAGCCTCGGATTGAGGCGGCGCACCTGGGCCACGAGCGTGCCGAGCTGGGACACGCTCAGCCCGGCCACCATCACCTGGGACTCCGAGCCCTCCTCGGGGCCGAGCCCCACCGCCAGCAGCAGCGGATCCACCAGCAGCGAGCGGGAGAAGTCCCTCTCGTGGGGCAGTCCCAGTCGGGCGAGCTCGGCCAGCATGGGGCCCGAGTCATGGCCGGGCACGATGGGCAGCACGTTCGCCGCCGTGTAGCCCTGGAGCACCGCCTCGTACTGCTTCCGGGCGTCGCGGCCCGGGGCGCTCGCCTGGAACTCCACGAAGGCCTGGTGCACCTCGGCCATCAGCCCCCGCAGCAACGAGGCCTCCTCCGTCTCCGGGGCCACGCCCAGCGTCTGGGCCAGGCGCGCCCGGCACTCGGGAACGAGGGCCGGCTCCTTCCACAGCTCGTAGGTGATGGAGCTCTCGCTGAGCACCAGCGACAGGGTGACGGAGCCCGGGCGGCCCGGAGTCCTCAGGAATTGGGCGAGCCGGCTTTGAATGTCCGTCAGGCCCTGGAGGAGCCGCTCTCTCACCGCGGCACGCAGTTGCGCTCGGGGCTCGTTCGCCCGCGCCGGGTGCCCCTCGCCCTGGAGGAGCTCGAGCCGCGAGCCGCGAGCCACCGGGGCCGGCCGTGGGGACATCGTCTGTGCCTGTGCCGTCGCCCTGATGCTCATGTGGAATGCCCTCTCGCGTGGAGTACGGCGCCCACTGCAAGGGGCACGCCAGGCTGGACCACCGCTCCGGAGCGCGCACGGCCTCGTGACTCATGGCTGGCAGGTGACGCGCGTGCTGTCCATGGTGCACACGCTGCAGAGCTTCACCTGCACCAGAGTGCCCTGGCGGCACTCGAGCACGGCCTTGCCATTGGCCGTACACAGGCCCGAGCCCTCGGCGGACGCCGCGCACGCATCCCCGTCGACGTTGTTGCGCATGTCGCACGAGACGGTATTGCCGGACTCGGTGCACCCCCCGCCGCCCTTGCACGGCAGCGTGCGCCACACCTTGTCGCGGCACTCCAGGGCCTCCTTCTCCGAGGCGCACTGGTAGCCGGAGCCCGAGCACGCGTCGCCCGCCCTGGCACCGCAGGCGGACAGCAGGAGGGAGCCCAACAACATCGAGAACAGGACGGGAGTGCGAGTCATCACGGCGCCGGACGATTCCAGGCGCCGCGAGCCCGGTCAACCCGCCTCACTCCCCGAGCGTCTCGCGGAAGTACCTGCGGAAGTTGCCCCCGAGGATGCGCTCCACGAGCGCCTCGGGGTGACGGCGCAGCAGGATCTCGGTGAGCTTGGGCAGATCCGTCACGTCGCGGATGCCCTTGGGCAGCGCCACCATGCCGTCGTAATCCGATCCGATTCCCACGCCCTCCTCCCCCATCACGCTCAGCGCATGCTCGATGTGCCGCACGACATCGTCGATGGCATCCCCGCCCAGGTACACGGGCGCGAGGATGATGCCCACCACGCCGCCCTTGTCGGCGATGCGGCGCAGCGACTCGTCGGAGAGGTTGCGCCAGCCTCCGCCCGCCCCGCGCACGCCCGTGTGCGAGGAGAAGACGCGCGCCATCTTGTGGGCGAGGATGTCCTCCAGCGTCCGCTCGGAGGCGTGGGCCACGTCCACGCCCATGCCCACGCGAGCCATCTCCTCCAGCACCGCCTGCCCCAACGGCGACAGTGGCCGGTTGCCCATCAGCGGGAAGGACGAGCCACCCGCCTCGTTGTTGGACAGGTGCGTGAGGCCCATGAAGCGCACGCCCCGCTGGTGCAGCTGGGCCACGCGCTCCACCTGGCCCTCAATCGCGTGAGCGCCCTCGATGCCCAGCACCGCCGACAGCCGGCCCTCGGCGAGGTTCTCCTCCAGGCCGCGCCCCGTGGTGGTGATGCGCACCTGCCCGTTGGAGCGGCGGCAGAAGTCCGCCAGCCGGTCCACCTGCCACACCGCGCGCGTCCACTCGGTGGCGCGGGCCTCGCGAGGCCACCCACGCCAGACGGCGAAGGCCTCGAAGCCCCCGATGAAGGGAAAGCCCCGCGTCACGATGGTGAAGCACTGCAGCTTCATCCCCACCTCGCGCAGGCGGGGGAAGTCCACGTGCCCCTCCGAGGAGCGCTCGCACAGATCCCGATTCCACATCAGCGAGTCCGCGTGCCCGTCCGCGATGCACCAGCGCTGATGAAGCTCGAGGACGTGACTCGGGGAGGGGGACATGGCGCCAAGTCTCGGCCCTCGGGCGTCCCGCGACAAGCGCCCTCTCGAGGCCCGTGGCCTGAATGGGGAACGGCCCCCGCCCGGAGGCGGAGGCCGTGTTTTCCACCCACGTCGTGCGCGGGATTACTTGGCCTTCACGCCGGGGTGCTGCGCGCTCGCCTTCGTCACGTCGATGCTGCGCAGGACCATCTGGCCGTTGGCGTCCATCGTGTAGGAGGCGCGGACCTCGTCACCGGGCTTCAGGTCCGAGAGGGCCAGCGGCTTGTCGTCCCGAGTCACCTGGACCTGCTGGTTCGCGTTGAACTTCATCATCTGGTTGTTCTTGTCCGGGACGATGAGCGTGAGGTTGCTGGCCGAGGCGGACTTGATGGTGCCCTTCACCTCCTCGGTCTTCACGTTGTCGTTCTTCGCCGTGGTGTCCTTGTTGGTGGTGGCCATGCCGCTGCCACCCGTGGCCTGGTCCGTGGCCTCCTGGTGCTCGGTCTTGGCCAGGTCGCTCTGCTCCTCGGCGAGGTTGCGCTGGGCGTCCGTCACGTCCTTCTGCTCGTCCTGCCGCGTCTCGGCCACTTGGCGGTTCGCGTCCTGCTGCTCCTTGGCCACGTCGCGCTGCGCCTCGGCCACGTCCTCGCGCTTATTCTGGACGTCGCTCTTCTGTTGGCAGCCCGTCACGAGACCCAGACCCGCCACCGCCACCACCGCCATCATGAGCTTCCGCATGTCGACCGTTCCTTTCAGTTCGTGACCCCGGGCTCTTCCCCGGCGTGCGGCGGGAAACTGGGAGCCAGCCTCGCCGTTGCACAGCCTTGCTTTGGCGAGGGCGCGGACACAGGGGCCTCGGCCGGGACGCGGAACGCTCGGGCGCCTGCCTGCTGGAAACGGGAAGGATTTCGCGGTGTTCCCCGCCTTGTCCTCCCGTTCATGGCCCTCCGTCGGGGGCGGCGCTGTCGCAGAACGGAGCACCCCCCGAGGCCCACCGGTCGATGAGTAGACGCTCGGCCTCGGTGGGCTCGGGAAGACCGCGCCCGGGAGGCGGCATGGTGCGGAAGGTGACGACGCGCGAGTCGATGCGGGGCGCCATCAGTCGGGCCCCCGCGATGCCCCCGTCGGCCTCGTACAGGTCGAGCCGGAAGTCCGTGCGGCCGCTCCCCGACGTGTCCGCGCCGTGGCACGAGGAGACGCAATTGGCCGCGAGGATGGGCTGGATGTCCTTGCACCAGGTGGGCACGGGCCCGCCGTCGGTGGAGCCGGAGACGCCGGGCCCATTGAGGAACTCGCAGGTGCGCCCCGCGCCCGGACGGGCCGCGACACAGGTATAGGGCTGGGGGCAGTCGGCCGCGGACTCGCACGACTTGCCGGAGAAGTCGGGGGACTCGAGGGTGCAGCCGGCGGCCACGGCGGCACAGAGACCCAGGAGGCTCAGGGGAAGGCGCTTCATGGTGGCCCTACGGAGTACCACCGTCCGAGCACAACGGTGTACCTCCGGCGCTCCATCGCGAGAGCACGTCGCGCTCGCTGGCCGAGGGAGCGGGGTTGCCCGCGGGCGGCATGGTCTGCTGGTCCACGGCGCGGACCTTGATGCGCGCGGCCATGTCCCGGGCCCCGAGCACCCCACTGCTGGCCGCGTACTGGTCGAGCCGGAAGTCCGTCCGGTTGCTGCCCGTCGTCGTCGCGCCATGGCACGAAGCCACACAGCTGGCCGCGAGGATGGGCCGGACGTCCTGGCACCAGGTGGGCACGGGCCCGGCGTCGACGGTGCCCGCGTCGGACTCCTGGGGGCCCGGCGGGTAGAGCACCTCGCAGGAGCGCTGGCCCTCGGAGACGGTGACACAGCGGTAGGAGGCGGGGCACTCGGAGTCGTCCGAGCACGGGTGTCCCGGCCCGGCGTTCTCGGAGATGAAGCAGCCGGAGGCCGCCAGGGCGGAGACGAGCAGCAGGGAGCTCAGGGGGTGGCGCATGGTTCCGGGCGTCAGAAGTGGAACGTGAGGCTCGCCTTCTCGGCGGCGGGCTCCGGGAGCAGCTCCAGCACGATCCCGTAGAGGACGGCCGCCCCCGCCACCCCATAGAGCACGTTGGCGGTGGCGGCGCTGGCGCGGGCCCGGTCGAGCGCGGCACTGGACTCGCTCGCCGAGGAGAGCGTCCGGGCGCGGTTGGACTCGCCCAGGGCGAGGTAGCCGAAACCGGCGCCCCCGAGGGCCAACAGCCCCCCGGCGACGAAGGCATACCGGTGGCCATGAAGCCCGGAGGGGCCCGAGGGCTCGGAGGGAGCGCGCTCGGGGGCATCCGGAGCGCGGGGGGTCTCGGCGGCGGAGGCGGGCAGCCCGAGCGTGAGCACCAGGGCGGAGGCCACGAGCCTGCATCGGACGGTGAACATGGCCATGAGTATAGCGGGGGGTGGTGGACGCGAGCGCTCCCAGTGCGCGTTGACAGCCGGGGGGAGCGCCTGTAGTCCGTCGGGCGCCAAGGAGCGTCGAGCCGTGACGATCTGGATCAACGGACAGGCCCGAGAAGTCCCCGAGGGAATGAGCCTCGCGGCGCTGCTCGCCTCGATGGAGGTGGGTGGACCGGGAGTGGCGGTGGAGGTGAACGCGGAGGTGGTGCGCCGCGCGCGCCACGCCGAGTACCAGCTGTCGCCGCAGGATCGCGTGGAGATCGTCACCTTCGTCGGTGGCGGATAGGAGCGAGCAATGAGCGTGCAGGACAAGCCCCTGGTGATCGCGGGAGTCACCTTCCAGTCGCGCCTCATCGTGGGCACGGGGAAGTACCCCAGCCACGAGGTGATGAAGCGCTGCCACGAGGCCTCGGGCGCGGAGATGGTGACGGTGGCGGTGCGGCGGTTGGACCTCGCGGCCAGGGGCGAGGCGTCGCTGATGAATTGGATCGACCGCTCGCGCATGCGGCTGCTGCCCAACACGGCGCTCTGCTACACGGCGGACGACGCGGTGCGCACCTGCCGGCTCGCCGAGGAGCTCGGCATGAGCAAGTGGGTGAAGCTCGAGGTGCTGGGCGACGAGAAGACGCTCTACCCGGACGTCGAGGAGACGCTGAAGGCGGCGCGCATCCTGGTGAAGGAGGGCTTCACGGTGCTGCCCTACACCTCGGATGATCCGATCACGGCGCGCAAGCTGGAGGACGTGGGGTGCGCGGCGGTGATGCCGCTGGCGGCGCCGATCGGCTCGGGGCTGGGCATCCGCAACCCGCACAACATCCGCCTCATCCGCGAGACGGTGAAGGTGCCGGTCATCGTGGACGCGGGCGTGGGCACGGCGTCGGACGCGGCCATCGCCATGGAGCTGGGCGTGGACGCGGTGCTGATGAACACGGCCATCGCGGGCGCGAAGGATCCGGTGCGCATGGCTCGGGCCATGAAGCTGGCGATTGAAGCCGGGCGCGAGGCCTTCCTGTCGGGCCGCATTCCGCGCAAGGCGTACGCCTCGGCGTCCAGCCCCATCGAGGGGCTCGTCGAGTAGTGGTGCCGCGGTTGATGGTCATCACCGACTGGCGCCTGCCCCGGGAGCGGCTGCTGGCCGCGCTGGAGCGGGCGCTGGAGGTGGGGCCGGAGGTGGCGGTGCAGCACCGTCACCCGGAGGCCACCGCGCGCCAGTTCCTCGAGGAGGCCCGGCTGCTCTCCGGGCTATGCCGGGCGCGGGGCAATCCCCTCTTCGTCAACGGCCGCCTGGACGTGGCCCTGCTGGTGGGCGCGCACCTGCACCTGCCCGCGGGAGGCCTCACGCCCGAGGACGTGCGCCCGTATCTGCCCTCGGGGCGGCTCGTGAGCGTGGCGGTGCATGACGAGCAGGAGGCCCGCCGGGCCCGGGGCGCGGACCTGGCGCTGGTGAGTCCGGTGTTCCCGCCGGGCTCGAAGCCGGACGACACGCGGCCCACGCTGGGGCCCGAGGGCTTCCGGAGACTCTCCGCCGCCCTGCCCTGCCCCGCGCTGGCGCTCGGTGGGATGACTCCCGAGCGAGCCTCCCTGCTCTCCGGGGCGGCGGGCTTCGCGGTCATCTCCGGCGTGCTCGAGGCCGAGGACCCAGGCGCCGCCGCACGCGCCCTGTGCGCCCTCGGGTGAGGGGGTTCCCCCGGGGCGCCACGCCTCAAGTAGGCTGCGGCCCGTGAGTCATCCCCTTTCGGAACTGCGGCCCCTGGCGCTCGGAGAGATCATCGACCGCGCGGCCACCTTCTGGCGCCAGCACTTCAAGACGCTGTTCCTGCTCAGCCTCGGCTTCAACCTCGTCTCGTACATCCTCACCAAGGCCATGCAGTTGGCGCTGCTGCGCAACTACTCGGTCATCCAGGATGCGGCGCGCACCGGGGACCTGGCCGTCCTGGGCGCCCACTACGCCCGCATGATGGGAGCGCTCGCGGGAATCCTCGTGGTGTCCCTCTGGATCTACGATCTGAACACGCTGGTGGTGGCCCGATACGTGGTGCCCGCGCAGCTCGGCGAGCCCACGACTCCAGCCGAGGGGATGCGGCGCGCGCTGAAGCGGGGAGTCGCGTTCACCGGAGCCTTCGTCCTGTCTCTGCTCTGGGGCGTGGGGGCCACGCTGCTGATGATGCTGCCCGGCACGGTGCTGGCCGGTGTGGGCGCGGTGATGGGGGTGCAGTCGACCGCACCGGGCACCCGGATCGCCGGCCTGGTGCTGGCGGGCGGAGGGCTCATCCTCGCGCTCCTCGGGCTGCTCGGCGGCTTCCTCTGGTACCTGCTGCGCTTCTCGCTGCTCGCGCCGGTGATGGCCCTGGAGGAGCTCCCGGCGGTGCGCTCCTTCCGCCGTTCGGGCGAGCTGCTCTCGGGACGGGTGGAGCCGGGCTTCATCGGGCGCGTGTCGGTGCGCGCGATGCTCCTCGTCACCGTGGTGTCGCTCATCCTGCTCGCGGTGAGCATCCTGTGCGGGCTGCCCGCGCTGATCATCCAGTTCGTCTATGGCAGTCCGTTCGACCCGGCGGCCGCCGCGGCCAATCCGGTGCCCCAGTCGCTGCTCGTCCCCGCGGAGCTGCTGCAGGTGGTGGGACAGTCCCTTTTCAACCCGCTGGGGCTCGTCGTCTACGCCACGCTCTACCTGGACATGCGCGTGCGCCGCGAGGGCTTGGATCTGGAGAAGCGCCTGGAGGCGCGCGCATGATGTCCGGGCTGGTGCTGTTGTGGCTCGCGGCCGCTCCCCTGCCCTGCGAGATCCAGGCGCGGGAGCTCCAACAGCTCACGGAGCTGGCCGAGGAGGAGCCAGAGGCGCTGGACGCGCACCTCGAGGCGCTGGAGTCGCGCTGGCGGGGATTGCCCTTGCGCTCGCCGGAGGACACGGAGCCCACCGCGCGCGCGAAGACGGCGGCCCGCCGCATTCAAGCGGCCTGTACGCAGCTCGAAGCGGCCCAGGGCGCGGCGGAGCCCCTGCCCCGGACGGACCCGGCCCGGCTCCAGGACATCCTCGCTCGGCCCGAGTTCGCCCAGGCCCGGCAACGCCAGGGGGACGTGCTCCAGCGGCTGATGCGAATGGTACTGACGTGGCTGGAGGCGCTGCTACAGACGCGGGAGGCCCAGGGCTTCGCGACGAGCACGCGCACGGTGGTGCTGGTGCTGGGCTTCGCGGTGGTGCTCTTCGCGGCGCTGCGCCTGCGTCACTGGAGGAAGGGCCCGGCGCGGCGGGGAGAAGCGGCCCAGACGGACACGGGAGCGGCGGCGCTGCGGCTCGACTCACCGGGTGAGCACCTCACGAGGGCGCGCACGGCGCTGGCAACCCAACCGCGCGAGGCCATCCGGGAAGGGCTGTTGGCGCTGCTGTCCTCGCTGGAGGCGAAGCGGCTGGCACGGCCGGACCGGGTGAAGACGAACCGCGAGCTGGTGGGCGAGCTCCCCGGACGCGGTGCCTCCGAGCAGCTCACGGGCGAGGTGGAGCGGCTGGTGCGCTGGTACGACCGGGCCTTCTACTCGCTCGAGCCGGTGCCGGCGGACGACGCGGCGCGCTTCGTGGCCGAGGTGGAGCGGCTGCACCAGGGACTCGCGGGAGCGGTGGCATGAAGGGCCTCCGGACCGCGGCCATCTACGGCGTGCTGGTGGCGCTGGCGTTGGCGCTGGGACTCGCGGCGAACCAGGCGCCGCCCCAGCCGACGACGGTGCCCTCGGTGGACAACCCGGGGCCCCTGGGACTGCGGGCGCTGTACCTGTACCTCCAGGAGTCGGGCGCACCGGTATCGGCGCTGCACGAGGCCTTCGACACACCGGGCATTCCCGAGGGCGTGCGCACGGTGGTGGTGGCGGCGCCCGTGGGCCGGCCCATGACGGAGGCGGAGACCGAGGCCCTGCGCCAGTGGGTGCGCCGGGGCGGGACGCTCGTCTACCTCGCGTCGAGGAACGCGAAGACGCAGCAGCCGCACCTGGACGACTGGCTGCGGCCTTCCACGGGCTCGCTCCCGCCGCCGGACTCCGAGGGACTGCCGCCGAAGGAGAGGGATCTCACGGGCACGACGGTGCACGTCTGGGTGCCGGTGGGCGCGGCGCGAGGCCTGGAGCGGCTGCGCGTGTCGCTGGACCAGGGGGTGAACGTGGGCAGGCCCGAAGCGGTGCCGCTCGCGGGGGCGAAGGGCGTGGCGGTGATGTGGCGGGTGCCCGAGGGCCAGGGCGAGGTCTACGTGCTCGCGGGAGTGGACCTGGCGGAGAACCGGCGGCTGGAGCTGCTGGACAACCTGCGCTTCTGGGACGCGCTGGCGGCGCGCGGGCCCCTCGCCTTCGACGAGTACCACCATGCCCTCGGCCCGAAGCCGGAACCGCCCTCGGCGAGGGCCCTCTGGGTCTTCGTGGCGCAGGGCCTGGTGGTGGGCCTCCTGTACGCGGTGTCGCGCGGGACGCGCTTCGGCCCGCCCCGCCCGAGGCTTCAGGAGAAGCACCGCTCGGCGCTGGAGTACGTGCGCTCGCTCGGCTGGCTGGCGCGGCGCTCGAAGGTGGAGCGCGAGCTGGTGCCGGAGCTGGCGCGCCAGTTGCGGCGGCGCATGCACGAGCGGCTGGGCATCCCCCTCACGCTGCCCGAGGACGAGGTGGCGCGGCTGCTAGAGCAGACGTGCGGGCTCCCGGCGGCGGACTACCTGGCCGCGAGGGAGGACCTGGTGCGCACGATGGAGCAGCGCGACGTGCGGCCCTCGGACTACGCGCGGCTGGTGCGCCGGTACGCCCGGTTCGAAGACGTCATCACCGGCCGTACGCCCCCCGCCGTCATCAAACAGTGACGAAAGGCGGGGCTGGCGTGAACGAGGGGGTGGGCGTCAGACTGGGGCGCGTGAATGACGCGGCGGGACATGAAGCGTGGCCCATCGGCTCCGAGGAGGAGTTGCGGCACCGGCTGTCCCTGGTGACTCCGGGAGACACCACGCGCGGGCTCTTCCTCAACGGGGTGCTCCAGGCGGTGCGGCAGCTCGGGGGAGAGGCCGCGGTGCAGCACTGCCTCGCCGAGAGCGGGGAGAAGCGCTTCCTGGACCTCTTCAACTACCCCGTCGACACGATGCTGCGCATGTCCTACGCCGGGGCGAGGCGGCTGAGCGACGAGACCCGGACGTTCGACGAGGTCATGCGGCAGATGGGCTACGTGTCGGCGCGGAGCTTCGCCACGTCCACCATGGGCGCCATCATGCTGCGGCTGGTGATCTCCGACTCCCGGCGGCTGCTGGATGCCATGCCCTCGGCCCACCGGATGAACACGAGCGCGGGTGGGTGCAAGGTGCACTGGACGGGCTTCCACAGCGCCGTGCTGCGCATCACCCGCGACTACCTGCCCCACTCGTACACCGAGGGCGCCTTGCAGGGAGCGTTCGAGGCGGCGCGGGTGCGCGGGCTGACGGTGCGCTGCCGGCCGACGCCCTCGCTCGACAACGACTACGAGCTGTCCTGGGACTGAGGGGGACTGAGGGCTCCGCCCACGCGCGGCGGAGCCCCCGGTGTACCTACTGCTTCGCCTCGAAGAGCCCGGCGGACCGCAGCAGGCGCAGGGCCGCGAGCGACGTCTGCAGGCGCTCGGAGATGGCATTCACCTCGGAGCTGGTCAGCGAGGAGTTGGCGTCCGCCACCTCGAGGTAGGTGGCCACGCCCGCCTTGAAGCTGATCTCCGTGAGACGCTGCGTCTCACGCGCCAGCCCCAGGGCCTCCTCGGCCTTGGCCAGATTGGCCCGGGCGTTCTCGTAGTCCAGCCGGGAGCGGGACACCTCTTCGGTGGCCCGCGACTCGGCCAGCTTGCTCTGGGCGGTGGCCTCGGCCACGCGGGCGGACTCCTCGCGCAGGTTGATCTCCCGCAGGCCACCGTCCCACAGCACCCACTGCGCGCTGAGCCCCAGCGCCCACGAGTCGTTCTTCCCGGTGAAGCCCGTGGCGTTGCTGATGCGGTAGACGCCGGAGAAGCCCACCGAGGGCGCGTAGGAGAACCACACGCCCTGCCGGCGGCCCACCGCGAGGTCCAGGTTGCGCCGCGCGGCGGCCACGTCCGGCCGCTGCTCCAGCGCCTGCTTGACGAGGTCCACGTCGTTGGAGGGCACCTCGGGCACCGGCGGCAGCTCCAGCGAGAACTCCGGCGGCCGCTGGATGAGCGTGGAGAGCGCCAGCTTCGCGGAAGCGTAGGCGTTGCGCGCGCGCACCAGATCCTGCTCGGCGCGCGCCCGGTCCAGCTGCGCCCGGAGCAGCGCCACGCGCGTCACCGTGCCCGCGTCGAAGCGCTTCTGCGTGTCCGACTCGCGCGCCTTGTTCACCTCCAGCAGGTACTCGGCGGCGCGGATGGCCTCCTGGAAGCTGGCGGCGGCGAAGTAGGCCTGCGCCACGACGAAGAGGATGTCCCGGCGCACGCTCTCGGTGCTCAGCTCCGCCACGTCCTCGGCGATGCCCGCGTTGCGGATGGCGGGCCACAGCGACGGGGCGATGAGCGCCTGACGCAGCTCGGCCTGGCCGGCGAGCTGGTTGTACGGCTGGATGACGATGGACGTGGTCGTCCCGGGCAGGGAGAACGCCGCTTCCGCCGAGTTGCGGGTGTACGCGGCGCCCACCGCGACGGTGGGCAGGTAGGCCGCCCACGCCCGGTTGGACAACAGCTGCGCCTGCTGCAGCCGGGCACGAGCCGCCTGGATATCGAGGTTGTGCTCACGAGCCGCCTGGAGCGCCTCGTCGAGCGTGAGCACCGGCGTCGCGGCGCTCACCGTCAGCGTCAATGCAAGCAGGGCGATCATGCCGCCTCCTCGGTGGTGTGTGTGGGGCGCAGCTCGGCGAGCGTGTCCTGGCCGTAGACGCGCGCCACCTCGGCCTCGCCCGTCTCCTCGGGCGAGCGCTTGGAGCCGAACTTGCGCTTGAACCACGCCGAGGCGTCATCCATCAGCGAGTAGGCCACCGGCGTCACCAGCAGGGTGAGCACCAGCGACAGCGTCTGACCACCCACCACCACGCCGGCCGTGGCCTGGTTGAAGCTGGCGCCCACGCCCTTGGAGAGCAGCAGCGGAATCATGCCCGCCACGAACGACAGCGTGGTCATGAGGATGGGACGCAGACGGTCCTTGCTGCCGTGGACGATGGCCTCCACCTTCGGCAGGCCCTCCTGCCGCAGCTGGTTGGTGTGGTCGATCTGCAGAATCGAGTTCTTCTTCACCACGCCGAAGAGCACCAGCAACCCGAGCATCGAGTACATGTCGAGCGCCTGCCGGAAGATGAGCAGCGAGATCAGCGCGAAGGGCACCGTCAGCGGCAGCGACAGGAGGATGGTGATGGGGTGGATCCACGACTCGAACTGCGCGGCGAGGATCAGGTACATGAAGATGAAGGACAGCGCGAAGGCCAGGAGGAAGTTCTGGCCCGTGCGGGCGATCTCCTTGGACTGGCCCGCGGGCTTGGCCACGTAGCCGGAGGGCAGCTTCGTCTCCGCGATGGCCTTGTTGAACGCCTCCACGATCTGTCCCGTGCTCACGCCGGGCGCCGTATTGGCCGACAGCATGACCTGACGCTGGCGGTTCATGCGGTTGATCTGCGAGGGGCCTTCCTCCTTCTGCAGCCGCACCACGTCCGTGAGCGGCACGGACCCGGCCCGGATGGAGGGCACGGTGAGATTGCCGAGGGCCTCCACGCTGTCGCGAGAGCCGGACTCGGCGCGCAACCGCACGTCATACAGGTTGCCGTTCTCCACGTAGGTGGACACGTCGAGCCCGCCCACGAGCATCTGCATGGTGCTGGCAACCTCGGGCACCTGCACGCCCAGGTCCGCGGCGCGCGAGCGGTCGATGTACGCGCTCACCTCGGGCTTGCCGACGATGAGGTTGCTGTCCGCGTCCACCACGCCGGGGATCTCCTTGAGTTTCTTCAGCAGGATGCTGGACTGCTTGCCCAGCTCGTCGAAGTCGGGGCCCGTCACCACGTACTGGACGGCCGCCTGCGCACCGGCGCCGCTGAAGAGGGGCGCGTTGGACACGCTCACCCGCCACTCCTTGGGCAGCTTGGACGTCACCTCCTGGCGCACCCGGTTCATGATGTCGTCCTGGGTGTCCTTGCGCTTGTCCGGGTCGACGATCCTCACGAAGATGCCGGCCACGTTGGAGGCCCGGTCCGTGTTGTCGCCGATGGTGACGAGCGTGGAGGTCGTCTCCGGAACCTTCTCGCGGATGTCGCGCGCCACGCGCTCGGTCGCGAGCAGGGTGGA
Organism: Archangium sp.; assembly: GCF_045802675.1. Classification (GTDB taxonomy): domain Bacteria; phylum Myxococcota; class Myxococcia; order Myxococcales; family Myxococcaceae; genus Archangium. The sequence goes on along the minus strand of NZ_JBJMQO010000055.1, from coordinate 31,616 downwards.
CTCCAGGCTGGTGCCCTCCGGCATGCGGATGGTCACCTGGTACTGGGCCTCGTCGCTCTTGGGGAGGAAGCCCTTGGGCACCGCGCCCATGAGGGGCACGCACGAGCCGAGCGTGGCCAGCGCCGCCACGACGGCCACCCACCGGTGCGCCAGCACCCAGCGCAGGGCGCGCTCGTAGGCGCGCTCGATGGGCAGGTACACCATGTCGGTGAGGCGCTCGAGAAACGGCTTGCGGTGATGCCCACCGTGATCGGGCGCCGCCGTACCACCCACCAGCCAGCGCGCGCACAGCATGGGCGTGAGGGTGAAGGACACCACCAGCGACACGGTGATGGAGAAGGCCATCGTCCAGCCGAAGCTGCTCAGGAAGCGCCCGGGGATGCCGCCCATGAAGACGACCGGGAGGAACACCGCGATGAGCGACAGCGTGGTGGCGAGCACCGCGAGGCCGATCTCCTTGGTGGCCAGGATGGCGGCCGGGAAGGGCTTGAGCTTCTTCTCGTGGATGAAGCGGTGGATGTTCTCCAGCACCACGATGGCGTCGTCGATGACGATACCCACCGCCAGCGCGAGCGCCAGCAGGCTGATGGTGTTGAGGTTGAGGCCCATCAAGTTCATCAGCGAGAAGGTGCCGATGATGGACGTGGGGATGGCGAGCGCGGCGATGACGGTGCTGCGCCAGCTGCCCAGGAACACGAGCACCACCAGCGCGGCGAAGACACCGCCCAGCAGCAGGTGCTCCTTCACCGCGTGCACGCTGGTGAGGGTGGTCTCCGTGTTGTCGCGCACCACCTCCAGCGAGTAGCCCGGCGGCAGCGTCTTGCTGAGCTCCGCCACGCGCGCGCGCACCTCCTGCACCAGGGCCACGCTGTTCTCACCGGACTGCTTGCGCAGGGACAGGAGCACCGCGGACTTGCCATCGCGCATGGCCGCCGTCTCCGCCTCCACCTCGCCGTCCTCCACCCGCGCCACGTCCCGGATGCGCAGGATGTGGCCGTTGCTCTCGCGCAGCACCAGCTGGCCCAGCTCCTCCACGCTCGTCACCCGGCCGCGCAGACGCAGGGTGAAACGCTCCGGGCCCGTGTCGATGCTGCCGCCGGGCATGGACAGATTCTGCCCCGCCAGCGCGCGCTGCACGTCCGACGAGCTCACGCCCGCCGCCCGCATCCTCACCGGGTCCATCCACACGTTCACCTGGCGCTTGCGGCCACCGATGAGCGACACCTGTCCCACGCCCTGCACCGTCTCCAGCCGGCGGCGCAGCACGCGGTCCGCGTACTCGGTGATCTCCCGGACGGGCTTCTCCGCCTGCACCGAGAGGACGATGACCGGCACGGCGTCCGGATCGAACTTCTGCACCACCGGCGTCTCCGCGTCGCGCGGCAGCTCGTAGGTGATTTGAGCGACGCGATCGCGCACCTCCTGCACGGACACGTCGACGTTCTTCTCCAGGACGAAGGTGATGATGACCTGGCTGACGCCCTCCGCGGTGATGGAGGTCATCTCGTCGATGCCGGCGATGGTGTTGACCGCCTCCTCCACCTTCTCGGTGACGTCCGTCTCCATCTCCTCGGGAGCGGCGCCCGGCAGGCGCGTCACCACCACCACCACCGGGAAGTCGACCTTGGGGAAACGGTCGACGGGGAGCTTCATGTACCCGGCGATGCCGAGCACGCAGATCAGCAGGATGATAACCCAGGCGAAAACGGGCTTACGGACACAGATACTGGCGAGCCATTGCATGTGCGGGAGCCCTCGACTACTGCAGCTTCTGGCCGTCGCGCAGGTCGTCCCGCGCCACCGCCACCACGCGCTCGCCAGGGCGAACGCCAGCCATCACGCCCAGCGAGTCCCCAGCGGACTCGCTCACCTGGACGATGCGCTCCTCCAACCGGCCGTCGCTCACCACGAACACCTTGCGGCGCGAGCCCTCGCCCAGCACCGCCGTGCGCGGCACCACCGGGAGCTGCTGCTCACCCAGCTGCACCCGCGCGGTGGCGAACTGGCCCGGCATCAGCTCGCGCTTCTCGTTGGGCACCAGCGCCTCCACCACCAGGTCACGCGTGCCGTTGCGCAGGCCCGCGCCCACGAAGGAGAGCTTCGTCTGGTGCGTCTTGTTGGGCTCCGCCGTCAGGGTGAACTCCACCGGCTGATCCTTCTTGATGAAGGCGGCCGAGGACTCCGGCACGGTGATGGACAGCCGCAGCGGATTCAACGCCACCAGCGTCACCACCTTCGAGTCCGCGCGGACGTACTCGCCCACGGACACCACGCGCTCGGACACCACGCCGTCGAACGGGGCGCGGATGGTGGTGTCCGTCACGTTGATCTCCAGCATGGACAGGCGCGCGGCGGCCGAGGCGGCCTGCGCCGCGGCGTTGCGGCACTGGGCCTGGGCGCGATCATGCTCGGCGACGGAGGAGGTGCCCTCCTTGAAGAGCTTGTCGGCGCGATCGCAATCGGCGTCGGCCAGCTGCTTCTGCGACTGGGCCAGCGTCACCTGCGCCCGGGCCTCCTCGAGGCTCGCCGCGGCCACGCGGCCATCGAGCTTCACCAGCGCGTCGCCCTTGCGCACCACCGAGCCGCGCTCGGCGTGCACGGACACCACCTTGCCGGTGGCACCCGCCGCCACGTCCGAGTCCTCGTAGGCCGTCAGCGAGCCGGTGACCGTGAGGAAGCGCGGAACCTTCGCCTCACCCACCTGCACCGTGTCCGCCTTCACCGCGGCCTCCGGCGCCGAGCCCTGCGTCGCGGCCGCGGCATTCTTCGTCTCCGCCGCGTCCACCCGCTGCCCACACCCCGCGCCCAGCGTCAGTACGAGCCCGCCCGCCACCAGCACCTTGAACGTCGGGCCCTTGCCCGTCCTGCCCTGTCGATGAAGCTTCTGCATACCTGTGCTCCCGTACGCCCCAACCCCCCCTGCGAGGGGTCATTGCCTCGGCCCGAGATAAGTTAGTGACTGGAAACTAACTAATCCTGGGGGGGAGGGAAATGTCAAGCACAGGATGCGGCAGGCAGGCAGGCGTCGCGGGGGGGTTGAAATGGGCTCGCGCCCTTTGTCACGGGGCGGTGACGCCCCCCCCGGGTCCCGGTCCAGGAGACACCAGGCCGCGGCCGCGGCAAACGCCAACCGGTTCAGCAGGCAGGCGGCGTCCAGGTACTCCGTGATGCGGACCTTTCTGGCCGGATGGAACGCCGTGCCCCGGCGCCTGATCCACCTCGCTCAGAGGGACCAGCCCCCCCCGGAATGGGGGCCGGCCGCCAGGGGTTTCATCTTCAGCCGCGCGGCACCGGGGCGATCTTTCTGAGAGGACCCCCTAGGAATCCGCCTCGAAACGTGTCACACGGCACCGGTCGCCCCAGTTGGGTGCGGCCTCCGGCAAAACTGACTGACGCCGGACAAGAAAGAAGACGAGTAAATGGCAACTGGTATCGTGAAGTGGTTCAACGACGCGAAGGGCTTTGGGTTCATCACGCAGGATGGCGGGGGCGAGGACCTCTTCTGCCACCACACCGCGATTCAGAGCCAGGGTTTCCGCTCCCTCCAGGAGGGTCAGCGCGTGGAGTTCGACGTCGCCCGTGGCCCCAAGGGCCTGCAGGCGCAGAACGTCCGCCCGATCTGATCGGCGCGTCTGAACTTGAAGCAACACACGGGCTCAGCCTCCCCGCGAGGCTGGGCCCTTTTTCATTCCCGCGAAGGCACCCCCACCATGACGGATGAGAATCCCGAGCGCATCCGTTTCGGGCGCGCGCAGAAGTTCCGGCTCTCCACGAAGGGCAACGAGGCCGTGTCCGCCTATACCCTCATGGTCGAGAAATCCCGGGCGGGCCTGGGGCGTGCGCAGTTCGACGCCGCCCGGACCGATTGGAGCGTCCCTCGCGGAATCACCTCCGAGGATGGGCTCTTCCTCGTGGAGTTCGGGATGGGCGAGCGGACCATCTCCGAGGTGGCGCGTAACCTCGAGGACTGTGCCAGCGCGAAGGAAGTCAAGGTGGCGGTCGAGCGGCTGCTCGGCTGCGGGATGCTCGAGCCGGTCCCCGCGCCCGAGATCGTCCCGACTGCCGTGCCGCCCCGCCGCTACTGGTAGCCGCCGTCCGGGCCTCGAGGCGTCTCGGAATGCGAGCCCCCCACGGTGGCCCTCCGGGATGCGGCTCCGTGGAGCACGGTGAGCTGCCGCACCACCCGCTCGAGCTGTGCCCTTAGCAGCGGCTCGTCCACGGCCAGGGCCTCCCCTCCCCCGCTGGAAGGCACGTCCGCCCCGAGGAGCCCTCCGAAGTCGGGCAACGCTCCGGGCGCTCGCCCCTGCGCCACCGCGCCGGCGAGATCCTCCAGCACCTGCTCGGTGGTGCGCGCGAAGCGCTCCAGGCTGGCCCGGGCCCGCTCCGTCACCCGCTCGTGCTGCGTCGAGGAGAAGGCGATCACCGCCGCCGCGAACCGGCGCGTATAGGCGAGCAGGGTCATCAAGGGCTCGAGCGGCTCCGTCCGCCTCCGGGGCTCGGAGAGCAGCCGCTGGAAGGACGCCTCCGCGTTGATGGTCGCCAGGCCCATCTTCCGCCGCGCCTCGCCGAGCACCGGCTCCGGCCCCTTCGGCTCGCCGAGCCACGCGGCGAACACCCGCTGGAAGTACTCGCCATCCGCGCGCAGGGCCGCCGCGAGCTGCTCGGGGAAGAGCTCCTTCTCCGGCCGCTCCCAGAGGAGCCAGGAGCCCGCCAGCGCCAGCGCTCCGCCGATGAGGGTGTTGAGGATGCGCACCCGGGCCAGGCTCCAGTCGCCGGTCCCCACCTCGGCCAGGAGCACGAAGGTGATGGTGAGGAAGACGGTGTAGAGCCCGTAGTTCACCGAGATGACGGCCACGCTGATGGCCACGGTGAAGAACACGAGCAGCATGATCGCGTGCGGATCATGGAGCCAGGCGGCGACCAGCGCGGCGAGGATGCCTCCCACCATCGTGCCCACCACGCGCTGCAGCCCCTTGAGGAAGGTCGGGCCGGTGTAGGGCATCATGATCGTGAGCACGGTGATGGTGACCCAATAGCCGTGGCTCTGCTGCAGGCGAGCGGTGAGCCAGACGGCGATCGCCGTGGTCACTCCGACCCGGAGCGCATGCCGCAGCACCACCGAGTCCCGGGAGAGGTTCTCCCGCAGCGGCTCGAGCCATGGGCGCTTGCGCTCGGACAGGTCGATCCCCAACAGCGTCCGCCCGAGGGAAGACGGGCGATCATCCGAGAGGCTCGAGGCCGTCTCCGACGCGATGCCCGCGAACTCGCGGAGCTGCGCCAGCAACCGGGCCGCGTGGAGCGCTTGGGCCCGATCGACGACCCGCATGGTGTCCGCACCCTCGGCGGTCTCGGCACGGGCGAGCGCTTCCCGGAGGGCCTCGGCGCTCCAGTCCAGTGAGGGCAACCGCCGGACCGGGCCCTCTGTCTCGACGACGCGCGCGAGCTCCTGGAGGGACTGGGAGAAGGCCGCGAGGGCCCGCGCCACCTCCTCACGGGCCGGGCGCACGCCGGAGCCATGCGCGAGGCTCTCCAGCACGTCGGCGAGGGCGACGCCCGTCTCGAAGGTCGCGTCCGCGATCTGGAGCAGGACGAGCAACCGCTCCCCTCGCCCACTCTCCTGGCGTCCACGGCGGGTGGCGGCGAGCGTGCCGCGGGCCGCCTCCAGCGTCTCGCGGATTCGCCCGTGGTGGCCTTGGATGAGCCCCTGCCAGGCGGCGGTCTCGGCCCCGGTGGACAGACGGCCCACCTCGCCCACGAAGTCCGACAGCGCGTGGAAGCAGCGGGCCACGGCGAGGCGCGAGGGCCGGTAGGGACGGATGGGCCAGAGCACGAGCGACAGCAGCATGGCCCAGAGGGCGCCCACGAGCGTGAAGCCCACGCGCTCGAGGCCCTCGAGGAGACTGGCGGCGGGGAGGGCCAGGGAGATGACGAAGGCGGTCGCGGCGATGTTGCCCACGAAACCCGCAGTGGGACCGTACACGCCCGCGAAGCTGCACGAGCTCACCCACACCAGGGCCACTGGAATGGCGAGCGCGGGATGGGCTCCGGCGAGTCCGCCCACGAAAATCGAGAGCGAACAGGCGAGGGCCACCGCCCCCATGCTGGAGGCCCTCGAGCGGTACGAGCCGCCCTTGTCCGCGAAGGAGGTGTTGAAGCCACCGACGCTCAGCCAGATGGCGCCCGCGAGGTGGAAGGCGCTGGCGACCAGCACCGGGAGGATGGTGGCGATCGCCGCACGGAGCCCGGCCTTCACCGCCGGCCGGACCGGGGCGAAGCGGGCAACATCCTTGGTGTGTTCGATCAGACGCCGGGTGAGCATGACCAGGGCCACCTCGGTGGGAGGCGAGGCTGGATGCAACCAACCAGACCTCCCACGCGGTGTCCACCCGTGCGTGAAGCTCCCGGCGGTCCGGGGCTCCTCGCGCCGACTACAGTCCGCGCCCGGACTTCACCATGGCCTCGCCGACGAAGCCGCGGATCTCCTCCACCTTGGCTTCCCAGCTCTCGTGGCGGATGCGCTCGGCGCGCTCACGAGTCGGGCCGGAGCCCTCGGCGAGGCACTCGTCCACCTTGCGCACGAAGTCCTCCGTGCCGCTCGCCAGCTTGCACAGGCCCACCTTGCGCACCTCGGGAATGTCCGAGCTCACCACGGGCAGGCCCGCCGCCAGGTACTCGCGCACCTTGAGCGGATTCGCGTTGAGCGTGAGCTCGTTCACCTTGAAGGGCATCAGCGCCACGTCGAAGGCCCGGCAGTACCCCGGCAGCGCCGCGTACGGCTTGCGCCCGAGCATGTGCACATTGGGCAGGGACGTCAGCGCCTCGAGCTCCTTCGGGTTCACGTCCGGCGCCACCTTGCCGATCACCGCCACCGAGCCCTCGGGGTGCGCCCGCGCCGTCGCGGCGATGGCCTCCAGATCCACCCAGTCCGCCACCAGCCCGAAGAAGCCGAAGAGGGGCTTGGGCAGCTTCGCGATGTCCTCGGGGATCGGCGTGGACGGATCGCACGCCTTCACGAAGTGGTTGAAGTCCACGCCGTGGCGCACCAGCACCGTCTTCGGGTTGATGCGCACCTTGTTCTCCCTCAGCCGCTCCGCCGAGGTGATGCACAGGTCCGCCCGGCGCAGCAGCTGCTCCTCCATCTCCGCGATGTGCTTGCCGTTGGTGTCGCTGAAGGCGGAGAACTCGTCCACGCAGTGGTAGACGACGAACTCCTCGCCCAGCCGCCCGGACACCGGCGCCGAGGCCGGCAGGAAGGACCAGGAGATGGGCTTCTTGAAGTGCAGCTGCCGCATGGCGCGCAGCACCTGGGCGCGCAGCAGCGTGCGGTTGAAGGCGCGCACCGCCTCCGAGCCGTAGAACGGCACCGCCAGCGGCGCGAGCACGAAGAGGTTGGGCTCCACCTCGCGGATGCCCTCGGTGAACGAGGCCAGCTTCTTCCAGATGCGCTTCACGTCGTGCGCATTGGCCTTCGGGGCCCGGTTGCCGATGCTGTTCACCCACAGGACGCGATTGTCCCGGGACAGAATCCGCATGATGTGGACCTTGGACAGCGGGTCCCCATCCCAGTCGTTCGAGAAGACCACCAGGTCCCGTCCACGCAGGGCCCGGCGGGCCAGCTCCAGTTCTTCACTGCGCCGCATGTGTCTCGCCTCCTCCCAGAATCGTCGGTTGCGACAGAAGATCGCCGTAGAGCTTCAGCAGCACCGGCCCGGCGTCCGGTGACACCACCTGCGCGGGACCGTGCTCGAGCGCGCGCTTCACCTGTTCCGCCAGATCCACCGCGTTGCCCCCGCGGAAGGTGTACGTCCCATGCGGCCGCCCGCACACGTCACTCGCCACGCACGGCACCCCCAACGTGAGCGCCTCGCGCACGGAGATGGCATCTCCATCGTGCGTGGTCGGCCGCACGAAGGCATCGCAGCGCGCCATCAACGCGAGCGCCGTCGCGTGCTCCAGCTCGCCCAGGTCCTCGAGCAGCTCCTCCACCCCGAGGCGCCGGGCATCTTGGAGGAACTCCTCCGAGCGCGTGCCGGGCCCGAAGACGGCGAGCCCCACACCGGGCCGCTCGTCCGAGAGCATCCGCAGCGCGCGGAACATCAGCTCTCGCCCATAGACGGGCGAAGGATGGTGCGCCATGGCCAGCAGCGTCTGGCGGCGGCCCCGCGCCTCCTCGAGCTCCCGCGTCACCGGCCCCGGCCGCACCTGCGAGCCGCAGAAGGCCGGGTACACCACGAGCTTCTCCTCGGGCACGCCGCAGCGCGCGAGCGCCTCGCCCACCGCCTCGGACACGGCCACCACGCGCGAGTAGCCGGCCAGCGCCACCCGAGCGAAGGCCCGGCGCGATACCGAGGCGCGCAGGTAGTCCGGAATCAATCCCGAGTGCAGGGTGATGACGCGCTGCGAGCGCGGTGCCCTCACTCCCGCGGTGGCGGCGACCATCCAGGACTTCGGGTTGTTGCCACTGGTGTGGACGTGAACGGTCCACCCCTCGCGGAGGAAGCCCGCGAGCCGCGTTCCATACTGGGTGGGAGTCCGGACGGGGATGACGTCCGGTGTGGGCCGGCCCCCCTTCCCGATGTCCAGCACCATGGCCTCCACCCCGCGCCCGCGCAGGTACTCGTGGAGCTGCTGGACGTGCACGGCCACGCCACCGTGCGGTGGCGGATAGTCCCCGACGAGGAGCACTCGCATGGCCTGCCCTCCTTGTGGCTACTGCGCGGCGGATGACACGGGCGGAACGGGCTGCACTCCCTCGGGGCGCCGCGCCGGCTGCGGGCGGATGCCCATCTCACGCTCGTAGGTGGTGAGCGGATCCGGATCCCTGCGCAGCTCCCGGGCGGGGATGCCTCCCACGATGGCGCCGGGGGCCACGTCCTTCACCACCACGGCATTGGCGCCGATCACCGCGAAGTCGCCAATGTGCACGGGGCCCAGAATCTTCGCGCCCGCGCCGATGCGCACATAGTCGCCGATGATGGGCAGCTGCTTGATCCCCGAGCGCCCACCAATGGTCACCTGGTGGGAGATGAGGCAGTGCTGGCCGATCCGGGCTTCCTTGTGGATGACGATGCCCATGCCACCGTAGCCCAGCTGCGTCCCCTCGCCGATGTCGGCCTCACAGGGGATGTACGAGCCGTGCAGGTAGTGGATGACCTTGCGCACCACCGCGGGCAACACAGGAATGCCCCGCAGGTACAGCTTGCGCCCCATCCGATACAACGCCATCGCATCAATGCCCATCACGCCTCTCCCCTGGTTGAACGAGGCCCCAAGCTAGGTACCGGCCCCCCAGGGCGGGAGTCCCCCGGACCCTCGCCGTCCGCCATCGACATCATCCGGAGGGCCTCCAGAGGGTCCATGACGGACGGCCGCTCCGGAGCTCAACCCGCGCGACGGGAGCGCAAGCTGGCGAGCAGGCTCAACGGCCTCACGCCCGTCGCGTAGAGGACACCCACATAGCCGGTGACGAACAGCGCGCCGGCCACCGCGAGCGGCAGCACCCGCCAGACGAAGCCCTGGGGCAGGCCGCTGAAGGCGTGCTCCGTGCCCAGGCGAAGCAGGAAGACGGCCACCGCGGCGGCCACGGCCGCGAGCGACGCCTTGCCCAGCTCACGCCAGGGGATGACGTCGCGGAGGCGCAGGGCCCGCTCCGGCGTGGACAGCGCCGCCGGTACGCGCATCAGCAGCGCGCTCTTGCCCACCACCTCGGCCACCGCCCAGGACACGACACCGCCCGTCATGCCGAAGCGCTTCACGCCGAACCAGACGAGCGGCGCCGTCACCGCCGCCTTGAGCAGGTACGACAGGAGGATGGCGCGCGTGTGCCCCCGGGCGCGCAGCACGCCGTCCATGGGCAGGATGGCGAGCACCACGCCCAGCACGCTCACCCGGAAGATGGGCACCGCCGCGAGGTACTTCACACCAAAGAGGGCGCCGATGAACTCGGGCGCCGCGGCGAAGAGGAACGCGGCGAAGGGCAGGAAGACGAAGGCCAGCTTGCCCGCGGCCTCGCGGAAGGCCACCACGCCCTCCTCCATGCGCCCCTGCTTGTCCAGCTCGCCCAGGCGCACCATGAGCACCTCGCTGGTGGGCGTGTAGAGCAGGTCCACCACGGGCAACTGGAAGCACCCCACGCGGTAGACGGCGTAGATGGCCGGAGCCACCGCGCTCGCCACCATGTAGAGGTGGGCGTTCTGCTGGGGAATGGCGAGCGCCATGGCCGCGCCGAAGGGCGCCGCGTAGACGAACTGCTGGCGCCACAGGTCCGCGCGCGCGAGCGGACCCTTCGAGCCCCGCGGCACCACCACCCAGGCGGCCACGAAGCGCAGGAAGGCGAAGCCCGCCACCGCCAGCATCATCCCGTGCAGGCCGAAGCCCAGCAGGCACGGCACCACCATGGACAGGGAGCGCACCCCGTCCGACACCAGGTAGACGAGGGCCGAGTGTTTCGTGCGGCCCTGGCTGGTGAGCGAAATCTCCAGCGGGAACGAGCCGAGCAGGAAGGCGGTGTAGAGCGCGAGCGTGCCGCGGTGCTCGAGCAACGCCGGGTTGGTGAAGTGGTGCGCCACCGGCCCCATCAGCGCCCACACCAGGCCCGCGGCCACCACGCCCGCGCCGGACACGTAGAGCAGCGCCTGGCCCAACCAGGGCCGCTTCTCCTCGGCGCGGGGCACGAAGTAGTAGAGGCTCTGCACCACCCCGAAGGGCAGCACGTAGTAGAGCGTCGTGGCGATGAGGAAGAGCTGGTAGTAGGTGCCGTACTCGGCGGGGCTCAGCACCCGCGCCAGCACGAGCGGAATGGACAGCGTGAGGCCCGCGGTGAACAGCCGGGCGAGCACCAACGGGCCCGCCTTCCCCAGGAAAGAGGAGGCGGGCGCCGCCGGAGTGACAGGTGAAGCGGGTGCCGCGGGCACCGCGGTGTCCGGCTTACCGTTCACCAGGACACCCCCTCGGGCGGGTTGAAGAGGAGCGGCGTGTTGGCCATGGCCTGCGAGCGCTGCGGACGCCGGCCGTACACGGGCCCGCGCATGCCCAGCGCGCCGAAGCAGTCGTCGAGCTGGCACACCGTGAGGCTCTGCGAGTACCCACCCGACACGCCCACGCTGAAGTTCTCCCAGAGCACCTTGCGCTTGAGGGTGAAGGGATCCCCGCCGATGCGGTTGGGCATGTCCTCGGTGGTGACGGCCGAGCGGAACCCGTTGCGCACCAGCACGCGGATGACCTCGTCCGAGTACCAGCCGTTGCAGTAGGCGAAGTCGCGCACCGTGGTGCCCGTCTCGCGCTCGATGATCTCCTTGGACTCGCGCACCTCGCGCTCCACCACGTCGACGGGCTCGTGCGTGAGCACCACGTGGCCCAGGGTGTGCGCGCCGAACTCGAAGCCGTCCTTCACCATCTGGCGCACCTCGTCCCAGTCCATCAGGTCGCCCTGCTCGGGGAGCAGGTCCGGGCCGGGGCCGAGCGTCTTCTCCAGCGCGTCGATCGTCTCCAGGAGCGTGGTGGAGGGGTACTGGCCGATGAAGTCGTCGAGCGCCGCGGACAGCCGCTGGCGGCCGGACACCACCGTGTCCAGCAGCTCCGCGGCCGGCGCGGGCATCATGTCGAACACGGCCCGGTGGTTGCGCGCCTGCGCGAGCCGCAGCAGGTGGAAGAGCCGATCATGGTTGAAGCGCCCCGGCGTGCCGATGAGGGCCGCGGGCAGGTAGGTGATGGCCGGCACCCCCATCTGCTTCAGGACGGGGTAGCCGTAGCGGTACACGTCGCGGTAGCCGTCGTCGAAGGTGACGACGCACAGGTCCTTGCGCGCCGTGCGGCGTCCGGCCATCACGTCCAGCGCCTCGCCGAGCGGCGCGAAGTCATAACCGGCCGCGGACAGGCCCTCGAGGTGCTTGCGGAATGTCTCCTGGGAGATGAGCAGGCCCGGGATGGAGCGCTGCAGCTCTCCGGTGAAGTCCCCCACGACGCGGTGGTAGCTGACGATGAGGAGCCGGCGCCCACCGGACTGGGAGCGCCTGTAGGCCGCCAAGGCCTTGCGCAACCCCGTGTGATGGAGCACCCCCGCCGCCGCGGATTTCATTGCCCGTCGTACCGTTCCCCGCACGTCCACCATCGCTGCTTCCTCCCAGATGACGCCGCCGCCCATGTTCCCCGGCCAGGGAGGTGTGCACGTGGGATGCCATCCGCCCAGAGGTCCGCGACAAGAAGCGGGGGCCACTGTTGGCGGTACCGCCGTTCCCAGCCGCTGCGTCCCTGGTGCAAGGGCGATGCAAACGGGGCGTCAGTGGGCCGAAAGATCTTCCGTTCCGCCGCGGACAGCCCCCCCGTCTCTCGGCCTTGACTGAATTCCAAGCCCCTCGCCTGCCCTGACGGGAGGGGCTCCGGTTGAAAAAACTTCCCGTCTCATGTCCTGGGGATCACCCCATCTGGGTCCCAGGTCATGCCCTGGAATTTCCCTGTCCGGGATGCGGCGATTCCCCCGCCCGTGCCCTCTCCCAGGCGCCCAGGGCGCTGGGGCACCACCTCCCGCCCCCAGGGCGAGCAGCCGGGCCTGCTTTCTCTGGAGTGCGGGGAAGTTTCCAGTTACGAACGCTTCCGCCGATGGAAGCCCCCGCCGCAGCGTCACCTCCCGCGCTCGCCCTCCACGATGTCAGCAAGCGATATGGACGTCGCTGGGCCCTCGCGCGCCTGAGCTACACCCTCCCCGCGGGCCGCTCGTTGCTGCTCACCGGGCACAACGGCTCCGGGAAGACGACGCTGCTGCGGCTGGTGGCCACCGCGCTCTCCCCCACCCACGGCCGGGTGCTGGTGCGCGGCAACGACTGCGTCACCGAGCGCGAGGCGGTGCGCCGCGAGGTGGCCCTCCTGTCGCACGCGAGCTTCCTCTACGAGGACCTCACGGCGCACCAGAACCTGGTGGTGCTGGCGCGGCTGCTCGGGATGGAGGGGCCCTCGGACGTGGCCGGGGAGCTGCTCACCAAGGTGGGGCTGACGAAGCGCTCGGACAGCCCGGTGCGCCAGTTCTCCGCGGGCATGCGCAAGCGTCTGGCCATCGCCCGGCTGCTGATGAAGGCCCCTGCCCTCGCGCTGCTGGACGAGCCCTTCGGCGAGTTGGACCCTTCCGGCATCCAGGCCATGGAGAAGATCATCCGCGAGCTCAAGGACGCGGGCGTGACGGTGATCCTGGCCACGCACCTGATTGAACAGGGCCTGTCGCTGTGCGAGGAGCGCCTGGACCTGCGGGAAGGCCGGGCGGTGGCGGCATGAAGCGCGGACCCCGACCCATCTCCCTGCTGAAGACGGTGGGGGTGCTGCTGGCCAAGGATCTGCTGATTGAATGGCGCACGCGCGCGCGGCTCAACGCGCTCGTCTTCTTCGCGCTGGCCACGCTGCTGCTCTTCTCCTTCGCGGTGGGCCCGGACACCAAGGTGCTGGCGCGCAACGCGGGCGGCTACCTGTGGCTGGCGCTGCTCTTCGCGAGCGTGCTGGCGCTCGGCGAGTCCTTCCGGGTGGAGCAGGAGAACCTCACCCTGGACGGGCTGCGGCTGGCCCCGGCGGACGCGCGCGCCATCTTCCTCTCCAAGGCGGTGGGCAACGCCCTGCTGCTCGTCCTGCTGGGCGTCCTGCTCATCCCGGTGATGGTGGCGCTCTACGCGGTGAACGTGGCCATGGGGATGGGGACCTTGCTGACCACGCTCGTGCTTGGCTGCATGGCCATCAGCGCGCCGGGCACGGTGTATTCGGCCATCGCGAGCAACGCGCGGGCAAGAGATGTGCTGCTCCCGCTGTTGCTGTTCCCGCTCATCATTCCCGCGCTGCTCGCCGCCGCGAAGGCGACATCGCTCGTACTGCAAGGCGACCCGATGAATCAGATTGGCTCATGGTTCGGGCTGCTCGTCGGGTTCAATCTGATTTATTGGGGGCTGGGTTTCGTCCTGTTCCCCCGGGTCATCGAGGATTGAGGTCAGGAGCGGTGTCATGAACACGGTGCTGCAGGTGGTGTCGGCGGTGGCGGCGCTGGCGAGTGTGTTTCTGGGCTTCCGGCTGGGCGCGAAGTGGGCGCCGCCGGGCTCGCGCTACAACGCGAAGCCGGCGCTCATCGGCATGACGGCGGCGGCGGTGCTGCTGCTCGTCATTGGCGCGTACCTGGGCCTGGTGTGGACGCCGCCCGAGGCGATGATGGGCGAGGTGTACCGCATCATCTACGTGCACGTGCCGGCCATGTGGATGGCGCTGCTGGCGCTGACGCTCAACTTCGGCTGCTGCATCGCGTACCTGATGAAGTCGAGCTGGAAGACGGACGCGCTGGCGGAGGCCACGGGCGAGGTGGGCCTGCTCTTCGGCAGCTACGGGCTGGTGCTCGGCTCCATCTGGGGCAAGCCCACGTGGGGCACGTATTGGGACTGGGATCCGCGGCTCACCGCCATGGCCATCATGCTGGTGACGTACGTGGCCTACATGGCGCTGCGCGGCTTCGTGGAGGACCCCGAGAAGCGCGCGGTGTGGAGCTCGGTGGTGGGCATCATCTCGTACGTGAACCTGCCCATCGTGTGGTTCTCGGTGAAGTGGTGGCGCAGCCTGCACCAGGTGCAGTCGACGCCCAAGACGGTGGACCCGGACATGGTGCTGTCGCTGCGCGTCAACGCCTGGGCCTTCCTCATCGTCCTCACCCTCTTCCTGCTGCACCGCTACCGCATCGCCCTCGCCACGCGCGAGGCCGAGGTGGCCCTGCCCGACGCGCTCCCCCCGGACGCGCCCGGCTCGCAGCCCAACCGCGCTTCGGAGGTGGCCTGATGTCGCCGCTCATGCACACGCTGCTCGCCCAGGTGGGCGCCGGCCGCATCCAGGGAGGCTGGGAGTACATCTGGGCCGCCTACGTCATCGCCTGGACGTCCATCTCGCTGTATGCCCTGTCCCTCTGGCTGCGCCGTCCCGGCAAGGCCGCCAACGAAACGAAGGAGTGAGCCATGACGCAGCAGACGCGCAACCGTCTCATCGCCGTGGCGGCCCTGCTGGTGGCCGGAGCGGGCCTGGCCCTGGTGGCCTTCGGCAACATCGGTGAGAACCTCGTCTATTACTGGCGGCCCTCGGAGATGCTGGGCCAGGGCGAGAAGGCTTACGGCCCCACCATCCGCCTGGGCGGCCAGGTGCAGCCCGGCAGCGTGCAGTGGAACGAGCAGCACACCACGCTGAACTTCCGCGTCATGGACGACGAGAAGCCCGGCGCGGCCACCGTGCTGGTGCGCACCACGGAAGTGCCCCCGCAGATGTTCCGCGAGCGCATCGGCGTGGTGGTGGAAGGCACCTTCGACTCCACGCACGTGTTCCAGGGCAGCCGACTGATGGTGAACCACTCCAACGAGTACCGCGCGCCCAAGACGGATGACGACGTGAAGAAGATGTTCGAGGAGATGCAGAAGGCGGAGGCCACCACGGCCTCGGCGGGGAAGGGCCAGTGAACGCGACGCTCGGATACGGGATGGTGCTCGGCGGGCTCGCCTTCGCGAGCTTCGGGGCGTTGGTGGGCCTGGTGGGCGGGATGCGCCGCAACGACTCGGCCTTCCGGTGGGTGATGGGCTGTGTGTTCGGCTTCTTCGCCTGCATGCTCGGCGCCAACCTGGTGATGGAGTTCGCGCTCCTCACCAACGACTTCAGCGTCCAGTACGTGGCGCAGGTGGGCAGCCGCGCCACGCCGACGGTCTTCAAGATCGTCTCGCTGTGGAGCGCGCTCGAGGGCTCCATCCTCTTCTGGGGCCTCATCATGGGCACGTACGTGTTCGCGTTCGCGCTGGTGCACCGCAACGAGCACAAGCGCTACATGTCCCTGGCGCTCGGCACCATGCTCGCGGTGGGCGTCTTCTTCAGCTTCCTCATCGCCGGGCCGGCCAACCCGTTCCACACGATGTCTCCGGTGCCCATGGACGGGCCGGGCCCCAACGCGCTGCTGCAGAACCACTACCTGATGATCATCCACCCGCCCATGCTGTACCTGGGCTACGTGGGCATGACGGTGCCCTTCGGCATCGCCGTGGCCGCGCTGCTGCGCGGGGAGATGGGCGATGCGTGGATGGCCCCGCTGCGGCGCTGGACGCTGGTGGCGTGGCTGTTCCTCTCCATCGGCATCGTGCTCGGCTCGTGGTGGGCGTACGCGGTGCTCGGCTGGGGCGGTTACTGGGCGTGGGACCCGGTGGAGAACGCGTCGTTCCTGCCGTGGCTGACCTCCACCGCGTTCATGCACTCCACGCTGGTGCACGAGCGCAAGAAGATGCTGAAGCTGTGGACGCTGAGCCTGGTGCTGGGCAGCTTCGTGCTCACGGTGCTGGGCACGTTCATGACCCGCAGCGGCATCTTCAACTCGGTGCACAGCTTCACGCAGTCGGACATCGGCCCCACGTTCCTGGTGTTCATCGCCATCCTGCTGTTCGTCTCCATCGCGCTGCTGGCCACGCGCGGGCACCTGCTGGTGGCCGAGAGCAGCATCAAGTCGGCGCTCTCGCGCGAGACCACCATCCTGGTGAACAACCTGGTCTTCGTGGCCATCACCTTCACGGTGCTGCTGGGCACGCTCTACCCGCTCATCTCCGAGGCCGTGCGCGGCGTCCGGGTGAGCGTGGGCGAGCCGTACTTCAACAAGATGGCGGTGCCCGGCGGCATCATGGTGCTGTTCCTCATGGGCGTGGGCCCGATGCTGCCCTGGGGCAGCTCGGATGCGAAGACGGTGCGCGAGCGCTTCTGGATTCCGGCGGCGGTGGGCGTGGCCGTGGTCGCCGCGTGCCTCGTGGGCGGCCTGCGCGGCTTCTACCCGCTGCTGACGTTCGGGCTGGCGGGCTTCGTCACCGTCATCACCCTGCGCGAGCTGGCGCTGCCGGTGAAGGTGCGCATGAGCGAGCGCAAGGAGGGCTTCGTCACGGCGCTCGTGGGCAGCGCCACCAAGGCGCGTCGGCGCTTCGGCGGCTACATCGTGCACCTGGGGATCGTGATGATCTTCGTGGCGGTGGGGGCCTCGCATGCGTACGTGACGCACACCTCGGGCACGGTGCGCCAGGGCGAGTCGCTCAAGGTGGGCGAGTACCAGGTGAAGTTCCTGGGACTGGCCAGCGGCCAGGAGCCGCACCGCACCTACGTGGCCACGCGGGTGGAGGTGACGGCGCCCAACGGCAGCGTCAGCGAGCTCGCGCCCCGGATGAACTACTACGAGCGCATGACGGACCCCATCGGCACGCCGGCGGTGCGCACCACGGCGAAGGAGGACCTGTACCTGTCGCTGATGGCCTTCTCGCAGGAGCGCGGCACGGCGAGCTTCAACGCCTGGGTCTTCCCGCTGGTGGGGTGGATCTGGTGGAGCATCCCCGTGCTGGTGCTGGGGACGCTGATCGCCCTGTGGCCGGCGCGGCGCTCGCGTGCGGTGGCCGACGCCAAGACGCCGGAGGCGGGAGCACCTCCCTCGGCGGGTGACGAGATGAATCGGGGTGCGGCATGAAGTGGCGCGTCACGCTGAGCTTCGTGGTGCTGTGCATGGGCCTGCTGGCGGTGCTCTACAAGGGCTTCGGGAGCGATCCGCACGCGGTGCCCTTCATGCTCAAGGGCGAGCCGGCACCGCCCTTCGCGTTGAGGGCGCTCGACAGCGGGATGAAGGTGAGCCTGGAGCAGTTCAAGGGCCGGCCGGTGGTGATGAACTTCTGGGCGTCCTGGTGCGGGCCCTGCAAGATGGAGCACCCGGTGCTGGAGTGGGGCTCGCGGGAGTTCGGCAACCAGGCGCAGTTCCTGGGGGTCGTCTTCGAGGACACCGAGGACAACGCCCGGCAGTTCCTGTCGCAGATGGGGGCGAGCTTCCCGCAGCTGGTGGATCCGCGCTCGCGGGTGGCGGTGGACTACGGGGTGGCGGGAGTGCCGGAGACGTACTTCATCGACGCGCAGGGGACGATCCGGGGCAAGCACGTGGGCCCGATCGATCCGCAGACGATGGCGGACTGGATGAAGGACCTGGCCTCGAGCGCCCCCGCCCCCGCCCCCACGGCGAAGCAGCAGTAACCCCGGGGTACCCCCCCACGGCCCCTCTCCCACCGGGAAGTGGACGGGGTGGGGGTGCACGGACCCCGGGTTGGCCCTAGACTCGGGTGCGGCAAGAGCCGGGAAGCCCGAGAGCCCGGGAGCTGGAGGCCGTCGCCCATGCAGTGCAAGGAGTGCGGAGAGATCGCGCGGGAGCACGCCCTGCGCTACTGCGAGAACTGTGGGGCGAAGATGCCGCCGCCCCCGCCGCCTGGCTCCATCCGCCGGACGGGCACCCGGGCCGCCATCCAGACCTCGGGGCGGGCGCGGAGCACGGGGACGGTGCGAGCCCTTCCCGCCTCCGACGCGGCCGAGGACACGGATCCCGGCCTGCGCGCGGTGCGGGCGGAGGACGCGGACGAGTACACGGATCCCGGCCGGCCCGAGGTGCGCTACGACGGACCGGTGTGGCTGGCGAAGGTGCCGGGGCACTCGCCGAGCGTGGTGGGCGTGGGGCTGCTGGCGATGGCGCTGGTGCTCTCGCTGCTCTTCCAGGGAGTGGGGCCCTTCTGGGCGCTGGTGACGTTCGCGGGCGGGTGGCTGGTGACGGCGCGGGAGGTGCGCGCGGCCGGACAGCGGCACCCGCTGGTGGATTGGGTGCCCGAGTCCCTGCTGCGCCCCCTGGTGCCGGCGCTCTACACGGTGGTGGTGGCGGGGCTGGCGATCCGGATGCTCGGCCTGGGCTTCACGCCCATGTTGTGGCTGGGAGGCGCGGTGCTGCTGGGCACCGACCAGTACCGCAAGGTGTTCGCGGGAGAGGACGGGTGGAGCCGCTTCTTCGAGCCGCGCCGGCTGCTGCGGGGCATGGGCCCGGTGGCGCTCGTGGGCGTGGCGCTGTGCCTGACGGCGCTGTTCCTCACCTGGTTGCCGGGACAGGCCCCGAAGGGCAGCACGGGGCCGGCGGGTCCGGTGCCCCAGGGGCCGCCGGAGCTGCACGTGGTGGATGTGCCGCGCCCGTCGGACGACGTCGTCTACAGCTGGTTCGACGAGTCCTACGACAAGGGCTGGGACCAGTCGTTCTCCGTGGCGCTGGAGCTGCTGCTGCTGGGGATGCTCGGACTGATGGCGCTGCGCCCCGAGGTGCCCCGGCCGGACTGGGTGCGCTTCACGCCCATCGGGGTGGTGGTGCTCGGCCTCGTGTGGACGCTCGTGCACGGCGGGCTGATGCTCGGCCCGCTGCTCTTCCTGGGGGGCCTCGCGGCGACGGGCTTCGCCTCGGTGTACGCCGCCTTCTCGCGAGAGGCGTGAGCGGTTGACTCACGCCTCCGCCGGGCGAGGCTACTTCTTCTGCTGAGGCGGCGGCTCCTGCGGCGGCGGCTCCTGCGGCGGCGGCGCCTTGGGGATAGGGCAACTGGAGGCGCAGGACGCCTCGGCCGCGCGGTACTTCTCCCCGCACGTCGTCATGCACCTGGCCGAGGCCGCCGCATCCTGTCCCCGGGGGCACGCCTGGGAGCACGAGTCCACCGCCGCGGTGGCCTTCCGCAGGCACTCGTGCCTGCACTGCTCCGGGTCCTTCTGTTTCGGCGCGGCCGCCGCGGGCAGCGCCAGCAGCAACCCGCCCATCACCGCCGCACACCACCACGAGGCACTCTTCACTCGATTCATGGCTCGCATCTCCTCCCGCTGAAACCGGTGCGCCGAGGATAGAAGGGCGCGCCTTCGCGGGGAAGCGGCTGCGCTAAGCCAGATGGGGTAGGTCCTGTCAGGGGGGAGGCTCCGGGCGCGTTTTCCCGCAACTGGTCCGATGGTCGTACCAGTCGGGACGAAGCGCGACCGGAAGGTGCCTCGTTCTTTGTGCCGAGAGCACCCTGACAGGACTTTCCCCACCTGGCTTAGCACGGCCGGGCGAAGGTGCCCGGCCGTGAAGCCCCTTGCCACACAGCGGCGTCAGTAGGTGGTCCAGGAGCCCTGGAAGGACGGGCCCTGGGGACCGCTGGTGTCATCGAGGCTGCCCACCTCGCCCCAGCGGCCGCCGTACTTGATGAACGTCTGGCCGTTGCGCGGCGCGGCCTTCTCGCCCACGTTCACCCAGTTGTTCCACGTCTGCCACACCGGGCCGCCGTCGTAGGAGTGGTCATCGAAGCCCGACACCTCGGTGGGGTACGTGCCCGCGGTGGGGTAGCTCGCGTGCGAGCCATCCGCCGAGTAGACGATGGGGTGTGTCCCGTTCCACTTGAGCTGCGAGGCGCTGTAGCGCGTGCCGCCGCTGTGCGCCGCGTACCAGGCCGAATAGAAGTTGCCGGCCGAGTCGGTGGTGACGGTGATGTGCTCCCAGTCCGCCTCGTGGTTCACCGACGCGTACGAGTCGTTGTACGCGTAGAAGAACCAGTACTGGAGGTCGTAGCCGCCCGAGACGAGCGTGCTCTTCTTCGAGTGCACGTACACCTTCCACCCCGAGGACGCCGAGCCGTTGTGCACGGTGTCGTCCGGCGGCTGGAGGAAGAACTCCTTGTGCGACGCGCTCGAGTTATAGACGGTGCTCGTGTGCGTGCAGAACGTGCCCTTCGTCGCGTGGGACTGCGCGGAGAGGTTGGCCTGCGTGGGCGCGGCGAGCGCGAGCACCTGGCAGTCCGGGCAACCCGAATGGTCGAAGCGCATCGTCACCCGCGCCAGGTACCAGTCCACGTTGGCCGGCCGCGTCCAGTCGATGGAGTCCGGAGCCAGCCGCACCTCGGGCGCGAACTTCGCCGCGAGCTGATCCTCCAGCCCATCGTCGATACCGTCCGCGTCCGCATCGGTGATGACCGCATCCTGGCGCGTACCCAGCACGGCCTCCTCCTCGACGAGGGGGCCGCACGAGGCGAGCGTCAGCGTGGAGAGCAGCAACAACCGTCCGGTTCGCATGGGGGAGTCTCCTGAGCGCCGGGGACCCTTCCCCGGCTGGGGACTCCCATATTCACGCAAACCGGGAATTAATGGAAAGCCTTACTCCTCGTCCCCGTCGCCGAGCAACTGGGCGATGCCGGTGCCGGTGCCGCCGGAGAGCTGGCGGATGCTGGAGAGGTGGTGGAGGAGGAGGGCGCGGTTGTCGCCCACGGCGAGGTTCTGCATCTCCAGGGCGCCGATGCGGTCCTCGGGGGTGAAGGCGCTGGCGACCTTCTCCATGGAGAGCTTGTCCGGATCGTAGGCCATGTGCTGGGCCTGGGTGTCGAGCAGCGTGTAGTCATCGCCGCGGCGCAGCTCCACGGTGACGCTGCCGGTGATGCTGGGGGCCACCCACCGGGAGAGCCCGTCCTTGAGCATGAGCGCCTCGGGATCGAACCACTTGCCCTCGTAGAGGAAGCGGCCCAGGCGGCGGCCCAGGGTGAAGTAGAGGTCCGTGGTGGACTCGTTGTGGATGGCGGAGAGCAGGCGCTCGTAGACGAGGTGCAGCAGCGCCATGCCGGGGGCCTCGTAGATGCCGCGGCTCTTGGCCTCGATGACGCGGTTCTCGAGCTGATCGCTCATGCCCAGGCCGTGGCGCCCGCCGATGCGGTTGCACTCGAGGAAGAGCTCGAAGAGCGAGGGGAAGCGCTTGCCGTTGAGGGACACGGGCAGGCCCTGGGCGAACTCCACGGTGACGCGCTCGGGGCGGATGTCCACCTCGGGGCGCCAGTGGGCCAGGCCCATGATGGGCTCCACGATGTTCATGCCCTTGTCGAGGTGCTCCAGGTCCTTGGCCTCGTGCGTGGCGCCGAGCACGTTGGCGTCGGTGGAGTAGGCCTTCTCGGTGCCCATCTTGTAGGGCATGCCGATGGAGACGAGGTACTCGCTCATCTCCTTGCGGCCGCCGAAGGCGTTGACGAACGCCGGGTCCAACCAGGGCTTGTAGATGCGCAGCTCCGGGTTGACGAGGATGCCGTACCGGTAGAAGCGCTGGATGTCGTTGCCCTTGTGGGTGCTGCCGTCGCCGAAGACGTTGACGCCGTCCTCGCGCATGGCCTGGACGATGGCGGTGGTGGTGACGGCGCGGCCCAGGGGCGTGGTGTTGAAGTACTTCTTGCCGCCCACGGAGAGGTGGAAGGCGCCGCACTGGATGGCGACGAGTCCCTCGCGCACCATGGCCTCGCGGCAGTCCACGAGCCGGGCCTGCTTCGCGCCGTGCTGCATCGCGACGGGAGGGATGTCGGCGGGGTTCTTCTCGTCGGGCTGGGCGAGGTCCGCGGTGTAGGCGTACACCTCGAGGCCCTTGCGGGACATCCACGCGACGGCGGCGCGGGTATCGAGACCACCCGAGAAGGCGAGACCAATCCGGGTACCAGCGGGGGGAAGCGAACGGTAGATGCGGCTCATGGCGCGGCGCGTGGTAGCACGGAACGGCCCGGACGTCCCGCGTCACCTGCGGGGAAGTCCTGTAGTGGGAAGCCACCAACTCGGACACCCCTCCCCCACCCGCTTTCGGTTAGTGTCCGCGCCGCTCGAGTACCCCCCGAGGAGACACATGTCCCGCACCATTCGTGCCCCCCGTGGAACCACCCTGTCCTGCAAGGGCTGGGTCCAGGAAGCCGCCCTCCGGATGTTGATGAACAACCTGGATCCGGACGTGGCCGAGCGCCCCGAGGACCTGGTCGTCTACGGCGGCATCGGCAAGGCCGCTCGCGACTGGCCGTCCTTCGATCGCATCGTCGACAGCCTCCGCCGCCTCACCGATGAGGAGACCCTCCTCGTCCAGTCCGGCAAGCCCGTGGGCGTCCTGCGCACCCACCCGGATGCCCCCCGCGTCCTCATCGCCAACTCCAACCTCGTCGGCCGCTGGGCCACCTGGGACCACTTCTTCGAGCTCGAGAAGAAGGGTCTCATGATGTACGGCCAGATGACCGCCGGCTCGTGGATCTACATCGGCACCCAGGGCATCCTCCAGGGCACCTTCGAGACCTTCGCCCAGGCCGGCCGTGTCCACTTCGGCTCCGATGACCTCTCCGGCCGGCTCGTCCTCTCCGGCGGCCTCGGCGGCATGGGCGGCGCCCAGCCCCTCGCCGCCACCATGAACAACGCCGTCTTCCTCGGCGTGGAGATCGACCCCACCCGCGCCCGCCGCCGCGTGGAGACGCGCTACCTCGACGTCGTCGCCAAGGACCTCGACGAGGCCATCGCCCTCGCGAAGGAAGCCCAGGCCAAGCGCGTGGGCCGCTCCATCGGCATCATCGGCAACGCGGCCCAGGTGTTCCGCGAGCTGTACCGCCGCGGCATCAAGCCGGACCTCGTCACCGACCAGACGAGCGCGCATGATCCGCTCAACGGCTACATCCCCGTGGACATGTCGCTCGAGGCCGCCGCCGAGCTGCGCCAGCGCGATCCCAAGGGCTACGTGGAGAAGGCCCGCCAGTCCATGTCCATGCAGGTGGAGGCGATGCTCGACTTCGCCCGCGCCGGCAGCCACGTCTTCGACTACGGCAACAACATCCGCGCCCAGGCGCAGCTCGCGGGCCTCGAGAACGCCTTCGACTTCCCCGGCTTCGTCCCGGCCTACATCCGCCCCATGTTCTGCGAGGGGCTCGGGCCCTTCCGCTGGGTGGCCCTCTCCGGCGACCCCGAGGACATCCGCCGCACGGACGAGGCGGTGCTGGAGCTCTTCCCCCACAAGGAGTCGCTGCACCGGTGGATCAAGATGGCCCGCGAGCGCGTGGCCTTCCAGGGCCTGCCCGCGCGCATCTGCTGGCTGGGCTACGGCGAGCGCGCCAAGGCCGGCCTGCGCTTCAACGAGATGGTCCGCAAGGGCGAGGTGAAGGCCCCCATCGTCATCGGGAGAGACCATCTCGACTGCGGCTCGGTGGCCTCGCCCAACCGGGAGACGGAGTCCATGCGCGATGGCTCGGACGCGGTGGCGGACTGGCCCATCCTCAACGCGCTCGTCAACGCGGTGAACGGCGCCTCCTGGGTGTCCTTCCACCATGGCGGCGGCGTGGGCATGGGCTACTCGCTGCACTCGGGCCAGGTGATCGTGGCCGACGGCACCCCCGAGGCCGCGCGCCGCATCGAGCGCGTGCTCACCTCCGACCCGGGCATGGGCGTGCTGCGCCATGCCGACGCCGGCTACCCCGAGGCCATCGAGGTCGCGAAGACCCGCGGCGTGCGCATCCCCGGCATCACCGAGTGACGCATGGAAACCCTGGAGCTGCTCATCCGCAACACGTCCGAGGTGCTCACCCTCGAGGGCTCCCCCCAGGAGCCCGCCGAGAAGGCCCTCACGCCTCGTCCCAATGCCTGCGTCGGCGTGCGCCGCGGGAAGGTCTGGTACGTGGGCCCCGAGGGCGCGCTGCCGCCGGGAGCGGTGGGCCCCTCCACCCGCGTGCTCGACGCCCACGGCCAGTTCGTGGGCCCCGCCTTCGTGGACCCGCACACCCACGCCGTCTTCGCGGGTGAGCGCGCCGCCGAGTTCGACCTGCGCTGCCAGGGTGCCACCTACCTGCAGATCGCCCAGGCCGGCGGCGGCATCGCCAACACCGTGCGCAACACGCGCTTCGCCGGCGAGGAGGATCTCATCCGGCTCGCCCTGCCCCGACTGCAGGCGATGCTCGAGTACGGCATCGCCACCGCCGAGGTGAAGAGCGGCTACGGCCTGTCGCTCCAGGACGAGCTGAAGATGCTCCGGGTGGTGCAGCGGCTCTCCGCCCTCCAGCCCCTGGAGCTCATCCCCACGCTCATGTGCGCCCACGCCGTGCCCGAGGAGTACCGCGAGTGGCGCGAGGCCTATATGGATCTCTGCATCAAGGAGATCATCCCCGCCGTGGCCGAGCAGGGACTGGCGCGCTTCTGCGACGTCTTCGTCGAGCAGAGCGCCTTCAGCCACGCCGAGGCGCGGCGGATCCTCACCGCCGGCCAGAAGGCGGGCCTCAAGCCGCGGCTGCACGTGGACCAGCTCACCGCCAACGGAGGCGCCGAGCTGGCGGCCGAGCTGGGCGCCGCCACCGCGGACCACCTGGAGAACATCAGCGACGCGGGCATCCGCGCCCTGGCCGACGCGGGCGTCACCGCCGTGCTCGTCCCCACCTCCACCCTCTTCCTGCGCGTGAAGCCCTATGCCCCCGGGCGCAAGCTGCGCGACGCCGGCGTCAACGTGGCCCTGGGCACCAACCTCAACCCCGGCTCCGCCATGAGCGAGAACCTCCCCCTCGCCATGGGGCTCGCCTGCCTGGAGAACGGGCTGACGGCCGCCGAGGCCTACTGGGCCACCACCCGGGGCGCCGCCCTGGCGCTTGGTTTGAGCACCTACGGGCGGATCACCGTGGGCGATCCAGCCAACCTTGTCATCTTTTCGTGCTCAAACTACCGCCACCTTCCCTATCACCTGGGAATCAATCACGCGCGGATTGTCATTAAAGATGGCCACGTGGTGGTAGAGCACGAGCGGGCCCTCTGTCCCTGATGACAGGCAGACAGGAGTGGCGGGGCGGGACTTCCCGCCGGGGCCGGCCGTTATAATCAGACAGAAGACCATGTGCCGTCTCTTCGGCTTTCGATCCGCTGTTCCCGCTGCCGTTCACCCATCCCTCGTCACGGAGAAGAACTCGCTGCTCCGCCAGTCGAGGGAGCACAAGGATGGCTGGGGCATCGCCACCTACGAAACGGGTGAGCAACCCCTCGTCGCGCACGGGCTCGGCCCCGCGTATTGCGATCCCGACTTCGAGCGGGTGAGCAGCCGTGTGTCCTCTCGCACGGTGGTGGCGCACCTGCGCCTGGCCTCGGTGGGCAAGGTGGAGAAGCGCAACGCCCACCCCTTCCACCACGGCCGCTGGTGCTTCGTGCACAACGGCACGGTGAAGAACTTCACCCAGCACCAGCACGAGGTGGAGGCCCTCATCCGGCCGGACCTGCGGGCGAACATCCGGGGCGCCACGGACTCGGAGCGCTGCTTCTACCTCTTCCTCACACGGCTGGCGCACCTGCAGTCGCTCGAGGGGCCCGCGTGCGTGGAGAAGGTGGCGTGCGCGCTGGCGGAGACGATGGGACTGGTGTCCCACCTCACCGACGTGCCGGGGCAGGAGCGCTCGTCCATGAACTTCCTCGTGACGAACGGGGACGTGATGGTGGCCACGCGGCGCAACCGCACGCTCTTCCTGTCGGACACGGCGCCCGAGACGGGCAAGCGCCCGCACCACCTGCACGGGGGCCCTCCCACGCCGGGCACGCAGCTGGAGCAGTTCGTGCTCGCCAGCGAGCAGCTCTCCGGCGAGGACCACTGGCACCCCATCGACGAGGACAACATCGTCGGCGTGGACAGCCACCTCGTCCTGCACCGCTGGAAGGTGCAGGAGCTGTGCGCGAAGCCCTGAGCGTCAGGCCCGCGCCTCGAAGCGCCGCATCACCTCCAGCATCTGCCGCAGCCGCACCGGCTTGCTGAGGTACTCGTTGGCGCCCGCCTCCAGGCACCGCTCGCGGTCTCCGGGCATGGCCAGCGCGGTGAGCGCGATGATGGGAATGGAGGCGGTGACGCGGTCCGCCCTCAAGGTGCGGATGGCCTCCAGGCCGTCGAGCCGGGGCATCTGGATGTCCATCAGCACCATGGCGGGCCGCAGCTCGCGGCACAGCCGCACCGCCTCCAGGCCGTCCCGGGCGATGCGCACCACGTAGCCGTGCGCCACCAGGTAGCCGTGCAGGTGGCGGGTGTTGGCCTCGCTGTCGTCGGCGATCACCACCGTGCGCCGGGCGGCGAAGTCCGAGGGCACCTCCGGCGCAAGGGGCTCGGCGCTCGGGAGGGCGTCGTGCACCGGCAGCTCGGCGTCGGGCGCTCCCGCGGGCAGCACCACGGTGAAGCGGCTGCCACGTCCCAGCTCGCTGTCCACCTCCAGCATGCCGTGGTGCAGGTCCACGAAGCGGCGCACCAGCGCCAGTCCCAGGCCCGAGCCCTCGTGCTGGCGCGCCAGCCCCGCGTCGAGCTGGACGAAGGGATCGAAAATGCGCTTCACGTCCTCCCGGGCGATGCCGGCCCCCGTGTCCCAGACGGTGAAGGCCACCGCGTCCCCACCCTCCCGCGACGTCACCTCCAGCCCGATGCGCCCTCCCTCCCGGGTGAACTTCATCGCGTTGCTCAGCAGGTTGAGGAGGATCTGCCTCAACCGCCGCCGGTCCGCGTGCAGGTGCTGCACCTCGCCGTCACTCGAGTACGCCACGGAGATCTTCTTGCGCCGCGCCTGCTCGCGCACCAGCCGCAGGCTCTCCTGGCACACCTCCTCCACGGGCACCTGCTCGAGCTCCAGCTCCAGGTGGCCCGCGTTGCTCTTGGCGATGTCCAGCACGTCGTTGATGAGCGAGAGCAGGTGGCGGCCACTCTCGTCGATCGTCTGTAGCGAGCCGCGCTGCTGCTCGGTGAGCGGCCCGAAGATGCCCTCGGCCATGGCCTCGGCCTGACCCAGCACCGCGTTGAGCGGGGTGCGCAGCTCGTGGCTCATGTTGGCGAGGAACTCGTCCTTCATCCGCGCCACCTGCACCAGCCGCTCGTTGGCCCGCCGCAGCTCCGCCTCCTGCTCGCGCTGCCTGCGCTCGGTGATGTCCAGGTGGCAGCCGGTGACGCGCACCCCCCGGCCCCGCTCGTCCCGCACCACCAGGCCATAACCGGCCATCCACCGCCAGGAGCCGTTCTTGGTCCGTATGCGGAACTCGTTCACGAACCGGTCGCCGCGCGACGCATCCTCCAGGTGCTGCTGCACCGTCCGGAGCGAGGCCTCCACGTCCTCCGGATGCATGCCGTCCTTCCAGGTGGCGAAGGTGTTGGGCAGCTCGTGGTCCTCGTAGCCGAGCTGTGCCTTCCAGACGGACGAGTAGTAGACGCGGTCCGTACCGACGGTCCAATCCCACAGGCCCAGGTTGCCCGCCTTCACCGCCAGCTCCAGGCGCTGGTTGGTCTCGTGCAGGAGCTGCTCCATGCGCACCCGCTCGGTGATGTCCACCGTGATGCCGAGCACGAACAGCTCCCCGTTGGGAGCCGGGAGGGGCCGCTTGATCGTGTCGTACCAGCCGACGGTGCCATCCGGTTTGGTGAAGCGCTCCTGCAGCCGGACCTCGGCCCCGGTGGCGAACACGCGCTGGTCCACCTCGTCGAAGACCTCGGTCTCCTGCCCCTGGGAGTGCACCTCGTCGGGACGCTGGAGCACGAGCTCCGTGGGCGTGGTGCCGTACGCATCCGCCAACGCCTTGTTGACGAAGACGAAGCGGCGCTGCCGGTCCCTCACGTAGACGAGGGTGGGGTCCGCGTCGAGGATGGCCAGCATGAAGGCGCGCTTCTGGCCGAGGAGATCCTCGCTCGGGTTGAGCAACCGGGGGGTGATGCGGCGCTCCCAGGCGGCCGGCACCCCCTGGGACGTCGCCCCCTGCATCCAGACGCTGACGAGCACGCCCCCACCCACCAGCGGCTGGCTGCGCAGGTGCCACACGGTGGGCTCATCGCCCTCGGCCGTGGGTGCGCCCCGGGTGAGGCGGAGGGCCTCGGATTGTCCGGCCAGCAGCTGACGCGAGGCGTCTTCTCCGAAGAGCTCGGCCAGCGTGAGCCCCTGCCTCTCGAGGAGGCCCGTGCCGGACAGCCGCTCCTGCCTGCCGCAGGTGGTGAGGACGCGCCCGGCGGCGTCGGTGACGAGCATCAGGGCCGGTGACGAGGAGGCGATGGGAGGAGGATTCACGGAGTGGGCCCCGAAACGGAAGACGAGGAGGTGGCGGGCGCGGAGGCCGCCGGGACTTCCACCACGACGCGGGTGCCTTGCCCCTGCCGGCTGTGGAGCTGGAGGCGTCCGCCCCACGACTCGACGAGCTGTTTGACGACGGGCAACCCCAGCCCCGTGCCCTGTCCGGCGGGCTTGGTGGTGAAGAAGGGCTCGAAGACGCGGGCGAGCACCTCCTCGCTCATGCCGGGGCCATTGTCCTCGACCCAGGCATCGACGCGCCCTCCGGGAGCGTGGCGCACGCCAGCCTTTATCTCCGGCCGGGCCGTCCCGGACAGGGCATCCGCGGCGTTGGCGAGCAGGTTGAGGAACACCTGCTGCGCATGCACGGGGTTGGCGTGGATGAGACAGGGAGCCGCGGGCAGCTCGAGCGACAGGCGCACGTGCCGGGCGCGGCCGGTGAGGCGCAGCATGTCGCGCACCTCGCCGAGCGTCCGTCCCACATCGGCCTGGAGCGTGGTGTCCTCCTGGGGGCGGGCCATGCGGAGGATGGTGCGCGCCAGCTCGGTGACGTGCTGGGTCGCCATGGCCAGCATGTCGCGCGTGTCCATACCCTCCGGGTCCGCCGGCTCCACGGGCAGCTCGGCGACGGCGACAGTGAGGACCTGGGCGATGTTGTTCAGCTCGTGGCTGACGCCGGCGGCGAAGGTGCCGAGCGTCGCCAGCCGGTCGGCCTGGAGGATCTGCTGGCGCAGCTCGCCCACGGTGGCCAGGGCGCTGTCGCGCTGCGTGGTGACCAGCTGGTGGTAGGAGCGCACCTTGAGGAGATTGGCCACGCGGGCGCGCAGCTCCGCCCCGTGCACCGGCTTGGAGAGGAAGTCATCGGCACCGGCCTCGAGCCCGAGGACGACCTCGCGCCGCCCATCCAGCGCCGTGAGGAGGATGATGGGGATGTAGTCCTCGCGCGAGTGCTCGCGAATCCGCCGACAGACCTCGAGGCCATCCAGGCCCGGCATCATCACGTCCAGCAGCACCAGGTCCACACCGGACTCGTGCGTGGCGGCCAGGGCCTCCTGGCCATTGCTGGCGAAGACCACCTCGTAGCCCCCGGGCGACAGCAGGGCCGCCGCCGTCTTCCGGCTGGCCTCGTCGTCATCGACGATGAGCACGCGCCATGGATGAGCACGTTGGGAGACCGGAGCGGATGGAGGACGAGTGGGCTCTGCGTCAGGCACCTGGCTCATGCGGAGTGTCTAACACGGGCGGGCCCGTACCCGCTCAGGGCGCCGCGGCGGACTCCGGGGCCACGAGCGGATGCTCCAGCCGGGCGAACAGCTCCCCGTACTGGATGAGGTGCCGGCTCCCGAGGAAGAACTCGAGCACGCGCTGATGGGCGTTCTGTCCCAGCCGCTCGGCGAAGGCGCGATCCGAGATCAACCGCTCCAGCGCCGCGCCGAAGCCGTCCAGATCCGTGGGCGGAGCGATCAGCAGCCCGCTCTCGCCCTCCACGAGCTGCTCCTCGATGCCTCCGACGGCGCTGCCGATGACGGGACGGGACTTCCACATGGCCTCGGCGACGGTGAGGCCGAAGCCCTCGGCGAGGCTCTTCTGCACCACGACGGCCGCGTGCCGCTGGAGCGCGTTGACGATGGCCGCGTTCTCGTCGCGGTCGAGCATGGGCAGACACACGAGCTGGATGCGCTGCCGGATGGCATGGGGGAGCGCGCGCCAGGCCGCGGTGCACTCGTCGAGCACCAGGGCGCCCTCGGGATCATCGGAGACGCCGCTCACATTGGGGCCCACGAGCGCGAGGTGGGCATTCCCGAGCGCGGCGGCACGTCGCGCGAAGCCGTGCATGACGCCCACCATGTCCTTGAGCCGATCCCACCGCGACACCTGCACGATGAGCGGGACGTCGGCGGAGGGCGGGGGTCCGGCACGCAGGAGATCCGCGCAATGGTCGATGCGGCCCGGCGTGCCGTCCCGGTGGGAGAAGACCGCGGGCACCTCCGGCCGGCCGCGCAGGATGCCCACGCGGTAGAGGATGGAGCGCACCGTGCGCTCGTCCATGGGCGCGTTCTTCACCGAGAACGGATCAATGGACGGCGGGATGACGACGTAGCGGCGCAGCCAGTCCGGCGCGTATGCGGAGCGGGTGAGGATGACGGCCTCGGCCTCCTCGATATACGGCCGGATGAAGCTCCAGGCGGACCGGACGTAGTCGTTCCACAGTTCCGTGCCGACGTGGCTCCGCCAGACCACGACCGCCCCCGAGCGCCGCAACAAGGGAATCAACCCCGCCGTCTGCGGATCATGCAGCAGCACGACGTCCCGGGGAGAGAGGAGCGCCGCGAACTCCAGCGCGTTGTCGCGCAGGACGGCCTCGTAGGTGGCTCGCTCGCTCGCCCCGAGTGGACCGCCATCCCCGGCGTCCCCGTGGAAGTGGTTGTGCACCCGCTTGGTGATGCGGAAGAACTCCTCGTTGCCCTGGATGACGAGCCAGCGCACGTCAATGCCCGCGCCCCGCGAGTAGGCGAGCAGGGGCTGGAGCATCTCCGCCACGCCGCCGCCCATGGCCGTCGAGTTCACGATGAAGACGACACGTCCCGCGAGCACCCGCCGGGCCAGCTCCGCCGCGGCATACAACTTCGCCGCCCGCTCGGGGCCGATGAGCGGCTCGAAGCGTTCCAGCGGCGTCGGGTGGATTTGAACCTCGCTGAGATGCACGAGGGAAACGTAGGGTGTGTCCGGGCCCGTGGCGTGCTCCCGCGTGGGAGCAGCGAGCGTGGGGCCCTCCTGGGCGCATGCCGGGCGGCTCGGTGCCGAGCGCTCGCCTACTGCCAGCGGCCCAGGGGTCCGCCGTAGGCGCCGATGACGGACGGGGAGTACGTACGGCGTCCAGGCGCGGTTCCCCCGTGACCAGGTGCGCACCGAGGGCCGCTCCACGCAGTACGTCCGTACCGGGGACAGCGGGAGTCGAGCCACCTTCCACTTCTGCCC
>NZ_JBJMQO010000054.1:0-26192 GCF_045802675.1 Archangium sp. | reverse complement strand
CACGCTGTTCGGAGTGGTGGAGCTCGAGTCGCGCTACGGCATGTATTACACCGTGCTGGGCATCTTCCTGCTGGGCTTCGGACTCATCCACCGCACCATCCACTCGCCCTTCGGACAGGTGCTGCGCGCCATCAAGGAGAACGAGCCTCGGGCCCTCTCGCTGGGCTACGACGTCAACCGCTACAAGCTGCTGGCGTTCGTCCTGTCCGCCGCGCTGTCGGGACTGGCGGGCTCGACCAAGGCCCTGGTGTTCCAGCTCGAGACGCTCACCGACGTGCAGTGGCAGATGTCCGGTGAAGTGGTGCTGATGACGCTGCTGGGCGGAATGGGGACGATTCTCGGGCCGCTGATGGGCTCGTTCCTGGTGGTGATGATCGAGGACTACTTCGCCGGGCTGGGCGAGTGGGTCCCCGTCATCATGGGCTGCATCTTCGTCTTCTGCGTGCTGGTGTTCCGCCGCGGCATCATTGGCGAGGCCGCCGCGCTGTGGAAGCGCGCCCTCCCGGAACCGGACGCGTAGCCCGGGAGCCCGAGGGCTGTCAGCGCCCGCCGCCGCCAGTGGGGGGGACGGGGGACCTCGTCACACCGAGGCAGAGGACGCAGAGCGTCAGCGTCAGCACGGACATCAGGTAGCGCTCCCACGGGCTCGCGGAGGCGAGATTCGCGAGCGTGTTCAATGCCATCTGCGCCGCGAGCACCCACGTGCCGGCGCGAAACAGCCGCATCCACCCCGGCGTGCGTTTCAGCAGGCCGGCGCGTCCGCAGACAATCAAGGCCGAAAGGCAGAGGATGAGCGCGGCCACGCCGCTGCCCACCCGGTGCTCGGGCGAAAGCACGCGCTCCGCCCCGCCCCACGCCGCGGCTCCCAGCGGAGCGCCGAGCGCCAGCGCGACTTGAAACAGCGCCACACCCGAGAAACCGCTCGCCGCCGCCAGTGCCCATGTCCGTGGAGAACCCGCTGTCATGACTCCTGACATACCCCGGTGTCCGCCGGCACGGAGAACCTTGTCCGACAGCCAGAACCCCCGTGAGCCCTCGACGAGGGCCTCGCCTGCCCGGCCCCCCTGGCAAGCGCTCGCGGCTTCCCGCAAGCTGTGCCCCGGCATGAAGCACCTGTTGGGGAAACTGGGGGCGGAGGTCCGCGCGACGGCGGGGGGCCTGCCTCGCACGTACTGGTACCTGTGGACGGGCACGCTGGTGAACCGGCTGGGCTCCTTCGTGGTGCCCTTCCTGTCGCTCTACCTCATCCGCGAGCGCGGCTTCCACGAGGCCGAGGCCGGCCTGGTGGTGTCATTGCATGGCGCGGGCGGCGTGATCGCGGCGCTGGTGGGCGGCACGCTCGCGGACCGCGTGGGCCGGCGCGCGACGCTGCTCTCCGGACTGTGGCTGGGCTCGGCGGCCATGCTGTCCCTGGGCTTCTCCCGCGCCACCTGGCAGATCTGCGTCTCGGCCTTCCTGCTGGGCCTGCTCGGCGAGCTGTACCGGCCCGCGGTGTCCGCGGCGCTCGCGGACGTGGTGCCCCCCCAGGACCGCGCGCGTGCCTACGGCCTGCTGTACTGGGTGGTGAACGTGGGCTTCTCCATCGCCCTGCCCCTGGCGGGCCTCGCCTCGCGCTTCGGCTTCCTCGCCCTCTTCGTGGCCGACGCCTGCACCACCTTCCTCTACGGCGTCATCGTCTGGTGGAAGGTGCCCGAGACGCGCCCCGCCCTTCCCCCGGAGCAGGCCGGGCCCTCGCGCCGGCCGCCCTCGCTGGCGCCCTTCGGTGACCCGGTGTTCCTCGCCTTCGCCCTGCCCATCCTGCTCACCGCGCTCGTCTTCTCCCAGGGCAGCGTCACGCTGCTGATGGACCTGACGTCCCAGGGCATGTCGCCGGCCACCTTCGGCGCGGTGCTGGCGGTGAACGGCGTCCTCATCGTGCTGCTGCAACCCTTCGCCGGCCGGTGGCTGGGGACGCTGCGGCGCGCGACGGCACTGTCCTGGGCCTCGGGGCTGACGGGGCTGGGCTTCGGCCTGCACGCGCTCGGCGCGCAGCCGGGACTGGCGGCGCTCGCGGTGGTGGTGTGGACGCTGGGGGAGATTGCCCAGTCGCCCGTGGCCTCGGCGGTGGTGGCGGACCTGGCCCCCACCGAGCAGCGCGGCACCTACCAGGGCGCCTATTACATGCTGTGGGCCCTCTCCTCGTGCCTCGCCCCGGCGCTCGGCTCGTGGGTGCTCGGGCACCACGGCCGGTACGCGCTGTGGGGCGGCTGCCTCGCGCTGGGCCTGTTCGCGGCGGGCTGGCACCTGGCCGTCGCCGCGGCCCGCCGCCGCCGCATGGACACCCTGCGCCTCACCCGCGCCGAGGTGAGCGCCGCGCTCGACTGAGGCGCTCCGGGCCGGGGCGGCCCCTCACGCGCGCGGCGCCGGAGGGGAAGCGGGACGCCGGAAGCCATACACCCACGCGGCCGCCGCACCGAGCGCCGGCAGCACCACGGTGAGGGTGAGCACGCCGAAGACGGCATCGTTCACGGGCTCGCCGGTGGCGTCCACGCCGGCCACGCGCAGCCACGCCTTCACGGCGGTGACGAACCAGTTGGCGAAGTTGGCGGCGATGAAGGCCCACGCGAGGCGCCGCTGGCCCCCGGGCCCGTAGCGCAACATCGGCAGCGACCAGGCCACGCCGAGCAGCAGGAACGTCCCCATCAGCGCGTTGAGGTGCGAGGCGAGCGCGGCATGGGGCTCGGCGGGCACCTTGCCCGTCATGGCCGCGGCGACATAGCCGCCGGTGAGCAGGCCCAGCAGCAGCAGCCACGCGGCGGCGTGCGCCATCAGCCGCGCGGCGGGCAACGGGGCCGGGAGGGAAACAGGAGCGGGGGCGGCGACGGCGGAAGAAACCTCGCTCGGAGGCACGGGACGGAGGGCGGTCGTCATGGGTGGCGCCCACTCTAGCGGCGAAGCAGGCGAGCCGACGAGCCACCCCCTCCCCCCGGGGCCCACTGTCCGGGAAAGAGCCAGCGAAGCTCCCGGCGCCTGCCCGGCCGCCTGCTCGCAATCCGGGAATGGATATGAGAGCACCCTCTCCTGCCCCTCTGGACAGGAACCGCCCCATGCGCTTCCCCCCGCTCCGCTGGAGCCTCCTGCTGGCCCTCGTGTGCCTGCTCGTTCCCGGTCTCGCGCCTGGCGCGGACGTGAAACGCAAGCCAGCGAGGAAACCGCCCATGAAGTCGCTCGTCGCCCTGCCCGGCGGAGAGTCGCTGCGACGGGACGCGGCGCTCGCCTTCCAGCGCATGTCCACCGCGGCGCGCGCCGAGGGCATCGGCCTGTGGGTGGTCAGCGGCTACCGCACCCGCCGCGAGCAGCGCATCCTCTACGAGCGCTACCGCCAGGGACTCGGCCCGCGCGCGGCGCGCCCCGGCGCCTCCAACCACCAGCGGGGCCTCGCGGTGGACGTGCTCGTGGGGCACGAGGAAACGCCCACCTACCACTGGCTCGCGGCCCACGCGTGCCGCCATGGCTTCCGGCGCACGGTGCCCTCGGAGCCGTGGCACTGGGAGTACCGGCCCCGCTCCACGCGCGCCCCCGCCCCGGACACCGACTGCCTCGGCCAGCCCCCGCCGCCGAAGGAGCCGGCGCGCACGGCCTCGTCCTCCTGAGCCAAGGGCCCCGAGCGAAGTGCCCACCCGCGAGCACCCGGCCCGCGCCGGTGGGCCCGTCCCCCCTCCCGGATGACACGAGTGCTCGCTACCGGGCACCCACAATGTCCGGCTGTGTCAGGACTGTACTGGAGTAGGAGGCCAAGGAGGCGGGCAGTCACCACCGTGGGTGGCCTGCCTATGAATGCCTTCTTGCTCACCGTCCTCCTGTGGCAGGCCAGCCCGCCCGCCGGAGCGAAGCTGGCCCAGGCCGGACCGGGTGCCACCGCGCCGCAACAGCCGCAGCAGCAGCAACAGCCCCCGGCCGTGCCACCGCCCTTCCAGCCCGAGGTCTCCGACCCGATGCTGGCCCCCATGCCTCCGGCGCCGGTGCAGGTGGCCTCCTGGGACGAGGCGCTCGCCGTGCTGCGCCAGCGCTCCCCGGAGCTGCGCACCGCCCTGGCCCAGGTGGAGGCGGCCGCGGGCCAGCGTCGCGCGGCGCTCGGTGGACTGTTGCCCACCCTCGGGGGCACCGTCTCCGTCCAGTACAACGTGATTGGCCCGACCGTGTCGTCCTTCGGCGGCGGCGCCACCGGGAGCGCGACGGGCAACTTCAGGACCTCCACCCCCCTGGGCACCGCGTCGCTGACGGCGGCCATGCCCCTGTTCGACCTGCGGGCCCTGCGCTCGCTGCGGGCGGCGGACTCCACGCGCCGGGCCAGCGAGCTGTCGCTGGACGAGACGCGGCGCCAGCTCACCGGGGCGCTGGCCGGGGCGCTCGCGCGCGTGGCCTCCTCCGAGCGGCTCGCCGAGGTGAACCGCGTCAACCTGCGCTCGGCCCTGGAGCGGCTGGCGCTCGCGCAGCGGCGGCTGGAGCTGGGCGCGGGCACGCAGCTGGACGTCATCCGCCTGCGGCAGGACGCGGAGTCGGTCCGCGCGACGCTGGTCTCCGGGGACGAGACGCTGCGCCAGGCCCGGGACGCGCTCGGGCTGGTGCTCGGCCTGGAGCAACCGGTGGGGCTCGGCCGCGAGGTGTCCCTGGAGGAGCTGCTGCGGCGCGGCCAGCAGGAGTGCCACCGGTTGGAGAAAGTGGAGGCGCGGCCGGACCTGGCGGCGGCGCGCGCGCGGCTGGAGGCGGCGGACCGCTCGGTGTCGGCGGCCCAGGCGCTGTACTGGCCCACGCTCGAGGCGCAGAGCTCGGCGGTGGCGCTCACGGTGGATCCGGGCTTCGCGCGGGTGCCGGTGTGGAACCTCGGCGCGGTGCTCTCCCTGCCCTTCTACACGGGCGAGCGCGCGGGCCTCATCCAGCAGGCGCGGGCCCAGGCGGAGACGGTGCGCCAGGAGGTGGTGTCGCGCCAGCGCGCGGTGTCGGTGGAGGTGGCGCAGGCGCGGCGCGAGCTGGACGTGGCCCAGACGGAGCAGGAGATCGCCGCCCGGGAGCGCGAGCTCGCCGCGGAGAACGACCGGCTCACCCGGCGGGCCTTCGAGGTGGGCACCGGGACGAGCCAGGACCTGGTGGTGTCGGCGGCGGCGTTGCGTCAGGCGGAGCTGAGCCTGGTGGTGAGGCAGTTCCAGCTGTACCAGGCGCGAATCGAGGCATTCCTGGCGGAGGCGGCATGCGACTGGTGAGGCAAGGAGTGTGGGGAGCGTGGTGGGTGGCGCTGGCGCTGGCCGGGTGCCACGGCTCGAATGGCAAACAGGGCGAGCAGCAGGGAGGCCCCGGAGGCGCCGGCGGTGGGCAGGCGATGCCGGTGGAGGTGATGGAGCTGCGGCCCGGTCCGGTGCGGGAGGTGGGCGAGTACCTGGGGACGCTGATTTCCCGGCGCAGCATCACCGTGTACCCGCAGGTGGCCGGCTACGTGCGGCGCATCGAGGTGAAGCCCGGCCAGGAGGTGAAACCGGGCCAGCTGCTGCTGGAGGTGGACCCGAGGCGCGAGCGCGCGGGCGTGCAGAGCGCCCAGGCCCAGCGCAGCGCGGCCCAGGCCCAGCGGAAATACGCCAGCAGCACCCGCCAGCGTGCCGAGCAGCTCCTGCGCGAGGGCCTCATGAGCCGTCAGGACTATGAGCAGGCGGCGGCCCAGGCGGCGGCGGCCGAGGCCAGTGCGCGCTCGGCGGAGGCCCAGTTGCAATCGCAGCAGGTGGAGCTCGGCTACTACCAGGTACAGGCGCCCTTCGCCGGCGTGGTGGGAGACATCCCGGTGAAGGTGGGGGACTACGTCACCCCGCAGACGGCGCTGACGGGCGTGGACCAGAGCCGCGCGCTGGAGGTGTCCGTGGCGGTGCCGCCGGAGCGGGCCTCGGAGGTGCAGGTGGGCACCACCCCGGTGGAGGTGCTCGACGACGAGGGCAAACCGGTGGTGAGCGCGCCCGTCTTCTTCGTGGCACCCACGCCCGGCCCACGCACGCAACTGGTGGAGCTCAAGGCCGCCTTCGACAACACGGTGGGCCTGCGCGCCGGCCAGGTGGTGCACGTGCGGGTCGTCTACCGGACGCGCGACTCGCTGCGGCTGCCCACCTTCGCGGTGACGCAGCAGAGCAGCCAGTTCTTCGCCATGGTGGTGGCGCAGGGCGACGGGGGCACGGCCATCGCGCAGCGCCGGCCGGTGAAGCTCGGCGGGCTCCAGGACAACGACTACGAGGTGCTCGGCGGCCTGCAGGAGGGCACGCAGGTCATCGTCGGCTCGCTCCAGGCCCTCCGTGACGGCCAGCCCATCCAGCCCAAGCCGGCGAAGCAGCCCCAGGGCGAGGAGCAGGGCGTGGGCGGCGCCGCGGACGCGGGCACGGGCGGGGCTGGAGACGCGGGCACGAGCACGGATGCGGGCACGGGCCCGGACAGGGGCGGGTGAGCGCGCATGTTCTCGGACCTCTTCATCCGCCGGCCCATCCTCGCCAGCGTCATCTCCATCCTGATTACCCTGGTGGGGGCCATCTCCATCCCCAGCCTGCCCGTCGAGCAGTACCCCAACCTCGCCGCACCGCAGGTGACGGTGACGTCCAATTACATCGGCGCCTCCGCCGAGGTGGTGGAGAGCGCGGTGACGACGGTGCTGGAGCGCCAGCTCAACGGCCTGGAGGGCATGCGCTACATCTCCTCCAGCAGCAGCAACAACGGCACCAGCACCATCACCGTCACCTTCGAGCCCGAGCGTGACCTGGACGTGGCGGCGGTGGACGTGCAGAACCGGGTGGCCACCGCCGCGGCGCGGCTGCCCGCCGAGGTGAACACGCAGGGCATCACCATCAGCAAGACGCAGTCGCAGCTGCTCATGGCGCTCGGCCTGTTCGACAAGGAGGGCCGCTATGACACGAGCTTCTTGAGCAACTACGCGGACGTCTACATCCGCGATGCGCTCCTGCGCGTGCCGGGCGTGAGCGACGTGCGCATCTTCGGCGAGCGCCGCTTCGCCATGCGGCTGTGGTTGGACCCCACGGCCCTGGCCAGCCGGGGCCTCACGGCGCAGGACGTGGTGGCGGCGCTGCGCGAGCAGAACGTGCAGGTGGCCGCCGGCCAGGTGGGCCAGCCCCCCGCGCCCCAGGGACAGACGTATCAAATCAACGTGCAGGTGCTCGGCCGGCTCTCCACGCCGGAGCAGTTCGGGGCCATCGTGGTACAGCGAGGCCAGGACGGCTCGCTGGTGCAGATGAAGGACGTGGGCCGGGTGGAGTTGGGGGCGGAGAACTACAACCAGTTCCTGCGCTTCGACGGCCGGGACGCGGTGGGCCTGGGCATCTTCCAGCTCCCCGGCTCCAACGCGCTGCAGGTGCGCGAGGGCGTGCTGGCGGAGCTCGCGCGGCTCAAGGCCAGCTTCCCGCCGGGCATGGAGTACCAGCGCGCCTTCGACACCACGGCGGCGGTGCAGGAGTCCATCGACGAGGTGCTGCACACGCTGATGGAAGCCATCGTGCTGGTCATCTTCGTCGTCTTCATCTTCCTGCACGGCTGGCGCAGCATCCTCGTGGTGGCCACGACGCTGCCGGTGTCGCTGGTGGGCACGTTCGCCTTCGTGAGCGCGTTCGGCTTCTCGCTCAACACGCTGACGCTCTTCGGCCTGACGCTGGCCACGGGCCTGGTGGTGGACGACGCCATCGTGGTCATCGAGAACGTCGAGCGCCTCATGGCGGACGACAACCTGGACGCGCGCGAGGCCTCGCACCGCAGCATGAAGCAGGTGGGCGGCGCGGTGGTGGCCACGGCGCTGGTGCTCTCGGCGGTGTTCGTCCCGGTGTCCTTCTTCCCGGGCACCACGGGCTCCATCTACCGGCAGTTCGCCCTCACGCTGGCCTTCTCCATCAGCCTGTCGGCCCTGGTGGCCCTCACGCTCTCGCCCGCGCTGTGCGCCCGGCTGCTGCGGCCCCACGAGGGCCAGAAGTGGCGCCTCTTCCGCCTGGTGGACGAGGGCATGGACCGCTTCCGCCGCGGCTACGCGCGCTTCCTCGGGCGGCTGCTGCGGCCCGCGGTGCGCTGGGTGCTGCTGGGCGTCTTCATGGTGTGCCTGGGCCTCACGGGGCTGCTCTACGCCGTCACGCCCACCGGCTTCATCCCCGAGGAGGACCAGGGCTACCTCATCGTCGCCGTGCAGGGCCCCGAGGGCACGTCGCTGGACTACACGCGCCGGGTGCTCATCCAGGCCGAGGACGTGCTGCGCCAGCAGAAGGAGGTGAAGGACATCTTCACCGTGGGCGGCTTCTCGCTGCTGGGCACCGGCTCCAACTACGGCGTGCTCTTCATCAACCTCACCCCCTGGGACGAGCGCAAGCAAGCGGAGCAGAGCGTGGCGGGGCTGGTCAACCGGCTGCGCGGGCCGCTCGGCGGCATTCCCGGAGCGCGCGTGCTGGCCTTCCAGCCGCCCACCATCCGCGGCGTGGGCAGCGTGGGCGGCTTCGAGTTCGTCCTCGAGGACCAGCAGGGCACGCACACGCTGGACGAGCTGGCGGCGGCCACCCAGCAGCTGGCGGGGCGGGCCAACCAGTCCCCGGACCTGCGCAGCGTCTTCTCGTCCTATACGGCGAGCACCCCGCTGCTCAACGTGACGGTGGACCGCGAGAAGGCCAAGGCGCTCGGCGTGGGGCTCGACACGCTCTACTCCACGCTGCAGGTCTACATGGGCAGCCAGTACGTCAACGACTTCACCTTCGCCAACCGCGTGTACCGCGTGTACGTGCAGGCGGCCACGCCCTTCCGCAACGAGCCCCGGGACATCTCCGCCTTCTACGTGCGCACGGCGCAGGGCGACATGGTTCCACTGGAGAGCCTGGTGAAGGTGGAGCCCGTCACCACGGCGCAGAACATCCAGCACTACAACCTGTTCCGCTCGGCCACCATCAACGGCCAGGGCGCGCCAGGCGTCAGCACCGGCCAGGCGCTGCAGGCCATGGAGGCCGTCGCCCGCCAGGGCCTGCCCGCGGGCTTCACCTTCGAATGGACGGGCCTGTCGCTCGAGCAGAAGAACGCGGGCGGCAAGGTGCTGCTCATCTTCGGCCTGGGCATCGTGTTCGTCTTCCTGGTGCTCTCGGCGCAGTACGAGAGCTTCGCCCTGCCCTTCGTCATCATGCTCGCGGTGCCGGTGGCCATGCTGGGCGCGCTGGGGCTGCAGAACCTGCGCGGGCTGGCCAACGACGTCTTCTGCCAGGTGGGCCTGGTGATGTTGGTGGGCCTCTCGAGCAAGAACGCGGTGCTCATCGTCGAGTTCGCCGAGCAGCTGCGGCACCAGGGCAAGAGCGTGGTGGAGGCGGCCATCCAGGCGGCGGACACGCGGCTGCGGCCCATCCTGATGACGTCCTTCGCCTTCCTGCTGGGCGTGGTGCCGCTGGTGCTGGCCTCGGGCGCGGGCGCCGCCTCGCGCAAGTCGCTGGGCACGGCGGTGTTCGGCGGCATGCTGCTGTCCACCTTCATCAACCTCGTCTTCATCCCCGTGCTGTACACGCTGGTGGAGACGGCGCGCACGAAGCTGCTCAAGCGCCATGAGCACGGGCCCAACCCGGCCTGAGCGGCACCGACGCGGGCCTACTTCTGGAGTCAACCGCGGGGGTTGACAGAGAGGTGACTTCCGAGGTCATCTCGCTGTCGCATGCCCTCCCTCCGGCACGAGGCCCTTCTGGAGTTGTTCCGCAACCGCCCGGCCCTGGCGGCCGAGCTGTTGCGCGACGCGCTCGGTGTCGAGCTGCCCGCCTACGCGGAGGCCCGGGCGGAGTCCGCGGAGCTGACCCAGGTGGTGCCCACCGAGTACCGGGCGGACCTGGTGGTGCAGCTGTGGGCGGACAAGCCTCGCCTGGCCATCGTGGTGGAGGTGCAACTCTCGCCGGACGAGGAGAAGCGGTACTCGTGGCCGGTGTACCTCACGCACATGAGAGCACGGTTGAGGTGCCCCACGTCACTGCTGGTGGTGGCGCCGGAGGCGGCGGTGGCGCGCTGGTGCGGGCAGCCGATGGAAACGGGCCACCGGGGCTTCGTGCTGAGGCCCCATGTCGCGGGGCCCGAGCGCATTCCGGTGATTACGCGGGCCGAGCAGGCGCGCGAGGCGGTGGAATTGGCGGTGCTGTCCGCCATGGCGCACGGGCAGGGAGAGAGCGGAGCGGCCATCGCCGAGGCGGTGCTGCCCGGACTGGAGGGGATTGATGACGAGCGGGCGCGCTTCTATTTTGATCTGGTGATGTGCTCGCTGAACGACGCGGCACGCACGGCCCTGGAGGCACTGATGCGCAGTGGCACCTACGAGTACCAGAGCGAGTTCGCCCGGCATTACGTGGCCCAGGGGCGCAAGGAGGGGGAGATGAGCGCCTTGTTGGCGGTGCTCGAGGCTCGGGGTCTCCAGGTGGACGAGCAAGCCCGCCAGCGCATTGCCGCCTGCACGGAGCTCGAGCAGTTCCA
This sequence comes from Archangium sp., assembly GCF_045802675.1. GTDB lineage: Bacteria > Myxococcota > Myxococcia > Myxococcales > Myxococcaceae > Archangium. The sequence goes on along the minus strand of NZ_JBJMQO010000054.1, from coordinate 15,713 downwards.
GCGCTGGCTCCGCAAGGCCGTGTCCATCCAGTCCGTGCAAGAGCTCTTCGAGTCCTAGGCCACCCGGCCCGGCGCGCGTCCCCCCGAAAAAAAAGCGGCGGGCGCTCCCTCTGGCAGAGGAACGCCCGCCGCGCACCATACCGGACCGTCAGAGGAGGAGGTTGACGGCCCGTGGAGGGGTGTACCGGGTGCTTAAGCACCCTCCGTGCCAGCGTTCAAGTCCTCGATATTGCTGGAGGCCTTCTTCCGACCCGGTGCGTCAGGGCTCCACACCGCGCCGCGCCAATGTAAATCCGTCTGACACTCTTGCCCGAATCCCCTGGAGCCACGAGGGTTTACCACCCATGCGCCTGCTTGTCCCGAAATCGAACACTTCTGTCCGCATTCTAGACAGCCGGGCTCCCATGAGAGAAGCCCTGTCCCCACATGGTGATTGATAAGGAAGAGCCTGCTCAACCCCGAGGCCTCCCGTGGTCCGACCCGCGAAGCATATCGAGAACGTCCGCTACGCCATCCGCAACGTCGTGGCCGAGGCGAGCCGCCTGGAAGCGCAGGGCCGGCAGATCCTCTACCTGAACATCGGAGACCCGCTGAAGTTCGACTTCCAGACGCCGCCGCACCTCATTGAGGCGGTGCACCGGGCGATGCGGGACGGACACAACGGCTACGCACCCTCGGCGGGAATCCCGGCCGCGCGCGAGGCCATCGCCATGGAGACCACGCGCACCGGCATCCGCGGCGTCCTGCCCTCGGACGTGGTGGTGACCACGGGCGCCAGCGAGGCGCTCGAGCTGGCCCTCACGGCGCTGCTCGAGCCCGGTGAGCGCGTGCTCCTGCCCTGCCCGGGCTACCCGCTCTACAACGCCCTCATGGCCAAGCTGAACGCCCAGGGCGTGCCCTACACGCTCGACGAGGAGAACGGCTGGTCGTTGGACCTCGAGGAAATCGAGCGGCTGTGCACACCCGGCACGCGCGCCATCCTGCTGTGCAATCCCAACAACCCCACGGGCGCGGTGCTCGACCGCAAGGTGCTCGAGGGCCTGCTGGAGATTGCCCGGCGCCACGAGCTGGTCGTGCTGTCCGACGAAATCTACGACAAGCTGCTCTACGACAAGGCGCACGTGGCCACCGCGTCACTGGCGACGGACGTGCCCATCATCACCTTCAACGGGCTGTCCAAGGCGTACCTCGCCTGCGGCTGGCGCGTGGGGTGGCTCGTCTTCTGCAACTCGTACCTGATGCCGGAGCTGAAGAACGCGGTGCAGCGGCTGGCGGATGCGCGGCTGTGCGGACCGGCGCCCCAGCAGTACGCCATCGCCCCCGCGCTGCAGGGGCCGCAGGACCACATCCCCGAGATGATGAAGCGGCTGCGCTCGCGGAGGGACTTGATGGTCCGCCGCATCAACGCCATCCCGGGCCTGTCCGTGGTGGAGCCCGCCGCCGCGTTCTACGCCATGCCCCGCCTGCGGCTGCCCGGCGTGACGAACGACGAGCAGTTCGTGCTGTCGCTGCTGCGCGAGACGGGCGTGCTCTTCGTCCACGGCAGCGGCTTCGGCCAGAAGACGGGAACGACGCACTTCCGGGTGGTCTTCCTGCCCGGGGAGGCGACCCTCACCACCGCCTTCGACCGGCTCGAGGCCTTCGTCCGCGAGCGCTACCCGCTCCAGGCGTGACATTCCACTCCTCACCGGTGAGCAGTGGATTTTCACTTCTCACCGGTGAGAAGCGGATTTTCACTCCTCACCGGTGAGCAGCGGATTGTGGGCCCCTCACCTTTCACTTCTCACCGGTGAGAAGCGGATTGTGGGCCCCTCACCTTCCACTTCTCACCGGTGAGAAGCGGATTGTGCTCGGGAAGGCGTGGCGCACATCCCGGAACACGGACGGCCCGTCCTGGACTCGGGACACTCCGGCCTCTCGGCGCGGACGGGGAGGCGGTTCAGTGCGTAAGGTGGGGAACGCACGCCGCCGGGGTGAAGCGGGCGAGCCGCTCGCGGAACTCCTTCTCCAGCCGCTCGTTCGGGTTCTCCTGCAGCATGTCGAGAGCACGCTGCTCGGCGAGAATGGCCTCGGAGCAGCGGCCGAGCCCCGCGGCGGCCATGGCGTACGTATCCAGGATGGCTGCGTTCCAGGGAGCCAGCTCGCTGGCCCGCGTCGCCAGGGGCAGGGCCTCCTCGTAGCGCTTCTGGAGGACATACATCCACGCCAGCCCGTTGGCCGCGCTCGCGTCGCGCGGCGCGAGCTCGAGCACCTTCTTGAAGGTGGTCTCACGCTCCGCCGCCTCCGCCGGAGTCTTCTCGCCCAGGGAGTTGGCCAGCAGGAGCCAGGCGCGTCCCTCCAGGGGATGGGCCGCCACGGCCTCGCGCGCCAGGGGCACGCGCTGCTCCCGGGGCGCATCCCCCATCTTCACCTCGAGGGCGAGCAGACCGCCCGGCTCCAGGCGCAGCGCCTCCTCGAGCTCCGTGCGCGCCAGCTCCAGCCGCGCCTTCTCGCCCTCGGTGACCATGGTGGAGGCCGTCAGCGCCAGCTTCGCCCGGAGGGCGTGCACCTCGGCGTCGTCGAGGGGACGCTCGGAGAAGCCGTTGGCCACGGGCGGCACCTGCACGGTGAGCTCCCGGTAGGAGCCGCTCTTGAGGTAGTCGAGCAGCATCGTTCCGAGCTTGGGGGAGGACAGCTCGGGCAGCAGCTCGGACTCGGAGCGGGAGGGATCTTTCCCCTGCGCCAGCCGGACCTGGTACTTCGCGAAGTCCTCGGACCGGGTGTTGTAGAGCCAGTGCACGAGCAGCCAGCTGCCCGAATACTGGGTGGCGAGCTCCCAATCCGCGTACGCGTCGCTCGGCCGGTCATCCCAGGTGAGCACGTTGCGCATGGACCAGTCGCGGTCGCGCAGCAGCCCGCGCGCGGACAAATCCAACACCTTCTTCATGTACACGGCCGCGTCGATGTGCGGAGTGCCCATGACGGCCGTCCTGCCATCCTTGGACAGCCGCAGCGTCTCCATGAACTGGGCCAGCCCCTCGGACACCCAGCGCGGCCGGCGCAGCAGCACGTACGTGCTCAGGTGGTGGGTGAGCTCGTGCTTGAGCGTGGAGGAGGACGCCTCCGAGAGCCCCGAGAAGCGCTGCTCCCACGAGTCCGGCCGGCCCTGGAGGACGATGAAGGGCTCATTGCCCTGGAGGGAGAAGAACCCGGCGATGCGCCGGGGGAAGAGGCTCTCGAAGTCACTGCTGTCGGCGAAGACGTAGACGGTCACCCGGGCCATCTGCCGTTGGTTGATCGCGGGCCACGCGGCCGCCAGCAGGGCCGCGCGGGTCTGCTCCAGGTAGCTCGCCGCCTTGTAGGCCTCCTCCACGGGGAGGTCCGTCTGGAGCGTGAAATGCTCACTCTCCACCTCGTTCCAGGCGGAGCCGCCCTGGCCAGGACACCGGGCGAACCGGGGCCCCAGACACCCCGTGGAAGAGACGACCACAGCCAGCAGGAAGACAGCCGCGAGACCTCGGTGCATGAAACATTTCCCCCTCTGGGGGCCGCCAGACAGGGCGGCGGACCCTCCCGTCAGCCTATGCCAGGGCGGGGGACGCGAGCACTACCCTCGCCGGGGCATCCACCGGTCGCGCGCGGCCCACAACGCCTCGCACGCGGCCACCGCGCCCATCCGCAGCTTCACATCCACCCTGTCCGACAGGTCCGTGAGCCCCGGGTTGATCTCCACGGTCGGACGTTTGCGCGCGATGGCCTCGAGCACCGGCCCGTCGATGTAGGGGAAGAGGCTCGAGGTGCCAATCGAGAACACCACGTCGAAGCCCCGCGCGAGCTCCCGCTGGAGCGTCTCCACCTGCACGGTGGGCAGCATCTCCTCGAAGAGCACGACCTCGGGGCGCAGCAGGGCGCCACACTGGGGGCAGGACGGACACGGCTCCAGGTGCGAGTAATCCGCGACGCGCTCGGTGAAGGGACACTGCGTGCAGCACAGCGCGTGGATGTCCCCGTGGATGTCGATGACGTGCTTCGAGCCCGCCGCCCGGTGGAAGCCGTCGACGTTCTGCGTGAGCACCCAGCAGCGCTCGAAGGACTCCTCGAAGCGCGCCAGGATTTCATGGGCGCGGTTGAAGGTCGCCCCCCGGCAGGCGCGCTCGATGTCGTGGAGGTGCTTCCACGTCAGCTCGGGCCGGCGCCGGAACATGCTCCCCGAGAGCGCCACCTCGATGGGCAGGCCGTCCTCGGTCGTCTTGCCGTTGTAGAGCCCGCCGATGCCCCGGTAGGTGGGGACTCCCGACTCCGCCGAGATGCCCGCGCCGGTGATGAACAGCACACCGCGGGCGTGGGACAGGTGCGTGATGACGCGTTCGAGGGCCAGGTCCATCCACCGAGCGTCTCAGCCCGCCCGCATCCCTCGCAAGCGCGGAGGAGCGGGAGTGTCGGGAGGCCGCCGGGCATGGGAGCGGGCTCGTCCGGTGTCCCCCGCCCGAGTGGGACGCCGGGCCGGTGGGGGCGTGTTATGTGGGGCGGCATGCCTCCCCGCCGTCCTGAAATCCTCGCCCCCGCGGGCGACCTCGAGTCCCTGAGCGCCGCGCTCGCCAGCGGCGCGGACGCCGTCTACTTCGGGCTCGACGAGGGCTTCAACGCCCGCGCCCGTGCCGACAACTTCTCGCTCGCGCGCCTGCCCGAGACGATGGCCGCCGTGCACCGCGCCGGGGCCCGGGCCTACCTGACGCTCAACACGCTCGTCTTCGAGCCCGAGCTGCCCGTGGTGGAGCGGATTCTGCGCGGGGCCGCCTCGGCGGGCGTGGATGCCCTCATCATCCAGGATCCGGCCGTGGCCCTGCTCGCGCGCGCCATCTGTCCGCAGCTGGAGCTGCACGCCTCCACGCAGATGACCGTCTCCAGCGCCGAGGGCATCCGCTTCGCCCGGAGCCTGGGCGTCACCCGCGTCGTCATCCCCCGCGAGCTCTCCACCACCGAAATCCGCCGGCTCGCCAGCCAGACGGACATGGAGCTCGAGGTCTTCATCCACGGCGCGCTCTGCATGTCCTGGAGCGGCCAGTGCCTCACCAGCGAGGCCTGGGGCGGACGCTCGGCCAACCGCGGCCAGTGCGCCCAGTCCTGCCGCCTGCCCTATGATTTGGTGGTGGACGACCAGACGCGCGACCTCGGCGAGGTGCGCTACCTGCTCAGCCCCAAGGACCTCGCCGGTGTGCGCGCCGTGCCCGAGCTCATCGACATTGGCGTCCACAGCCTGAAAATCGAGGGCCGTCTCAAGGGGCCGCAGTACGTCACCACCACGGTGCGGGGCTACCGCCGGTGGGTGGACGGAATCCTCGCGGGCAGGCCGGACGAGCGCCAGCTCCAGAAGGACCTGGCCGACATGTCCCTCACGTACAGCCGCGGCTTCTCCAATGGCTTCCTCGCGGGCTCCGACCATCAGACGCTCGTCGAGGGCCGCTTCCCCAAGCACCGGGGCCTGTACCTCGGCCGCGTGCGCTCGGTGTCCGGCAAGGAGGTGCTCGTCACGCCGGAGGAGCGTCCGTGGACGGGAGGCCTCGGCCTGGGCGAGGAGCGTCCCGAGGCGCCCCAGGGACAGGTGTCCTCTCCGCTCGCGGGCCAGGAGCCCCGGCCGGCGGCGGTGGACCCGCGTCCCGGCATGGGCGTCGTCTTCGACGCGGGGACGCCCGAGGACAAGCACGAGCCCGGTGGCCCCATCTTCCGCGTGGACCGGCGGGGCAACGGCTGGGTGCTGGGCTTCGGGCACCCGGGACCGGACCTGGGACGGGTGGCGCCCGGCCAGCGCGTGTGGCTCAACAGCGACCCGTCCCTGGCCCGCCAGACGGAGAGCCTGCTGTCCCACGGCGAGCCCGAGGGCCGCATTCCCCTCACCTTGAAGGTCTCCGGCGCCGAGGGCACCCCGCTGCGGCTGCACGCGAGCGCCGCGGGACACGAGCGCGAGGCCACGGGCCCGACGGTGCTGGCGCCCGCCAAGGGCAAGGGCCTGGACGAGGCGCTGCTGCGCGACAAGCTGGGCGCCTTCGGAGGCACGCCCTTCACGCTGGCGCGGCTGGACCGCACGGAGCTGGCGCCGGGCCTGCACCTGCCCGTCTCGGAGCTCAAGGCGCTGCGGCGCGACCTCGTGACCGAGCTGACGGCCGCGGTGGAGAAGGGCCCCAAGCGCACGGTGGTGGAGACGCCAGTGCAGGAGCAGGTGCGCGCCTCGCTGCTCGCGCGCGTGCCCGAGGTCGCGGCCGAGGAAGGCGCGCGGCTGATGCCGCTGTGCCGCAACGACGCGCAGCTGGAGGCCGTCATCGCCGCGGGCCTGCGCGAGGTGGAGCTGGATTGGATGGAGCTGGTGGGCCTGCAGCGCGCGGTGGAGCGGGCGCGGGCGGCGGGACTGCGCGTCACCATCGCCACCGTGCGCGTGCAGAAGCCGGGCGAGGAGGGTTACGACGCGCGGCTCGACAAGCTGCGTCCGGACGCGGTGCTGGTGCGCCACTGGGGCGCGCTGATGCACTTCCTCGAGCGCCCCGCCGGCCAGCCGCGCCCGGTGCTGCACGGGGACTTCTCGCTCAACGTCACCAACTCGGTGACGGCGGCGCACCTGCTCGGGCTGGGGCTGGACACGCTCACCTTCTCGCACGACCTGGACGAGACGCAGCTCTTCTCGCTGCTCGACCACGCGCCGGCGCACCGCTTCGCCGTGGCCCTGCACCACCACATCGCCACGTTCCACACCGAGCACTGCGTGTACTCGCACACGCTCTCCAACGGGCGCGACTACCGCAGCTGCGGCCGGCCCTGCGAGAAGCACCAGATTTCGCTGAGAGACCGAATCGGACTGGAGCACCCGGTCATCGTGGACGTGGGCTGCCGCAACACGGTGTTCAACGCGCAGGCGCAGAGCGCGGCCTCCCTGGTGCCGAAGCTGCTGGAGCGCGGGGTGCGGCGCTTCCGGGTGGAGTTCGTCCGCGAGTCGCGGGAGGAAGCGGCCCGGGTGCTGGCGGCCTACCAGGAGCTGCTGGCGGGAAGAATCCCGCCGGCCGAGGCGGTGCGTCGCGCCGCGGTGCACGAGCAGTTCGGCGTCACGCGCGGCACCATGCAGGTGTTGAGCTAGGAGGCCCGTGAGACGCGGGCCGCCGAGGGCGCGGCGAACGCCTCGACGACACCGGACAGGTCCTCGATGACGCGCACCTGGGCAATCAGCCCCTCGCGGAACTCGAGGACGAAGGCGAACTCGCTGGTACACCGCTTCCCGGTCTTGCGCACGACGAACTGCTCGTCGCCCAGGACGATGACCTGATCGCCGTTGCCCACGAAGTCCCGGGTGTTCACCTCCAGGACGTCGAGCACCTCGTCGAGCCGCTCGAAGTACCCGGTGATGGAGTCCCTGCCCCGGAACTCGCCGCTCAGGGGCGTGCCCACCGGCAGGGAGAGCTTGTAGCTGGCGTCGTCGGCCAGCGCGTCGAGGAGGGGCTGGAAGCTGCCGGTCCGGTCCATCTCCTCGAAGATGGACCTCGTCCGCTCCACGTTCTTCTTCGCTTCGGACACGTCGCTCACTATGCGCCCGAGGATGGACATGCGTCCAAGCCCTGCCCAGGGGGCCCCTCGTGTAGAGTTGCCGGCATGACGGTCGCCATCGTTGGATACGGACGCTTTGGCCGCGCGCTCGGCTCCCTGCTGGAGGCGGCGGGCATCGCCTACCGCGCGATGGACCCCGTGGCCGACATCCCCGAGCCGCACCGCGCCGGCTCCCTGCGCGAGCTGCTCGCCGGGGCCGAGCTCATCGTGGTGGCCGTGCCGGTGCCGCGGATGCGCGAGCTGCTCGAGGCCATGCGCCCCCTGCTGCGGCCGGAGCAGCTGGTGATGGACGTGGGCAGCGTGAAGGTCAAGCCCGTGCACGCCATGAACGAGGTGCTCGGCACCCGGGTGCCCTGGGTGGGGACACATCCGCTCTTCGGTCCGCTCAGCCTCGCCATGGCCGAGCGCCCCATGCGCGTCGTCCTCTGCCCCAACCCGCTCCACCCGGACGCGGTCCGGCAGGCCCGGGCCTTCTTCGAGCGGCTGGGCTGCGAGGTCATCGAGCAGACGCCCGAGGGCCATGACCGCATCATGGCGCACACCCATGCGCTCACCTTCTTCGTGGCCAAGGGCATGGTGGACGCGGGCTCGGGGGTGGACGTGCCCTTCGCGCCCGCGAGCTTCAAGGCGCTCTCGCGCACCATTGAGCTCGTCCGCTCGGACGCCGGGCACCTCTTCACCGCCATCCAGCACGAGAACCCCTTCGCGGCGGAGGCGCGCGCGCACCTGCTGGGAGCGCTCGAGCTCATCCACCGGGAGCTGGAGGCCCTGCCGCCCGAGGCCGCCGCCCAGGACACGCCCGCGCTGGAGCTGCCAGCGCTCGAGAAGGGCGTGCCGGAGCTCACCCAGACGCGCGAGCACATCGATGAGATCGACCGCACGCTGGTGGAGCTGCTGGCGCGGCGGGCCGAGCTCGCCCGGAGGGCGCTGCGGAGCAAGGCCCAGGCGGGACAGCCGGTGCCGGACCCGGCCCGCGAGGAGGCGATGCTCGCGGTGCGCCGCGACTGGGCCGCCGAGCTGGGCGTGGACGCCGAGGGCGTGGAGGCCATCTTCCGCGCCATCCTCCGCTTCTCCCGGCGCGCCCAGCAGACCCAGAAGTGACGGCGCCCCCGCCCGGCCGCCAGGCGAGGAGGCGCGGTGCCGGGATGCTTCGTGCCCGACGGGGGTGTTAGGGGATCAAATAGGTTGACCCCTCCTGGTCCCGCCCGCTTCCATGGCGATGGAATCCTCGCGTCCGTGCGGAGGCGCTCACGAGCGGCCGTTGAGCATCCGGCATCGCTCCGGATTCGTCCTTGTCGTGGGCTGCGTCCAGGCCGAGTAATACCCCATGCACGGTCCTCTTCCACTGATTGGATACATCCTTGACCGACCCCACGAGAACAGTGGCCGCCGCATGCCCCTCCCTCTCCCCCACGCCCGCCGGATGGCGACCCACCGCCCCACCGCGGGAGTGCGCCTCCAGGCGTTGAGCTGAGGGCGAGCCGATGGTTGAACGCAACTCGCGGACCGCCCCGGAGGGCGCGTCCCTGGATGAGACGCACGCGCAACTGCTCATCGACAGCATCCAGGATTACGCCATCTTCATGCTCGACCCCACCGGGCACGTGGCGAGCTGGAACCCCGGCGCGCAGCGGCTCAAGGGCTACACCGCCCGCGAGGTGCTGGGGCGGCACTTCTCCCTCTTCTACCCGCCCTCGGACATCGTCGCCGGCAAGTGCGAGATGGAGCTGAAGGGCGCCACGGAGCACGGCCGCTTCGAGGACGAGGGCTGGCGCATCCGCAAGAACGGCGAGCGCTTCTGGGCCAACGTCGTCATCACCGCCATGCGCGACAGCTCGGGCCAGCTCGTCGGGTTCGCGAAAATCACGCGCGACCTCACCGAGCGCCGCAAGGCCGAGGAATACCTGCGGCGCAGCGAGGAGCGCTTCCGGCTGCTCGTGGACAGCGTGAAGGACTACGCCATCTTCATGCTGGATACGGACGGACGCGTGATGACCTGGAACCCAGGCGCCCAACGCATCAAGGGCTACACGTCCGAGGAGGTCATCGGCCAGTCCTTCAGCCGCTTCTTCCCGGACGAAGCGGTGGCCCAGGGCAAGCCGTGGGATCTGCTGGGCGAGGCCGCCAGCAACGGGCGCGTCGAGGACGAGGGCTGGCGGGTGCGCAAGGACGGCACCCTCCTCTGGGCCAACGTGACGCTCACCGCCGTATACGACGAGACGGGCAAGCTGCGGGGCTTCTCCAAGGTGACGCGCGACCTCACCGAGCGCCGCAAGGTCGAGGAGCGGCTGCGGCGCAGCGAGGCGCGCTTCCGGCTGCTCGTCTCGAGCGTGAAGGACTACGCCATCTTCATGCTGGATACGGACGGGCGCGTGGTGTCCTGGAACGACGGAGCGGTGAACATCACCGGCTACTCGGCCCGGGAGGTCGTCGGCGAGCACGTCGCCCTGCTCTACACGCCCGAGGACGTGGCGCGGAACACGCCCGCCCTGGATCTCGACACCGCGAAGCAGGAGGGCCGCTTCGAGAAGGAGACGTGGCACCTGCGCAAGGACGGCACCACCTTCTGGGCCAGCCAGCTCGTCACCGCGGTGTACGACGCGTCCGGGACGCTCGTGGGCTATGCGAAGGTGATGCGCGACCTGTCCGACCAGAAGCGCGCGGAGGACGAGCGCCTGCGGCTCGCCCATGCCGAGGAGGCCATCCGCATGCGCGACGAGTTCCTCTCCATCGCCGCGCACGAGCTGAAGACGCCCCTCACCGCGCTCCAGCTCCAGCTGCAGAGTCTGCGCGAGCCCCTGGAGGGGATTGAACCGAGGATGCGGGCCCGGCTCGAGCGCGCCCTGCACAGCACCGAGCGGCTGGCGGACCTCGTCGAGAAGTTGATGGATGTGTCGCGGCTCAGCAGTGGCCAGCTCACGCTGAAACCGGAGCGCGTCGAGCTGCTCACCACGGTGCGGGACGTCGTCGAGCGTCTGCGGGAAACGGCGCTCGACGCCGGCTGTCCGGTCCATGTCGTCGGAGAGCAGCCCATTGAAGGAACCTGGGACCGGCTCCGTGTCGAGCAGGCGCTCACCTACGTGCTGGCCAATGCGTTCAGGCATGCGGCGGGACACCCCATCGAGATCTCGGTGTCACAGGAGGGAGCCGAGGCGCTCGTCATCGTCAGCGACCAGGGGCCCGGCCTGCCGGAGAAGGAGATGCACCGGCTGTTCGTCCGGTTCGAGCGCGCCGCGTCCATGCGCCACCATGGCGGGCTGGGCCTGGGGCTGTACATGACGCGGGAAATCATCGAGGCCCATGGCGGGAGCATCTCCGCCACCAACCCGCCCGGCGGCGGCGCCCGCTTCACCCTGCGCCTGCCCACGAAGGCTCCGGACACGGTGCCCCCTCAGGAGTAGCGGGGGGGGCGGCGGGCCTCCCGGGGGGCCCCTCATCCCGGCCGGACGCGGAGTGGACTAACCTGCGGCGCCATGTCCCTCCCGCGTGCCCTGCTCACCGGAGTCCTCCTCGCGGTCCTGTCCCTGCCGGGTTGCAAGCGCGACTCAACGGCCAATGACACGCCTCCGGTGCCCGAAGGGCCCAAGGCGGACCCAGCGCTCTTCGCCCGCGCCGGGCTCACCGCGCCCGTCACCGCTCCCGGCGTGCCGGACCCGGGCACGGTGGACCTCCCGGCGTTGCGCGATGCCGTGGCCGACCCGCGCCCCATCTCCCAGGACGAGCTGGCGCGGCTCGTGCGGGAGGCGAACAACTGGCCCAACGGTCAGCGCGGAGGACCGCGGCCCGATGCGGCACGGCCGGCCCGCGACCTCCGCACCTTCGGAGAGGCGGAGGGAGGGGCGGAGGTGGACGAGTCCCTCGGCTCCGAGCAGATGGAGCAACAGGCGGCGCACCCCGCTCCCTCGGAGGCTCCTCCGCCTCCGTCCCCGGTGGCCCGGCCGGAGCCCGCCCCGGCTCCGGCGACGGGGCGCGCCGATGCCGATGGCGCGGTCGATGAGCTCTTCACCGGCCGCGGTCCGCGGGGCTCGGGGAGCGCACCGGAGGACAGGGAGCCGCAGCTCCAGGCCTACGCGCTGAGGGACAGTCCGCCCCCGCCCGAGCCGCGGCGCGAGCCGGCGCTGGAGATGAAGCGGCGGGAGATCATCCAGATCATCAAGGGCCGCGAATCGCAGCGCGCCTCCGCCTCCAGCGACGGCGGTGGCCACGCGCTGGCCAGGCTCGCGCCCAAGACCAAGGCCAAGGCAGAGGCCGAGGAGGCGCCGAAGCCGGTGCTGCCCAAGGTGGAGTCCGCGCCGCGCATGGCCAAGGTGCTGGTGCAGGACGGCGAGGGCCGCTACCAGCCGCTGACGGCCCGGGCGGTGCGCGTGGTGACGTACATCCAGGGAGCCCGTGCGCGCACGGTGGTGGACTACCTCTTCGAGAACGACACCGCGCGCGCGCTGGAAGGCACCTTCTACTACCCGCTGCCCGGCGGGGCGACGGTGGCGGGCTTCGCGTTGTACTCGGGCGCGATGGCGGTGGACTCGCCCTCGCTCTTCCAGTCGGGGGACTTGCTGCCTCCGCTGGGGGACTCGGGCAGGCCGGAGGAGCTGGTGGCGGCGGCCCCGCCGAGCCCTCCCGGAGCGAAGCGCTCGTGGGGCGAGGTGCAGGAGGCCCGCGTCGTCGAGCAGAAGCGCGCCCGCGAGGTGTACGAGGACGTGGTGCGGCACAACGTGGACCCGGCGCTGCTGGAGTGGGCGGGCTCTTCCACGTTCAGCGCGCGCGTCTTCCCGCTGCCGCCCAGGTCCCTCAAGCGGGTGGTGATCGCCTATGAGCAGACGCTCCTCTTCGATGGCCAGCACCTGCGCTACACGTGGCCGCTGCCGCCGGGAGCGGGCAAGGGGCTGAAGGTGTCGGCGCGCGTGCACGTGGACCCGAGGCTCGCCGGCGAGGTGACGGTGGGCCCCGAGGCGGGAGCGCCGCGCATGCTGGGCACGTGGCGGACGTGGGACTGGCCGAAGCTGCAAGGGGACGGGGCGCTGGACGTGGCGCTCACGCCCAGGAGCGCGGAGGCGGACGTGCTGGTGGGCGCGGACCCGGCGGGGCTGCCCGGGCACGCCTTCTACACGCGGGTGCGGCTGCCCGAGCGGCTCACCGCGGGCACCCAGGGAGCGCCGACGGGGCGCGCGGTGCTGGTGGTGGACACCTCGCTGTCGGTGGAGGACGGCAACGCGTGGGCCCTGCAAGGAGCCCTGCTGCGCGCGCTGCTGGAGAAGGACGAGAGCCTCACCGAGTACGCGGTGCTCCTCTTCGACGTGCGGCCGCGCTGGCTGCACGGCCCGGGCTTCCGGCGCAACACGCCCGAGGCGCGCCAGCAGACGTTCGCCGAGTTGGAGCGCGTGTACCTCGAGGGCGCCTCCAACGTGGACGGCATGCTCGCGGAATTGGAGCGGGCCGGGCGCGACTGGCTGAAACCGGCGGCGGGCGGCGGGCGGGTGACGGCCTTCCTGCTCTCGGACGGCAACGTCACCTGGGGGCAGAGCAACGTGGACGCGCTCATCTCGCGCCACCCCGCCGCGGAGTCGCTGCGCTGGGTGAGCTACCGCTTCGGCGAGGCGGCGGTGAACACGCAGCTCTTCGAGGGGCTGGCGCGCGCGAGCGGGGGCCGGATGGTGAGCGTGCTCTCCGGCTCCGAGGTGGTGGCGGCGGCGAGCGCGCACCGGGCGGCCTCGGTGGTGCTGGCGCGGGTGGGGGTGAAGGGCGCGCAGGTGAAGGACCTGGTGGTGGCGGGCCGGCCGCACCTCGTCTTCCCCGGGCAGGAGCTGCAGGTGGCCGGCCGGCTGGTGGGGGACGGGCAGGCGAAGCTGGAGGTGGTGACGCAGGCCGCGGGCGAGGAGCGCACGCTGGAGGTGCCGCTGCCGCGCGAGGAAGACGACGCCTTCGCCCCGCGCGCGTGGGCGGAGCTGTTCGTCTCGCGGCTGGTGTCGCTGGAGGACGTGAAGCTGGACCGGATGGTGGTGGCGCTCAGCCAGCACTACCGGCTGGCCAACGCGCGGGCCTCCATGCTGGTGCTGGAGTCCGAGGGGGACTACGTGCGCTACGCGGTGCGCGACGAGCAGCTGGAGCTCTCGGACCTGGACTCGCTGCAAAGGCAGCAGGAGGACCAGCGGCGCGACGAGCTGCTGGGGCTGTCGTTGCAGGACGTGCCGGACTCGGGGCGCGAGGTGCTGCGGGTGCTGGGGGCGAAGCAGGCGGAGCTGGGCTCGCGCATGCAGGCGCAGCCGCTGCGGGACGAGCCCTACGCGGGCGGCGAGGAGCGGGTGCAGGCGGAGCTCGCGTACCGGCAGGCGCGGCACACCAACAAGGACGACGTGCTGGTGTACGAGACGGTGGCGCGCAAGCGGGCCTTCTCGGGGGACACGTGGGGCGCGGTGAGGGCGCTCTCCTCCCCGGTGGAGCTGCGCCCCCAGGACGCGGAGGCGCTGCGGCTGGTGGGCTATGGGCTGTTGGCGCTCGGCCAGTACCCGGCCGCCACGGAGCTCTTCGAGCACGTGCGGCTCAACCGGCCCTTCGAGCCCCAGAGCTACCTGGAGGAGGCGCTCGCCCTGGACGCGGCGGGGCGGCCCGCGGAGGCGGCGCGCGACTGGGAAATCGTCCTGGCCCGCTCCTGGAAGCGCCACGACGAGCAGGTGAAGACGGTGGCCTCGTACCACTACGCCCGGCTGTTGGCGGCGCTGGCGAAGCACCCCCGGCTGGAGAAGGAGTCGGCGGCGCTGTCGGCCCGGCTGCGCGAGCTGCGGCCGTCCGGGGAGCCGGGCGCCATCGACTACCAGCTCACCACGCACTGGAACTCGGACGGGACGGACATCGACCTGTGGGTGGTGGAGCCCAACGGCGAGAAGTGCTTCTACCAGCACAAGCAGACGACGCTGGGCGGGCAGCTGCACTGGGACATTACCGACGGGCTGGGGCCGGAGCTGTACCACGCGCGCCAGGCGGCACCGGGCACGTACTTCGTACTGGTGCACTACTTCGGCAACAACTCGCAGCGCTACGTGGTGCCCACGGCCCTGCTGCTGGTGACGGACCGGGACGTCTTCGCCAAGGAGGACGCGTACAAGCGGCGCTTCCAGGTGCGCATCCTGCCCCGGCAGAACGCCCAGCTGCTGCTGCGGCGCGAGGAGCTGGTGCCCTTGCGGGTGCCCGTGGCGAAGACGGTGGAGTGAGCGGCGGGCCGGGAGCCCCGCGGCTCAGCGCCCGGGGCTCAGCGGTCAGCGCTCAGGATGACGCGCAGCTCCTCGAGCATCTCCATCTCGGCGTCCCGAAGGCGGCCATCGCTCGCGATGAGGGCCCGGGCCGCCTCGAGGACCTCTTGCGAGCGGTCACGCAGCAGCGCCAGGTCCGGGGCCGGCGGCTCGGCCTTGCCGTCCAGGGCCTCCTTGAGGGCGGCGACCTCCTGCTCCGGGACGCCCCAGCTGCGAGCCGCTCCCAGGATGGTGCCCACCTCCTGCAAGTCCACCTGGCCGTCGCTCCACGCCAGCTGGAGCATCAACTTGAGCACCTCGGTGTTGAAATCGTCCTCGGCGATGGGCCTGGCCATGGGGTGGTCTCCGTTTTGCTTCTCGGCCGATGATAAAGCCCCACGCAACTCTGATCCAGGAAGTCCGATAATTCCCCCATCGCACGTACCGCCCGCCGCTGGGGTGAGGAGAAACCATGAAGAAGGTCGGATCCGGGGGGCTCCCCCCCACGCTGCAGAAGCTCATCACGGACGCGTCCCACTCGGGCAAGCAGATTGGCGCGCCCAAGCTGCACAAGGCGCTGCACGGGCATCACCTGGGCCAGCTGAAGAAGGCCGATCCGAACCAGCTGCGCGACATCTTCGAGCACCTCACCCCCAAGGCGAAGGCGCTGGCGGAGAAGCTGCTCGGCGGCGCCGTCAGTAACCCCCGGGTGAAGATCAAGGCCGATGAGCCCACCACCGCACCGACCTCGGGTGGCCTCGGCTCCCTGCCGGGCGTGGTGAAGATCAAGGCCGACGAGCCCACCGCCGCACCGACCTCGGGTGGCCTCGGCTCCCTGCCGGGCGTGGTGAAGATCAAGGCCGACGAGCCCACCGCCGCACCGACCTCGGGTGGCCTCGGCTCCCTGCCGGGCGTGGTGAAGAT
>NZ_JBJMQO010000053.1:0-34380 GCF_045802675.1 Archangium sp. | reverse complement strand
TGGCGCCCCAGCGGCGGCGGATCTCCTCGTCCACCAGCTCGGAGGGAATCTCCACCGGGGTGCGGCCCGCCACCTCGGCCAGCACCTGCTGACGGGCCTGGAGCAGCAGCAACTGGGTGTGCTCCTCCTTCATCTGCTCCACGACGCTCTTCGTGGCCTCCTCGAGCGTCGTGCCGCGCCCGAAGGCCTCGAGGAACTCGGGGCTCTCGAAGTTCGGGTACGTCACCTCGCGCGCCGCCTGGATGTGGACGAGGAAGCGCGCCGGAGCGCCCCGCAGCTTCTCGACGGGGTAGTCGTCCGGCAGGGTGATGTCCACCACGAGCCCCTCGCTGGGCACCTGGCCCACGATGGCCTCGTACAGCCCGGGCAGCAGCGGCTCGGGCTCGAGCGGCAGCCACACGTCCGTCTTCACGCTGAAGGGGATGAGCTTGCCCTCGGAGTAGCCCGCGAGGTTGAGCAGCACCTCATCGCCCCACTCGATCTCCTCGGTGGGCGGGCGCGCCCGCTCGGTGGCGAACGGGCGGGCCAATTCCAGGAAGCGGTCCTGCACGTCCTCCGAGGTGAAGCCCTCGGGGGTGGGGACCGTGACGGCCAGTCCCTCCAACGAGGGCGCCTCCACCCGCGGCAGCTCCACCGGCTGCCCCTGCGCGGCCTTCTTGGCCGGGGATACGTACAGGGGAATGTCGAAGGGCTTCCTCTTGGCCGTTTCGGCGGGAGTCGGTGCGTTCTTCTTGGAATCCATTCAATGCGCTCCGTGGCGCCGGGGCACTACCAGCCGCTGAAGATCTTCTTCGCCCCGTCGGCGATGGCCGATCCTACCTTCTTCGCGCCATCGGCGACGGCCGATCCGACCTTGCCCGCCACGTCCTTGATGGCGCCGAAGTTCTCGATGGCGGCGCCCACGGCGGTGGAGGCGATGGAGACGGCCGCGCCCACCTGGGAAACGATGGGGATGTTGGTGGCGGCGGCCACCGAGCCCAGCGCGGTGATGCCCGAGGTCACCTTGGCGGCGATGCTCGCCTTGGGATCGGAGATGGTCTTGATGGCGATGCCCACGTCGAGCGCCGCGATGCCCACGTTGAGGCCGGGAGCGAAGCGGCCCGCGAGCTTGGCGGCCGTGCCCGCGCCCTTGGCGGCGGCACCAGCGGCCTTGGTGGCCGTCTCGGCCGTCTTGAGCGCGGTGGCCACGCCCTTGGCCTCGCCGCCGAGCGCCAGCGCGCCCGTCTTGATGATGTTGGCGTTGAGCTTGCCGGCCAGCTCCAGGCCGATGCCCTTGGGCAGCTTGGTCAGCAGGCCCGCGGCGCCGGACTTGAGCGTGGTGCCCAGCTTGCCCAGGAAGCCCGTGGACTTCGCCGCCTGGCCGAGCACGTCCAGCTTGGTCAGGTCCTTGCCCAGGTGCACGGCCTCGGCGGCCGACTTGGCAATCGTCTTGCCCAGCTTGCTGCCGTCACCGATGGCCGCGGCGGCCGCCTTCTCCAGGCCGCGCAGGTGCAGGTGCGACTCGATGGCGGCGGCGGTGGCCAGGCCACTCTTCACGGTGCCGAGCACGCCCTTGGTGGCGCCCAGCGCCCCGCCGGCGATCTGGTGGCCGTCGTGGTTCTTGATGCCGTTGATGACGTTCTTCACGCCCGAGTAGACGCCGAAGACGCCGCCGGCCACGCCGCCCGCGCTCTTGAGGATGCCCAGCTTGCCCACGCCGGAGGCGACGGCCTCCTTGGTGGCGCGCTCCACGACGCCCGGCTTCCAGTTCTTCGCGAAGTCCTTGAGCTTGCCGAAGATGCCCGCGCTGGTGGCCGCCGGGGAGCCGTTGGAGGCGGCCGGACGCGCGGTCCGGTCCATCCCATCCCGCACCTGGTTGCGAGCCGGCGCGGTGTTGGCGCGCTGGAGCTCGGGCCGGGCGACAGGGCGCTGCACGGGGGTGCTGGTGGAGCGGATGATGCGGCGGCTGCGGTTGTCGATGGGCGTGGTCACGGGAGCGTCCCCTGGGGTGGGCGGTGGGCGCGGTGGCGCGAGTGGTCCGACAATACAGGACTTGCCGGAAATGGATACGAACTGATGGAGTTATCGGGCCCACACGGCGGAAGTTTCCTCCCGAATTACCGGCGGGCGGAGAAAGGCCCCAGACTCCTCTGGCGGCACCCCCGGCGGAGGTCCCATGGAGCGGTTGGCGGAGGCCCTCGACGCATGGCGTCAGGCGATCGGAACGGAGCACGTGCACGTGGACGCGGGGACGCGGGAGGCGGCGGGGACGGCCACCTTCGCCACCTCGCAGCGGGTGCCCGCGGTGCTGCGCCCCGGCAGCCGCGAGGAGGTGCAGCGCTGCCTGCGGATCGCCCACGCGCTGCGGGTGCCGGTGTACCCGGTGAGCGCGGGGCGTAACTACGGGTATGGCTCGCGGGTGCCGGCGCGCACGGGGAGTGTGCTGCTGGAGCTGGGGCGGATGAACCGGGTGCTCGCCCTGGACGAGGAGCTGGCCTTCCTCACGGTGGAGCCGGGGGTGACGTTCGCCCAGGCGCACGCCTTCCTCGAGGAGCAGGGCTCGTGGCTGCAGCTGACCACCATTGGCGGGCCGCCCGAGGCGAGCCTCGTGGGCAACGCGCTGGAGCGGGGGGACGGCGGCGGGCCGTACGGGGACATCTTCCAGCACGTGTGCGACCTGGAGGTGGTGCTGCCCACGGGGGAGGTGCTGCGCACGGGGCCGGGGCGCTACCCGGGGGCCCAGGCGGCCGAGGTGCTGCGCTGGGGTCCGGGACCGGCGCTGGATGGGCTCTTCAGCCAGTCCAACCTGGGGGTGGTGACGCGGATGACCTTCTGGCTGGCCCCGCGAGCGCCCTGCGTGCGGCTCGTGTCGGCGCCGCTGGAGGACGCCGCGCGGCTGGAGACGGTGGTGGACCGGCTGCGCCTCTTGCGGCTGGAGGGCACGGTGCGCGAGGCCTTCTCGCTGTGGAACGACTACAAGCTGTTCTCGGTGCTGGGGCAGTACCCGTGGGAGGCGGCGGGAGGGCGCACGCCGCTGCCGGAGGAGGTGCGCCAGCGGCTGCGCGAGGAGCAGGGGCTGGGAGAGTGGCACCTGAGCGTCCCCTTGCAGGCCCCGAGCGAGGAGCAGGCGCAGGCGGCGTGGGGCCGGGTGGAGGCGGTGCTCAAGGGGGTGCTGCCCGGGCTCACGTGCTACCGCGAGGAGGAGGTGGGCGAGGACGTGCTGCGGCGGGTGCCCTCGGCGCGCAACCTGCGGATGATGTACTGGCGCCAGCGTTCACCGATGCCCGCCGAGCCAGACCCGGACCGGGACGGCTGCGGCTTCGTGTGGCTCTCCTGCGCGGTGCCGATGACGGGGGCACACGTGGAGCGGGCGCTGGCCGTCGCCGAGCCGCTGCCGCTCCAGTACGGCTTCGAGCCCAACCTGTGCCTCTTGGGAGTGAGCGCGCGGTGCGCGTACCTGGTGATAGCCCTCGTCTATGACCGGAAGGTAGAGGGCGAGGACGCGCGAGCGCTGGAGTGCTACCACGCGCTGCAGAAGGCGATGAACGAGGCGGGTTACTACCCGGCGCGGCTGGGCATCCAGGCGCCGGTGCTCGGGGCGGGGGCGGAGGACGACTCGGCGAAGGTGCTCGGGGTGCTCAAGGCGGCCCTGGACCCCCACGGAATCCTCGCGCCGGGGCGCTACCTGCCGTGAGCCCGGTCCGTGCCCATCGCCCCTCGCCCTCCGGGAGAGGGGCGGGGTGAGGGTATCGAGTGAACCCGAGTTGAACCCGTGCCCACGAAGAGCGAGCCACGGGTTGCCATTTCCGTGGCCCCACCTGCGATTCGGTGAGCCCTGGACGAGACAGAGGGCCAGACCGCAATGACAGACACCGCGAAGCCAGAGGAGGCCTGGCGCGAGCAGCAGTTCGGGCACGAGGCCTTCGAGGCGATGCACCTGCTGCTCGACCATTTCCGCTACGAGGTCCGATCGGCCATCCACGTCCTGAGACTCATCGTCGGGGCGATGAAGCATCGCCTGGAGGAGCGCTCCGGTCCCCGCCCATTCGAGGAGCAGGAGGCGCATACGCTCATCGACCAGGCCCAGGAGTCATGCGCAGGCATCTACCTCGTGCTGGATGAACTGCCGGCTACGCTCCTGGGGCAAGGGGGGTGGGAGGCCGTTCCCGAGGATGTGCACGAGCTGCTGGACAAGGTCCTGCGCCTCACCCAGGCCGACAGGGAGCGCACGTGCCGATTGGAGAAGGATTACGAGCCCGAGCTCCCGCGGGTGCAGGGCCCCCGGGGCTGGCTGGTGCGCGTGTTCTTCGCGCTCGTCATCGATGCGCTCGCGACCCTGCGCGGCAAGAACCACGCGCGGCACGAGCTCGGCATCCGCACGCGGCGGCACGAGGGGGGCGTGCGGGTGACGATCTCCGCCACGGGCCCTGGCCTTCCGCCCCGAGCGATGGACCCCCTCTTCGAGCCACGCTGCCCGCCCCTCTACGCGGGCTCGGGGCAATGGCTGGGGCTGGGCAGACTCCAGGCGCTGCTCGAGCAGCGGGGAGGAGCACTGCGAGTGGAGAGCGCGAAGGACCACGGCGTGACCTTCGACGTGCGCATTCCCACCGACTCCCCGGAGCGAGACAGCGCCACGCCCGTCCCTCTCGATGAGCTGGGTCTGCGCCTCCTCCAGAACGACGAGCGCGACACCGTGAGGGCGCTGGTGGCGTGCACCGCCCTCGAAATCCTCGAGCGGCTCGGTCCCCTGCGCTCGCAGCTCAAGCGCCTGTCGGGCCACTTGGACGAGGAGGAGAAGTCGCGCAAGCACATGAAGCGATGCTTCCAGGTGGTGCGGCGCGTGCGCGACCTGTGCCGAGACCTGCGCCACCTGCGGTACGTGCAACCCGAGCCACCCCTGCCAGTGTACGTCGAGGGGTGCCTGAGCGAAGCGCTGCGCATCACTCGCGGCGAGCTGGCAGGGACCGCCCGTGTGGAGGAGGACCTCACCCCGGGGCTTCCCCCCGTGCCCGGCAGCGCGGGTCACCTGCTGCGGGTATTCCTGCTCCTGCTGCGCGGCTCCCTCCGGGCCATGAAGCTCGGCCCGTCACGACGGCACGTCCTCCGGGTGCGGACCTGGCGGGAGGACTCCTGGGTCCGGGTGGCCCTCTCCGATACCAGCTCCGGCATCCCTCCCGACACGCTGTCCTCCGTCCTCGACAGTGGGTGCGTGCGCTTCGCCGAGGGAAACCTCATGGAGTACGGCCTGCCCATCAGTCACGCCATCCTGCAAGGCATGGGGGGCGAGCTGCGGATCGACAACCAGGAAGGCCATGGCACGACCTACTCGCTGCGCCTGCCCGTGGCCGAGCGGCCCTGACTCAGCGAGGTCTCCATGGCATCGCCTCCGATGACCCGCTCCTCTCCAGATGGCCGGCACACTGAGTAGAGCGCCACGGCGTCTCAGGTGGGCCCTGCCTCGTCCTCCCTGTTCGTTCGCCCGGGAGTACGGTGGCGCTCCGCCTCCCGGTAGAGCTGCGTGAGCGAGTAGTCCAGAAGCGACTCGGACGAGCTCATGGAGTGCTGGGCTCGGGCGAAGGGCAGCCAGAGGCGGCTGCCGACGAGCACCCCCGCCTCCGTGCGCTCCTGGCGCGGAATCCACCGCCCGCCCAGGTCGTGCACCAGCACCTGGCCCAGGTAGGCGCCCACGGCCGGCACCACGTGCTCGTCGAGGACCTCGCGGAGACGCCGCTTCGGGGAGTCATCACGCCAGAAGTAGAAATCCAGGTCCGTGAGGGACTCGGGTGTCCTCTTGGAAAGGGAGGGAACCTCGGTGTGCAGCATGGCCACGAGGCGCTCGGCCTGGAGGCTGTACTGCTCGAGCGCGCGTTCGGTGTCTTCCACGTCCGAGGGCAGAGCCACGTCGGCGGGCAGCCACTCCGCGGGCTCGGGCGGCCGCCATGCGTTGAGCCCGGCAATCGTGCGCTGGCGCTCGTGACTGGGAGAGCGGTCCACCACGCGTGAGAGGAGTGGAGCCAGGTCCGGGTGAAACCGGGGCTCCACGGGCGCGAGTGCCGCGCTGCGCTCACGCAGGGTACGCAGCACCGTGTCGAAGTCCAGGTCCGGCCGGAGCTGGACGTGCGCACGGGCCTGAGCAAGGCGCGCCTCGTCGCTGGCGAAGTCCGCGGGAGTGGGCCACAGCACCAGGAGCACGGCGCCGTTGGGCAACTCCTCCACCCGGTGTGCAGGCTTGGAGAGCATGCGCTCGCGGCCGACAGCATTCACCAGCTTGGGGCCAAAGACGTTGAGCCAGAACACCTCGTAGATTTTGTCGAACCCGTCTCGGTGCCAGACCTCCTTCTTACGGCCGAAGTCGGGATCGCCCGCCAACTCTCTATCCGCAGTGCTGTGGGCCGACGCGTGGGAGACTGCGTAACTCGAGGCCCAGGCTCGCACCAACTCGATGAGTTGGCGGCAGCGCTCTTCCTCTTTGAAAAAGGAGAGCGGATTCACCCGGAGAAACAGGTCCAATTCAGGAGGCCGCTGTGCAAGCCAGACCCCCAATCGACTGTCCAGGGCTGGCCACTGCGTTCGGAAAAGCCCCAGGTCGGTGCTCCCCTCGTCGTGCCCCTCCTCCAGTGCTTTCCAGAAGGAAGAACGGGAGTACTTGCGTCGTCGCTTGCCTTCAACGATGTCAGGCATCCAGCTGGTGGCGTACCTCTCCATCGCTTCAAGAAAAGGCTCCAGCTCGTTTACCAATGCCGCATGTGGATCCAGAGCGCCATTGAAGGACAACAGGAGGCTGTCCTCTGGCTCCAAGTCATGCACACTCAGCACCTTCATTGGAACAGCACCTCCACTCCTGGAACCTTTTGTTCCGTGGCGCGCACGGCACTCTTGATGTATCGCTCGATGGGTTTGAGCTCGCCGCCTTCGTAGACGAGGCGGACCCTCTGCACGGTGACACAGAAGGAGTGCACCGCGGCCATCCCGCTCAGGGCGCTTCCGGGCGACGCGTGCGCAGTCCTTCTCCATGGGCGGGGCCTCTCGGAGCCACAAACGCCCAAGAAGATAGACCCTCGCGCGGCCCAAGTGCTGTCCTTCCAACGCCACTGCCTGGCGAGTGGGCTTGCCTCCGCCGGAAGGCGTCCTGTCCTCCCTTGCTGAATCGAACTCAGTTGCCCATCCAGCGATTCGGTGAACCCGGGGGCTCCGTGCGCGTCGACGCGGGCCGCTTGGGCTCCAGCTCCTTCTGGATGCCATCCGGCCTCGCCATGTGGATGCGCGTCATCGCGTCGATGAGCGTCACGCCCATCAGCAGCGCCAGGAACACCACCGACACCGGGAACACCACGCGCCTCGCGCCCTTCTGCTCAATCAGGTGCATGAAGAACATGGCCACCAGCCAGGTCTTCACCACGGCGATGACCAGCGACACCGGCAGCGAGTACGGCCCCAGCTTCATCTTCGTCCCGAGCACCCACGTCGCCACCGTCAGCACCGCGAGCACCGCCCAGATTCCCACGTACTCCCACGCGGACTTCTCCTTCGCCTCCGCTCGCTCCGCCATGGTGCGCCCCCGTCACTCCACCAGGTACAGCAGTGGGAAGATGAACAGCCAGAAGACATCCACCAGGTGCCAGTACAGCCCGCCCACCTCCACGGGGATGTGGTACTCGGCCGTGTATTTCCCAGACACCGCTCCCCACACCAGCCACGCCAGCACCCCGAGCGCCACCAGCATGTGGATGGCGTGCAGCCCCGTGAGCAGGAAATACAGCGTGTAGAAGAGCGCCCCGCCCTGCTGGGGCAACTCGGCGAAGTGATAGAACTCGCCCGGCAGCGCGCCCTCTTTGTAGTGCTCGTAGTACTCCCAGAACTTGATGGCGAGGAAGCCCACGCCCATCAAGATGGCCACCCCGAGCACCCCCGCCGTCAGGAATTGCCGCCCCTTGCGGATGAAGTGCACCGCGAGCGCCACGAAGAGGCTGCTCGTCACCAGGAGCAACGTCTGCACCATGGCCCAGTCGGCCTTCAGGTGCTTGCTCGCCTCGATGAAGACGTCCGGGTAGTAATACCGGTACACCGCATAGCCCACGAACAGGTTCGTGAAGAGCAGCACCTCCGAGCCCAGGAATATCCACATCCCGAGCTGCGCCGCGTGGCTCTGGTTCTCCCGGCTGCCGAAGTGGTCCGCCCACGGAGAGGGTTCAGTAGACACGGGGCGCCTCGGGGACGGTGTAGTCGTGGACGTCGCGCTCGAAGCTCGGGGCCTGCGAGAAGTTGTGCGGCGCGGGCGGCGAGCCACTGAACCACTCGTACCCGCGCGAGCCCCACGGGTTGGCCGGGCTCACCGGCCCGTACCTCAGCGACCACAGCAGATACACGGCGATGAGCACGAACCCGAACGCGAGCAGCGACGCGCCCGCGGTGCTCAGCACGTGCAGCCACTGCATCTCCTTGGGGTATTGGTAGTAGCGCCGCGGCATGCCCATGTTCCCCAGGAGGAACTGCGGCAGGAACGTCACGATGAACCCGAAGATGATGGTGATGGCGGCGAGGAAACTCAGACGCTCGGGGTAGAGCCGGCCGAACATCTTCGGCCACCAGTAGTGCAGCGCCGCGAGGAAGGCCATCAGCACCGCGCCCACCATGATGTAGTGGAAGTGCGCGACGACGAAGTACGTGTCGTGCCAGTGGATGTCCAGGGACGTCGTCGCCACCGCCACGCCCGTCATCCCGCCGAACATCAGCAGGAAGATGAAGCCGAGCACGTAGAGCAGCGGGACTCGGAAATCGATCGAGCCCCCGTACAGCGTGGCCACCCAGTTGAAGATCTTGATGGCCGTGAAGATGGCCACGAGCATGCTCAGCACGCCAAAAATCCCCGAGGTGAACGTGGACTGGCCCGACACGAACATGTGGTGGCCCCACGAGAAGAAGCCCACGAAGGCAATGCCAAACGTGGAGCCGGCGACCATCTTGTAGCCGAAGATGTTCTTACGGCTGAAGGCGCACACCACCTCGCTGATGACGCCCATGGCCGGGAGCACCATGATGTAGACGGCCGGGTGCGAGTAGAACCAGAACATGTGCTGGAAGAGCACCGGGTCCCCGCCGCGCGACGGGTCGAAGATGCCCGAGCCGAAGGCGCGCTCGAAGAACACCAGCAGCAGCACCATGCCGAGCACCGGCGTAGCCACCACCTGGATGACGGACGTGCCGTAGAGCGTCCACACGAAGAGCGGGAGGCGGCTCCAGTGCAGGCCGGGGGCGCGCATCGTGTGCACGGTGGTGATGAAGTTGACCCCGGTGATGATGGTGGAGAAGCCGATGATGAAGACGCCGAGGAGGATCGGCGTGAGCGCCGTGGGCGAGGTGGTGCTGTAGGGCGTGTAGAACGTCCAGCCCGTGTCCGCGCCGCTCCACAGCATGCCGAACACGGTGAGCAGCGCGCCCGCCAGGTAGATGTAGAACGAGGCGAGGTTGAGCCTCGGGAAGGCCACGTCCTTGGCGCCCAGCATGATGGGCAGCACGAAGTTGCCGAACGCCGAGGGAATCGCCGGAATCATGAACAGCCACACCATGGTCACCCCATGCAGGGTGAACATGCGGTTGTACGTCAGGGGGCTCATGATGGTGGGCCCCGGCGTGAGCAATTCAATCCGGATCGCCATCGCGAACACGCCGCCGAGCAGCAGCGAGAGGATGACCCCCACCAGGAACATCACGCCAATGCGCTTGTGGTCGCGCGTGAGCAACCACGAGCGCACCGTCGTCTCGTGGTTGAGGTAGGTGCTGGCCGGCTGACTACTTTCCGCCGACGGGTTCATAGACGGGCCCCTTGGACTCGACGTTCTGTAGCCGAGCGCTGCGCAGTGTCTTGATGTACTCGAGCAGCGCCGCCACCTCGGCCGCCTCGAGCTGCCCCTGGAACGACGGCATCACCGGCTCGAAGCCCGCCACGAGTTTCGCCTGCGGCTTCATCATCGACTCGGTGAGATAGGCCTCGTCCGCCACCACCGTCTGGCCATTCGTCAGCCGCTCGTGGCGCATGTACAGGTCCACCCACGTGGGCCCGATGTGCTGCGTTCCATCCACCGAGTGGCACTTGAGACACCCCTTCTCCGCCGCCAGCCGCTCGCCCCGCTCGGCCAGGGTGCCGCGCTCGGCGTACATGAGCTCGCCGTGCGGCTCCTGTGCGTCGTAGCGCGCCGCCTGCCGCGCGGGGATTCGTGGCTCCTCCTTCTCGGGGGCGCTGGGTGTGGCGTCCCGGCGCGCCACGAGCCCCTGGCGCTGCTCCTTCATCCAGGACTCGTAGTCCTCGGGCGAGAGCGCCACGACCTCGGCCCACATCTCCGAGTGCTTCAGCCCGCAGTACTCCGCGCACATGACGCGGTAGCTGCCTGGCTTCACCACCTGGAACCACGTCTGGGTATAGGCGCCGGGAATCGCGTCCTGCTTGATGCGGAACGAGGGCACGTAGAACGAGTGGATGACGTCCCGGCTCGTGAGCAGCAGCCGCACGGGCCTGCCCACCGGCACCCGGAGGACGCCGATGGAGTTGGGGCCCTCGGGATAGGTGAACTTCCACATCCACTGCTTGCCCACCACGTAGACGTCCATCGCGTCCGGCGGAGGCGTCTGCATGCGGATGAAGTCGTGGTAGCCGATGAAGAACCACACGAGAAACGTGACGAGCGGCACCCCGACGAAGAGCAGCTCCCACGCCAGCGTCGTCTGCACCTTCGGCGTGACGTCCGTCTCCGAGCGCCTCCGGTAGCGGATGAGGAAGTACGCCGCCACCCCGAAGATGAGCGTGGCCATCACCATCGCCGTGGTGATGATGACGTAGTGCAGATGGTCCACGTCCTTCGCGACCGTGGAGGCCTGCTCGGGCAGGAAGAGGATTTTACGGAAGAATTCCTCGAGCCACCCGCTCTCCGCCTGCGTCTGGACCGTGCCCGCGTAGGACTCGCTGTTGGGAGGAGTCATCTCGCCCCTCCGCGCTGCTGCTGCTCGCTCACCACGCGGTCGATGGCCTGCTCGATGGGCACGTGCACCACGCCCGCGTCCCGGTCCACCCAGCCATACCCGTGCAGCTTCTGGAGCTGCTCGTTCTTCTCCTCGTACGCCCGCGTGTCGAGCTGGATGAGCCCCGTGTTGACGATGTTGATTTCCGCCTTCCGCAACGCCGGCGGCTCCGAGGGGCCCGCGGGACTGAGGTGCTTCTCGCGCTGCTGGAGCTGCGCCCAGGTGCCCACCACGAAGAACGTGAAGACGATGAGCGAGCCACCGATGACAGCACTGACGAACCAGCCGCTCACCGGCCGCTCGTCTCGCGGGGGCGTCTTCCACTCCACCTTGGACTCGTCGTCGCCGCTCATTCGTCGTACCCCAGGGACTCGTGCAGGTACGGGTCTCCCACCGGCACGGTGGCGTGGCCCCGCAGCCGCCACAGGGTGAAGGCCACCGCCGCGCCTCCCACTCCGAGGAACGCCGTCACGTCCGCCCAGTGCACCCGCACCGCGTCCGGGCTCACCACCGGCACCACCAGCCACCACGTGTCCACCCCATGCGCGAGCAGCAGCCACACCGCCATCGCCGTGAGCGTGCGGCGGTGCTGCTTGAAGGGCCTCGACAGCAGCACGAGGAACGGGAAGACGAAGCGCGCATTCACGATGAACAGCGCCACCGGCTCCCACGGGCCCCGGGCTCGCAACACGTACCAGGGAATCTCGTGCGGCAGGTCCGCTATCCAGATGAGGAAGAACTGGCTGTAGGCCATGTAGGCCCAGAAGACGCTGAAGGCGAACAGGAACTTGCCCAGGCTCGCCCGGTGCGAGTCATTGACGAGCTCGCCATACAGGTTCGGCCCGCGCGCCAGCGTCGTCGCCAGCGTCAGCATCGCCAGCGCCCCCACGAACGCCCCCGAGAACCAATACAACCCATACACCGTGGAGACGAAGAGCGGCTCGAGCGACATGAGCCAGTCCAGCGACGCGAAGGACATCGCCAGCGCCACCACCGGTAGCGCGCCCGCGCCCAGCCACCACTGCCACTTCGTGAGCTTCAGCTCGCCCGACTCATCCTGGCGGCGGGACCAGCGCAGCAGCAATTCGCCCACGCAAATCCACACCGCGAAGTAGACGGCCGAGCGCACCACCCAGAAGGGCAGGTTGAGGAAGGGCCGCTTGTGGTCGAGCTTCGCCAGGTCCTTCTCCACGAGCGGCGGATGCGGCTCCATCCACAGGTAGAGCTGGCCCACGCCCGCGAGGATGGGGATGAAGAGGACGGCGAAGAGCGGCAGCGAGGCCGCCATCGTCTCCAGCATGCGGCGCAGCACCACCGGCCAGCGCGCCTTCGAGGCATGCCAGATGCCCAGCAGCACGAGCGAGGCCACCGCCATGCCCGCCCAGTACGCGAAGGCGAACAGGTACGAGAAGAGCGCGCGTTTCGTGTCCACCACGAAGCCCACGCCCGTCACCGCGAGTCCCACCCCGCCCACCGCCGCGGCGGCCAGCATGGGCGTGCGCCCTCCCGTGAAGCGCTCCATCACCTTCACGGCGTGCCCCCCTTCATCAGCAGCGGCCGGGCCTCGGGCGGGACGTCCTCGAGCCTCGCCCGCTGGCTCGCCTGGAGCGCTCGCACGTAGGCCACCACCGCCCAGCGCTGCCCGGGCGTCAGCTTCTCCGCGTAGGACGGCATCAGCCCGTACCCCTCGCTGATGACCACGTAGTAGTAGCCATTCGGATAGGGCGGCAGCTCCAACAGCGACGGCGGCTCGCGCAGCCCCATGTTGCGCGCCACCTGGCTCTGGCCGTCCCCGAGCACTCCGTGACAGGTGGCGCAGTAGATTTCGAAGGACTTCTCTCCGCTCTCCACCACCTCGCGTGTGAGCGTGAGAGGGATTTCATCCGTGTAGCCCGCGTCCACCTGCGTGCCCGCGTCCGGCAGCGCGGTGCGGCCCGTGAGGAAGAGCCGATTCTGGCCCCGGCGGCTCCTCGGCACCGTGCCCGGCGGCGGCTGGCGCATGGCCCGGTCATCCGCGAAGAATTGATTCTCCCGGTACGGCAGCGCCTTGGGCTGCTGCTTCATCCCCGCCCAGCCCTGGAAGTCCACGTCGCAGCCGGCCAGCACCGTCACGAGCGGCAGGAGGAGCGCGCGCCTCATGTCTCCTCCTCCACCACCGAGGCCGTCCTCGCGGCCAGCTCGCGCAGGTGGCGCAGCACCGGCTCCGTCTCCGCCTTGCGCTCCGTGGTGACGCTCACCCAGAAGCCTCCCGTGCTCGCCGTGCGGAAGGACTCGAGCTCGAAGAGCGGGTGGTGCGGCCTCGGGAAGCGGTAGAGGACCATCAAGCTGCCGAAGATGGTCAGCGACGCCGCCAGCACCATCGTCTCGAAGGTGATGGGGAAGAAGGACGGCCCCGCGTGCAGCGGCCGGTTGCCCACGTTGAGCGGGTAATCCACCGCGTTGGTCCACCACTGCACGAGGTACGCGAACGCCGCCCCGCCCAGCCCCGCCACGAAGGCGAAGCCGCGAATGGGCGAGGGCTTCAGCTCCAGCACCTCGTCGATGCCCTCCACCGGGTAGGGCGAGAAGACGTCCAGTGCTTCCTTCGCGTAGCCCAGCTCGCGCAGGCGCTCGAGGGCCTTCTTCACTTCCTCGCCCGAGCCGAACTCTCCCACCACCCAGTAGCGCATGGCTCAGGCCTCCTTCTCCCGGAGGGGACTCTCCGTGCGCTCGCGTTCGGCCTTCGCCTCCATTGCCTCCTTCAGCTCGTGGTGCAGCTCCTTCACCTCGCTGATGGGCACCGGCGGGACGAACTTGAGGAAGAGCATGAAGAGCGCGCCGAAGAAGCCCATCGAGCCGAACAGCAGCCCGAAGTCCACCCACGTCGGCGAGTAGTGCTCCCAACTGCGCGGCAGGAAGTCATGCGCGAGCGAGGGGACGATGATGCTGAAGCGCTCGACCCACATGCCCGCGTCCACCGCCAGCGCGGCGAACCACACCACCACCATGTTGTTGCGCAGCCTCGCGGACCAGAACAGGTGCGGCACCAGCACGTTGGAGAACATCTGGAACCCGAAGAGCCAGCCCCACGTGCCCGTGCGCTTGAAGGCATACGCGGCCATCTCGAATTCGTCGCCGCTGTACCAGGCGAAGAAATGCTCCTGCAGGTAGCCGTACGAGACCATCATCCCCGTGGCCAGCAGCAGCTTCGTGAGGATGTCCACGTGCTTGTCTGTAATCACATGGCCGATGCCCAGGGGCTTGCGCACCGGGAGCAGCAGCGTGAGCACGAGCGCGATGCCCGAGAAGATGGCCCCCGCCACGAAGTAGGGCGGGAAGATGGTGCTGTGCCAGCCGGGCACCTGGGCGATCGCGAAGTCGAAGCTGACGATGGTGTGCACGCTGAGCACCAGCGGCGTGGCCAGTCCCGCGAGCAGCAGGTAGCCCGTGCGCCAGTGGTGCCAGTGCCTCGCCGAGCCCGTCCACCCCAGCGAGAACACCGCGTACCAGAACTGTCTCCGGGGCGTGGTGGCCCTGTCCCGCGCCGCGGCCAGGTCCGGCAGCAGCCCGAGGTACCAGAACACCAGCGACACGGTGAAGTACGTGGTGATGGCCACCAGGTCCCACGGCAGCGAGCTGCGGAAGTTGGGCCACACGCGCATGGTGCTCGGGTAGGGAATCAGCCAGTAGGCGACCCACGGGCGGCCCAGGTGCAGCAGCGGGAAGAGGCCCGCCTGCATGACGGCGAAGAGCGTCATGGCCTCGGCGAAGCGGTTCACCGACGCGCGCCACTTCTGCTGGAAGAGCACGAGAATCGCCGAGATGAGCGTGCCCGCGTGGCCAAACCCGATCCACCACACGAAGTCGATGATGCCGAAGGCCCACGCCACCGGCATGTTGTTGCCCCACGCGCCAATGCCCGTCGTGAGCGTCACCGTGACGGACAGCGCGAACACGCCCGTGCCCCCGAGGCACAGGAGGAACAACGCCCACCACACCCGCCCCGCCCGCCGTTGCACCGGCTGGAGCAGCGAGCCCGTCAGGCTCTCCGCGCTCTGCGCTCCCTCGATGAGCGGAATCGGCTCGAGCGGATCCTTCGTGGGAGTCTCTGAGGCCCGGCTCTCAGCCATGCTCGAGCTCCGGGTTGGGGTTCTTGATGCGCGCGAGGTACGCCGTGCGCGGGCGCGTGCCCAGCTCGTGCAGCACCGCGTAGTGGCGCACGTCCCGGTGGCGCCGGAACACCTCGGACCCCACCGCGTGCAGCGAGCCGAAGACGATGGCCTCCGTGGGGCACACCTGCGCGCACGCGGACTGGAGCGAATCCGTGTCGATGGGCAGGCGGGCCTTGCGCGACTCGATGCGGGCCCGCTCAATGCGTTGCACGCAGTACGTGCACTTCTCCATCACCCCGCGCGAGCGCACCGTGACGTCCGGGTTGTAGCGCAGCTTGTCCAGCTCGCCCTGCTTCGGGTGGTAGTCGAGGTAGTTGAAGCGCCGCACCTTGTACGGGCAGTTGTTCGAGCAGTACCGCGTGCCGACGCAGCGGTTGTAGACCATCTCGTTGAGGCCCTCGTCCGAGTGGACGGTGGCGTTCACCGGGCATACGTACTCGCACGGCGCCGCCTCGCAGTGCTGGCACATCATCGGCTGTGGAATCGCGTGCGGCTCGTCCGGCGAGCCCTCGAAGTACCGGTCCACCCGCAGCCAGTGCATCTCGCGCCCGCGCTTCACCTGCTCGGGGCCCACCACCGGGATGTTGTTCTCCGCCTGGCACGCCACCGTGCACGCCCCGCACCCGATGCAACGGTTCAGGTCCACCCCCATCGCCCACTGGTACGGCTCGTCGTACTTGAACGGGTCGTACAGCTTCTCCACGTCCCCCTTGAGGTGCTCGAGGTAGTGCGGCTTCTTCTTCTCGAAGTCCTCCAGCGTGTCCTGGATGGCGATTTCGCGCCCCTCCATGGACCAGTGCTCCTGCGACGTCGCGAGCCCGCCCTTGCCCTCCACCTTCTCCACCTGGAGCCCGTCCGCGAACCACGGCGCGTCCACGTGCCGCAGCAAGTACGCGTTGACGCCCAGCACCCCGAGCTTCTCGGTGTCGTCGTCGAGCCACTCGCGGCCCCAGCCGAGCTCCAGCGTCACCGTGTCGTCCGCGTGCCCGGGCAGCACGAACACCGGCGCCTCCAGCCAGCGTCCGCGCAGCGTCAGCTTCACCTTGCCCCGGGGCTCCAGCTTGAGGCGCTCGGCGGTGCGCGGGCTCACGAGCGCCGCGTTGCCCCATGCGAGCATCGTCAGTGGGTCCGGCAGCTCCTGCAGCCACGGGTTGTGGAAGAAGCGCCCGTCGTGCACCTTGTAGCCGGGCACCAGGTTGAGCTCGAGCCCCTGTGAGGCTTTGCCCGCGAAGGCCCGGACGCTCTCCTCCACCGCGCCCGCGTCCAGCGTGGCCGTGACGGCCGGGGCCGCGGTGTCTGGGATTGTCCCCACCGCGAGCCACTGGTCCCACGCATCCTCGAAGAGCGCGCCGCCTCCGCCCCGCTGCCTCGCGTGGTGGCCCTTCACCAGCTCGTACGCCGTCCGCTCCGCCACGCCCGCGAAGGGCGCGAGCACGTCCAGCTCCGTCACCCCCTGGAACAGCGGTTGGATGAGCGGCTGGAGGATGCTCACCGTGCCGTCCACGGCTCGCGCATCGCCCCAGGACTCGAGCACGTGCGCCGCCGGGAGCACCCACTCGCTCTGCTTCGCCGTGTCGTCCTCGCGGAACGCCAGGTACACCGAGTTGGGCACCGCGCTCACCGCCGCGCCTGGTGTTACCCCCACCGGCGCCGTGGACACCGGGTCGAACGCCGTCACCACCAGCGTGTCCACCCGGCCCGCGCTCGCCGCCTCGGAGAGCTCGCGCAGCACCTCGGGGCCGCTGCGCACCGCGTCCACTCCGGGCTCGTGCAAGGTGATGAGGCGACGCTGGCTGCCCAGGGCCTCGTTGAGCAGGTGCGCCACCGCGTGCACTCGCGGAGGTTGTCTCGGGCCCGCCACCACCACCGAGCGGTCCCCGTTGCGCAGCAGGTCCGCCGCCACCGCCCGCGCCTCCTTCGCCTTCTCCGGCCACGCGAGCTCCACGCCCCGGAAGCGCGAGAGCACGGCCTTGTCCCCAGCCTGCCGGGCCACTTCGCCGAGCACCGCCAGGGCGAAGCGCTCCACCTCCGAGGGCCTCAGCCGGAAGCGGTGGTCCGCGTTCATCCCCGTCACGCTGTAATGGCTCTCCGCCACGTACAGCCGGCTCATGGTGTCTCGGTCGGGCGTGCGCGATTGGATGAGCTCACGCGCCTCGCGCAGGGCGAACGGGCCCTGGGTGAGGAAGTCCGAGTCCAGTGACAACACCACGCGCGCCTCGTCGTAGCGCACGCGCGTCTCCAGCGGCCGGCCGAAGGCGAGCCTCGCGCCCTCGTACACGTTGTCCCGGGGAAGGGCGTGGTACGTCTCCACGCGCGCCCTCGGGTAGCGCTGGCGGATGCGCTCCACCAGCTCTCGCCGCGTCGGCGAGGACGAGGGCTCCAGCAGCAGCCACAATCCCTCTCCGCCCGTGGCCTCCAGGCGGCGCGCGTGCTCGCGCTGCTGCTCGAGGTACGTCTGGAAGGAGCGCACGGTGCCGCGCTGCTTCACGCCTCGGGTGCGCGCGGGGTCGTAGAGGTCCACCAGCAGCGCTTGCGCCAGATGGTTCGTCGCCCCGAGGCTCGCCGGGTGGTCCGGGTTGCCCTCCACCTTCGTGGGCCTCCCCTCCCAGCTCGTCACCACCAGGCCCGCGGCGTAGCCCTCGTGCATCCAGGCCGTGGCGTAGGCATTGGGGACGCCCGGCGTCACGTCTGGCGGCTGGTACGTGTACGGCATCACCTTCTCCGCCGGCCGCTTGCACGCCGCGAGTCCCGCCAGCGCCGCCGTGGTGCCCGCGAGCTTCAAGAAGCGCCTGCGGTCCAGGCCCTGGGGCGGCTCGGTGGCGCCCGGAGGGAATTCACGCGCGGCGTGCTCGGGCGGGTTGTGCAGGGACTCGAGGCTGCGCCAGGCGCGCGGACGTTCCGCGTTCCCCCCGGCACCGGGGTCCTGCAGGACGGGCAGCGGGTAGCGGTCGGTCAGCGGTGACATGTCGTGCAGTTCGTTCGAGGGTGGACGTCGTAGGTGCGCGCCAGTTCCTCGGCGGGCGGGTCATTCGGGCGCGGCTGCCAGCGCATGGAGGTGATGGCGTCGCGCGGGCGCAGGTTCGGCGTGGGGTTCCGGTGGCACTCGAGGCACCAGCCCATGGAGAGCGGGTGCGCCTGGGTGATTTCAGGCATCAGGTCCACGCGGCCGTGACAGGTGACGCAGCCCACGCCCTTGCTCACGTGGATGGAGTGGTTGAAGTAGACGAAGTCCGGCAGGTCGTGGACGCGGTTCCAGGGAATGGGCCGGCCGGTGAAGTAGTACTGCCGTACAGGCTCGAGCAGCGGACTCTGGGTCCATATCTGCGAGTGGCAGTTGAGGCAGGTGGACACCGAGGGGTAGCCGGCGCTGGAGGAGACCTCGACGGTGTTGTGGCAGTAGTGGCAGTCGATGGCCTCGTCGCCCGCGTGGTGGCGGTGGTCGAATTGGACGGGCTGGGCGACGGGTTGGCGCATGTTCTGCGCCAGGGGGCTGCGCGCGTAGAGCCACAGCGTGAAGACGGCGAGTGCCGGAGTGGCCAGCAGGCCCAGGGCGGCGACTCGGGCCAGGGTGTTCGCGCGTCGTGTGAAGATCCAGGCCATAGAGCGCCTCGGACACCGCGCGCGAGCGAGCGGCTCCGAAGGGCTCAGACCCTAGAGAGGGCCACCGGAGGCAACAATCACCGCGTCCCGGGGGCTTCCAGTTGTGAACCGAGACACCGTGTGAACTGTCTGGAATCGCGCGTCGGCCCGAGGGCCTGTACCCGGGGATGGGGGCTAGGATTCCTCGGGCGTCGACGCCAGGGGCTGCTCGGCGAGCCAGACGCGCACTTCGGCAATGAAGCCGGGAACGGACCTCGCGAGCCCCTCGAGCAGTTGGTCGAGCGTGAGCGGCGGGTTGCGCTTGTCGGCGGCCTGCTGCGTGAGCACTCGCACCAGCGCCTCCGGGCTCAAGTCGAACAACCCCTGGAGGAAGGAGTCCGCATCTTGGGCTTCCATGCCCTCGGGCAGCGTGCGGAAGTCGGCGAGGTTGTTGGTGACGATGACCTGCGCGCCCGCCACGTGCGCCGCCGCCACCACGTGCCGGTCCTTCGGGTGATTCAACATGGAGGCGATGAGGTGCTGGTAGTCTCGAACCTCCGCCGAGGGAAAGGCCTTGCGCATCGCCTGGATGAGACGCGCGGCCCCCTGTGCGTCATACCGGCGCGAGCGCACCAGGTTGCGCTCCAGTTCCAGCAACACATCCGCGCTCCAGTACACCTGGACGAGCCCTGTCTCCGCGGCTCGCAGCAGCGTGTCGCGAAGCGCCGATGGAAAAAGGACGTTGGTGTCCAGGAAGACGCGGAAGATGGCGGGGAACACGCAACCCCCATCACTCGTCGTCGGGCTCACCGAGCCGCTTGAAGCTCTCGGGAGCGTCGCCGAAGTAATCGCCCGCGTCCTCGCTCAGGTGCGTCAACTCGCGCAACGCCGTGCGCCTTCCGGCATCACGTTTCCTCTTGTAGGCGAGCACGTCCGCCGCCAGCACCCGGCGGTGTTTGCCCTTGGCCGGACGGGTGAATGGGATTTCGCCGGCTTCCAGCAGATCCACCAGATGCTGGCGGGAGACGTTGAGGAGATCCGCCGCCTCCTGCGTCGTCATCTCCCGGTGGAGTGGGACGACACTGACGGGCTCGCCACGCGCCAACGCCGCGGTGATGTCCCGAAGCAGCAAGAGGAGCTCTGGAGGAAGCTCGATTTCCTCTCCGTTGGGAAGCGTCAGGCGAGGCTTGCGGCCCATGTCACGGACTGGCTCCAGCAGGCGGGCGCTGATTCGCTCGGCAACGCCACGCTTCTCCACCGGCAGGTCCACGGGATCGTTGAGTTGAAACGGCAGCATCCTCGTCCCTTTCCCTGCCGAGCCCGAAGCCTCGCTTCGCTCGGGCTACCACCTCCGTGATGTAAGGAGAATTCGCTAAATTCGCAACGCCCCGTCGCCTCCTCCAGGATTCCCCAGAGAGGCGACGGCCAGATATAGCGCTACAGAACTTATCAAATCAATAAGATACACAGACTACTCAGGAGAGGTTCTCCTTCAGCACCGCGGCGCTCTCCTTCAGTGCCTGCTTCGTCTGCGCCAGCGGCTCGCCCGGCAGCGTCCGCAGCCCCACGAGGCCCAGCGCCACCGAGCCTCCCAGCAGTCCGAGCCCCGCCAGCACCACGCCGCGCACCGGGTTGCGAGGCAGCGCCATCGCCGCCGCGAGCACCAGCGCGCTCAGCCCTGTCATCCCCATCCACGCGCTCGCGCCCAGCAGCAGGCTGCCCTTGCCCACCTCCCGCGCGTCCTCCTTCATCTCCGTCTGCGCCCGCTGCATCCCCGCCCTCGCCACCCGCCGCCCCTGCGTCATCAGCTCCGCCAGGATGGATGGGCTCGCTCCCTGCTCGTTCCTCTCGTCCATGTGCTCCTCCGTCTCGCTCCCGTTCACACCGCGTACCGCTCCGCATCCTGCCGCTTGAATTCCAGGCCCATGCCCGGCCTCGTCAGGTCCGGCGTCAGCGCTCCCTTCACCGGCTTGCGCGCCCCGTCGAAGAGCAGGTGCTCGATTCGCACGTGGTCGTGGAAGTACTCCAGGTGCACCAGGTTGCGCGCCGCGCAGGCCACGTGCAGGTGCAGGCCCGGCGCGCAGTGTCCCGACAACGGCACCTGGAAGGCCTCGCACAGCGCGTCCGCCTGCAGGAAGCCCGTCACCCCGAGGCACCTCGACGCATCCGCCTGCAGCACGTCCACCGCCTGCGCTCCCAACATCCTCCGGAAGTAGATGGCGTCCCAGCCGTACTCCCCCGCCGCCACGTTCATCCCGCTCGGAATGCGCTGCCGCAGCAGGTGCAGCCCCTCCAGGTCGTCGCTCGACACCGGCTCCTCGAACCAGACGACTCCCGCCTCCGCGAAGTCCTCCGCCATCACCAGCGCCTGCTTCGCCGTGTACGCCCCGTTCGCGTCCACGAAGAGCTGCGCGTCCG
Source organism: Archangium sp. (assembly GCF_045802675.1). GTDB lineage: Bacteria > Myxococcota > Myxococcia > Myxococcales > Myxococcaceae > Archangium. The sequence goes on along the minus strand of NZ_JBJMQO010000053.1, from coordinate 13,240 downwards.
GGCCAATCGCCTCGCGCGCCGCCCACACCCGGTCCCCGTCCAGGTCCGGGTGCCGGCCCACCTTCATCTTCACCCTCGCAATCCCCTGCTCCACCCAGCCGGCCAGCTGCTCCTTCAGCCGCTCGACGGAGTACGAGGTGAAGCCCCCACTGCCATAGACGGGCACCCAATCCCTCGCGGCCCCGAGCAGCCGCACCAGGGGCACCTCCAGCAGCCGCGCCTTCGTGTCCCACAGCGCCGCGTCCACCGCCGAGAGCGCCATGGCCCCCAGCCCCGGCCTCCCCTTGTTACGCACCCGCGTGAGCAGCGACACCATCCGCGCCGGCACGTCCATCACGTCGTGGCCCATCAGCTCCTCGGACAGCGAGCGCTGGATGAGGCTCGCCGCCGCCGCGTCCGCGTACGTGTAGCCGAGCCCCCGCTTGCCTCCCGCCGTCAGCTCCACCACCACCAGCGTCGTGCTGTTCCACTCGGCGGTGCCATCCGCCTCGGGCGCATCCGTGGGAATCTCGTACGCCCGAGCTTCGCATCGCTCGATGGGCACCACCTCGCTGCTCCTGTGGCCCATATGACCGCTCCCCTCGCGTCGTCCCTCACCGTAGGGACGGCCCGGGGTGGACCGCAGCCCTCGCCGCTCGTCCGCTCCCTCTCCGAGCCACCGTGACGGCCCGAGCCGGCCGCTGTCGCACGAGCCCCCGAGATGTCTTCCAGCCGCGCCTCCTCGCGTGGGCCCGTGGCCGCGCTAGGTGGCTGACAGCAGCTTGGCCCCCCAGGAGGAAGCCCGAGCCCGCCTGGCGCCGCTCACAGCACGACGAGGGTGCTCAGCAGCGCCAGGCAGTACCAGTAGGTGAAGAGCAGGTACGTGCGGTGGTCCGCTTCCCTCGTGCGCCAGCACACCACGCGCACCGAAATCACCCAGCACATCAGCGCCAGGCCCGCGTCGAACGCCACCACCGCCGGCGTCAGCCCCAGCGGCTCCATCAGCACCCCGTGGATGACGAACGGCAGCAGCGCGAACAGCCCCGCCAGCACGGCCCGCGTCCGCTTCTCCCCGAACACCAGGGGGAACGTCTTGCGCCCGCTCGCCCGGTCTCCCTCCTGGTCCCTCAGGTCCTGCAGCGACACCAGCACGAACACCACGCTCGCCAGCACCCCCATCCACCGCCACACCACCGGCGTCAGCGGCGCCACCAGCCCCCACGCCGCCCCCAGCTGCGTCACCACGCCCAACCCAATCAGCAGGTTCTTCGCCCACCACTTGCGCGCCCCGCCCCCATCGTTGTGCAGCACGATGATGAGCTCCCACAGCAGCGCCCACGGCCCCACGCCGAACGCCCACCCCACCGCCGCGAACAGCCCCATGCACACCCGCCACCGCCACCGCGTCCCCTCCACCGTGGCCTCTCCGCTCACCAGCGGCCGGTGCGGCTTGTTCAGCCGGTCCTCCTCCACTCCCACCAGCTGGTTGGCCAGGCCGAACGTGTAGGCGAACAGCCAGAAGTAGAGCGCTCCACGCGCCAGCGCCGAGAGCAACTCCGCGGGCCCCAGCCCCACCTGCCGGCCCGCCGCCCCGAGGAACAGCAGCGCCGGCACCACCGCCGACGACGCATCCCCCGCCGTGAAGCGCCAGCTCAGCCACAGCTCCCTCCGCACGAGCCGCAACCCGCCCACCCGCTCCGCGTCCGGCTCCACCGCCAACGCGCTCCGCACCATCGCTCCCGGCTGCATGGCTTCACCCACCCCCGGGCTCGCTCGGCTCGCGAGCTCCTCCCCAATCCTATCGCCTCCCCGTGAGAGCCGCGCTCCCCGGCCAATCCGCTCTCCTCGCTCTTCCAGTCTCACGGCGACTTTCCGGACAACCGGCCTACCGCTCGTCCGGCGGCGTCGAAAACTGACACAATGGCCGCCATGGCTCCTTCTTCCCTCGGGCACGAGTTCACGCCGCTGGACGAGCACTTCCTCCAGGACCCCTTCCCCTTCTACGCCCGGCTGCGCCGCGAGGCCCCCGTCACCCTGGCGCCCGCCTTCCACTTCTGGCTCGTCAGCCGCTACGCCGACGTGCAGAGCGTTCTCAAGGACGCGCGCACCTACAGCTCGCGCGACGCGCTCCGGCCTCCCGTCGAGCTGCCTCGCGAGGTGATGGCCATCCTCCAGCCCGCCGGCTACCAGCCCGAATACCCCCTGCTCGGCGATGACCCGCCCGCCCACACCCGCGTGCGCGCCCTCGTGGGCAAGGCCTTCACGATGGCGCGCGTGAGCGCCCTCGAGCCGCGCATCCGCGAGCTGTGCCGCAACGCCCTCGACGTGCTCAAGCGCGGCGGCCGCAAGGCCGAGGCCGTCTCGCGGCTCGCCTCGCCGCTGGCCATGAGCTTCATGACCGAGCTGCTCGGCGTCCCCGCCTCCGACGGCGAGCGCATCAAACGCTGGTGCGACGACGAGAAGCTCTTCTTCATCCCCATCCCGCTGGACCAGCACCTGCGCGCCGCCCGCGGCGTGGCCGACTTCCGCCGCTACCTGCGCGAGCTCGTGGAGGACCGGCGCCGCTCCCCTCGCGATGATCTCATCACCTCGCTGCTCGAGGCGCGCACCGAGGGCGAGCGCCCGCTCAACACCGACGAGCTCGTGGCGCTCGCGTGCGTGATGGTGTTCGCCGGCCATGAGACGTCCACCAACCTCATCTCCATCCTGCTGCACCACCTGCTGCGCCAACCCGGCGTCTGGCAGGAGTTGCGCCGCGCGCCCTACCTCATCCGCAACGCCATCGAGGAGACCATCCGCTACGACTCGCCCCTGGTGGGGATGATGCGCACCACGACGGCGCCGGTGACGCTCGGGGGCACGGCGCTGCCCAAGGGCGAGCGGCTCTTCCTGCTCTTCGCCTCGTCCAACCGCGACGAGTCCGTCTTCGACAACGCCGAGCGCTTCGACATCCACCGCGCCAGCGCCGTGCGCCACCTGGGCCTGGGCAACGGCATCCACTACTGCGTGGGCGCGCAGTTCGCCCGGCTCGAGGCGCAGGCCCTCCTGGAGCTCCTCGTCGAGCAGCTGCCCGACCTGCGGCTGGTGCCCGGTGAGCGCGTGCCCTACCTGCCCAACCTCGTCCACCGCGTGCCCCAGCAGCTGCACGTGGAGTGGGGCGCCTAGCCCCCCGCGGCCCCCACCCCGGCCCCCACTGTCGGCTGGTTGAAAAATCGCAGCAGGGCTCCTCCTTTTTCTCGATAGAACCTTTTAGCCCTGCTAAAGCTGGAGGTCCAAGCAAACGGGGACTCCATGCAAAACGCTCACGACGCCTTCCTGAAGACGCGCTTCTTCGCCGGACTGGACGGACTGCGCTGCTTGAGCATCGTCTCCGTGGTGGCCTACCACGTCATGGGCCACCAGAGCGTGGCGAGCCGGGGCTACCTGGGCGTGTCGCTCTTCTTCGCCATCAGCGGCTTCCTCATCACCACGCTGCTCTTGCGCGAGCGCGACAAGGTGGGCCACATCTCGGTGCGCGGCTTCTTCGCCCGGCGCGCGCTGCGCATCTTCCCGCTCTACTACGCGGTGCTCGGCCTGTACGCGCTGCTGGTGGCCTTCACCGAGAAGGACGCGGCCACGCGCGGCGAGTTCTTCCAGCACCTGCCCTCGTTCCTCACCTACACGTCCAACTGGTTCGTCCCGCGCGCCCCGGACAAGCGCGTCATCTTCTACTTCGCCTGGTCGCTGGCCACCGAGGAGCAGTTCTACCTGGTGTGGCCGCTGGTGATGGGGCTGGCGCGGCGCGCCTGGGTGCCGGTGGCCTTCATGGGCGGCCTGCTCGCGGTGGCGCTGGGCGCTCCCCTGGCCGTGTCCGCGGGCTGGCTCGAGGCGGGCGCGCTCGGCACGCGCATGCTCACCAGCGTCTCGGTCTCCATCTGCCTGGGCTGCCTCGCCGCCCATGCCGCGCACTCGCCCTCGGGCTTCGGCCGCCTGTACCGGGTGCTCGGCCAGAGCTGGAGCGTGCCCCTCTTCGCCGTGCTGCTCGCGGGCGCGGCCCTGTGGCGCGGCTGCCCCTCGTGGCTCTCCTCGCTCGTCATGACGGCGCTCGTGGTGGCCACCTGCATCCGCGAGCGCCAGCCGCTCTCGTCCCTCTTCTCCCACGCCTGGGTGCGCTACGTGGGCACCGTCAGCTACGGCGTCTACCTGCTGCACATGCTCGTGCTCAACGCCGTGCGCCGCGCCGTGCCGGGCCAGGGCGTCGCCGTGCACCTGGTGCTCACGCTCGCCGTGAGCGTCCTGGCCGCTACCCTCAGCCACCGCTACTTCGAGCGCTGGTTCCTCCAGCTCAAGGACCGCTTCGACTGGCGCGGGGCTCCCGCGAAGCTTCCCGCCCCCGCCCCCGTGCGCCCGGCTCCCGCGCCGCGCCCCCACGCTCCCGCGCACGCCGAGCCCGCTCCCGGGGTGCTCGTCGGACTGGGCGAGGCCTGACACTCGCCGCACCTCGCCGCCTCCAGGTCCTTGCTTCCGGCAACGTCAGACGCTCCGCGTAGGGTGTTGCTTGGAAGCGGGTGGACCCCGAGGTGCGGCATGAGCTGGATCATCTATCTGATGGGCGCGGCTGGCTTTGACTCGGTGCGGGACTTCCCCGAGGGCTGGTCGCCTCCGCCGCTCGGGCCCCGCGAGGCCGTCATCCGCCGGCTGCGCGAGGCGCTCCCCACCGTCGTCTTCCCCACGCTGGCCGAGGGCACCTACCACGGCGAGGGTTTCTCCATCACCCTGGAGCTCGGCCCCTGGGAGCCGACGCCGCGCGTGAAGCTCCTCGTCCACGGCACGGGGGACGAGGTGCTGGCCCTCATCGGCCAGGTGGCCGAGGTGCTCGAGGCGCGCGCGCTCGACACGGGCCTGGGGGACTTCATGCGCTTCGACAAGGACCCGGACACCGGCCGCCACGTGTGGCGCGACGCCCCCAAGCCGGGCGAGTGGATGGCGCCGGCCTGAGGCACGGCCGGGGCACGGCGAGCCTGCGGGCGGGCCCTCCCCCCTTCCTTGCGCTGCGTGCGAGCCCTCCCACCTTCAGCGGGGGAGGGCAGGAGAGGAGGGCACATGGGGCAAGCCATTGGACACACGCGCTGGGCCATCGCCGAGGGCTACATCCCCAGCGAGAGCACCGGGCCCGAGCCCGCGATGACGAGCCACGAGACGGCCTGCCTGCTCAACACGGGGGACACGGACGCGCACGTGGAGCTCACGCTCTACTTCGCGAACCGCGAGCCCGTGGGCCCCTACCGCGTCACCGTCCCCGCGCGCCGCACCCTGCACCTGCGCTTCAACGACTTGGAGGACCCGGCGCCCGTGCCCCGCGACACCGACTACGCGAGCGTCCTCGTGTCGGATGTGCCCCTCGTCGTGCAGCACACCCGGCTCGACTCGCGGCAGGCGGAGAACGCGCTGCTGTCCACGGTGGCCTTCCCCGTGCCCTCCTGAGGGCCTGTTGGCTCGCATGCTGCCCGGGAGGACGGCCCCGGCCCGCGTTGCCCCCCGCTGGGATGCTCCCCACGGTTCTCCAGAGCGGGTGCGCGGCGCCTCGTGGCACCCAAAGGAGCGGCCATGGCCAGGATGATTCGTGAAGTGATGACGCGCGACGTGGAGGTCATCAACCCCAATGACACCCTCCGCGACGCCGCCGAGAAGATGCGCAGCCTCAACGTCGGGCCCCTCCCCGTGTGCGACGGCCAGCGGATTCTGGGGATGATTACCGATCGCGACATCGTCGTGCGGGCCATCGCCGTGGGCAAGGATCCCAACTCCACCCAGGTGTCCGACGTGATGAGCTCCGGCATCGAGTACTGCTTCGACGACGACGCCACCGAGGGCGTCCTCGAGCGCATGCGCGACAAGCAGATCCGCCGGATGATCGTCGTGGACCGGAACAAGAAGCTGGTGGGCATCATCGCGCTGGGCGACCTGGCCGGCGAGGTGAGCGAGAGCAAGGTGGGCGAGGCCCTCGAGGGCATCTCCGAGCCTGGCGCCCCCAACATCTGACGGCACGGGCCCGGGCCCGCATGAGCACCGGCCGTCACCTTCCGCCCCTCGGGCGGGCAGGGCACCTGTCACCGGGTTGCCCGCTCGCCGGGGGGCTTCGTGTTTCCAACGCTCGCCCGCCCTCCAGTCAGGGAGCACCCGCCGCCGTCCCTCGGCGGGCGTTTCGCTGGGTTCCGCGCCCCAGAGTCCGCATCTTTCCCGAAGAGCGAGGTGTCACGTGCGCGGAGCCCTCCGAATCGCCACCCTGCGAGGCATCCCCATCCGGGTGCACTACTCCCTGCTGCTGTTGCTGCCGCTGCTCGCCGTGCTGATGAGCCGGCAGTTCGCCAGCGAGGCCGTGACGGGCGGCGTGCCCGCGGAGCGCGTCCTGGGCGTCCCCCTGCTGTGGGGCCTGGGGCTCGCCGTGGCCCTCTTCCTCTCCGTGCTCCTGCACGAGCTGGCCCACTCCTTCTACGCCCGGAGCAAGGGCGGCCAGGTCTCGGACATCACCCTGCTCATCATCGGCGGCGTGTCGCGCATCACCCGCATGCCCGAGGGCTCCCGGCACGAGGCCCTCATGGCGCTCGCGGGCCCCGCCACCAGCCTGGGACTGGGCGCCCTGTTCCTCGCGGCCGCCGTGCCGCTGAAGCACGCGCCGTCCGCCGCCCTGTACGAGGCCGTCGCGTACCTGGGCGGACTCAACCTCGTCCTCGGCCTCTTCAACCTGGTGCCCGCCTTTCCCATGGACGGCGGCCGCATCCTGCGCGCGCTCCTCACCGGCCGGCTCGGCCACCTGCGCGCCACCCAGGTGGCCGGGACGATTGGCAAGGGCTTCGCCCTGTTCTTCGCCTTCGTGGGCCTCTTCGGGGTGCCGGGCCTGTCCCGGGGCATCAACCCCGTGCTCCTCCTCATCGCCGTCTTCGTCTACCTGGGGGCCGACAGCGAGTCGCGCCAGGTGCTCATGCAATCCCTGCTCAACCGGGTGCGCGTGGGCGAGCTGATGGTGGCGCGCACCGCCGCGGTGGACGCGGGGGACTCGCTGGTGGACGTGGCCATGCGCATGCGGGCCGAGCAGCGGCGCACGCTGCCGGTGGTGGAGGACGGGCGCGTGGTGGGCCTGGTGACGCTGGCCACCGTGCGGCAGGTGCCGCCCTTCCAGCGCCTGCGCGTGCGGGCGCGCGAGGCGGCCCTGCCCGTGCCCCCGCTCACCCCCGAGTCCACCGCCTGGGAGGCGCTGAAGGAGATGGGCCAGCGCCGGCTGACGCTTCTGCCGGTGATGCGGGACGGCGCGCTGGTGGGCACCATCACCCAGGACGACCTCATCCGCCGCCTGGAGCTGCGCGAGCTGGAGGACACCCACCTCCACGGCCCCTGGGACCTGGGCCCTCCCGGACGCGAGTCCCCCACCTGAGCGCCCCGGCCCTCGGCCGCCCCCGCCTCCCGCGCCCTACCGGGAGAAGCCGAGCGCCCCGGCGAGCCCCGCGAGCGCCTGGTGCTCTCTCGCGCGCACCCGGCCCAGCAGGCCGAGCAGCCCGTTGGAGGCCCTCGCCACGCGCCAGCCCACCTCCCACAGGCAGCGTTGGAAGCGCAGGGCCTCGCCGAGCCCCAGCCGCTCCGCCACGCGCGCGCACAGCGGACGCAGGGGCTCCAGGTCGGGCGGCTCGCCCAGGCGCTCCGGCCCGAGGTGCTCCAGCTGCCCCAGGGCCTCGCCATACACGCGCCCCACCAGCGGGCTGACGGAGTACTGGCCCGCCCACAGCACGCGCCGGCACGCCTCGCGCTCGCGTGGACGCACCGGGCCGTCCACCGTCGCCACCCACAGGAAGGCCCGCAGGGGCGCGTCGTGGAGCAGCCGCCACTCCTCCCCGGAGAAGCCACAGCGGGAGAAGGCGTGCGCCACCGGGCGGGCCGCTCCCGCGTCTTCCTTCGGCGCGAGGAATGCCACGTCTCGCGGCCCGTCCCGGACAGGCCACAGCGATTGGTCCATGCGTCCCTCGAACCCGTCTGGGTTTCCACTCCCCGCGTCAGCGGCCGGGAATCCGCGCGCGAGCGCCCCAATCCCCGGCGGTGTCCGCCGACGCCCCACTGGCCGCGCATGGTAGGGATTCACTCCCGCCCGAGAAATCGGCCCCGGCCGTGACGCGCCGCAAATCCGACACCCGCCCGGGCCCCGTGTGCAATGCCTGTCATCCGCGCGCGCCACGGCCCGCCCGCCTCGTGCTCCCCGGAAAATCCTCTCAACATGTGAGGCGGGAGCGCCTCGGGAAATGGAAAAGGACGCCCCTTCCCCGCGAGGACGGGCTGATAGGCTTCGCGCCCCATGCGAAGACTTCTCCTCTCCGTCAGTGCGACGCTGTGGCTGGGACTCGGCACCGGGTGCGCCAGCGCTCCGGGCGCCCGCTCCTCTTCCGCCCCCTCGGCCACCGCCACCGGACGCGGCGGCGCCGCCGCCACCGTGGACGAGCGCGCCACCGCCGCCGCCCTCGAGCTGCTCAAGGCCGGAGGCAACGCCGTCGACGCCGCCGTGGCCGCCGCCAGCGTGCTCGGCGTCACCGACCCGTACTCCTGTGGCATCGGCGGCGGCGGCTTCATGGTCGTCTACCTCGCCCAGGACAAGCGCGTGTACACGCTGGACCACCGCGAGACGGCGCCCCAGGCCCTCGAGCGCTCGCGCTTCTACGAGAACGGCGGCCTCGTTCCCTTCGACGCGCTCGTCACCAGCGGGCTGTCCGTGGGCGTCCCCGGCTCGCTCATGGGCTGGAGCGAGGCCCTGCGCCTCTACGGCTCGCGCCCCCTGTCCGACGTCCTCCAGCCGGCCATCCGCGTCGCCGAGCAGGGCTTCGACGTGGACTCCACCTTCTTCGAGCAGACGCGCCACAACGTCTCGCGCTTCCGCGACTTCCCCAGCACCGCCACGCTCTACCTCGGCCCGGACGGGCAGCCCTGGCCCGTGGGCTCCACCTTCAAGAACCCCGGCCTGGCGAGGACGTACCGGCTCGTCGCCCAGGGCGGCGTCCCCGCCTTCTACCGGGGCGAGCTGGCCCAGGCCATCGTCGACACCGTCACCCACCCGCCCGTGGCCCCCGGCGCCTCGCGCACGGTGCGCCCCGGCGTCATGACGCTGGATGACCTCGCGCGCTACGAGGCCCTCGTCCGCCCGCCCGTGACGAGCTCCTACCGCGGCTACACCCTGTACGGCATGGGCATGCCCACCAGCGGTGGCCTCACGCTCGCCCTCACGCTGAATCTGCTCGAGGCCTATGCGCCCACGAAGCTGAGCCGCGCCGACTTCCTCCACCGCTACCTGGAGGCCTCGCGGCTCGCCTTCGCCGACCGCAATGCCTTCCTGGGCGACCCCGCCTTCGTCTCCGTCCCCGAGGCCGGGCTGCTGTCTCGCGACTACGCGGCCCAGCGGCGCGCCACGCTCGACCTGACCTACGCCTCCAAGGGGGCCGTGGCGCCCGGCAATCCGTTCGCCTTCCAGGAGCCGGCCCCCGCCCCACACACGTCCCTGCCCGAGGTGAAGCGTCCCGCCGCCGAGGAGTGGGTGCTCAACAAGGAGACCACGCACATCACCACCTCGGATGCCGCGGGCAACATCGTCTCGTACACCTGCACCATCGAGAGCGAGGGCGGCAACGGCATGGTCGTCCCCGGCTACGGCTTCCTGCTCAACAACGAGCTGACGGACTTCGACCTGCCCGCCTCGCCCGAGCTGCCCCACCCCAACGCGCCCGCGCCCGGCAAGCGGCCGCGCAGCAGCATGAGCCCCGTGCTCGTCTTCAAGGACGGCGTGCCCGTGCTCGCGCTCGGCAGCCCCGGCGGCTCCACCATCATCACCACCGTGGGGCAGACGCTGGTGAACACGCTCGATTTCGGCATGCCGCTCGAGCAGGCGCTGGCGGCGCCGCGCGTGTCCCAGCGCAACTCGCCCGACAACACGAGCCAGGCCGAGCCCGAGTTCATCGCCTCGCCCGAGGCCGCCGCGCTCGTCGCGCTCGGGCACCGGTTCACGAACGCGGGGCCGATTGGCGCGCTCACCGCCATCCGCTTCAACCCCGATGGCACCGTGACGGCCGCCGCCGAGCCCCGGCGCCGCGGCGGGGGCAGCGCCAGGGTCGTCACGCCGGTGAAGTGAGGTGAGCCGGGCGGGGGACGAAGAGCCTCAGGGTCCTCGGGCCTTGAGGCGCTCCAGCTCCCGCTGCAGCTCCGCCAGGCGCCGCTCCGATTCCTCCTCGCGCCGACGCACTTCCTCGGCGAATCGCCGGGCCTCCTCGTCGCGCTGGCGCACCTCCTCGGCGAGTTGCTGGGACACCTCGTCCGCCCGCCGCTGCATCCACTCCAGCTGCACCTTCAGCCGAGCAATCATTTCCTCCGGCTCGAGCAGCAGGGCATTGCCCGCCCAGAAACGCAGCTTCGTGCCTTTGAGCCGCAGGTCCAGCCCCAGAATCTCCGAGGAGTACCCGCCCCGGCTCGGCTCCATCGGCACGTACTCTCTCGCATCGGGCGAGGGCAGCCGGTACGCCTCCAGCCGCTCCCGGGCCCGGTCGTAGATGAAGTACTCGGGAATGCCCAACCGGGCGTAGCGCCGCACGTTGTCCTCGGCGGCTTTCTCGCGATCGCCGCCCACGTGCAGCTCCATCACCCAGTCGAGCCCCTTGCCCTCATGGCTCACCACCCACTTGCCCCGCTCGTGCGGCTCCACGTCCAGCACCACGAGCAGGTCCGGCGCGAAACGCCTCTCTCCCGGGTAGTAGATGGGCAGCTCCGCGCTCACGTACACCCGGCGGCTCCGCTGGAAGTAGCCACGGAGTGCTTCCCACGCATGCCGCCGCCCCTCGGTGTGCAGGTCCCCTTCCGGCATCGGCATCTCCTCCCACGTCACCTCATTGGGAAGAGACTCCACCACCCGCGCTCGCTCCTCCTCGCTCATCGCCTCCCACTGCTCCTGGGTGGGGGCTCGGGGGAAGGCATCCACGTCACTCCGCCGCTCGTGCTCCATACCCAGGTAGGGTGGGGCAGGTGACCTGAAAGGTCAACCTCCCGGTCCCGGATGACATGGCCCCTCGGACATGGCTTGCTCTTCCCCCGCCATGTCCGACGCCTACAAGCCCCCGGTGCTGCTCACCCTCGGCTACTTCCTGTTGAGCTTCTTCGCGGCCGGCTCCATTGCCCTGGGGCTCGCGGACATCCTCACGCGGGGCATGTCCAACTTCGAGGGCGGTCGCGGCATCGCGGCGGCGAATCAAGTGCTGTTCTGGTTCATGCCCGCCCTGATGGGCCTCTGGGCGGTCTACCTCTGGGTCCGCAAGACCGACATCCGCGCCATCTCCGCCACGTTCGCGCTCGGAGTGACGGCGCTGCCCAGTCTCATCATGCTCACCAAGATCCTGTTCTAGCCTCTACCCCGCCCGCTTCTTCGGGCTCGCGAAGGGGGCCAGCAGGTCCGGCCGGTCCACTAGGCAGCGCAGCGCCCGGCCCGCGTAGCCCTCCAGCCGGTCGATGAAGGCGAAGTCGTGCTCGTCCCCCGCCTCGTGCGCCAGCTCGTGCAGGATGATGCCGAGCGTCCGCGGCTCCAGCGGGTCCTCCAGCCGCACCGCCCCCTTCATGTTCACCCGCAGCAGCCGCCGCTCCCGGTCGTACTCCGCATCCACGTGCGCGCTCGGGTCGCGCACCTTGCGCTCGAAGAACTCCACCCCCACCTCGCGCCCCGTCAGCTCCCTCGACAGGCACCGCACCAGCCCCACGAAGCGCTCGGCCTTCGCCCCCGGGTACACCCCCACGTCCCTCGGCGGGCCCTCCATCCGCTCCACGTACGCGTCCGCGCTCTCCACCCACGTCTCCAGCTGCGCCAGCGCCGGCGGCGGCATCGCGCTCAGGTCCACCACCTTCGCCCCCAGCTGCTTCGCCCGGTCGTCCACCCGAGGCCCCACCGACAGCACCGCCCTCGGCGGCAGCACCTTGTCCACGTACGCCCCCAGCGCCTCCTCCCCCAGCGTGAAGTGCGCCAGCACCTCCATCACCCACGCCCCCGACAGCTCCTCCCGGCTGAGCTCCGGCGCCAGCGACTCGAGCAGGATGGCCGCCAGCGTGCGCTTGTACCCGTCCCTCGCCGCGTCGCGCTCGGCCGCCAGCGGAATGCGCTGCTGCACGTCCACGTGCCACGGCAGGTGCAGCGGCTCCACCGGCAGCCCCAGCTCGAAGAGGTGCGGCGTCTCCCCGGGCCTCGGGTGGTAGAGGTCCACCCGCGCCCCCCGCTCCACGTAGCGCTCCACCCCCCGGTGCAGCTCCACCGTCTCCAGCGGGCAGTCCTCCAGCGAGTCCTTCGCCCTCGGCGGCCGCACCGCCCGCCCGTTGAGCACCAGCTCCACCCCCGGCGGCACAATCGTGAGCCGCAGCAGTTGCAGCGCCGCCTCGCGCTCGCGCTCGCTCGTGCGCCGGAAGAGCCGCAGGCACGTGCCCACCTCGCGCCGGTTGGGCTTCACGCTGCGCCCCGAGTCGTCGAAGACGAGCGTGCGCCCCACCGTCTCCACCTCGGCGCGGTCGCTCGCGGCGATCATCTCCTTGAGGCCCCGGCCCTTGCGCCCGCGCCACGTGGGCGGCGTGTCCTTCTCCCCGAGGAACACCGTGAAGGCGAACTCGTCGCGCGCCAGGCCCGCGGGCGCGTCGTCCTCGATGCGGACCTCGTCCGCCTCCAGGCGCACCTTCACCCGGCGGGCGCGCTGGTCGAACGCGTTCTGCAGCGCCTCGCGCACCAGCTGCCCGAGCGGCCGGGCGCGGTTGGAGCGCCTCCAGCCTTCCTCCGACAGCTCGAACCACTCCGCACGACCGTTCCGCGCCTGGCTCATCCGAAAGTCTCCGGGCTCCGGGCTCCCGCGAGCGCATGAGCCGCCGCGAGGCCAACGGGCAATCTCGGAGAACACCTCCGGGCGCTCGGCTCTTCCGTCCCGTGTGCCTCGGGGGCCAGGCGAGCGGGCGCTCGGAGTCTCCCGCCAGGCCGCACGGGCAGGGGCTCGACCCGGGAGGCCCGCTCCCCTCACCCCATCAGGCTCGAAGGGCACCACATCCGGTTTTCTCCCCAGGCCCGGCGTCCCACTCCGGGTCCACCGCCCAACGGAAGCCCCCACCCGTCCGGCCTCCGACAGTCCCGCCCCCCGAGTCCCGCTCCGGTACCGGTGTCGCCTCCCCCACGGTTTCGCACGCGGAAGCAGCCGACCCGGCGTGCGGTGGCGCACGAGGGGCTCGCGCGCCGGGGCGGGGT
>NZ_JBJMQO010000052.1:0-208087 GCF_045802675.1 Archangium sp. | reverse complement strand
TGCGTGCCGGATCTGACGCTCGTATTCCTCAGCGCCCCGGCGAGTGTTGATAGGCGATGCCTTGCGCACGCGCTCAACCCTCCCGCTCGGGTGCTGATACTTGACGTCGATCCACCACGCTTCCTGCACCTTGCCCTCCTTGGTCTTCCACTTCCGCAGTCTGACGCTCATGGTTTCTTTCCAAGCGCGGGACTGCTGTTACCCGGCGTCCAGGATAGCAGAACGCTCCGGCGAAGTCGGACAGATCGACCGATGTGGAGAACTCCTGGCACCTCGCCGCGCCGGATCGACTCATAGAGCGTTTTCCGGTTCACGCGCAGGAGAACGGCGGCTTCGTCCACGGTAAGGAATTCAGGCGCACTGGAATCAGACCCTGGGGGCGTGGGCAGGCTTGGAGCTGGCGAAATGGTGGGCGTTTCCACAGCGCCTAAATGTGTGCGGATTCTTGGCGTGGCTCAGGCAGGCAGCGGCAGCGGGATGGCGGGTGTCAACCGTCAAGCGTCAATTGGGCTGTTCCAACAATCCTATAGCCGTATACCTCGCGTGTGTTCATATACCCTCATCTCCTACTCCTACATCAACTTTTCTCTAGGGGGTTTATAGAACAGAGGCTTGACGGCTTGACGGCCGGGGCCGTGCGGTCGGCGACCAACCAAGGGCAGGCGTCAAGCGTCAAGCGTCAAGCGAGAGTTCCCAACATCCTCTAGCCATATATCTCGCGTGTGTTCATATGCCCTCATCTCCTACTCCTACATCAACTTTTCTCTAGGGGGTTTATAGAACAAGGCTTGACGGCTTGACGGCGTGACAACAAAGGGAACCGCGTTGCTGTAGCAGCGAGCAATCTAGTCAGTGATAGGCGCTTATCGGCGCCCCCCATGCCGTGCCATCCCATGAGGCCCCCCCGGTTCGGATTTCCGGAGCGCCGTCACTTGGAACCTTGCTCGGAGGTCGCACACGCTCAGAAAATTTCCAAAAAAACTCGCGGGCGCGGTTGGGTTTTGCCGTCCGCACCCCCTGAAATCTTGCCGAAACGACCCCCATAACCGGATGGATGCCGCTGCGTCGGCTACGGGCAGAGCAGGCAAACCCCGGCACGCTCCACGGTCCCCGAGGTGCCGCTGCCCGCCCCTGGCACCGCACTCACCCGAGCGTCGGCTGCCGCGCACCTGGAGCCCCTCCACAGGCCCGCCGTGCGGTCTCTCGCGTCTGGTGGCTCCAATGCCCGGCTTTTGCCCGGCCAGCAACCAAGCGCGCCCCAACAGACTCCGACGCCTTCCGCTGGCAGCTCGGCAGAAGTGAGCGCCGACGCCGTTAGCGGCGAATGAGCCACAGACAAAAACCGCACCCATTTACCGGGAGGAATGAAGAAGCCGATCACACGATCCCTTCAGCTTGCAGCCGTTCGGAAGGATGCGGCTGCGCTGACCGCCGTCGAGGCTGGGAGCGGTCAACGTGTCTATACGTTCAAGGCGAGTGACGGCGACTTCGATCGCTACTCGGATCGCCTGAGGGTGAAGGGTTGGCGCGTCGAGGGCTACAACGCGAACGGCGTCGTTCTGTTCAATCACGACGACGGCGCGCAGGCAGCGAGCACGGGAGCCGAGCCCGCGCTGCCCATTGGTAAGGGGCGCGTCTACGTCGAGGGCGACGCCCTGATGATCGACATCGTCTTTGACGACGAAGACGACTTCGCGCGCAAGGTCGAGCGCAAGGTCGCGAAGGGCATTCTTAACGCTGCCAGCGTTCGTTACCTCATGCTGCCGGGGCAGTACCGGCAGAACGAGCGCGGCGGCTTCGACTGTGACGCGCAGGAATTGCTCGAAGTCTCGATCGTGACGATCCCGGGGAACGCTCGCGCCTTGCGCGCGAAGTCTCTCGACGGCGAGGGCGACGACATCGTCGAGCGTATCGCGCAGCGGGTTGTCGAGCTGCTCGCCAAGCGCGGCGATGACGTGCCGACGGACGACGAGGACACGAAGCCTGACGCGGGTGAACGACCCCCCGCTAACGAGAGCAAGCCCGAGCCGGGCGAGCCGTCGTCTGACGATCCGCCAACGGAAGACGACGAGGACAAAACCAAGCCGAAGAACTTCGACGCGCCCGAGGCCGCGAAGCAATTCGTCGAGGCGTTCAAGCAACACATCCAAGGAGTGTGAAAAGATGAATCGCCAGCAAATCGCAGACATGGTCAAGGCGCTTGGTCCGGAGGTCGCGCGGGAGCTGAGCGATGCCGCCTCCCGAAGCGCCCCTGGCCGCATGGGTACAAACAGGGCGATGCGCGAGGGCAGCGTCTACGCGAGCGTCGCGAACTTTGGCGCGTTCACGAAGAGCGTCATCGCCGTGGGTCGCCACACGGGCGCGTCCGAGCTGATCAACGCCGCGAAGCGCTTCGGCAATGCCGACGTGCAGAAGGCGGTTCAGCTCAGCAAGTTCGACTCGGCGGGCGTGCTCGTGCCCGTCCAGCAGAGCGGCGAGGTGATCGAGTTCCTGCGGCCCGAGGCGGCCCTGCTCAAGCTCGGCGTGCGAACCCAGCCGTTCAAGGGCGAGTTGCACATGGGCAGGCAGACCGGAACTTCTGACTTCAAATGGGTTGGCGAGGGGGAGACTGTCCCGAGGAGCGCGCCGAAGTACGGGAAGCTCGTGCTCAAGGCGCACAAGGGGATGGTCCTCACCGACGTCAGCAACGATCTCCTGCGCACTCCCGGGGTCGGCGACGCGGGCGTCGGTGAGGACATCCGCGCGACGGTGGCCGATGGTCTGGACGAAGCCGGGTTCAACGGCGACGGGACCGGGGCCGCTCCGAAGGGGCTCTTCGCTCAGCTCGACGGCGGGAACACTTTCGCAAACACTGGCACGACCGCGGCTGCCTACCTGGCCGACATCGACAAGGCGGTCGAGCTGCCGTTGACCGCGCATGTTCGCATGGGCGCGGCTGCGTGGGCGATCCACCCGACCCGGGCGACTGCGCTGATGCAGCTCAAGGACACGGGCATCTTCATCTTCCGTCAGGAGATGCTCGACAAGGGCACGATCCGGGGCTTCCCCTTCGTGATGACGACGCGCGTCCCCGTGACGAAGATCGTCTTCTCGGCGGACTGGCGGCAATTCATTTACGGGATCGACGAGGATCTGGTCCTCTCCGAGCACGACACCCGCGCCGAGCACGACGAGACGACCATCCGCGCGATCGTGAAGGGCGACTTCAAGCTGCGCCAGCCGAAGGCGTTCAGCTCGATCACCTACTAACCCGACGGGCTGGCATCGAGTCCAGGAGACGGGCACATGCACGGGCCCCGACGCCCCGTAGACGTCGAGGCCCGCTTGCTCGTGGCTCGTGGAGCCCGGCATTTAATCGTGCGCTCTAGCGGGGGGCTGCCTGGAGACACTCCCCAACCGGATGGATGCCGCTGCGTCGGCTACGGGCAGAGCAGGCAAACCCCGGCACGCTCCACCGCCCCCGGTGCCGGTGCTCGCGTGCGGGTGCCTTCCCACAGCTCCGCTCGTCGATTGCTGTTCCCCTGGAGCCCGCCAGAGGCCCGCCGTGCCGTTTCTCGCGTCCAGGTGGCCCCAACGGCCCCGGCACCCCGGCTGCGGCGCTACTGGAGCCCGCCACGGCCCCGGCTAAGCCCTGCTCGTGCCCCCGTGCCGCTGGACCCCGGGCTTCGGCAGCCGTTCCCCACTGGAGCCCGCCACGGCCCACCCGTGCCGTTTCTCGCGTCCAGGTGAACTCGAGCCCCACGGCGGCGGCTGCGGCGCTACTGGAGCCCGCCACGGCCCCACGTTCGCACCGTGGCTGTCTCTCCTCGGGTGCCGCTTACCGGCCCGAGCTGCTGGTGCGTGCGGCAGCGCTGGTGTGTTCCACGTTGGCCCGTGTCCTCCCCAAGCGTCCGAGCTTCGACAGCCGCGCTGCTGGCAGCTCCAACGCGCCCGAGCTGCTGGTGCGTAAGCAAGGGCGCCAGGTGCCCGTTCCCCCCTTGCCCGAGACGCTGGAGCCATTCCACCATGCTGGCGCATTGACTGCTGGTGCTGCTCTACAATCCGACTTTAGCGCCCTAGCAACTCCGCTGGATCCTCATCAGAGAGCCTATCCGTCTACACGCTCTGATCTCAGATTTTTTCGGGCCGATATCAATCATTGCCCAAACTTCGCACCAACTCACCTACTGATTCGAGGTTCACGAGCTTCCGCAACATCTCAAGATTTCTATCCGCAAGCCCTTTCCTGATCCAAGGCTTCCCCGTTTTGGCGGGATGCCCCAAGCCTTTCAGAATCGCGAATGGCGGGTCTGGATTCTTCTCCAAATACCAAGACATGAAATAATACGCGATATGCCCGCACGGAATCACGAGCTTGAACCGATCCCGATGTGGGTGAAAACGGTTACAGAAATCTTTGTACAAATTTTTCTGGGCCCTCTCCTGTGCTGGGGGGGTGAACTTAATTTTCGCATCGAGGTCATTGATGGGCTTCTTTTCGAGGGCTCTCTTCACGCCTTCGAGTGTCTTCATGTTTCTGGGTAAGGTCAGTGAGTTGTCCAGGTATGCACTCTGCTGAAGTGGTCGCTGGGATACATTCATTACAGCTATGTGGGACAGGTCCGGAATGCCCAGGAGTTTCGCAATCTGCGGATGCTCAATCAAGAGCGTGAGCGGGATGTCGGTACGACCCAATACGGCATATGACAAGTTTCGTCCTGCTTCCCCGCAGGCCGGGTATCCATGTTTAACTTCATCGGTATGCACAGATTCAAGCAGGAATGCGACGATCGCGCCTTCGCGCACAAGATCGACAACGATGTCAGTTTTAGGCACTGGCGGTGTATATGGCGGCATCACGAGCATGACTCCTCCTCCAGCCCAGTAAGGCAAGCTTGACTGAAATATTCAACCGAAATCCGTTATGAGTTGTGGGCTTAAATGCCGGAACGCGCCACTGGTATTTCCCAATAATGCCGGAGTTTGGTGCCGCCATCCGATGCCCTCTATCCATCCATCTACTGTGCCCGAGTTTCGGCTGCTGTTTTCCTGGTGCCCGCTATCGAGCCCGAGAGTAGGCTGCCGGTAACCGTTCACCAGCTCAGGCGGCGAGAGCGAGCTGAGGTACGGGCGCGGTGGGTAGGAGCGAAGGCCCGCGCAGGCCGCGGCGGTGCGCGGCGAGGGTGTCAGTCAGGAAGGCGAGCACGTCACGGCCCTGCAGCTTGAGGGTGGTAGTGGCAGTGAAGATGCGCTCCACGAAGCGGCTGCCCTCCTCGCTCTGCGTGCCGAAGGACGTCTTCCTGTACATGACGGCGTGCCGGATGCAGCGCTCGCCGAAGTTGTTGGTGGGCTCCAGGCCCGGCACATCGACAAACGTCCAGAGGCACTTCTCCCACTGGAGGATTTCCCGAGCCATGCCGGCCGTCTTCTTCTCCGCGCGCCGCGCCGCCTTGCGCAGCAGTTGGCCGACTGTGCGTTCCACACCGCGCATGCGCTCTTCGAAATGCTCGCGTGTCATGGTGCCGTCGCGCACGCGGTGGTACCACTTGAAGAAGCGGTTGCGCTCACGCATGAGTTCTCGGCCTATCCGCCCGCCCCGTCCCCCCCTGTCAATGAAGCCCTGGAAGTCGCGTGTGAGGTGTGCCCAGCACAGCTGCCGCAGCCCCGGGTCCACCCACTCGTAGGCGCTCCACCTGTCGGTGGTGAGAAAGCCAGCGAAGTCCGCGCCGAGTAAATGGCGGGCGACCTTGCCACTGCGGCTTGTGGCGATGTGAAACACCACCACCAGAGCGGTGGCCGCCACCCACAGCCAAGCGCGAGCGGCCCGGCCGCCCTCTCGTCCCTGCACAAACCCCGTCTCATCGGCGTTGGCCGCCTCCGAGGCCCGCACGTAGTCGAGGGCTTCGGCCGCCGCTGGCGCGAGCGCCTGCGACATCTCGCCCTCCAGGTTGCTGACGCTGCCCACCGACAACTCCACACCCAGCATGTCCGACAAGGCGTCCTTCACCAGCCGCTTGGACAGGCGGTACTTGCCCACCAACAACGAGGCGAGCGCCGCGAGCCTGTCACCGAAGACGCTGCGCGCGTGCGCTGGCACCTCCCCGCGAGTCACCACCTCACAGTCAGGGCACTGCAGTGCATGGCAGCGGTACTCGGTGACAATGGCCGACAGGGGCGGCACCTCCACCACCTGGTGCCGCCGGGGCGCGGTGTCCTGCCCATGCAGTCGTCGCTTGCAACCCCCGCACTCCTTGGGCACCAACTCCACGACGTGCTGCACGTCCTCGGGGGGCAGCAGCGCGCGCTCGTGCTTCTTGTGGCCGGGCTGTCCACCGGGTCTCCGGCCCGTGGGCTTCTTGGGCTGGCGCGGGGTGCCGGGTGCGTCCGAGGAGGGCGGCTTCGAGGAGTTGCTCGAGTTCTGGTTGAGCCGCGCTTCCAGCTCCGCCACGCGCGCCGTCAGCGCCTCCACCTTCGCCATCAGCCCGGCGATGACCTCATCGCGCGCAGCCACTTGCGCTTCCAACTCCGCGATGCGCGCGTCTCGGGCATCCACCTCCACCATGCCCTGGCTACACCACGCCAGACGTCCTCTTGTCCAGCACCACGTTTCCGGTCACGTCGTGCCCGGCTTCTCTTCAACCAAGCCAATGCGGTGAACGGTTACGGCTGCCGGTGTCCCGCGTCCGACGCCGCCCGGGTTACTGGTGCCCTCTACGGCACGAGCTGTCACAGCTCCGCTATATGAGCCGCACCAAAGCTGGAGGAGGCCGCACCCGAGCAGGAGAGGACCGCGCCCGGTTGCTGGCGCCTTCGCCGTGTCCCGTCCCTGCGCGCCGCCCTGTACCCTAGACTCGCCTCGCTCGGCGGCTGTGCTTTCGATCCTCAACACTCCTCATTGACGCCTTCCGTGGCCCGAGCTGCCCCAGCTCGCCTGCTTCGCTGCTGCCGCGTTCTGAATCTCGCGCCCTGCCTCGCACCCTTCACGGCGCCCCGCTGCTCGTAGGTCCGGCTCTGTAATCACAGGCCACCTCGAACCCCGCGCGTGAGTACACAGCAGCCCCGCTCCGCGACGAGTCCGGTAAAGGCACATGCCGCGCACAGTGGCCGGAATAACCCATACACGCGGGGAAAAAATCTGTACTGATTTCCCCGATTCGGGCCTAAACGCGCAATCTCTGCAATATTTGTTTCGGACCTATTCGGTAGTCCTGGGCTTCCACTGTTCACATGACTGTGTTACCTATCCAGGCGTTTCGCAGCCTTACTAACTACCGCGCTGGAGGTGCCCCGTGCCGAGCGAGCCGCGTTCGCTTCGGAAGTGGATTCGTGTTGCCTGCCTTTCGGTTCATGCCCCGCTGAGCTTGCTTGCAGTGCTGGCGCTGCTCGCGTCCGGCCCGGTCGCGTGCGCGAGCCGTCCTCCCCCCGATGCGCTCGCCGCTACCCGTGACGCGCTGGCGGGCCTGGATGAGTTCGGCGCGCTGCTGCTGGGGGCCGGGCTGCCTGTTGAAGCCATCCACCAGGGGCGCAGCGTGTCGCCTGTGCAGGCCAAGCGGCTGCGGCGCTACTTCACGATCCTGCCCTACCTCCCCCAGCACTACGCGCCCCGGGTCGTTGCCGACGAGCTGCTGCGCTACGTCGAGCGGCACGGACAAGGGCTGTCCCGCTGGGACCTGAGCCGGATGGTTCAGGAGTACCGGAGACTTTTCCTTCTCCGTCAGGATGGCTTCCTCGCGGCAGCGCTTACCGGCGAGCCCGTGCGATGGGTTGGCCCGGTGGAGGTGCGCGACGACAGGGCGGGCGCGGGTGCGTTTGAAATCGGCGAGTTCTACACGCGCAGCGACGGCGAGAGCTGGCGGCGTGCAGACCGTCCCGGTCTCGACAAGCTGTAGGGCCTCGTGAGGAGAACGCATCATGGCAGACAGCTCCGGCCCGCGCCTTCGCTTCGATTTCGAGGGCTTCCATTACGAGGTTTACGGCACCCAGGTTGATCACCGGGATTACGACAAGCTTCTTCTCGCTTGGAAGCAGCCCCTTAGCGGCGGGGCTCGTTCGCAAGTCATTCTGAAGCCTATGCAGTTGTCATCGGATTACGAGCGGAGCGAGCGGGCATGGGAAGAGGTGCAGCTCGCGTCGCACCTGGAGCACCCGGGCATCGCCAAGGTTTACGGCTTCGCGGTGCATGCCGATGTTCCCTATGTCGTCACCGAGCACATGCGCGGTTGCTATCTCCTGACGGCGATGGACTTCGCTTTGCTGGTGGGGCGCACGCTGTCGCCCCCCTTCGCTGCCTATGTCGCAGCGGAAGTGGCGGGCGCGCTTGCTTATGCACATGTGCGCAGTGACAGCGCGGGCCAACCGCTGCACATCATCCACCGTGCCGTGGGGCCCATGCGGATCCGCCTCGGGTTTGATGGCCGGGTCAAGCTCGTGAACTTCGGCGCGGCGTACTCCGAGCTGCGCGACCGCTTACAGACGCCGCCCGGCCTGCTGCGCGGCGATCCGGCCTACTGTGCGCCCGAGATTCTGCGAGCTGCGATGGAGTTCACCGGGCGCCGGGTCGACCCGCTAATCGCGGGAGCCATTGACGGCAGAGCGGACGTTTTCTCTCTCGGGCTCGTGCTGCTGGAAATGCTGCTGGCTGAATACCCGCTCGATCCGAGTGATGTGCCTGTGCAAAGCACTCCGAAAGGGTTCGCGTCCCGTGTGCGAGCTGAGCGGAGCGCGCAGCTAAGCCTGGACGTGTTGGCTTACCGGCTGCTGCGCTTCGATCCTGCGGAAGCCGAGCGTCGGCTTGAGTTCGCACCCGGTCCCTTGCGGTCCATTGTCCGGCGTGCGCTTCAACCGGAGCCCTCCGTACGCTATGGGGCCGCCGAAATGCGCGAAGAGCTGCTCGTGTACCTCGGGACTGTAGATCCGCCTGTCGTCCCTGCCGCGATCGCCGAAGAGCTGAAGGCGATTTTCGATGCTGCCGCGAGGGTCAAGCGGCTGACGGCAAACCCCATCGAGCGAACGGCGCTGTCGCCGGACGAGCAGGGAGACTAGCGCCAATGAATCAAAAGCCTGTCACACGGTCGTCCGAGAAGGATCCGCTGAGCGTCCAGATTGGAAGCGCGGCGCGCAAGGCTCGAATGACGTTGAAACTGTCGCAGGAGGAAGCAGCCGAGCGCGTCGGCGTTGCGACGGAAGTCTATGGGCGGTGGGAGCGAGGCGACCTTCGCCCGAGCACCCCGACGCTTATAAAGCTCAGCAAGGCGCTCGGGACTTCTGTCGACACGTTGATCGGGCTCGCTGGCGAGAGGAAGGCGACGACACCCAAGATAACCGAACCAACGCCCGACCCCATGCCGCGAGAGTTTCGGCGGCTCCGCCGCACGTTGCGAACAATGGATAAGCTCCAGATTGCCACCTTCACGCGCATGGCTGCTGTACTCGTGACGCATAAGCGGCGGCGGCAGGGGTCCCTACGCAAGGCACACGCGGCAACGACCTGATAGAAAAGCTCTATGGATGATGACCTTCTGCAAAAGACCATCGGAGAGGCAGCCCGAACGGCACGCGAGGGGCTCGGGCTCACGCAGGCCCAAGTGGCGCAAAAGGCTGGCATGAGTGCGCAGGTCTATGGACGGATCGAGCGCGGCGGAATGATGCCGAGCGTTCCGGCACTCCGACGGCTCGCGGCTGCGTTGGGTGTGTCGCCTGCTGTGCTGCTGGATATGAGCCCGCGCGAGGTGCCGTCATCGGGTAACGACCTGTCACCCGAGACGCGAAGGGTCGTAGGGCTCCTGCGGACCTGGCCCGAGTACAAGGTGGCCATCGGGCGCGAGCTGCTGCTGGTCCTCGACGCTGCGCCGATGCGTGAGGAATAGAGAACCGTCTCGGATTAGGGACTGGGGCGGCGGGTGGGGCGACCGACTTGGAGCGGTCGCCACCTTGGAGGGGTCCACCTGCCGCCCCGGTCCCGCTGTCTGAGCCGTATCCCTGCGGTTATGCTACGCTCCCCCATCTAGGAGGTGAGGTAGAGCGTGGGACTGACACTCAGGCACCCGGACATCGACGAGATGATCGGGGACTACAAGATCGTGGGGCTTTTGGGCGCGGGGGGCCTCGGGATCGTCTACAAGGTCGAGCGCGGGGGCCGCTTTTTTGCGTTGAAGCTCCTCTTGGTCTCCACGCTGGACGGAAGGGGCAAGCGTGAGATCGGCATTCTCATTCACCTGGAGAACCCCGGCGTTGTCCGCTACGTGGGCTCGGATTTCTGGCCCGACCCGGTTATCGGCCATCCCTATATCGTGATGGAATTCGTGCCGGGCGACACACTTTTTGCGTTTGCCTACAACCAAAACCCATCGGCGCGGAAGGCTACGCGCATCGTCCTGGACGCGGCGTTGACGCTTGGGGCGGTACACGCGGCGGGCGTGTTTCACCGTGACGTGAAGCCTGAGAACATTCTCATTCGGGAAGGGAGCGAGAGGCCGATCTTGATTGATTTCGGAATTGGTTCTCTTGCCAGTGCCCCGACTGTCACCGGCTCGCAGCTCCCACCGGGGACAGAGGAGTTCCGATCCCCTGAACAGATCCGGTTCCAGCGCGCCAACCCGGACGGCGCGGGTCAATACGAGTATGGGCCGACCGACGAGATGTGGGCGTTGGGGGTGACTTATTACTGGCTGCTTACGGATGTGTTTCCCTTTGGCGAGCGGACGGATCCGGGGGGGCTGGACGGGCTGCGCGAGCGCATCTTGAGCCATCGGCCCGAAGCGCCGCACGTCGTGAACCCCCAAGTGCCGCTGGCAGCCTCGCTGCTGTGCATGAGGATGCTTGCTGAGCGACCGGAGGATCGTTTCCCGGTGGTTGCGACGCTGTGCGCGGCTTTGAATGAGTCCCTGTCCAACGCTAAGAACGACGCCACCTGGGATCCGCCGCTCGGGGACCCGGACGATCCGCAGCTCACAACCACGGTCGAGGACCCGGAACGGCAGGAGGCGAGCGAGCAGCGGCGCGCTTTTCTAAGGGCGGTGAAGCGGCGCCCCCGGCGCGGGCGGCCTCTGCCGAAAAGGGACCGGGTGTTCTTCCTGCCCGAGCAGATGGCAGCCCCGAAGGTTCCGGCAGCAGCCGCAAACCCGGACGAGATCCCCACGGTGGACGCGCCCGGCGCGGCACCGGCCCCGGCAGAGCAAGAGCTGCCCGTTGAGAGCGCCCCAGTGCCGCCAGCTCGCGAACTCGAGCCTGCCGCCGCAGCTCCCCACCCGCGCCGCGCCGCGTGGCGTCTAGGGCTCGCTGGGGCCGTGCTGCTGGTGGCCGTCGTTGTCCTGTCCGTGGGCGCGAACCTGGGGGGACCTGGCTCTTCAATCCGCACCAGCGAGGCACGGCCCGAGCTGCCGCTACCGTCCACGTCCCCCGCCACCAGCGCAACCGATGCAGGCGTGCGCGGTCGTGAAGTGGCGTCCGATGCAAAGGCGCTGGAATCTCTCGCCGGAGGAGACGCGGCACCCGTTGGGGCTCAACTTCCCGCGTCTACCGCTAACGCTATGGCTCGCACGTCCGCTCAGACGCCCAAGAACGAAACGACGAAAACGCAGACGCAAGGTGCAGGGTTCCGCCTGCCGGTGAAGCCCGCAGCCGTGGCGGTCTGTGCGCTGCTCGACGGGGGATGCACCGCGCCCGCCTCCCAGGTGCGCCCCGAGCCCCCCGCGATTTCCTGCCCCGAGGGTTGGCAGGAGACCCACCAGAGGCTTCACTTCGAGTCACGGGGGTTTGCCACGTTGAAGGGGTACAAGCACGAGCCCGGCGAGGTGGCCAGGGTCAAAGGCGGTCCCGCTACCCTCCGAGTGGACGCGCCGGGGTTGCCCGAGAACACGCTGCTTCTTGGCAAGTTGCAGCTTGGGGAGGATCGCCTCTTCGGCACCTTCACCCAGGCGCAGATTCCCGGCGCGGGGACTGTGCCCGTGTGTCTGGTCATTGGCCTGGATACCGAAGCGACGTTCATTGACGAACGCGGCAAGAATTACGATTGCGGCCCTGGATTGGGCGTCTGCCTCGACCCAGGAAGCAAGCCCGGAAATGCCAAGGTATACCCGCGCTTTCAACTCAACTGGCCGACCGAATACTAGGTGTTGCCCCGCTCTTTGGAGGTTGAGCTTCCGTGCTGCCCTCTTCTCCCGCTGCCGTCCTGGTGGTCTCCCTGCTCGCTGGTGCTGCGCAAGCCGCAGAACTGCCCCCCGTCGCCCGCTGCGCAGCGACCGCTCGTTTTGACTTGGCGGCAGGCTCCCCGGAAGGAGCGCCGGAAGTGTGCGCTAGCGCGGACGAGCCTACAGCGTTTGTCTTTGACTCTCGCGTCGCTGTGGGGGCGGTGGAGTTTCAGCCAGGGGGGCGCCTCGCGGATTGGGCACTCGGGCAAGAGGGGCTGAGCCTACACGTCATTCCCAAGGGGGATTATCTGCCGGGGGAGCGGGTAAAGGTGACGGTGTGCTTCGCGGATGGCGCGGCACCGGCGAGCGCGAGCTTTTGGCTCGTGGGCCATGCGTCCAAGGGGACGCGGCGGGTGGAGGTGTTCCGCAAGCCGCGCTCGCCAGACGTATGCGAGAAAGAGCGCGACGAAGCACAGGCCGAAGCGCGCCAGTGCCAAGAGGACAAAGCGCGGCTTCTGGCCGAGCGTCAGGAGCCGGGCGGGCTCATGGGGGCCGCATGGCTGGAGCGGGCCGGGACCCTCGCGTCGAAGAAGCTCTTCGGGTCGGTGAGGGAGCTGCCGGGAAACGCGCTCGGGTTGGAAGCGACCACGAGTTCCAGCTACACGCTCAGCGACAAGACCCGCCCGGTGAGCGTGGCTGCGCGACTGAGCCTCAAGAACCCCGGCGCTGAGCCCTGGACGCTCGCGGGGGCGGCGCTGGTGGACAAGGCGGGGGAAGAGGTGGAGCTTGCCCGGTGGCAAGAGGCGCCCATTCCCGCGAATGGGGCCGGTGCCGTCGTGGTGGGCATCGAGGGGGAGCGCGCGCAGCTCGGCTGCCCCTGCACCCTCAAGCTGTGGGAGGCAACCGGGCCGCGCACCGTCACCCTTGGGAACGTCACGTTCCCCGAGGGCAAAGCGAAGGGGCCCTGAGCACGGCCAGCGCGAGCCGTTTATGTTCCCCCAATGTGCCCCTTCGGCGCTTCTGCCCGGAACGGCTTGGAGCCTAGCGCACGGGCAGGTCGAGCTGCTGCCCGGCGCTCTCCCGGGCCTCGGGCGCGAGGTGGGCGTACCGCATGGACATCTCGATGGTCGCATGGCCCATCAGCGCCTGGATGACCTTGAGCGGGACACCCCGCATGGCGAGGTGGCTGCTGTAGATGTGACGCAGGTCGTGCTAGCCGATGTGCCCCTGCTCGCGGCTGATGCCCGCCCGCCGCAGCGCGCGCTGTAGCGGCAACTTCATCAGGCCATCGGTGAGCGGCTTGCCGTCCTCCAGGCAGAACACGTAAGGGCCGCGCAGGTGCCGGTGTCCCTTGAGTGCGTCCACCGCCGAGACCGGCAGGTCCACTGTCCGCTCGCACTCGCCCCTGGGGGAGCCCGTCACCCCGCGCCAGATGGTGCGCCGGACGCTGCGGTTTCCCACAAGCCCCGCTTGTTGTACAAATTGATCTCCTGATGCGTATACGAGGCCCCTATGGAAACCACTGATTCGCCGTTCGCCAATCTCAACAACGTCCAGGGCCCGCTCGACCGTGTGAAGATCCTTCAAGAGTTGGAGCGATGGAAGAAACTTCCTCCCGCGAATGTCACACCCGTTATCTTGGCGGATCTGATCGGGCTTCACTTGGGCGTTAACGACGAAGGTGGAAGCTCCTGGGGAACAAGGTATGGCCCCTGGGCAACTTTCGTGCGGGGAAACACGAATATTGAAGTTCCATCAAGGGACGAGTTAGCGCCTGAGATGGTGGACGTGTGGGAACAGCGAGCCCATGCAGCTCTCCATCCGGTGCTGCGTCATAGATATGCCGACTTGGTTTGGGACCTCAGCCAGCTAGTTCGAGGAGGTCGACCTTCCGTTGAGTTTGCCCGCTTGGCGATCGACGCGGCCATCGAAGGCCTTCGGACACGAGTGCTCGGCCGCACGGTTGAGGCGTACAACTACGCTGACCGTGCCCTTGATCTCGCAACCTCCATCAATGATCCCAGCCGTGCTGAATCCGTTGAAAGGGCTCTGCTTGAATACGAGCGCGCTTCCGCGCGAGATAGCCTTGCCGGAACCTGGGGCAAGAGCTTGGACCTGATCCTTGAGGGCCGATCAAAGCTTACTGAAGCTGAACAGACGTCAGTAATCGGTGACATGGAACGCCGTCTTGAGCGCTTGGCTGCTCTAGTGCCTCCAGAGTTGAATCCACACAACGTGGAAGCTGCTGCCATCCGTTTAGCCAAGTACTTCCAAAAGAATCGTCGGGACGCTGACGCAGCAAGAGTTGTGCGCGTTTATGCAGCGGCGTTCAGAGCGGCAAGCAAGGCTGCGCAAGGAATGGTCGCGACCAGCTGGCTAGAGAAAGTCCACGCCGTGCTTGAGCAGTATGGCCTGAAGACCGATGCGGACGCGCTCGTTCCAGAGCTGCGCGAGCACGGCAAGCGCTCTGTTGCCGAGTTGACGAGTTACAGCACGACCGCAACCTTCTCGGAAGAACAAATGGCCGCTTTCGTGAACAAATTGCTCGCAGGGGACGCGGATACGGCTCTTTTGCGGCTTACGGTACACTTCGTTCCGGACAGGGACAAGTCCGAAAAGAAGGTGCGGGAGATTGCCAAGCAAGCTGTGCTCTCCTCAATGGCCTCCAAGAAGATCATCGACGATGATGGAAGGACAATCGCCGTCATCGGCTCAGTTGAAGACGATATCGATGGCAATGTGATTCAGCATATTTCGCAGAATTTGCGAATCAGTTCGATTTTCCTGCGATTCTCGCTAGAGGAGGCAATACGCCGTATCCCGCTCAACGTGCAATCCATGATGGAGCGCTTTCGCAGTTCGCCCGTGTTCGAGGAGGATATGCTTCCGCTCGTTGAGGAAGGACTGCGGCACTACTTCGATGGGCACTACGCAGCTGCGATGCATATGCTGACTCCTCAGATTGAGGCCGCAGTCAGGCGATTGGCCACCCTTGCGGGAGCGAACATCTACAAGCGAAACCGCAACAGCAAATTGTTGGAACTGCGCCTGCTTCACGATCTCTTGCTCGATGAGCACGTTGTCGGAGCCCTCACGCCCAACGTCGCGCTGTACCTCCGGATTCTTCTGGTAGATCAGCGGGGATGGAATCTGAGGAACGAGTTGTGCCATGGCCACTTGAAGGCGGGCTACTTCACGCCCGCGCTCGCAGATCGGGTTCTGCATGCATTGATGTTGTTCTTCATAAGATTCGAGGAGAAGAAGAGCGACGCTGGCACAACAGACTAACAGCAACCTATCTCTACCCGGTGCGCGAGGTTTCTGGGGAACTGGAGGCCCAACGCCTAGAAAAGATGGGAGCGCTTTTGAGAGTGGCGCGGGTTCACCAAGCCGAGGAATACCGTTGGCGGGGGCGCGCCAAGGGCTGTGCCCCGGGCCGCTGGAGCGACCATGCAGCCGCTTGGAGCACACGGCTGCCCAAGGCGGTCCACCCAGGCGGCAGGCAGCAGGGGCATGAGATTGAGGGACACAGTGCCTCCGCCGGTACGCCCACCTACGCTCCTCCCCCTGCCTCTTCCAGTTCCACCTCGCCAGGGCACACGCTCCTGTCAGTCTCCCACGAGCTTCTCGTGAGCCCTGGGAGTCCGGGGAACTCGGGCCGCTCGCATCCGAGTAGACTTACCCTGTTAGGCCGCATGTGCCCCCAGTGTGCCCCTCCAGCGGGGAAAGGGGCGGAACACGAGGGCACGGGGTGGGATGACGAACCCCAGGAGAATCAAGGCGATAGTGGGTAACAGCGCGTCCTGCTTAGGGTTTTCTATCGCCTTGCTCACGGGTTCGATTCCCGCCGCCTCTACTTATTGACGGGCCTGTCATGGCGCTCCTGTAATCTCGGGTCGTGCTCCCGGCGCGCGGGAGTCGGACCAGGAGGCTCCACATGACGCGCTCGGCGGTCCTGCTGCTGTTCGTGCTCCTCTCAGGGTGCAGCGCCTCAACGAAGGTCGTCGTCCGCTTGGACACAGGCCAGGGTGAGCCCATCGTCCACACTCCGCGCCGCGACGTGGAGCCGGTGTCGGTGAGCGAAAAGGAGTTCAAGAAGGCCGTCGCGCAACATGCTCTCTCCGTGCCTCCAGTGGAGCGGCCCTTGGAGCACGCCCGGCAGGTATTCGGAGTACCCGAGCGAAGCGGCTGGTTCCGGTACGAGGGCAGGAGCCAACGGCTCATGGTCTCGGAGCCGGGGAGCAGCAGGAACCTGCGCCTGTTGCCCGAGGACGAGGAGCTGAAGCGCCGCTACCTGCTGTGGTGCGAGCACACGTGGGGAGGCGGAGATTGCCTGCGCCTGCTGGTGGACAAGCCCTTCCTGGATGGGGATGCCAGGTACGCGCTGGCCATGGCGATTGCCCACAGCAAGGTGCTGGGGGCCATGAAGGAGGAACTCGGGCGATTGGTGAGCCCCCAAGCGGTGGTGGCGACAGTGGTGGGCGGCCTGACCATGTACGCGATCTTGCTCGCACTGCCCGAGCCGGTGAGCAAGGGCCTCGCCGCGCTGATGACGCTGGGGGCCATGACCTACCTGGGATGGGACACGGTGTGGCGGCTGATCGACGGGTGGCTGGTGCTGATGAAGGAAGTGGATGAGGCCGCCACCTTCGACAGCATCTACGCCTCCGGAGAGAAGTTTGGGGACACGATGGGGGAGAAAGCGGCTCGAGCCTTCGTCATGCTGGGCACGGTGGCGCTGGGGAACACGGCTTCGGGGATGGCGGCGACGCTGCCTGAGTTGCCGGGAGCCGGGCAGGCCGCGGTGGTGGCCGAGACGCAGCTGAACATCCGCTTCACAGCCCCAGCACTGGCTCAGGTGGAATCGGTTGTCATCAATGCCGAGGGCGTCACCCTCGCGCTGGCCCCCAACGCAGTCGCCATGGCGGCTCGCGACAGTTCAAGCAGCAGCGCCGTAGGAAGATTCAGAGCAGGAGCTTACGGTGAGCTCAAGAATGCTGGCATCAAGGACGCTCACCATGTGATTCAAGATGCCGCCGTTCGAGAGCTGCCCGGATATGACAGTCGCGCGGCCCCTGCTGTTGAACTGAGGGGGCCAGCGACGCGCGTTGGCACTGCACACTATGAAGCGACTCAGGTTCAGCGTCAGGCCGGGGGAGGGACCTATGCCGACGAGCGCAGGATCGCCTATGAGGCCCTGCGACGCGCAGGGCTGTCTCATGAGGAGGCGCAAACGCTTATTGGCCGCGCCGATGACTACTTCAAATCTATCGGCGTCACGCCATCAACACCGACCAGAATCCCCGGCAATCGGTAGGAGGCCGCACTGTGGATATGAAATTGATGGGTCAGGTTCGGCGTCTGATAGAGGATCTGGCGGCAGGACGGTATGCGGAGATCGCAGCGGATGGTCGAGCAGGGCGCCTGACCGAGGCGGAGTTGAGGACTGCTGTCGAGCAGTATGGGAGGACTCTTGTTCCCTTGCCAGCTGACGGTGAGCTGCTTGTAGATATCCATGAGCAGACGTCTCAGCCGGATGCGGTCACCCTTGATGTACCTCTGTGGACCCGGGAGGAAGGCCGCAGCGACCTGACACTTTCGATGACGGCGATCAAGCAGGGCGAAACCTACACAGTCAAAGTGGACGATCTGCACGTTCTTTAGGGTCTGGTGACCCAGGGAAATGGGTCCAGGTGTACGGGTACATGCCCGAGCAGTCGCGCCGCTATCAGGCACAGGTGACGAGAGCCCCCGAAGGCACCGCCCACCGCGTCACATCGGGTGGCCGTGAGAAGGTGTCAGAGGACTTGGAAGCTCGAGCTCTGACCCCCTCCCTCGGGAGAGCTACTGCACCCAGCCCTTCACATACATGATGGGACAGTTGCGAGTGACCGGTCTCGCCTGGCCACGAGAGCACACCCCTGGTGCGGGCTGCTCAATGACCGGCGCCGCTCACCTCATGGACCGGTGGGAACAATCTCGATGGAGTCCACATCGATCCAGCCCCAGTCCTTGATGATCGCCACGGTGTTGGTACCCGCCGCCAGCGGCACTCCGCTGAGTGTCTTGAGCCCCCAGCCGGAGCCCGTGGCAGGGAAGAGCTCGCTCCGGGAACGGCCATTGATGGCCACGGAGTTCTGCTGCTGGCCACCGGCGTGGTACCGGATGCGAATGTCGTAGGCGCCAGCCGTGGCGCTGATGAAGCTCACCGTGGCCCGGTCTCCCGCGTTGGCAAAGGGCCCCACGGCCCCCCTGCCCTCGTAGCCCGCGACTCCCTCCTCGATCTTCACGCCGACGAGGCTGCCGTTCTCCATCTGCTTCTTCGTCGAGGTCTCACCGGAGCCGCCTGGAACAATCTCGATGGAGTCCACATCGATCCATCCCCAGTCCTTGACGATCGCAACGGTGTTGGTGCCGGCCACCAGCGGCACTCCGCTGAGCGTCTTGAGCGCCCACCCGGAGCCCGTGCCAGGAAAGATGGCGCTC
Source organism: Archangium sp. (assembly GCF_045802675.1). Classification (GTDB taxonomy): domain Bacteria; phylum Myxococcota; class Myxococcia; order Myxococcales; family Myxococcaceae; genus Archangium. Next base: position 189,494 of record NZ_JBJMQO010000052.1, on the reverse strand, counting down.
CAGGCCGTAGTGCCATTATTGACAATCACGTCATTCTGCTGCCGGCCCGAGCCCCAGGAATGGTACCGGATGAGAATGTCGTAGGTGCCAGCCGTGACGTTGGTGAAGCTCACCGTGGCCCGGTCACCCGCGTCGGAGAAAGGCCCCACGAAGCCACTGCCTTCATAGCCCGTGGGATCCGTTCCCACTCTGACGCCCGAGCCGGAGAACACCCCAGTCTCCGCCTGGACGCGCGTAGAAGTAGCCGGTGCGGTAGGAGACACCTTGTAGTCATAGACAACCAGATCGCCGCTGCCCTCCACTGGCTCGACTCCCAGCTCGACGCTGGCAAGATATTCATTGCCCTGCGCCCAGGGTGTGCCCGCTGAGTCCCTGCGGGTCTGGAGGTAATTGACGAACGAGGCCAGGTTGAGCGTGCCTGCGGGGATCGGCGCGTCCGGCTGAAAGACGATGAACTTCCAGCCAGACCTGCCGTAGTGGCCGTTCAGCCAGCCGAAGTTGTAGCGCAGCACGCCGTCCGAGCCCTTGTTGCAATACACGTGGAACAGCCTGCCATCGATAATGGCATCGTGGTCGTAAAAGTCTTGTCTCCGGCCATCGGGGTACTTGCCATAGTTACCCCAGTTGTCCAACGGGATCATGATCTCATGAGTGATCGAGGCATTGACGAAACCATCATCCTGCTCAGGGTTTGACTGCAGCCAGAGATCGAAGGTGAGCTGCCCCCGGCCGGTGGGCGGCGTCACGTCACTGTGTGCGAACTTCGCCGAGAGCGCGGAGATCGGCAGCTGCATCGGCATGAAGGTGCCCGGCGTGTAACCGCTCGGAGCCGTCTGCGAGAAAGTACCATCGAGTAATCGGACCGGTTGTCCATCGACCAGATTGTTCGAGGAATAGTAGCCAGGCTTCCTGCCGCTCAGAACGGCTGGATATCCCTTGACCTCGGTCGTTCCCAGTGGCCAGCGCCACTTGATTCTGAACGCGACCTCGCCATTGGGCCCGACCGGAGGATAGACCCCGACATTCTGCTCGTATTGATCCGGGGACGTGCCTTCAGTCAGCGCGCCCGCGCCCCAGACGCCGTCCTTCATCCAGTAGGCGTCATTGTTGTTGCCGAACTGCAGCCAATGCTGCTGTCTTTGATAATCGTTCGGGCTGTCGAGCTCGACCGTGGGAGGCAACAGGGGAGCAGCTCTCTCGTTGGGCAGCTCACTCTGCAAATCCGAGCCTGGTGCCACATCCGAGGTACACGCCGCGAGGACAGCGCTGACACATATCCCTGCAATCCATGAGGCAGAAGCCTTTTTCAATGTCTTTGAAATCATGAGGGATCCCCCTTCGCCCATTGCGTTGTTCAGCACCCATCTGTCCTCGACCACCGCATCGCAACCTGGGGACGTGCCAACGCCGCTGCCACTTCGCCGCTCACCGAGTCAGAGCGACCCAACAATTCACCGCGCCCTGACTGGGGCGCTTGGGTGGGGATATGCGGTGCTGCTCGCCCTGGCGGTGGTGCTGCCCTTCTTCGTGGACGACGCCGTCCTCTGGATGAAGGTCATGTGCTTCGCGCTGTTCGCCAGCGCCTTCAACCTGCTGCTGGGCTACGCGGGCCTGCTGTCGTTCGGCCACGCGGCGTTCCTGGGCTCTGCGGGGTACATCACCGGCCACCTCGTCAAGGAGCTGGGGATGGGGCCGGCGGTGGGAATCCTGGCGGGCACGGCGTTCGCGGCGCTGCTGGGCCTCGTCTTCGGCGCGCTGGCCATCCGCCGCCAGGGCATCTACTTCGCCATGGTGACCCTGGCGCTCTCGCAGCTCGTCTACTTCGCCGCCGTGCAGCTGCCCTTCACCCACGGCGAGGACGGCATCCAGGGCATCCCCCGGGGCACGCTGTTCGGAGTGGTGGAGCTCGAGTCGCGCTACGGCATGTATTACACCGTGCTGGGCATCTTCCTGCTGGGCTTCGGACTCATCCACCGCACCATCCACTCGCCCTTCGGACAGGTGCTGCGCGCCATCAAGGAGAACGAGCCCCGGGCCCTCTCGCTGGGCTACGACGTCAACCGCTACAAGCTGCTGGCGTTCGTCCTGTCCGCCGCGCTGTCGGGGCTGGCGGGCTCGACCAAGGTCCTGGTGTTCCAGCTCGAGACGCTCACCGACGTGCAGTGGCACATGTCCGGTGAAGTGGTGCTGATGACGCTGCTGGGCGGAATGGGAACGATTCTGGGGCCGCTGATGGGCTCGTTCCTGGTGGTGATGATCGAGGACTACTTCGCCGGGCTGGGCGAGTGGGTCCCCATCATCATGGGCTGCATCTTCGTCTTCTGCGTGCTGGTGTTCCGCCGCGGCATCGTGGGCGAGGCCGCCGCGCTGTGGAAGCGCGCGCTCCCGGAGCCGGACGCATGAGAGCGCGCGCGTCGCCGGGCTAGCGGCAGAGGCCCCAGAGCATCTGGATGCCGCCGGAGGTGAGGACGGCCAGGTCATTGGTGCCGTCCTGGTCGAAGTCCGACACCGTCAGCCCCTGGAGTCCCAGGCCCTGGGGGTAGGCGTTGATGAGCACCCGCGACGCGAAGGTGCCACCCGGCTGGGCGAGCAGCACGCTCACCTGATTGCCCGTGGCGCTCGTGACGAGCACGTCCAGCAGGGTGTCCTTGTTCACATCCGCCAGCACCAGCCGCGACGGCACCGCGCCCACGGGGTACGCCACGGGCGTGTAGAAGGTGCCATCGCCCTTGCCGCGCAGCACGAGCACCTGGTTGCGGCTCGCGTCGGCGACCACCAGGTCCGTCAGCGCGTCCGTGTCGAGCCTCGCCGCCGCCAGCCCGCGCGGCGTGCCGCCCGTGGACGTGAAGCGCTGCGCCAGGAAGGTGCCATCCCCGTTGTTGAGCAGCACGCCCACCGCCTGGCACGCGGTGTCCCCCGCCGAGGCACAAGCGGTCTCGTGCGAGAGCGCGACGTCCGGCCTGCCATCCAGGTTGAAGTCCGCGAGCACCATCGCGTAGGCGCTCGAGCCCACGGCGGTGTCGGCCGCGGGCGTCTGCAGCGTGCCATCCGCCTTCACCGTGAAGACGGAGAGCTTCTGGTCCGCGCCCCGGATGACGGCGACGCCCTTGCTCCCCGTGGTGAGCTCGCCCACCGCGATGTCGTTGAGGTTCAGGCCCGCCGCGGCGTAGGTGGCCGGCGCCTGGAAGGAAGCACTGCCCTTGCTCCGGTACACCCCGAGCGTCGAGTCCGCGCTGTTGGCGACGAGCAGCTCCAACCTGCCATCCGCGTCGAGGTCCGAGAGCGCCACGGCCGTGGGCTCCTTGCCCGCGGACCAGAGGCTCGGCTTCTCGAAGAGGCCATTCTGCCGGTTGAGCAGCACGGCCACGGAGCGGCCATCGTTGTTCGCCGTGACGAGCTCGTCCCGGCCGTCGCCGTTGAGGTCGCCCGCCACCACGGCATGAGGGTCTCCGGCGAACGCGTACGCCACCGGCGGGAGGAAGCCGCAGTTGCCCACGCAGAGGACGCCGCCATCCGAACAGGCGCCCGCGCACGCGGTATCTCCACTGACACACGAGGGCTTCGCCGCGAAGGTGCTCCCATTGCTGGGAATCACGAGCCCGCCGTCCGTGCCGCCATCGCTCCCGCCACCACCACCGCCTCCGCCTCCCGGAGGAACGATGCCTCCGCCCTCGTAGTCCGGCGGGGGCTCTTGCGTAGTACAGGCGGGGGACAACACGAGCAGCGCGCCCAGTGCGCACAGCAGCACCCGGGACGTGGAGTGGGTGGAACGAGCCACGGAGGACCTCCTGGAGAAGAAGAGTGTCCTGTCCTGTTACCACCGCGCTCGCGACTACGCGCTGTTTCCGCTCCGCTCGCGCTCCCGGCGATGGATGGTGGAGACGTCGATGCCGAGGATTTCCGCTGCCTTCGTCTTGTTGCCACCGCACTGCGCGACGACGTACGCGATGTACTCACCCTCGAGTTGGCGCAGCGGCATCAACCGCGCCTGCGCACGTGACAGGGGGTGCGCGTCGGCCGTCACGGCGGGCGCGTGAAGCTGGAGCGTGGGCAGGTCCACCGTCTCCTGCACGGTGACGACGGCGAGGCGCTCGACGAGGTTCTCCAGCTCGCGCACGTTGCCGGGCCACGGGGCGGTGGCGAGCGCGGCGAGGGCCTCGGGGGAGAAGCCGGAGAGGCGCGCGCGGGGGTTGCGCTTGCGCGACTGCGCGACGAAGTGCTCCACCAGCAGGGGAATGTCCTCACGCCGCTCGCGCAGGGGCGGCACGAGCAGCGGCACCACGTTGAGACGGTAGAACAAGTCCTGGCGGAACCTGCCCTCGCGCACGCGGGACTCGAGCTCCTGGTGCGTGGCGGCCACCACGCGCACGTCCACCTTGCGCGAGGCATCCGCGCCCACCGCGCGCACCTCGCCGTCCTCGAGCACGCGCAGCAGCTTGGCCTGGAGCTCGGGCGCCATGTCACCAATCTCGTCGAGGAAGAGCGTGCCGCCGTCGGCGACCTCGAACAGCCCGGGGCGCGGCTCCTCGGGGGTGCCGGGGGGATGCTCCTGGCCGAACAGCTCGCTCTCCAGCAGCGCGTTGGGGATGGACGTGCAGTTCACCGCCACCAAGGGGCCGTCCTTGCGCGGGCCCTCGAAGTGCAGCGCGCGGGCCACCAGCTCCTTGCCCGAGCCGCTCTCCCCGCGCACCAGCACCGGCGCGGGCGAGTGCGCCACGCGCTCGATGAGCTCGTACAGGGCGCGCATGGGATCGCTGTGGCCGATGAGCGCCGCGTAGGACGAGCGGTCCCCCACCGCCTGGCGCAGGGCCCGGTTCTCCTCGCGCAGGCGGCGCTCGGCGATGGCGCGCTGCACGTAGAGGAGCACCTCGTCCAGGCGGAAGGGCTTGGTGAAGTAGTGCGTGGCGCCACGCCGCATGGCCTCCACCGCGTTCTCCACCCCGCCGAAGGCCGTCATGATGAGCACGGGCAGCGTGGGGTCCGCCTGGCGCACCGCGGCCAGTACGTCGAAGCCGTCCACCTGCTCCATGCGCAGGTCACACACCACCGCGTCCAGCACGCGCCCGCGCACCGCGGCGATCGCCTCCTGCCCGCTCGTGGCCACGTCCACCGTGTAGCCCGCGTCCGTGAGGTGGTCGGCCAGGAGGCGCGCCATCTCCACGTGGTCGTCCACCACCAGCACTCGTCCCTCAGACGGCATGTCGCTCCTCGCTCGGCGCCTGCGTGGCCGGCCACCACAGCGTCACGCACGTGCCCTTGCCGGGCTCGCTCTCCAGCTCGATGCGGCCTCCGTGGTTGCGCACGATTTGCGCCACCACCGTCAGCCCCAGGCCCGTGCCCTGCCCGCGCTTCTTCGTGGTGAAGAAGGGGTCGAACACGCGGTTGAGGCTCTCCGGCGGAATGCCGCACCCGTCGTCTCGCACCGTCACCCGCACGCCGCTCCACGCGCCCGGCCCGTCCGACACCTGCGCGTGGGCGCCCAGGCGCACCGTGCCCCCCGGCTCGCACGCGTCGCACGCGTTGAGCGCCAGGTTGAGCACCACCTGCTGGAACTGGTCCGGATCCGCCGACAGTGGCGGCAGGCCCTCGGGCACCTCCACCTCCACCTTCACCTTGCGCCGCTCGGCCTCACCGTGCAGCAACTCCTGCGCGCCCTCGAGCAGCGGCCCGAGCGCCACGCCCCTCACCGGCGCCGGCTGCACGCGCGAGAAGTCCAGCAGCTGGCGGATGGTGCGGCTCACCCTATCTATCTGCTCGATGATGACCTGCACGCCCGGGGCCTGCACGTGCTGCGCGCCCAGCTTGCCGAGCACGTACTCGGCCCGGCCGCGCACCACGCCCAGCGGGGTGCCAATCTCGTGGGCAATCCCCGCCGCGAGGATGCCCACCGTGGCCAGCTTCTCCGCGCGCAACAGCTGCGACTCGAGCGCGTGCACGTTGCTCAAGTCCTCCACCACGAGCAGCACGCGCACCTCGGCGTCGAGCTGCGCCAGGGGCACGGCGTGGATGCGGTACTGGCCCTCCTCGCCGAAGAGGGGCAGCGGCTCGCCGTGCAGGCTGAGCACGCGCTCGGAGGAGCAGGCGTCCTGCACGAGCGAGGCGAGCCGGTCCACCACGGCGGCGGGCGCATGGGGGAAGGCCTCGGGGAGCGAGGCGCCCACGGCGGTGGGGGGCAGGCGCTCGCGCAGGGCCTGGTTGACGGCGGTGATGCGCCCGGCGGCCGAGAGCGCGAGGACGCCGGTGGGGATGTTGTCGAGAATCTTCTGCGTCTTCTCGTGCAGGTGGGCGAGCCGGTCCGCGTGGCGGCGGCTCTCCTGGAGGGCGACGGCGCGGCGCGAGGCGATGATGACGTAGGCGCCGAAGACGACGAGGAAGAAGGTGACGAGGATGGCGCCGAGCGCCACGCGCAGGATGACGCCGCGCTCGTGGGCGCGCAGCTCCTCGGTGGTGGCGAGCGTGGCCACGGCCCAGTGGGCGCCGCCGCGCACGCGGATGGGGGTATAGGCGGCGATGGCATCGGCCGAGCCCAGGCCCAGCAGCGCAGCCTCGCCCTCCCAGATGCGGACGGTGCCGCGCTCGCCCGCGCGCATGTGCCCCACGAGCTCCACGAAGGCGGGGATGCGGGGCGCCTCGGCGTCCAGCCGCTTGTACCAGTCCATGAGGGTGGCATCGCTGGAGGGCGTGGGCACGCCGTGCGCGCCGATGAGGAGCAGCTTCGCCTCGGGCTCGGTGGCGATGAGCTTCAGGGGCGCGAAGAAGGGCTCGGTGTCCACGAGCACCGCGACCGAGCCGCCGGGCCCGTCCTCGGAGGGCGCGTAGGAGGTGGCGAAGACGCGGAACCAGCCGCCGGGCGTGGCGGCCACGGGCGGCGAGGTGAGCAGCTCCCCGGGCTTGCGGGAGAGCGCCTCGCGGGCCGTCTCGGTGAGGACGGTGCCGACGGCCCCTCGGGTGACGGCCGGGCCGGCGCGCCGGTCCATGATGGTGAAGCGCTGGGCACCCTCCGAGTCCAGCACGACGATGGCCTTGTACTGGCCCACCACCTCGAGCAGGGCGAGCAGCTCGCGGCGGTGCTCGGTGACGGAGCCGGGGCGGGAGAGCAGCTCGCCGGCGAAGCGGAGGTCATCGGCCGCGTCGTCGAGCGCATCGGCGACCTCGCGGGCCGCGGCTTCCACCTGGGCCTTGCGGTCGGCGGCGAACTGGTCCACCAGCGCGGCGCGGTCGCGGCGGATGAGGTGCACCACGCCCACCACCACGCTCGCGAGCGCGATGCACAGCAGGAGCACGGAGGCGAGGGCGTTGCGGTTCATGGGGGCGCCGGGGGGAGCCCAGTGTAGCCCGTGGCAGAGGACCTGGCGGGGCGGGATTCACGCCTCCGTGCTCCCCGGTCGTCCGGGGGGCAGGCGCGCGCCGGACCGGTCCGACCATCGGACCAGTTCACACGAAACTGAACCGGGAGGTCCCCCTGGCGAGCTCCCTCGCGCGGGGCTCAGGTCGCCGCGGGGTGGCAGGACACGGACAGCGGCAGCCCGAGCCCGGCCAGCTCCGCCAGCTCCTCGGGTGAGAGCGCGAAGTGGCACTCGCGCTCGTAGGCCACCACGAGGAAGAGCGAGGCCGTGGCCCCCAGCGCCCTCAGCTCCGGCAGCCGCGCCTTCAACGCCCGCAGCGGCTCCAGCGCGGAGGCGCCCGGCTCCAGGTCATCGTCGAGCAGCACCCGCATGGCGCTCCCGTACGGCAGGGCCTTGCCCTCGTAGCGTCCCGAGGGCGCCACGTCCCCGGGCTCGTTCTGGTCCAGCAACAGCAGCCCCGTGCGCGCCTCGGCGAGCGACGGAGAGAAGGTGTCCCCCTGGAGGAGGCAGTAGAGGAAACGCCGTGCCGCGGGCCGCTGGCTCATGCGCCCCCCTCACTCCACGTCCACCCGGAGCGCCAGCCGCCGCGTCTGTCTCGTGCGCGAGTGCGAGCCCGCGCGCGAGGTCGCCGTCGTCCTCGAGCGCCTCCTCCCGGAGGAGGGCCTCGCCGTGCCCCTCGAGGCCTCCGCCCCCTCCGGCCCCAGCAGCTCCTGCAGCGCGCCGCACAGCACCTGGTACATGCGCCGCAACGTCGAGGCGCTCGGTACGAGGCTCGCGCTGCCCCGCTCGAAGCGGCCGTAGGCCTGCTCCCCCATGCCGATGCGCCGGGCCATCTCCGCCTGGGACAGCTCCGCGAGCTGCCGGATGGTGCGCAGCGTCTTCCGGAGGGGTTGGGCCAATCGTTTGCGGACCTCGGGCGGCACATGACCTGGCATGGTGGCCGTCAGACTATCTACCCTGGACGTCAAGTCAACCCGCATCCTATTTTGCCAGTCACTTGTTTTCCTCCCGCCGTTTCAAGTAGGGCTCCGCGCGCTGTCGGCCGGGAGACGAAGCCCAAGGCCCCGGCGTCCGGAACCGGTCGCCTGCCCCGGAGGGCGCCTGCGTCCGAGTCGCGCGCGTGCTCCGTTCCCCGTGCACCGGCGGGTTCCAACACGGGCCCGCCGCACCCCGGGAGGCAGCCCACCGTGCCCCATGCCCGACGCATCCAGCCCGGCCCCATCCGCCTGTCCCACTGGGCCAACGTGCCGCTGCTCGCCATCCTCGCCGCCAGTGGCCTGCAGATTCTCGCCGCCTACCCCATGCTGGGACCCCAGGGCGTGCCCTATGACTGGTACCCCTTCCAGGGCACGCCTCCTCCCGCTTGGAGCCGGCTGGGCGGCTGGCTCGCCGGCGCGCGGCACTGGCACTTCGCCTTCGGTTGGTTCTTCGTCCTCAATGGCCTCCTCTACGTGGCCTACCTCTTCGCCAGCGGCGAGTGGCGGCGGCGCCTCTTCCTCCCGCGCCGCGACGCGCGCAACGCGCTGCACATGGCCGCCTACTACCTCCGGGTGCGCAAGGAGGCCCCCCCGCAGGACCCGTACAACGGCCTGCAGCGCTTCGCGTACACGGGCACGCTCGCCCTGGCCCTCGTCGAGGTGCTCTCCGGCCTCACCCTCTACAAGCCCGTGCAGCTGCACTGGCTCACCTCGCTCTTCGGCGGCTATGACCCGGCGCGCTCGGTGCACCTGCTCGTGCTCGCGCTGCTGGCCTTCTTCACCGTGGGACACGTGGTGCTCGTGCTCCTCCACCCGCGCACGCTCGGCGAGATGGTGACGGGAGGCAAACGCCATGAGTAGGGACCCTCGCCAGCGCGGGCCGCTCACCCGGCGCACGTGGCTGCTCGGCTCGGCGGCACTGGCCCTCGGCGCCTGCGACAGCATGCGGCCCCGCCAGGGCTTCCTCGGCGCCCTGGAGCGCTTCAACCAGCGCTTCCAGTCCGCCCTCTTCAACCCGGAGCGGCTCGCGCCCGAGGAGCCCGAGGACGCCCTCACCCCTCCCGGTGCCTTCCCGCAGTACTTCGTCTCGGACCGGGTGCCGCTCGCGCCCGCGGGCTGGGCGCTGAAGGTGGGCGGGCTGGTGGCGTCCCCGCGCGTGCTCTCGCTCGACGACCTCCAGTTGCTGCCGCGCACGGACTACCGCATCCGCCACCACTGCGTGGAGGGCTGGAGCGCGGTGGCCACCTGGCACGGGGTGGCGGTGCGCGAGCTCGCCCGGCTCGTGGGCGCGGACGCACGGGCCCGCTTCGTCGAGTTCCGCTCCTTCGACGCGGGCTACTTCTCCTCGTGGGACGGGCCGAGCGCCCTGCACCCGCAGACGATTCTCGCCTACGGGATGAATGGCGAGCCGCTGCCTCCCGAGCACGGCGCGCCGCTGCGGCTCTACTCGGGGGTGAAGCTCGGCTACAAGATGGTGAAGTACCTCACCGAGGTGAACTTCCTCCCGGAGGCCACGGGGGGCTACTGGGAGGACCGCGGCTACGAGTGGTACGCCGGGGTGTGAGCCGGGCTCAGCCCGCCTTCTTCCCCGAGGGCGAGTGCTTGCCTCCGGAGGCCCGGTCCGCCAGCAGCGCCTTCAGCGCCTCGTCGCGCGAGCGGTACACGTTCACCGCCGCGCCGTTGATGGTGCCGCTGGTGCTCACGAACATCTTCGTCATCTCGTCGCCGCCGAAGCGGAAGGAGCGCCTGGTGTAGCGCGCGAGCACCTGGGTGCGCTCGCGCCCGAAGACGCGGCCCGCCGTGTACTTCACCACCAGCCCATCCAGGTTGATGAGCAGGTCCACCTTCGAGGGGTAGCGCGAGAGGTGGCCCTCCACCTCGGTGCGCCAGCGCGCCACGTCCAGCGAGTTGTTGAGGATGCAGTCCTCGAAGTTCGCCGTGACGACGTCGTGCACCTCGTCGTAGTCGAAGGACATTCTCCAGGCCATGCGGGTGCTCTCCGGCTAACGGCCCTGGCGGCTCTCACGGCAGCACGGGGGCGTCTGGGCTCTGGCGGCAACGGAAGGCATGGGACGGGTCTCCTCGATAGGGGGGTGACCGCGGGCGGGGGGGCCGCGGCGAGGGACTGCGGAAAGGGGCGCGGATACCAGGCGAAGTTTCCGGCCACAGTGTAGCCCGGCCACCGGGTGAAGTCGCCTTCGCGGCTGCCTACGTGCCCTGACACCCTGCGACATGCCGGTATAGGCTTCGGCCCCAAAGAGGGGGGGGACACATCCCTTGGGCTCCAGGCCCCCGTGCGTCGTCCATCCGCGTCCGAGGCCGCCGGGGCCTCGCCGGGAGCCCGGAGGAAACCCATGAGTCCACGACCACTCGCCGCGGCCCTGCTGCTGCTGTTGGCGCAGGGCTGCGCCACGCTGGCGCTCCCGCCGGACAAACCGCTGGCCAAACCCATTCCCTACCACGGCGCCTACGAGCCCTACCCCAGCGGCCTGCGGCTGGTGGTGCACGAGGACGCCCGGGCCTCGCGCGTGACGATGGACGTCTCCTACCGCGTGGGCGCCACGGACGAGCCCCAGGGCAAGGAGGGCCTCGCCCACCTGGTGGAGCACCTCACCTTCCTCGCGCGCCAGGGGGCCCCAGCGCGCCGCGCGTGTGGAGCCGCCTGCTGGCCTCGGGCGCCGAGTTCAATGCCTTCACCACCCATGACTCCACGGACTACTGGTTCACCGCGCCGCCGGAGCAGTTCCCCAAGCTGGTGGACCTGGAGGCGCAGCGGCTGCGCGACCCACTCGCCGGGCTCACCGAGGAGGCGTTCCGGGTGGAGCGCGACGTGGTGGTGGCGGAGCTGCGCGAGCGCCAGGAGACGAGCCCCGAGGGCGCCCAGTTCACCTGGGTGCTCTCCGAGCTGATGCCGGGCCACCCCTATGGCCGCTCCGTGGGCGGCACCCCCGAGTCCGTGCGGGGCCTCACCCTGGAGGACGTGCGTGCCTTCGTGAAGCAGCACTACACGCCCGCGCACGCGGTGCTGGTGGTGTCCGGCCCGCTGGCCCCCGAGGAGGTGAAGTTCCAGGTGGCGCGCGGCTTCTCCAGCCTCACCGGCCAGGGGAGCGCCACCCCCACCGAGCCCGTGCAGCGCACCCCGCCCCCCCTTCCCCCGGAGCTCGCGGGCATGGTGACGAAGAGCGGCCCGGTGGACTACCCCCGCCTGTGGATGGTGTGGACCGTCCCCGGCCTCTACTCGGGGAAGACGGCCCAGGCGCGCGCCGCCGCCGCGCTGCTCGATGCGGTCATCGGCCAGCGCCTGGTGCGGGATGAGCGCGTCCACTCCTCCAACGCCTTCTCCCTGGAGCTGGATGGGGTGACGCTGCTGGTGGCGACCATTGATTTGCTGAAGGCCGAGGACGCCAGGCCGGTGGCGTCACTCGCGCAGGACCAGCTCATCTCCCTGGTGACGGACCTGGAGGGGCAGGGCAGCGGCCAGCTGTACACGCGCGCGGAGCGGGCCACCATCGACGTGCGCACCCGCATCCTCACCGATGCGTTCCTGGACATGGAGCAGCTCTCCACGCCGGCGGTGGCCAACTTCCTGCGCGCCACCGGGCAGCCGGACTACGTGGGCGGCTGGCAGAAGCAGGTGCGCGAGGGACTGGCCAGCAGCCTCAGCTCCTACCTGTACGAGTACCTCCAGCGCGAGCGCACGCGGATGCTGCTGGTGGTGCCGGCGAAGGCGAGCGCGGGCCGCACCGTGGTGGGCGAGGGCTTCCAGGCGCTGCCGGGCGCGGAGGACTTCGGCCGCTGGGACGTGCCGCTGCCGCCGGGCTCGCACGACGTGCGCCGCGTGGCCATGGGCCCGGGGCTGGACCAGGCCTGGCGCTTCACCCTGCCCAACGGGCTGAAGGTGGTGGCCCTGCGCCGCGGCACCCTGCCCGTGGTGGAGGCGCGCCTGCTGGTGGACACGGGCCTGAGCGCGCCGGGCGAGGCCGCGCTGGGGCCCATGGCGCTCTACACCTCGTGGCACTCGGCCGCCGGGGCCTGGCGCCACGCGGACAAGGTGGGCGCCCGCGTCTCGCGCCTGCCCCGGGACGACCACGCGCTGGTGGCCTCCTCCGCCGGCTCGGGCAACCTGCCGCACCTGCTGGACGACCTGCGCGAGTGGGTGGTGGACCCGGCCCCGGACACCCGCCTCTTCGACCTCATCCAGGAATGGCAGGTGCGCCAGCTCGAGCGAGACGCGGTGCGGGCGGACACGCACGCCGACCAGGCGCTCCACGCGCGGCTCTACCCCGGCCATGCCTATGGGGACACGGCCAGCGCGCAGCAGGCGAAGGCGCTCACCACGGGCAAGGCCGACGACTGGCTCTCGGAGCGGCTGCACCCGTGGAACATGACGCTCTTCCTGGTGGGGGACCTGCCGCCGGACGAGGAGCTGCGGCGGTGGGTGGACGGGCTGCTGGGCTCCTGGGGCGGAAGCCCGCCCGCGAACGTGCGGCGTGCGGCGCCCGCGCGCCCCGAGCTCCCCGCGCGGCGCACCGTGGTGCTGGTGGACCGGCCGGGTGCGTCGCAGGCCGTGCTGCAACTCGGGCTGCGCTGGCCGGTGCTGGACGCGGGCGAGGCGGCCACGGCGGAGGCCCTCACGTGGCTGCTCGACGAGCACCTGCAGCACCAACTGCGCGAGCAGCTCGGCCTCACCTACGGCGTGCACGTATGGAGCGAGGAGCGCCCCCTGACCACCCCGCTCTTCATCCACACCGCGGTGGACGCCAAGGCCGTGGCCGGCGCGCTGGAGCAGGTGCTCGCCGAGCTGGGCTCGCTCGAGGACACCCTCCTTCCCCAGGACGTGGTGGAGCGCGCCCGCTGGCAGGTGGCGCGCGGCTATGATCTGCGCTTCCGCACCACGGCCTCGGTCGCCTCGCGTCTGGTGGAGCTCGAGCGCCTGGGGCGTACGCCGGACTACTGGGAGAAGTATCCCGAGCACCTCGCCGCGGTGACGCCCACCTCCGTGCGGGCCCTGGTGCAGAAACTCTCGCTCGGCCACGAGGTGGTGGTCATCACCGGCGACGCGACCGTGCTCGAGCCCCAGCTCACCGCCGCGGGCTTCTCCGTGGAGGTGCTCGCCCCCGAGACGTCCGGCCCCGTGACCCGCTCGCCCTGACACGGCGCGCCATCGTTGCGGCTCCGGGGTTCTCCGCCTGCTCACTAACGGGCAGAGCCCCGGAGTCGGGGTGAGTCGGGTTCACCCCGGATTGACTCCCAGGTCAAAGGGGTGCTGGAAAGTTCTACAAACGGGCAAACGCGGGCCCGCTTGTCCGTCCGTCCCCCCATTGCCGCGTTGGGAGTCACTCCATGAAGCTTGCACCCGGTAACCGCCGTCCGTGGCGGGCCCTGCTCACCGCGGGCCTCTTCGCCACCCCGTTCCTCTCGTGCGGCCCGGCCACGGAGGCCGACGTGCTCGCGCTCGAGGGCGGTCCCGAGTCCGTGGGCGCCACGCAGCAGGGCGCCATCTCCTGGACGCTCGGCGCCCAGTACGACGCGACGAAGAGCAACATCACCTTCAACGTCTACTCCTCGCGCGCCACCCGCATCGAGGTCTACCTCTACAAGACGGCGCTGGGCGCCCAGGAAGTCACCAAGTACGTGCTGACGAAGAACACGACCACCAACGTGTGGTCCACCACCGTCTCCGTCGCCACGCTGCAGAACACCTACGGCATCACCGGCCCCGTCTATTACGGCTACCGCGCCTGGGGCCCCAACTGGACGTACAGCTCCACGTGGACCAAGGGCTCGAGCACGGGCTTCATCACCGACGTCGACGCGAGCGGCAACCGCTTCAACCCGAACAAGCTGCTCATCGACCCCTACGCGCTGGAAATCACCCACGACCCGACCAACGCGAGCAACACCGACGGCACCATCTACGCCTCGGGCGCCACCAACCGCCTGAAGGACAGCGGCGCCCTGGCGCCCAAGGGAATCGTGCTCGCGGCGGACACCACCAGCTACGGCACCAAGCCCACGCGCGCGCTCAAGGATGACATCGTCTACGAGGTGCACCTGCGCGGCCTCACCAAGGGCGATGGCGGCATCACCTCGTGCGCGGGCACCTACGCGGGCGCCGCGCAGAAGGCCGCGTCCCTGGCGGCGCTCGGCGTGACGGCCGTCGAGTTCCTCCCCGTGCAGGAGACGGACAACGACACCAACGACGTCAACGCCACCACCACCACGGGCGACAACTACTGGGGGTACATGACCCTCAACTACTTCGCGCCGGACCGCCGCTATTCGTGCGACAAGGCCGCGGGCGGGCCCACCAGGGAATTCAAGGCCATGGTGAAGGCCTTCCACGACAACGGCATCAAGGTCCTCATCGACGTGGTCTACAACCACACCGGCGAGGGCGGCGCGTGGAGCTCCACCGACAAGACGACGTACAACCTCTTCAGCTTCCGCGGGCTGGACAACCCCACGTACTACAGCCTCACCAGCGACCTGCAGAACAGCTGGGACAACACGGGCGTGGGCGGCAACTACAACACCTTCAACCCCACGGCCCAGGCGCTCATCATCCACTCGCTGAAGTACTGGTCCGGCGAGCTGGGCGTGGACGGCTTCCGCTTCGACCTGGCGAGCGTGCTCGGCAACACCTGCCAGCACGGCTGCTACAACTACGACAAGACGACGGCGGGCACGGCGCTCAACGGCATCTGGAACAACCTGGGGCCGCGCCCGGCGGGCGGTGGCAGCGGCGTGGACCTCATCGCCGAGCCGTGGGCCATTGGCGGCAACAGCTACCAGGTGGGCAACTTCCCCAGCGGCTGGGCCGAGTGGAACGGCTCCTTCCGCGACACCTTCCGCAAGGACCAGAACCAGCTGGGCTCGGCGACGGTGACGCCGGGCGAGCTGGCCTCGCGCTTCGCGGGCTCCTCGGACCTGTACGGGGATGACGGCCGCAAGCCGTACAACTCCGTCAACTTCATGGTGGCCCACGACGGCTTCACCCTGAAGGACCTCTACACCTACAACAGCAAGAACAACCTGCAGGCGTGGCCCTACGGCCCGTCGGATGGCGGCGAGGACAACAACATCAGCTGGGACCAGGGCGGCGTGGCCGCGGACCAGCGCAAGGCGGCGCGCAACGGCCTGGCCTTCCTGCTGCTGAGCGCGGGCACGCCGATGATTACCGGCGGCGACGAGTTCCTGCGCACCCAGTTCGGCAACAACAACGCGTACAACCTGGACTCGAGCGCCAACTGGCTCAACTACGCGCTGGACGCCAACCAGACGAACCACAAGACGTACACCCAGCGGCTGATGGCCTTCCGCAAGGCGCACCCGGCGCTGCGCCCGGCCAACTTCTTCAGCAGCGTGGACACCAACGCCAACGTGATGGAGCAGATGCGCTGGTTCACCCCGAGCGGCGCCGTGGCCGACGCCACGTACATGGGCAACGGTGGCAACCACGCCATTGCCTACCGCATCGACGGCACCGAGTTCGGTGACACGGCCGCCGCCATCTACGTGGCGTACAACGGCTGGAGCGGCGCGGTGGACTTCACCCTGCCCTGGCCCTTCAACGGCAAGCAGTGGTACCGGGTGACGGACACCTGCAACTGGGCCGAGGGCGCCAGCCAGGTGGCCAGCCCCGGCACCGAGGCGCTCATCGGCGGCGAGAACACCGTCTACAACGTGTGCGGCCGCGGCCTCATCGTGCTCATCGCGAAGTGAGCTGAGCCACGGTGTTTCCTTCGCGGGGCGCGGCGCCAGCACGGGCCGCGCCCCGTGGTGTTTCCAGCGCCCCCTCACTTCACGGGGGAAGCGGGCGCTTCCACGACGGGGGAACCCTCGACATCCGCCGTCACGACGGGCAGCGGGGCGTCCGCCGAGCGCAGCAGGGCGAGGGCGGGCTGCTCGCGGCGCAGCGCCACGTAGCCCTTCACCGCCACCTCCAGGCCCACGTCGCGCTTCGCCCGCTCCGACAGGAACCACTTGTGCTCGAGCACCTGGCAGTAGAGCTCGGCCTCGTCCGCCGCCGGCCCGAGCTCCCGCTCCAACCGGCTCAACGTCGGCCGGAAGCGCTCGTCCAGCCAGCGGAACGCCGCCACGCTCAGCGGCACACTGCGGTTCACCTCGCGCATCAGCGTGGCCTTCAGCTCGCGAAGCTCGTTGAGCAGCAGCGCCGCCTGCCGCTCCTCGGCCACCAGCCCCGTCAGGTTGTGCAGCTGGTGCCGGTGGTACTCGCGGTCCGTCACGATGGTGCGCATCCGCAGCTGGCTCCCATCCCCGCTCGCCACCAGGTCCACCTCCCCCACCGAGAAGCCCAGCTCGTTGAGCGCGCGGATCCGCTCGTGGATGCGGTAGCTCTCGCTCGGGGCGATGGTGATTTCCTTGTGCGTCTCCGCCCACAGCCGCTCGTAGCGCTGGCGGATGCTCGGGGCCGTCTCGTACACGGCGAGCGACGCGGGCAGCTCCACCATCGCCGCCACGTCCGCCAGCCCTCCGGTGACGTTCTCCTCCATGATGAGCAAGTCCAGCTCGCGCTGGCCGTCGGAGAGCTTCGGGTGCAGCTCCGAGGTCTCCGCGTCCACCGCGTACGCCTGGAGCTCGCCCGCGTCGCGGCGGAAGAGCACGTTGGACAGCGAGCAGTCCCCCCAGAAGAAGCCGCCCAGGTGCAGCCGCACCAGCAGGCTCGCCATCGCGTCGAGCAACCGCTCGCGGTAGCGCGCCAGGCCCTTGTTCATGAAGAGCACGCGGTAGGGCAGCGACGAGGCCAGGTACTGGGTGACGAGGATGAGCACCTCGTCCCCCTCCTCGCCCGGCGCGCGCACCCGGGCATGGCCCACCGCCGTCACCGCCGGCAGCCGGCGCTCCTCGAGCCCGCGCAGCATGTCGTACTCGCGCTGGCCCACGCTCACGGGCAGTTCCTTGAGCGCGTAGATGTCCGAGCCGTAGCTGACGAACACCACCGTGTGGCGCGATAGGCCCCGGGGCACCTCCACCAGACGCGAGCACACCCGCGCGTTCCACTCCTCCAGCGGCAGGTGCCAGGGCAGGTCCAGGAAGTCCGGGTGGCCCTGGCGCAGATGCAACGCGGTGAGCCCACGAGGTGGCGTCATGGGTGCCATCCTACCGAAGTAACCATCCGCCTCGGCCGACGTGTCCCCACCCCAGGCCGAGGTGATGCCGGACGCGCTCGGCCGGGAGGGCGAGCCCACGAACGTCACCTGCGGCAGCGGCCAGAGCGAACCGTACCGGTGGGCCGGAAAAATCCACGTCCCGTTCTCGCGCTGAAAGAGTGCCCGTACGCATAACCCCGGTGAGGAAAGGACCGCCCGCGAGCGCCTCTCCATCGTTGATGCAAGCAGGCAAGTGCCCGCGTAGGGTGTGCGGCTCCCCCTCACCCGGAGTGTGTATGCGCAATGCGATGAAGCAGCTCGGTATGGGTCTCGGTGTCCTGTTCTCCCTGGGTTCCGCGTCGGTGGCCCTGGCCTATCCGCCGCAGTGCTACGACGTCTGCTCTTGCAACAGTAGCTGCACCGCGACCTGCTACCAGGGCACCTTCAGGACCACCTGTTCGGATGAGATCTGCGTGGACTACTGCCGGGCCAGCGCGCCCCAGGCCTCTGTCTCCCAGTCCTCCTCCACCCAGGACGAGCAGGAGCAGCAGGACGCTTCCCAGGACGTCTGCACCGAGAAGACGGAGCAGGCCAGGTCCTCGAAAAGCTGAGTCCGCGCTTCACAGGGAGCCCGTCCGGGCGCTCACCCCACCGGGTGCCGCCACGGACGTTAGCCCCTGGAGCAGGGACTGAGCCGGGTCCCGAGAAGCGAGCCCGCTTCTCGGACCCATTCGGGAAACGGGTTCCGAGCCACCGCGAGGCGTGCACTCCCCCGGCGGCGCAATAGAATCCGCGCCCCATGCAAACCCTTCAAGGATGGACGGCCCTCGTCACCGGGGCCAGCTCGGGAATCGGTGAGGCCTGTGCTCTCTCGCTCTCCCAGGCTGGAGCGCGGCTCGTGCTCGCGGGCCGCCGCGGCGAGCGGCTCGAGGCCCTCGCCTCCAAGCTCCAGACGCCCTGCCATACGCTCGTCCTCGACGTGCGCTCGCGCCGGGACGTCGAGGCCTCGCTCGCTTCCCTGCCCTCCGACTTCGCCGCCGTGGACGTGCTCGTCAACAACGCCGGCGTCGGCCTGGGCCTCGAGCCCGCTCACGAGGCGTCGGTCGACGACTGGGAGACGATGATCGACACCAACTGCAAGGGGCTCGTCTACGTGACGCGCGCGCTGCTGCCCGGCATGGTGAAGCGCAACCGCGGACACGTGGTGAACCTCGGCTCGGTGGCCGCCACCTACCCCTACCCCGGCGGCAACGTGTACGGCGCCACCAAGGCCTTCGTGCACCAGTTCACCGAGAACCTCAAAGCCGACCTCGCCGGCACGCGCGTGCGCGTCACCGACATCCAGCCCGGCATGGTCGAGACCGAGTTCTCGCTCGTGCGCTTCAAGGGCGATGCCCAGCGCGCCCACAAGGTCTACGAGGGCATGGAGGCGCTCAGCCCGGCCGACATCGCCGACATCGTGCAGTGGTGCGTCACCCGCCCCGCCCACGTGAACATCAACGTCGTCGAGGTCATGCCCGCCGACCAGGGCTTCGGCCCCTTCAACATCAAGCGCCGCTGAAGCCCATGGCCCAGCGGACGGTTCACTGCGCGGACGCCCTGGTGTGGCTCGAGGCCCAGGGCGTGCTCGCCGGGTGCTCGCTCATCACGTCCATGCCCGACGTGTCCGAGTTCCCCTCCCTCTCGCTCGCCGAGTGGAAGGACTGGTTCGTCCGCACCGCCAGCCTCGTGCTCTCGCGCTGCCCCGACGACGGCGTCACCATCTTCTACCAGACGGACATCAAGAAGGACGGCACCTGGGTCGACAAGGGCTACCTGGTGCAGAAGGCCGCCGAGCAGTCGGGGCACTCGCTGCTGTGGCACAAGGTCGTCTGCCGCGCCGCGCCCGGTGGCGTCACCTTCGGGCGGCCCGCGTACTCGCACATGCTGTGCTTCTCGCGAGGCGTGCGCGCCGACCTCTCGAAGTCCACCGCGGATGTGCTGCCCCAGGCCGGCGAGGTGACGTGGACGCGCGGCATGGGCGTACAGGCGTGTCTCGCCGCCTGCCGCTACGTGCTGGAGAACACCCCCACGCGCACTGTCGTCGACCCCTTCTGCGGCCATGGCACCGTGCTCGCCGTCGCCAATGACCTCGGGCTGGATGCCATTGGCGTCGAGCTCAGCCGCAAGCGCGCGAAGAAGGCGCGCACGCTGCGTATGCCATTGGGCGACGCGGAGCCGGAGCCCTCGGACGAGTAGCCCCCCATCTCACGGCACGTCTCGCGCGACCCCGGGGGCAGGCGCCGGGGACAGCACGCCGGCGAGGAAGCGGGTGAACTCGAGCGCTCCGGCGTAGTCCAGGTGTGACTCGTCCGGGGCCTCGAGGTGCGCCAGCGCGGGCACGTCCTCGAAGGTGACGCCCCTGCCCGTGCGCTGGATGAGCCGGTCCCAATAGAGCGCGCGTGGGAAGCGCTCGTCCTCGATGCGCCGCACCGTGCCCGAGGTGATGGGCCGGACGAAGAGGACGTCCCCTCCGCGCGCACGGATGCGCTCCACGGCGGAGGCCACCCGCTCCAGCAATTCCTCCCACTCCTGGGGCTCGGGGGCCCGGCCGTGCGTGTCGCGGAAGACGTGCACCCACTCGGCGCGCATCTCCGCGAGCTTCGTCGCCTCGAACTCCCGGTGGTACGAGCGGTCCGCCAGCAGCCAGACGGGGTTCGGGCGCGGGAGGCTCCGGTTCAGCAGCCAGTGATGGACGACGGCCTTGGGAAACAAATCCGGGTGCAGCACGGCGAGGCGCTCCTGCAGCGGCAACCGCAGGCGCGTCTCCCAATGGGCGGCCAGGGTGCGGTGCCGGTGCTGCTCCACGCACGCCGCGGGCTTCGTGCGCGTCTCCGAGTCCCCCACCGAGAAGAACATCGTCGGGCTCACCTCGCACAGCACCCGCCCGCGGAAACGCTCGTCCCGCGCGAGCTCCTCCAGCACCGGCAGGCTGCTCGAGGCGTTGAGGGCGAGCTCGAACACCGGCTGCCCCCCGAGCGCCTTCGACAGCGCCTCGGGCACCACGTCCGTGCGGAAGCGCGAGGAGCCCAGCAACACCACCCCGCGCCCATCTCCCTCGTCGCTCGCGCGGGTGCGCATCCACGACCAGAGCTCCGGCGTGTCCTTGGGCTCGGGCCGGAAGCCCCGGTGGCGCCAGCCCAGCTCGGCCCCGAGCAACAACCCTCCGGCCAGCAGCAGGGCCACCCACCACACGCGCCCCGCCGGGGCCGACGCGGGCACCTGACTAGAACTGAAAGTAGATGAACGCACGGTCCACTCCGGACGCGGTGACGAGGGCCACGAGCATCGCCGTCAGCGCGCCCGCCGAGGCCCACCAGGGCACGGACTCGAAGACGCGAGGCAGCGGCACGTCGCGGAAGCGCCACTGGCAGGCCACCATCACCCCCAGGCACGCCACCGCCAGGAGCGTGTCCCCTCGGCTCATCAACCCACCGGCCCCGGCCGCGGTGACTCCCGCCATGGCCTTCACCACGGTGAACGCGGAGGCGAAGTCCGGCGCGCGGAAGAACACCCACGCCACGCAGACGCCCAGCAACGTCACCGCCACGCCCGCGAGCCTCCCCGCCGTGCCCTTCGTCCAGGAAAAGCGAGTCAGGCGCGGCCGCAGCAGGCGCTCGGCGATGAGGAACAGCCCGTGCAGCCCGCCCCAGACGACGAACGTCCACGCCGCGCCGTGCCACAGGCCGCCCAGCAGCATCGTCACCAGCAGGTTGAAGTACGTGCGCCCCGGGCCCTTCCGGTTCCCGCCGAGCGGGATGTAGAGGTAGTCGCGCAGCCAGCTCGACAGGGAGATGTGCCAGCGCTCCCAGAAGTCGCTGAAGCCCAGGGCCGCGTAGGGGCTCTTGAAGTTGTCGGGCAGCTGGAAGCCGAAGCACAGCGCCACGCCGATGGCGCACAGCGAGTAGCCCGCGAAGTCACAGAAAATCTGTCCCGAGAAGGCCAGCGCCCCGCCCCAGGCCTCCCAGACATTGGGCCGCACGCCGGGCGCGAAGACCGAGTCCGCCACGGGGGCGAGCAACCCATCGGCGAGCACCGTCTTCTCGAAGAGGCCCAGCACCAGCAGCAGCAGGCCCCAGAGCAGTTGGGGGGCACTGGCGCGCCGCTCCCCGGTGCACTGGGGGAGGAAGTCTCCGGGGCGGACGATGGGCCCGGCCACCAGGTGCGGGAAGAAGGTGAGGAAGAGGGAGAAGTCGAGGAACGAGTCCCAGGGCTTCTCATGGCCCCGGTAGACGTCGATGGTGTAGGCGAGCGACTCGAACGTGTAGAACGAGATGGCCACCGGCAGCACGACGTCCATGCGCGGCACCACCAGGGGCACGCCGAGCGCCTGGAAGAAGGCATTGGCGTTGTCCGCGAGGAACGGGCCGTACTTGAAGAAGCCGAGCAGCCCCAGGTTGCTCACCAGGCTCACCATCAGCAGGGCCTTCTTGCGCCGCTGCGTCCCGGCCCGGGCCAGGGCACGCGCGAGGAAGTAGTCGAGCGTGATGGCGTACCAGAGCAGCGGCAGGAACAGCGGATTCCACGCCGCGTAGAAGAGGCTGCTGGCCACCAGCAGGTTCACCTTCCGGACCCGCCACGGCAGCGGCAGGTAATGCAGTCCGAGGGAGACCGCCAGGAAGAGCAGGAAGGAGAGGGAGTTGAAGACCATGCGCCGAGCCCCCGCGAGGGAGCGCGCATGTTGCCCCGGGGGGCGGTCGGCGGTCGACCTCCGCGTGGCCGCAGCCGGGGGCCTGCTCGCCTGGATGGCCTCCGCGCTGTCCGGGGCTCACCGCGAGCGGCACGTCAGGGCGCTCGAGCGGGGCGCCACCTCGAGCACCAGCGCGCAGCTCGCCGCATCCCCTTCCTGGCAGGCCCGCTGGAGGAAGCGCATGCCCTCGGTGGCCTCGCTCTCGACGGTGGGCTCGCTGAGCAGCAGCGCCCCGAGCACCCCGCAGGCCGGCGCGGAGCCCGCCCCGCATTGCCGCTGCGACACGCGCGAGACGTCATCGAGGAACTCGCACGCCCGCGCCTCACCCAATCGGCACGCGCGCTTGAGGAGCCCCGGCAGCTCGAGCCGCGTCCCGTTCTCGGCCGGCTGGTGCCGCAGGGCGTCGTAGAGCGCCAGGCAGCCCACCGCCGCGCCCCGGTCACACGCCTCGCGGAAGAGCGCCCGCTGCGTGGCATCATCCTTCATGCCCCCCCGGTGCTCGAGCGTCTCCACCATGAGGAGCCGGCAGGCCTCCGACGAGCCGAGCGCGCACCCCCGGGTGAAGAGGTCATCGGCGCGCGTGGACGCTCCCGCGCCGGACTGGAGCGAGAGCACGCCCTCGTTCGCGCAGGCCGCGCCATTGCCCGCCTCACACGCACGCGCGTAGAGCTCGAAGGCCTTGCCGGCGTCTCGCGAGACGCCCAGCCCCTCGTGGAAGGCCTCGCCCAGGAACCGGCACGCGAGGCCATCCCCCGCGTCGCAGCCCCGCTGCGCGAACAACGCCAGCAACTCCTGCTCCGGCGAGGCGTCCCTCCGGCGCGCGTCCTCCGTGAGCCCGAGCACTGCGATTCCACACCCGACCTCCGGGTGCTTGTCGCAGGCCTCCTGGAGCTCCGCCCTTCCCGCCGCCTCGTCCCGGGGCGCCCCTTCGCCCAGCAGCGTCGAGAGCCCATGCCGGGCACAGCCCTCGCCATCTCCCTGCTCACAGGCCCGCTGGAACAGGTCGCGCGACGCTTCTCCCTCCACCCTTCCGAGCTGCGTGCAGCCTTCTCCCACTCCGAGGGCGCAGGCCCTCCGGGCAACCTCGGTCCGCTTCTGGGTATCGCAGGCCGATGTGGCGGGGACTCGCAGCAGCGCCTTCAGCGTGTCGCGGCAACTCGCGGCCTCCGCGCAGAGCGCACTCGCGGTGTCCCCGGTAGGTGCCGGCTCGAGCGGCCGCACCGCCCCGCTAGAGGTGCCACAGCCCACGAGAACGAACAGACCCATCGTCAGTGCACTCAATCCGAACCGATTGGCTCCCACAGGATCTCCTTGGCTGCGAGCAATGTGGTCTCTCGGTCTTGAGAATCTCTTACGTTGTCTTTACGGATTGATTGCCCCTTCATGACGAAAGATGAACGTACCGGGGGCAACGTTGGCTCTCAGAGCAACGGGCCCTGGATGAAGGGGACCTCCGTCCTCGCCTCCAGCTCCAGGAAGTCGTACAGCGCCGTCATCACCGCGTGCGGTTGGTCCCACATCACGAAGTGCCTCGCGTGCTCCACCCGCACCAGCTTCGCTCCCGGTATCTCCCACACGAGCCGCTCGCCCCACTTCACCGGCAGGAGGGTGTCGTCCACGCCCCATATCACCCGCGTGGGCACTCCCACGTGCGCCAGCCTCGGCACCAGCTCCTGTGTCTGGTTCGTGTTCAGCGCCGCCGCGTTGCGCACGAGGGAGAGCTTTCCCACCTCCGTCGCGTACGGCTCCAGCAGTCCCTCCACCACGCCCTCTGGGGGCGCCGTCGCGAAGCCCGCTCGCTTCAGGGCTGTCTTCAGCGTCCGCTGCACCGCCTGCGCCGAGAACTTCCTCGCCACGCCCGGGTGCCCGAGCTGCACCATCAGCTCGAGGGGCCACGCGTCGAAGCAGACGCTGTTCATCAGGCCCAGCCTCGACACCCGCCGCGGGAAGCGCAGCGCCAGGTGCTGCGCCACGCCTCCGCCAATGTCGTGCCCCACCACCACCGCGTTCTCCACGCCCAGCCGGTCCATCCACGCATCCAGCGCCTCCGCCTGCCGCGCGATGGACCTGTCGAACGCGTCCCGCCGGTCCGAGTACCCGTACCCCAACAGGTCGGGAATCAGCACCCGGTGCGTCATCGCCAGCGCCGGCAGCAGCCCGCTCCACAGGAATCCCCACGTGGGGATTCCGTGCAGCAGCACCATCGGCTCGCCCCGCCCCTCGTCCACGTAGCTGATGAAGCGCTGGCCCAGTTCCACCACCTTCTGCTTCGTCTGATAGTCGCGCCAGTTCATCGCAGCTCCTCACCCACCACGAAGTCCGGCACCAGCCGCGCCTCCGCCGGGAAGGGCACCCGCCGCTCCAGGTCTCCCACGTCGCTCACCAGCGCCGCCATCACGAGCACCAGCATCGGCAGCCTCCACTCGCACTGGGCCGTCACCCGCTGGATTGCCTCCGCGTCCTCGTGCAGCACCACCAGGCGCTTCGCCGACAGCGCCACCTCGTAGGGCAGGCCGCGCGCCAGGTGCCTCGACGTGGCCAGCAGCCGGTCACTCGCCCGTGCCCACTCCTCGCTCTTCAGCCTCGGCTCGAGCCGCTCCCACGCCGCCTCCAGGTAGCTCGGCCACAACGCCAGTCCCCGGAAGTCCCCCGGCAGCGAGGGCGGCCCCACCGTCTCCAAAATGTCCGTGAAGAGCTTGCGCAGCCGCGCGTCGTCCGGCCGCTCCGACACCCACTCCATCGCCATCATCCGCGCCGGAGCCCCCCGTTCAATACGCTCGGCGCTCCCCAGCGGCAGCAGTGCCCCCACCGCCTCGTCCTGCAACGCGAGCTGCACCGCCGACGTGAACACCAGCATCTTCGGATTCAGGTAGTGGTACAGCTCCAACGCCCCACGCAGGTGATAGCGCTGGCTCTCCCCCAGCGGCACCGCGTCCCACGCCCCCAGCCGCTCCCACCCGTCCACCGCCTCCGCGGCCCGCGCGCGCACCTCGTCCGCGGCCGACTCGAAGGCCCGCGTCTCCGTGTTCGGCCCCATCGCCTCCCACATCGCCACCAGGAAGCGCTCGAAGCCCGCCCACGTGCGCACCGTCACGTCCAGCCCCGTCACCCGCAGCGTCTGCCGCAGCTCGTGCAGCACGCGCTCCAGGTCGCCATTCGCCTCGCGCTCGCTCACCTGCCTGGGTCTGGCCATGGACGCACCTCCTCCGGTCGGAAGATGTGGCGCGAGTCAGGCGAGGGCAGGGAACACGCGCCAGGTCCTTTGCCTCACGGTACGCCAGGCAACGGCCTCTCTGCCCGTTCACGCAGCTGCGAGCTCCACCGTGAACGTGGAGCCCTCGCCCGGCTGGCTCTCCACGGAGAGCGTCCCCCCGTGGGCATCCACCACCTGCTTCACGAGGTAGAGGCCGATGCCCAGTCCCCCGTAATGCTGCTCCGACACCCCGCGCGAGAACCGGTCGAAGACATGGGCCGCTTCGCCCGCCGACATGCCGATGCCGTGGTCGCGCACGGATTTGCTGGAGCCGGTCCACCAGGGCCTGCACGTCGCGGCGGTAGTCCGTGAGGAGTGCACCGCCGTGGCGAGGCACGCTCTCGCGAGGGGACGTGTCCATGACTGTGATTGGAAGATGAGGCCCCCCGCGTGGGGGGACAGTGGCCGCGACGGGTAGACCGTCACCCAATCCCGCCCCAGGGGGCACGGGTGTCACCTCCCAGGGCCTTTCCGCCCGAATGACCTGATGGGGCCTACGCGCTTTCACTGAGACCGCGAACGCAACATTCCTACCGGCCGCTGTTTGACTTCATGGGAGCCGCCGGGTTCTCCTTTCCCTGCGTGGCGGGCGCACTCCGCTCCCGCGCATGACAACCCACGTGCCGTCCTGGCGGTGCGCGGGTGGGGGGATACAGCGATGCTGCCGCAGGAAGGGCTCTTCCACTCGCCTGGCGCTTTCAGTGGCATCGCCATTCTGCGCCTCCTTCGTGACGTGGCCCGCCCGCAGCTGCGCGACGTCATCTCCTCCCTCCACCACGAGCTGAGCACGACGCGCGGGCTGCACGCGGTGCTCGGCCTCCAGCCCGCGCTGCTCCCTGGCGCTCCCCCAACGCCCGTACTGCTGCCTCGCGAGGGCCCCACCGCGCGCTTTCCCTCCTCCCAGTCGCACGTGCTCGTCCAGGTGAGCGCGGGCAACCGCGAGCTGCTGCTGGGCTCGCTGCGGCGCGTCCTCGCGCTCTCCAAGGGGGTGCTGTCCCTCGAGGAGGAGCTGCTCGGCGGCCGCATCGGCGAGGGGCGCGAGGCCTTCGGCTTCCGCGATGGACTGGTGAAGCCCACGCGCGAGCAGGTGAAGCGCACCGCGCTGGTGCCCTCGGGGCCGCTGGCCGGGGCCTCGTGGCTGCTCTACCTGCGCTTCCACCAGGACCTGGAGCGCTTCAGCCGCCTCAAGGAGCGGGCCCAGGCGCACGTGGTGGGCCGCACCCGCGAGGGCGAGCTCGTCGTGGACCCTCCCGCCGAGGCCCACATCCTCCGGGCGCGCGCGGCCGGTGCCGGCGACAGCTCGCCCCTCATCCGCCGCGGCTTCCCCTTCCGCCACGGGGGCGAGGAGGGCCTGGCCTTCGTCGCCGCGTCGGCCGACCCCGCCCATTACCAGCGCTCGCTGGACGCACTGCTCGGCGCCGGAGGCCAGACGCCGGACGCGCTGCTCCGCTACGCCACCGCCGTGGGCGGCGGCCTGTACCTCGCGCCGCCCCTCGGCTGGTTCCAGGCCCTTTCCCCACAGGAGGCCGCCTCATGAAGGTGCTGGTGCTCGACTGTGACGTCCGGGTGTCCCGCGCATTGGAGCGCACGCTGCAGGTGCTCGGCCACGAGGTGCGCTGTCCCACCTCCGCCGCCGCGGCGCGCTCCACCCTCCAGGCAGACGCCGCCGTGGACGTCATCCTCGCCGCCCAGCACCTGGAGGAGGGCGAGACGGGCACCGGCTTCCTGCGCTGGGCCGAGGCCCACGTCCCCCGCGCGCGCCGCGTGCTCATCTCGGGCACGCACTGCCCTCCGGATTTCGTCGAGCAGCCCGGCAGGCAGTGCTTCCAGGCCAAGCCCTTCGGCCGCAAGGAGTTGGAGGCCCTGCTCGGCTCGCCCCACCCGGGCGCGTGAAGAAAGTCCCCCCTACCCCCCCGATTCACCCAGACAACAGTCCGGCCCGCATGCCGGCGGAGGTAAAACAACGATGAACTACAACAATGTCCGTGGTCCCCGTGTGGTGGGGTTGAATGTGGCCTCCTCGCTCAGCGAGTACATCATGCGCATCCAGGAGTTGGGCGCGGTGGAGGGAGCGGACGGCGCGCTCCTCATCAGCCCCGAGGTCATGCCCGTCATCCACGCGCTGCACCAGGTGCTCTCGGGCGGCACGGTGGAGCTCAACGTCACGCACCGGGGCAATCCGGACATCTACAACGAGCTGAACCGCCGCGTGGAGCAGGTGGGGCAGGAAGCCAACGCCATCAACAAGGCGGCGGGCTTCTATCTGACCGCGACCATATGAGCCCCGCCTCCCGCGCATCCCGAGCCCTCCAGGCTTCGTTCCGTCGTTGGGTGAATGCCCAGGACGCGCGGGAGGTATTGCCCGCGGCCACGCTCGGCGGCTGGGTGAGCCTGGGCGTGGTCATCGCGGGGGTGCTCGCGGCCGCCACCTGGGCCCCGGGGGCGCGCACCTTCTTCGGCCTGTCCTTCCGCCCGGCGCTGCTGTGCTTCGTGCCCGCCTTCGTGCTGGGGGTGGGCTTCGCGCTGGTGCACCGGGGCCGGCAGCACATCGAGGGGTGGGGCTGGCTGTGGCTGGTGCCGGGCACGGCGAGCCTGCACTTCTTCATGGCGGGCGTGGCGGCGCTCTCGGACATGCGGGGGGCCACGGTGTTCGCGGCCCTGCTGCTCTTCACCGCGGCCTTCCATGGGCGGCTGCACCGGGTGACGCCGCGCCAGCCCTTCCTCGCGCTGGGCACGGTGGTGGCGGTGGGGCTGGCGGCGCTGCTGCGGCGCTCGGAGGAGCACCTGGCCCTCTTCGCCGTCATCGGCCCGGCGGCGGTGATGGCCGAGCTGTACCTGGGCATCTTCGCCGTGAAGCACGACGAGGCCCGGCGCGAGGCCGAGCAGCTGCGCGCCGCCGTGCAGGCCCAACTGCTGGAGCAGCAGGATCGCGACGTGGGCCGGCTGTCCCAGACGCTGGTGCAGATTCTGGGCTACAACCACGACATCAACAACGCGCTGATGAGCGTGAGCGCCGCGGCGGACATGCTCGCCGTCATGGGGGTGCAGCGCAACAACCTCCCCCGCGCCGAGTTCGAGGAGCTGGTGCGCGAGCTGAACGAGGGCCTCACGCGCATCCGCGACATGGTGACGGAGATACGGCAGAAGGGCCGGCGCTCGGTGATCAACGAGCCGGCGAACGTGGACCTGGAGCCGGTGCTGGAGTCGGTGCGCACCAGCCTGGGCTGGCGCTTCCCGGACGTACGCTTCCAGCTCAAGGTGGAGGGCCCGGCCCACGCGCTGGTGCGCGGCGGCGTCACCACCATGCGGCGGGTGGTGGAGAACCTCATCCTCAACGCGTGCGAGGGGGATGGGCAGCGGGGCGCCACGCTGGTGGAAATCACCGCGCGGGTGGAGCCCTACAGCGGGCGGCTGGAGGTGCTCATCGCCGATGATGGGCCGGGCTTCCCCGCGGACAAGCTGGCCGCGCCCATCGAGGGCCTGTCCACTACCAAGCCGCATGGCACGGGCCTGGGCCTCTACACGTCCGAGTGCCTCATCCGCGCCAGTGGCGGCACGCTGGAGCGCCACAACCGGCCGGTGGGAGGAGCGCAGGTGCGGATGCTGCTGCCGAGAGAGCTGCGATGAGCGCGGGCGTGGTGTTCCAGGAGGCGCTGCGGGTGCTGAGCGAGCACGCGCTGCCGGAGGAGGCCGAGCGGGACGTGCTGGTGGCGCTGGAGGCGGGACGGCCCGGGCCGCTGGCGCTGCTGTACGCGGCGGGAGCGGAGGCGGGGCTGGCGCGCGGGGTGATGCTGCGGCGGGCGGCGGGCCTGTTCTTCTGCTTCTGCGCGGCCAACCTGGCGGATGACCTGTCGGACGGGGACTGCACGTACTACGCGGAGCCGGTGCGCACGGGGCCGGGGGTGCAGTTCGCCCTACAGGGGCTGTGCACCGCCACGGTGGCCCGGGCGGACGTGCCGGCCCCGGTGCTGGCGGAGATGGGCCGGGCGCAGGTGGCCATGGCGGCGCTGCAGGCGCTCGAGGTGCGCACGGACGCGTGGACGGCGCCGCGCTTCCAGCACGTGGCCGAGGGCATCGCCGGAGCGCAGTGGTCGCTGTACCTGCGCGTGCTGTGGGAAGGTACGCCGCTGGCGGAGCGGGCGGTGGAGGTGGGACGGAACCTCGGCGTGGTGGCGCACGTGGCCGAGGACATCCGCTCGAAGGACGCGCGCTTCCACGGCATGCCCGAGGAAGACAGACGCCAGGTGCTGTCCTGGGCGAGGGACGCCGCCGAGGCGCTGCGCCAACAGGGCCTGCGGTGCCTGGACGCGGTGCTGCGCACGGTGGATCCGGTGCTCGGCGGCGCGTAGCCCTCCGTCACTTGGGCGGAGGAGGGGGAGGAACGTCGGCTCCCGGGCCTCCGGGCTCGAACCACACGCGCGAGCGCGCCAGGTCCAGCGTGATGACCCACCGGCTCAGGAACGGCATCCCCACGTTCCCGTCGATGATCATGTCCGGCAGATGGACGTTGCCCTCGACGGTGACCCCGCCCACCAGGTCGAAGCGCGCGGGCTGGGGCTGCTCCCCCTTCGGGTCCAACCCCAGCAGCGGGGCGATGTGCTGGGACACCAGGAGCGTCCCTCCGTTGCCCGAATCGAGCTCGAACCACGCGAGCCCCTTCGGCGTCCGTGCCGCCGCGGAGACGCTCAGCGCCGCCCCCTGCGCCTCCCGGCTGAGCCGCGCCTGGCCCTCGCGCATCGTCCGGGTGCGCTCGGCCAGACTCTCCGGGGTCTCGACCGTCATCCAATGGTGACCCAGGTCCAACGTCAGCGCCTGTCCGGCGAAGGCATCCAGGGCGAGCACTCCATCGACCGGCTCGGCCTCATGGGGGAACGCCGCCATGGTGTCGTACACGGCGGCCACCGGGACCGTCAGCGGCAGCCCCCCCACCTCCAGGCGCAGGTCGTTGCACCGCGGCGTTTCGAACCGCGCGCCCATCATCTGGAAGCCCGTGATGCGCCCCCACGGCTCGCACCCCACCTTCCGGGCGAACTCCGGGGAGATCTGGGTGATGCCTCCACCCGTGTCGAACATGAAGGTCCCCGTCTGCGAGCCCGCCTTCACCGTGATGGTGCGCAACCGCTTCCGCCAGGCCGGGAGGGGAATCTTCACGGGCGCGCTCGGAGCGGTGGCCCGGTTCTCCCCGCTCGGAGCCGGCGGTGCGCCCGGGGTGCCCGCGCAACCGGCGAACACCTCACAGCATCCCGCGACGGCCATCGCCGTCATGAAACTCCTCGCTCCGCTCCCGCTCCGGTGACTCGCGCGCATGTCCATCCTCGTGGGAAATCGCGAGGCGCGAAGCTGCCAGTCAGGTCAGCAGGCGGGCAAGCCATTCCCGGCGGGCCGTCCCCATCTTCTTCCTCCAAGGCAAGACACCGGAGGAGCAGAGCACATGGAGGCACTCGAGGAGCTGGAGCGCGCCGGGCCGCTGGCCTCGCGACTGGCGGTGGCGCAGGGCGTCTTCGATGTCGTCACCGGCGTGTGGCCCATCGTCCACCTGCGCAGCTTCGAGGCGGTGACGGGCCCCAAGCGCGAGGGCTGGCTGGTGAAGACGGTGGGCGCGCTCATCACCGTCGTCGGCGGCACGCTGCTCACCGCGGGCCTGCGCAAGCGCGTCACCCCCGAGCTCATGCTGCTGGCCGCGGGCAGCGCCGCGGCGCTCACGGCGGTGGACATCCGCTACTCGCCCCAGCGGATTTCACCCGTGTACCTGCTGGACGCGGTGCTCGAGGGCCTCCTCATCACCGGCTGGTGCGTGGCCGCCGCGCGCCTCTGGAAGGGCCGGAGCGCCGAGCCTCCCGCGCCCCGGTACACCTCGCCCGAGGACGCGGCCGGCTTCCCCACGTAGCGCCTCACTCCGCGGGCGCGGTGAACCAGTCCAGCGCCTCGCGGGCGGTATCCGCGGGCACGGTGTGGGGCCCGTCGAACTCGCGGTAGCGCACCGCGTAGCCCGCCTGCTCCAGGAGCGGCACGAGGCGCCGGCTGCACGGCTCGATTCGCAGCACCTCGTCCTTCACCCCGTGCGAGACGAACACCTTCGGCTCGCCCCGCTGCGCCGCCGGTGCGAGGAAGCCCGGCGAGAACGCCACCACGTGGGTGAACAAGTCCCCATTGGTGAGCCCCAGCGACAGGGCATACGAGGCCCCATCCGAGAAGCCCTCGAGGGCGAGGCGCCCCGGGTCCACCGCGTAGTGCGCGAAGACATACGCGAGCGCCCGGTCGAGGAAGGCCACGTCCGGGCCGAACCCGTCCTCGGCGAGGAGGTCCCACGTGAGGCCCCGGGAGTCCGGTGCGAGCAGCAGCACCCCCGCCTCGTCCGCGAGCTTCTGCCACGGGCTCAGGGCGTGGCGCGCATTGCCTCCGGCGCCGTGCAGCATCACCCCCAGGGGCGCGAGCCGGTCCACCCGGTAGCTCCTGGGCACGAAGAGGAGCCCGTCGCGCCGGCCTCCGAGTCCCAGGGGCAGCAGGCCCCGGGCCGGCGCCACCACCGGGGGCGGCTGGGGACGCGCGCTCAGCCGTCCCTGCTTCACCGCGTCTCCGGAGGTTGCCGCCTGCGTTCCCGTCCTCGCCATGTCTGTCGACTCCTTCGCCGAGCGGATTCCCCACGCGAGCAGCAGCACGGCCCCGGTTCCCCCCACCCGGGTGAGCATGGATCAACACCCTCCCCGCGCGATACGGGGACGGTGTCTTCATGCCGTCATGGGCCTGCCTGGCCGCCCTCCGCGGCCGGTGCACGGGCGTGTCGGCGTGAGGGGAACCTCGGACAACCTGGCCCGCCCCTGTTTCCTTCCGAGCACCCGCCCGCGTCCTCCCTCCAACACGCCGCCCACCCATGAACCCTCCCGAGCCCGTCAACGCCTCTCCGCCCATGGGCGGGTAGTGCCCATCGAATCCTTGGAAGTCGAGCGACGTGAGGTGGAGCGCAGAACACGTGAACTCCGCACTTCCGCTGCTGCTTGGCGTGGTGCATTTTGGCTGACCCGCCGCCGATCCTGGCGGCACCACCCAGGAGCCTTGCATGCCTCGCGCGCTCACCCTGGTGAGTCTCCTGCTCTTTTGCCTACCTGTGCGGGCACAAGGGAGCCCTTCTCCCACCGATGCCGATACCCTCGCCCGCCGCCTGGGCGAGACGACGTGGGGCATGGAGGAGCTGCTCGGCGGCAAGGTGGAGGAAGTGACAGTCACCGTGCGGGTGGAGGAGCTGGACGGGGACGGCAACATCAAGCACGCCGAGGAGCGGGTGGACCGCTTCACGGTGAAGGACGGCCAGCAGCACCGGGAAATCCTCCAGGCGCGCAAGGACGGCCAGGACGCCACCGAGTCCATGCGCCGCGAGCTCGAGGAGCGCCAGCGCAAGGGCGAGGTGCGCACCGAGTTCAACTCGGTGAACCTGCCCTTCGCGGCGTCCTCCCTGGGGCAGCACCGCTTCTCGCTGGCGGGCCCGGACCCCAAGGACCCCCACAAGCTGCGCCTGCGCTTCGAGCCGCGCGCGGACCCCGCCCCCAGCGTGCACAAGGGCGAGGCGCTCGTGGACCCGAGCACCGGGCAGCTCATGAGGCTCGACTACAGCCCCACGGAGCTGCCGCACCTGGCGGACCGGGTGGACGTGCGCATGGACTTCCGCCCCCAGCCGGGCGTGGGCCAGGTGATCGACACGCTCCACGTGGACGCCGAGGGCGGCCTGCTCTTCTACCGCAAGCACCTGCGCATCACCGCGCGCTACTCCAACCTGGTGCCCGCCGGCGGCGCCGCGAAGGCCACGGCCGCCACGCGCTGACTCGCGTCAGACCGCGCGGGGACGACCGGCCCCGTCTTCTCCACGAGCCACGCGGGAGCGCCCGGGGCAGGTGGAAGTCCTGCCGGGCCCCTCGTCAGCCCCCCTCCGGCTCCTCCTGGCCCTTGTCCACCACGGGCAGGAAGACGCGGAAGGTGCTCCCCTCGCCCACGGTGCTCTCCACCGTCATCACCCCGCCCAGCCCCCGGATGATGTCGTGGCAGAGCGACAGGCCGAGCCCTGTCCCCTCGCCCACGGGCTTGGTGGTGAAGAAGGGCTCGAAGATGCGCTCGAGGTACTCGGCGGGAATCCCACAGCCGGTGTCGTGCACCTCCACCACCGCCACCGAGGCACTGTGCAGGCGCGTCACCAGGCGGATTTCCCCGCCCCCCGGGGGCAGCGCCTGCGCGGCGTTGACGACCAGGTTGGTGAACACCTGCGCGAGTTGCACCGGGTTGCCGAGCACCGGGGGCACCTCGTCGTAGTCGCGCTCGAGCCGGCACCGGCCGCGCAGCCGGCCCGAGGCCAGGCGGAGGGCGCTCTCCAGCACCTCGTTGAGGTACAGCGGTTGCGAGATGACCGGCTCCCCGCGCGAGAGCGCCTGGAGGCTCTGGACGATGAGCCGCATGCGCTCGGTGCCCTCGCGGGCGTCGGAGAGCGCCTCCAGCAGCTCGCGCAGGGCGTCCTCCGGCAGCGCGAGCTGGCGCAGCTCGGTGCCGATGAAGCCCAGGTTGCTGGAGACGTACGCGAGCGGGTTGTTGATTTCGTGGGCCACGCCCGCCGCCAGCATCCCGATGGAGGCCATGCGCTCGTTGAGCCGCAGGCGCGCCTCGTTCTCGCGCTGCTCGGTGATGTCGCGCACCGTGATGGCCAGGCAGCCGCCCACCGCGCTCAC
Source organism: Archangium sp. (assembly GCF_045802675.1). Lineage (GTDB taxonomy): Bacteria > Myxococcota > Myxococcia > Myxococcales > Myxococcaceae > Archangium. Next base: position 155,368 of record NZ_JBJMQO010000052.1, on the reverse strand, counting down.
GTGGCGGCGGAACCAGCGCCGCCCCCGCCTGCGCAGCACCTGCTCCACCTCGGCGTCATGCGGCTCGCCCGTGCGCGACACCTGCTCGCACACGTCCGCGGGCGCGATGAAGGCCGCCTGGGGGAACTCGGACAGCAGCCGCCCCTGCGCCGCCCGCGCCCCACAGCCCAGCAACGACTCCGCCAGGGCGTTGAGGCGCACCAGCCGCGGGCCCTCGCCCCCGGTGCGCAGGATGAAGAACGCGCCGGAGCCGCTGCCGGCCGCCGCCTGGAAGAGCGCCTCGTTCTGCAGCCAGGCCTCCTCGCCCCGCCACTGCTGCGACAGGTCCCTCCGGGTGCCGAGCAGCCCCACCACCTCCCCTCGCGGCGAGTGGAGGCGCCACTGGATGGAGCGCCACACGCGCGGACCTCCCGACGGGGACTCGCTCGCCTCGGAGTACAGGGGACCGCCCACCAGCAGCACCCGCCGCTCGAGCTCCAGGGAGTCCCGCGCCTCCTGCTCGGGCAGCAGCTCGCGGTCGGTTCGGCCCAGAATCCGCTCCATGGGCAGGCCGAACCAGCGGGCTCCGGCGCCGTTGAGGTAGGTGTAGCGGCCCTGGACATCCTTGGTGAAGACCGGGTCCGGCATCGCCTCGGCGAGCGAGAGGAAGAGCTCCCGGTAGGGCAGCTCCGGTGGTGCGGGAATCCCTGACGGCTCCGGCGGACACTCCCACACGATTTCCCGAGCCCTCTCCGAGGCCTCGGCAGACACACGCCTTTCGTTCATGGCGTGACGGAAGTAGGCACGGGGCAACCCCCCGGGAAGTCTCCCACCCGAACAAACCACGCCCCCTCTGTCCGGCACCCGACGCTTCCCCTGTACCGCGGGACAGGGGGAGCCCGTCGGCAAGAAGTCCCGTCCCAGCGGGGAGCCGGCGCGAGCGGGCCGGGACGGTGCGGCGCGAGGCGCTCCGAGGAAGGCGCCTCCGGCACGCGGGTTGCTTTGGCCGCCGGGCGCGGACGGGACGGGCGGCGAGGGCGGGTGGCGAGGAGGACGGTGTGGAGAGGCGGGGTCCGCGGGCGATGGGTCGGTGAGGGCGAGGGGAATGGGGCACGGGGCTCTCGCGAGCGCCCGCGCGGGTGGAAGGCGAAGCCCTCACCGACCTGGAGCTGTTGAAGCATCCTTCCCCGCCAGCCGCGCAGGCGAGGTGGCGTCCTCGAAGCTCCCGAGAGGGTCGAGCAGCCACTCGTCCAGGAGAGTAAAATGGAACCAATGGCCAGCGTGGACGACCTTCTCTCCGATGCACTCAGGCTCACGCCCGAGGAGCGTGCTCGGCTCGCGCATGAGCTGCTGCTCAGTCTCGAGCCGGAGGGAGAAGCTCCAGCGGCCGAGACCGAGTGGGCCCGAGAGCTCGAACGCCGCGCCCAGGAGGTCATCAATGGCACGGTGGAACTCGTCAGTCCCGAGGAGGCTCGACGCCAGATCGCCGAGCGCCTCGAGCGGCTTCGCCGGGAGCGGTAGGCCCCGCCCGCATGCTTCTGCGTCTCCATCCGGAAGCCAACACGGAGCTGGCCGCGGCCTTCGAGTGGTATGAAAGGCAGCAGCTCGGGTTGGGCGCGGCCTTCTCGTCCGCTGTCTTCCGAGCGCTCGATGCCATTGAGGAGAGTCCCGAGACCTGGCCCGAATGGCCCGGAGTGCACCACACCCCGCCCATCCGCCGACTCCTCTTGCCGGACTTTCCCTTCGCCGTCCCCTACATGGTGCTCGAAGACCGCGTGGTCGTCCTGGCCGTCACCCACGTGCGCCGTCGGCCGGGGTACTGGCTGAAGCGCATTCGCCAACTCCGGACGAGCTGAAGCCAGGCGTCAGCAATGTCTGACGCCTCCGGTGACTCACGGTTGGATGGCTTGCGGCGGTCGCGGCTTGCGTGAGCTCGCCGAGACGGGCACGTAGCACTTGCCTTGGTACTCGGCGTAGTTGTCCCCGCAGGGTGGACGCTTGGCGAGTTCCAGCCAGCAGCCGCCATTGATCTCCAGCTCGTCCAGGTTGAGCTTGCAGGGCACCTTCGCCTGGTCGCTGAAAGGCTTCTCCGGCAGGGGATAGGAGATGGCCGCCGGGCCCACGTCGCCCGTGTCCACCGTCGTGGGCGCGTGATTCGCCGCCTCGGTCCGCACCACCACCGCGGCGGCCGCGCGCCTCGCGTCCCGTTCGCTCTGGTAGGCCCAGCCATGCGCCACCACGAGGTACAGCACCAGGGCCATGACGCTCAGCTCGATTCTGTACTCCACCCCCAGCCCCAACAGCCGGCGCGCACTCGAGGCCCACCGCTTCAGCTTCCGCTCCGGCTGCCGCATCAGGTGACCGCGCGCTTCGTCGCTCCACTCCATGCGCTCCACCATGCGGGTGAGCACCTCGGAGATCGCCGCCAGCACGGCCAACCTGCCAGAGGCTGGCGCCTGCTCGATCTCCACCGCCAGGTACGGCGGGCGGGCCTTCATCGTGATGCGCACCCGGCAGTCCTCCTCGGGCTCGCCGCCCACCTCGGGTCCTGGCAGCAGCACCAGCGCGGGCTTATCCGTGTGCACGTTGTGCGCCTCGTAGAGCCAGCCGAGGTCTCCCATCCCCGGGTCCTCGCTCCTCTGCCGCCTGCCGAGCCGGAACGGCCCCAGCCGCCCGTCCTTCCCGCGCTTCGCGTCCGTCATGCGAGTGCCTCCTCTCCCCTCTTCTACACTCCGGCTTGTCCCCCGTCTCGCGGGGGTGCAGCGTCACCACGCGGAGAGGTGACCTATCATGTCGCGTTGACGGACACCATTTTTGAGGTCACTATGCGCCGCATATGAGCGGTCGGAAACGCCGGGCCACCTTCGAGGATGTGGAGGACGTATCCATCAACTGCGTGGGGGAGCTCATCGGAGACGCGTTGTTCTCCAACTCCCGCCCACTGCCGCCCCAGGTGCGAGCCACCTCGCGACTCGGGATGCTGTTGGGAGCCCCCTTCGACCTGGGCGAGGGAGGACCCGGAGGCTGGGTCATCCTGAACGAACCCGAGTTGCACCTGGGGGATGATGTCTTCGTGGCGGACCTCGCGGGCTGGCGCCGCGAGCGGATGCCGGAGATGCCGAAGACGGAGATCTACACCCTGGCCCCCGATTGGATCTGCGAGGTGCTCTCACCCGCCACGGCGGAACTGGACCGGGGCACGAAGATGGTGGCCTACGCCCGCGAAGGCGTGGCCCACCTGTGGTTCGTGGACCCGTTCCAGAAGTCGCTAGAGGCCTTCCGGCTGGAGAACCAGAACTGGACGCCGCAGGGGAACTGGAGCGCGGACGCCCTCGTGCAGGCCGAGCCCTTCACGGCACTCGCGCTGAGGCTCGCGCCCCTCTGGGAGTGGTGACGGCATGAGTGGGTCGAAGCGAAGGGCCACCTACGAGGACCTGGAGACCGTCCCTCCCAACTGCGTAGGGGAGATCGTCGATGGCGAATTGTACGTGAGCCCTCGCCCGGCCTCGCCCCATTTCCGGGCTGCTTCTCGGCTCGGGATGCTCTTGGGCGGGCCGTTCGACCTGGGCGAGGGAGGGCCCGGAGGCTGGCTCATCGTGGACGAGCCCGAGCTGCATCTCGGGGATGACGCCCTGGTGCCTGACCTTGCGGGCTGGCGTCAGGAGCGCATGCCTGAGATGCCGCACACAGCGGCCGTCACCCTGGCCCCCGACTGGGTCTGTGAGGTGGTCTCGCCGGTCACGGAGGCGCTGGACCGGGACAAGAAGATGGCGGCCTATGCCCGCGAAGGCGTGAGCTACGTGTGGTTGGTGGAGCCGCTCCAGCGCTCGCTGGAGGTCTTCCGGCTGGAGGGCCGACATTGGATTTCGCAGGGGCACTGGCGCGGAGACGTCACCGTGCAGGCCGAGCCCTTCTCCGTACTCTCGTTGAAGCTCACGCTCCTCTGGGCGCGGTGACCTGGTTCGCATGGCCACTACGGACGAGTTGCTGCTCGGTCTTGAAGCAGAGGGAGGTGACGTGAATGTCGAGTGGACCAAGAACTTGAGCGCCAAGCCCGAGAGGTCATCGGCGGCGAGGTGGAACTCGTCAGCCTCGAGGAGGCTCGACGCCACATAGTCGAACACCTCGAACGGCTTCGCCGGAAACGGTAGGCCTCGTGCGCGCCCTGTTCAGGCGAGTCGCACCATCGCCACGTCAGACAGCCACGAGCCGCTGCCCGCGAATGAGCAGACCCCCATCCTTGTCCCACCCCACCTGACTCGACCGGCCAGCGACTTCGGACTGCTCCCAGCAATGTTGCTCGGGAACGCCCGGTTCATTCGGAGACATGAGCTTGATGCGCTGGTCTCCGTCCGGCACACACAACCGGATGTGGATGGGATGTGGCGGTTGGATCTTCCCGGCCAACTCCACCACTCCGCGGTCGATGAACGGGGACACCAGTACCACCCGGAGCTTGGGAACCTCCGGACAACCTGCCGCCCTCAAGGCTTTCTCGAAGGCGCGTGGATAGAGCAGGAGTTGGGCGAGGGTGTCCTTGGAGGCCTTCACCTTGAACTCGACGAGGGTGAGGCCCCCCGCCTTGTTCCGCGCGACCAGGTCCAGGATGAGCGCACCAATCCGCACCTCGGCGGCGCTCGGTTTCAAGAGGGGAACCTCCGGGTCGATGTCGTCCCAGTGGTGCTCCTCGACGTAGACCCGGAATTCACGCTCGTTCGCCGTCCAGAGATCCAAGGCATCCTCCTCGGAGTGCACGATGGCATGAAGGGGCCCGGTATGCCACGCAGCACATACATATGCCGTACCTTCCTGGAACCCAGGAATGGCGAATCCAGACCTCACTACATCCAGGGACCAAAGCCACATGAGTCGCCCGGCACCTTCTCTACCTGGGTTCTATTCTGGCCATGCATTTGCAGCGTCTTCAGGAATCCGGCATAATCGACAGGTCGACTCGTGAGTGAGTAAGGGGGCCTTCATGGCGTGGACGGAAGAGCGTATTCTAATCCTTTGCAAGACCTATCCATCACCTAGCTTAAAATACACCGAGACGTCCTGCGTTGCTGGAATCAATGAACTCGACAAATTCCGGCGCCTCTATCCGGTCCCGTTTCGCCTCATTCGGGATGAACAGCAATTCAAGAAGTGGCAGTGGATCAATGCACGGATATACAAATCGAATACGGACAATCGTCCTGAAAGCCATAAAATATATGTCGATACAATCCGCTGTGACCCAAACAGCATTTCGACCCAAGACAACTGGCGCGATCGCCGAAAATGGCTTGAGAAACTAACAATCTATTCGAGCTTTGAAGCCATCGAAAGCCGCCGGTCCCAAACCAGCGAAAGCCTCGCACTACTTCGACCGAAACGGCTCCTTGGATTGGATGTCGAGAAAGCCGAGAGTCCAGATTGGACTGAAGATGAGAGGGCGAAGCTGCTGCAGGCTCAGGTGCAGGGTGACCTGTTCGATCAGCGGGAGGAGGCAAAGGAGCTGCGCTCGTTGCGGAAGTTGCCATTCGACTTCTATTACCGCTACGAGTGCGACACCCCTGAAGGCCCCATCGAAAGGCGTCACAAACTAGTGGACTGGGAGGTTGGCGCACTGTACTGGAACTGCCGACGATCACATGGGAATGGCTGGGAAGAACCATTCCGCGCCAGGCTCGAAACCGAGTTCGCGAGCAAGGACTTGATGATCCTGATGGGGAACATCCACCGGTTCCAACACCAGTGGTTGATCATAAGCCTCATCTATCCGCCCAAGCAGCGCCCCCTGGCAGAAGCCCAGGGAACCCTCTTCTAAGGCAAACGACCAAGCAGGACGCATCAGGACAGATGGACGGGCGCAAGATCACCAGCGCGAGAGGAGGCAGCGCTGGCCACCAAGCTGCGATGGCAGAAGTTGAAGTCCGACTCGAAGCAAATGAGACAGGCCGTCTTCGTGCGAGCAGTTCCTACTAGCTCGGCAATGGCTTCAGTCTGGGTTGACAGATATGCATTGAAGGCCTTGACATAGGCGGCCCAGTCAGCGTCCACCTTGTACCGCTCGCGGATTGGCTTCGGGCAGCCCAATGCAGGCATGTGAATGTATTCAAGGCTCGAAGAAGCAAGCGCGTCCGAGAGCGAGTTCTTGGAGAAGCCCCTCTTGCGGGACAGAGGAAGCTGGCGAACGTCGACGACAAGCTGTACGCCCATCTTGCGCATGCGGGCTGTGAAGTCTCCGATGTCGAGACCTTCGTAGCCAAATGTGTAGAGGTTCTTCGTGTGAGGGCCGCTTGGGGACATAGCTGGCCGAGAGTAGGCTGTGTTAGAGGCAGTTTCCACACGGGACTACAGGGCGCGTTCGTGCAGCAACGAGCAGCAGGCATCGAGCGGTAACCGGGCAACGTCAGGACACTAGCTCGCTCACGAAGCCGCAGCCTGGAGGGGCGAGTCATCCCCTACACGGCCTGCGCACATGTGGGCGGTTGGGCATGCACAAGGTCCCCCTTTAAAGAGCCTGCGCCAGGGACGAGCCCCTCGCAGGGTGGTTCTCCTTCGCCGCTCCCCTGTTCACCTGTGGTAAATCCCGTCCCTCGATGGCGACGAGCGACGAGCTGACGACAGCAGACCTGGAGCGGTTGTCACGGGCCGAGGCGCCCGACCTCGCGGAGGCCGTGCTGGCCTTCCTCGAGCAGCCCGACAAGGAGCCCGACACGCTCCCCCAAGGGGCCCTCTCCCTCAACGGGCTCCTCAACCTCCTGCGCCAGTCCCAGTCCCTCCACGGCGCCGAGGCCCGCCACACCGGCGCCCGCGACGCCTGGCAGCGCTTCCTCGCCCAGAAGGACGTCCCGCTCCCCCCGCGCTTCGCCCTCGCCGACCTGCTCGTCGCCCTCTACGAGCGCAACTCCAACGCCTCCCGCGCCGCCCTCTTCGAGCTCGCCCGCAAGGCCGACCTCCGCTTCGGCCTCTGGGGCGGCCTCAAGCGCATCTACAAGCTCGCCGAGGAGCGCCACGACGCCGAGATGTTCGGCGTGCTCGCCTGGCGCTTCGACACCGAGCGCTCCAACCCCTACCGCAACCGCGACGTCTCCCGCGGCACCCTCACCTACCTCCAGCGCCGCGCCTGGCGTTACCTGCGCCAGCTCGGCCAGGGCGTCCCCGAGCTCTACCCCCAGTTCGCCATCGAGGTGCTCCGCCACTACGAGCCCGACACCACGTGGCGCTCGTGCTGGGTGTCCAACCACCTCTGGGCCCACGAGGCGGACAGCTACTCGGCCAGCTCCTTCCCCATCGAGCCCCCCAGCGACATGGTGAAGAAGCGCGCCTTCACCGACGCGTGGAAGCGCTCGCCCGATGCGCTCATGCGGCTGCTCGACACCTGCCAGTCGGACCCCGCCGCCCGCTTCGCGATTCAAGGCCTGCGCAAGGACTTCCCCGACACCCTGCGCGGCAACGTCACCCCCGCGTGGCTGGACCGGCTCGCGCGCCGCCCGCTCGCCAGCGCCCACGAGTTCCTCATCGAGACCCTCCAGGGCTCGCCCGAGTTCCACCAGGGCAAGCTGCGCGCGCTCGGGCTGCACGAGGCCGTGCTCGCGCTGCTCCTCTCCGAGAGCAACAAGGCGCGCACCTACGCCATCGAGTACGCCCGCGCGCACGCGCAGGACATGGCCGCCGAGCGCCTCGCCTCGCTGCTGGTGGAGAGCGGCAACCCGGACGTGAAGGCCTTCGCCGCCGCGGTACTGGAGAAGCGCAACCCGCGCGAGCTCGGCCCGGACTTCCTCGGCCGGCTGCTCGTGCACAAGCAGACGGCGAAGTTCGCCGCCAAGGCGCTCGAGCAGAGCTTCGACCGCGCCGAGCTCACGCAGAAGTTCCTCTTCGACATGCTCTTCGGCGACGAGGAGCAGCGCGAGTGGGCGGCGAAGTACCTCAAGGCGAAGTACGGCAAGGGCGAGCTGCCCGTGTCCTTCTGGAAGGCGCTGCTGGATGACGAGCGCCTGGAGGAGTACGGCAGCGAGGTGGAGGACCTGGCGCTCGAGTCGCTCAAGGCCTTCAAGCCCGCGGACCTCGGCGCGGACTGGCTGCTGGACCGCTCCATCCACCCGAGCTTCGGCGACACCGTCTCCGACTGGCTCACCGAGGCGGACGCGCTGCCGGGGCTGGACGTGGAGCGGGTGAAGGGGCTCGTCTTCAACGCGAAGTACCGCCAGGTGGCGCTGAGGCTGCTGGGCAACCGCAAGCTCTTCGCCCCGCGGGACGTGGGGATTCCCTGGCTGCTGGCGCTCGCCCGGCGCGCGGACCCGACGCTGCACGAGTTCGCCCACCGCTATCTGCTGGAGAACGTGGCGCCCGCGGACTTCAGCGAGTCCGGGGACGCGAGCGCGGGCCTGGAGCGCCTCTTCGAGCTGGCGCTCGGCGCGAAGCAGCCCGCCCCGGTGCGCACCTTCGCCCAGACGTACCTGCGCTGCCACCACCCCGTCATCGGCCCCGAGCAGCCCGAGTCCAAGTCCTACCAGCTCAAGCCGAAGGCGCCGCGCAATGCGTACACGCCCGAGCGCCTGTGGCCCGCGCTCTTCGATGCGCGCGACGACGTGCGCCACTTCGCGCTCGCGGTGACGCGCGTGGAGCTGCGCGCCTGGGGCTGGCACACCCGCGTGTACGAGCTCGCCGAGGCCAACGCCAAGGAAGTGCGCAACCTCGCCTATGACGCGCTGCTCGACGCGGGCGAGGAGGGCGCCGACAAGCGCCGCACCCTGACGCCCGACGAGTTGGATGCCGTGAAGGTCTTCACCCTCACCGAGAGCACCAAGCGCTCCACGCGCGAGGTGGCCGTGGAGCTCATCCGCCGCCACTACGCGCGGCTGGGCGGGCCCGAGCGGCTCGCATGGCTGATGGAGAGCGCGGACCGCGAGGTGGGCCTCTTCGCCATCCGCCTGCTGTGGGAGAAGCACCGGCCGCTGCACCTGCCCGAGGGGTGGAAGCCCTCGGGGGCCACGGAGTCTCCGGTGGCCGCCACCGAGCGCTTCGCCAACGTGGAGGCGCTGCGCACCTTCCTGCGGCGCATGCTGTTCGGCCTGCCGCCGGGGCGCTCGAAGGAGGGCCGCGAGGGCAATGTGGTGCGGCGCGTGTCGGCCAGCGAGGCCAAGCGCCGCGTGATTGAGCTGGTGCGGGATTTGGGATTGGAAGACGAGAGCTTCGCGCGCGTGGTGGCCCCGGTGCTCGGTGAGTTCACCGGCTCGCTGGCCAAGGGCGAGTGGCAGAGCTGCCTGGCATCGCTGGTGAGGCTGCGCGCGGCGCACCCCGGCGTGGAGCTCGGAGGATTCTGACGCATGGCCCACCACCGGGGCACGCTCATGAAGGGCACGTTCCCGCCCCTCATGGTGGTGGGTTGCATGCTGGCGGCCGGTTGCGCCACTCCGTCCCCGCCGAACTCCACCGCCCGGGACGCCAGAATCGCGCGAGGTCCCTGGTCCGAGGTGCCCGCCGTCGAAATGCCCACGGGGGATACCTCCATCCCCATTGACCTGCTGCGGGACGTGGCCGAAGCGCTCCTCAGGCGTCCCGGCGCCAAGGTCTGTGACCCGGTAACGAAGAGGCCCATCGTGGGCCTGTCCACCGAATACTGCTCGACGGTGTATGTCGCCGGAGACCGCGAATCGCTTTCCTGGAGGGTGACCGAGCCCATCCAGGGAAGCCACAATTCATGCCGCCCGCTCTTCGTGGTCCAGGATGGTGACCACCCGGCCTCGCAGGTGTGGGTCGTGGGATACGTCCACAACCATCCGTGTGGAGCACCGCCCTCCTCTCGTGACATCAGGGTATGGCCGACCGATGCATTCGACCCCTCCATGGCCATGGCCGAGGTCCGCCTGATTCCAGGCAACCCGGCTCCGGCGGTCTACAGAGACACGGGCATCGAGATGGCCTCCGCGCTGGTGGCGGCGAGCCCAGATGGGACACGTCTCTTCCTGCGCTACTTTCCAACCGGCGAAATCCAACAGTGGAGTGCGGCGAAGGCCCGCTGGGTCTCGCTGGCTCGCTGCAGCCCGGGTGAAGAGGGGCGCCCGCCCCAATGCGATGAGCCTCTGCGGTTGTTGCGCGAGTAGGCGCCAGTTCAGGAGAGAAAGATGCTCAAGGCGTATGCGCTCGCAGGGCTCGCGGTGGTGCTTCCGGGGTGTGTCACGCCCGCCACGGCCTGGAAGGGAAACGTCGAGTGGCTGGATGATTACTCGGGCAAGAACATCGTCCCGTTCATGGAGGCGGGGGCCGCACTCGCCGCGGCGGCTGCCATTCGTGAGTTGGTGAGCCAGAGCCTTGCCGCGGATCCAGGTCTGTTCTGGGGGTGCTCGAGCCCCGAACAGGGACTGGACGTCGCTGTCTACAAAGGCCCTACGCCGGGCCTGTATTACGTGATGGTGGAGGAGCACTTCGACCGGTGCAGTGGCCCACGCTACCGCGTCCTCGATTGGTGGCATGTGTACGCGGTCACTCCGCAGGGTGTGGTGGTGGGCGAGGCCCCGCCCCCGCCCGCAGACGACGACTTCTTTTCCCCTGCACCTCCCAGCAGCCCTCCTGCACAGCCCGAGCAGGCACCGCCACCTGCCGCTGAGCATCCAGGTCCCGGAGCCGATACGCCCCCCATGCCGCCCCCCTCAACCGCGCCTGCTCCCGCGCCCACTGCTCCCGAAGCTCCGCCTCCAGCCCCGGTGCCAGCCAGGCCGGAGCCCGCTTCGACGCACCCGGAAGGATCACCCGCGGCGCCTCGACTCCCCTGACGGCGTCCCCTGCCCGTCCGCGTCCCAGCCGTCCCCCTCATGCACTGTGCTAAACACCTCCGCCGGGCCGAAGGGCCCAATCTCGCGGAGGCCGTCATGGCTTCGCTCCCGCGGTCGCGCGCGACGCACCCCGGCGTGGAACTCGGAGGATTCTGACGTATGGCTTCACTCGCCATCGGCCATTACGAGAAGGTCCGCGCGCTCGCGGCCAACGCGCGCCTGCTGCTCGTCGGAGGCGCTCGCGCTTCCGCCCTCAGCCGCCTCACCGCCTACGAGCCCTCCACCAACAAGGTGGCCTGGAGCGTGGAGCTGCCCGCCGCCGTGCTGGGGCTCGCGCTCGCCGGGGACAGCTGGGTCGCCGCCTGCGCGGATGGAGCCGTGCGCATCGGCGCGCTCGGGGACGGGGCCGTGCAGCGCGAGGTGAAGGAGGCCCACAAGGGGGCCTGCACCGCCGTCGCCGTGAACGCGGACGGCACGCGCGCCTTCACCGTGGGCACGGATGGCTTCCTGCGCGCCTGGGAGCTCACCAAGGGCAAGCGCGTGCACGAGTGGCAGGCCTCGGCCCAGCCCCTGCGCGTCGTCGCGGTGGACCCCACGGGGACGTATGCCGCGTGCGGCGGGGATGACTCCGTGGTGCGCTCCTTCACGCTCGCCAACGGGGCCCGCCGCGACATGCCCGGCCACGAGGGCGCGGTGCGGGCGCTCGCCTTCACCCCTCGCGACGGGCGCCTCGTGTCCGCCGGGGACGATGGCAAGCTGCGCATCTGGTACCTCGTGGGCGCCGTGGAGAGCGAGGTGCGCGGCGACAAGGACTCGGGCCATACCGGCGCCGTGCTCGCCCTGCTCTTCCCGCCCACGCCCACCGCCGAGCGCGGCGAGGAGGCCGCCGACCGCATCTTCTCCGCCGGAGATGATGGCAAGGTGAAGGCGTGGCGCCTGGACGAGCGCCGCAAGCCACGCACGCTCGACTGCGGCAGCAAGCCCGTGCATGCCATCGCCTTCGCTCCGCCGGTGAGCGCGCGGCAGGCGAAGTCGCAGCTCGGCTTCGTCTACGCGGGCGGCGAGGACCGCACGGTGCGCCGCTTCGAGCTGGACACCGAGGGCAAGCCCTCCACCGACGCGACTTCCTTCGCGCATGGCTTCGAGCTGCTGGAGGAGTCGCGCCGGGGCAACCGTCCCAAGCGCGAGGCCGCCGTGCGCGAGGCCGCCGCCCTCGAGGAGCCCGAGGCGCTCGACTTCGTCCTCGCCATGCTCTCCTCGGACCGCGAGCACGAGGTGCGCAAGCTGGCCGCCGAGGAGCTGGGCCGGCTCGGCCGCACCGGGGCCCGCGCGAAGCTGCGCGAGAGGCTCGACGACGAGCACCCGGTGGTGCGCCTCACCGCGCTCGAGTCGCTCGCCGCGCTGGAGAAGGAGTCCCCGCTGGCCGCCCCGCGCGCCGCGCTGGACTCGCGGTATGCGGACACGCGCATCGCCGGGCTGCGCCGGCTCGCAGCGCTCTCCGGGGCCTCGCCGCTGGTGCCGGGCCTCATCGCCAGCAAGCTGACGGACTCCGACGGTGCCGTCACCATGACGGCGCTGGACGCGCTGGTGCAGGTGTTCCCCAAGGACAGCACCGAGCCGCTGAAAATGGCCTTCGAGCGCGGCCCCGCGCACCTGCGCGCCGAGGTGCTCATCCGCACCGCGGGTGCCGGTTGGCTGGGCTCGCCGCAGTTGCAGCCCCTGGTGGCGCGGGCGTTGGATGACGCGGACGGCGAGGTGCGCCGCGTGGCCTTCACCGTGCGTGTGCTGGAGCGCCGGCCGCTCGCCCACGTGCTGGAGGAGAAGGACGAGGACTTCTCCCGCGCTGCCCTCGAAGTGGCCCGCCGCCTCGCCTGGCGTGCCCGCCGCTCGCAGCCGGGCGAGACGGGGACGAAGGCGCCCACGGACGAGGAGGCCCGTAGCGCTCGCGCCGCCATGCCCGCCACGGGCAAGGCCGGGGCCACGCTCACCGAGTCCGATCTGGAGCCGCTGCTCGCCGCCATGGCCTGCCGCACTGCGGACACCGCCGTGCGTGGGGCTCGGGGCCTCGCGCAGCTCGGGGATGCCCGGGCGCTCGGCGCGCTGCTGCAACTCTCTCGTGAGCCGGACGCGGCCATCCGCCGCCAGTCCACCGAGGCCCTCCGCGCCCTCCAGGACGCCCGCGCCCGCGAGCGCCTCGTGTGGATGCTGGACGACGAGAACGCCGACGTGCGCGCCACCGCCCTCGACGCGGTGGTGACGCTCGACACCGAGGCGCCCCTCTCCAGCGCCGAGGCCGCCCTGCGCTCGTCCTTCGAGGACGTGCGTGTCCGGGGCCTGGACAGGCTCGTGAAGCTCCCGGGCAAGCGCTCCGAGGCCTCCGTGCGCCTGCTCGGCGATGCGCTCGAGGACGAGTCCGCCAAGGTGCGCGACGAGGCCTTCCGCACCCTCTGGGCCTGGAACGAGAAGAATCCCCAGGAGGCGCTGGACCGCGCGCTCTCCGGCCGCTTCCCCGACCTGCGCCGCCGCGCCGTGGACGAGCTCGCCGCCCGCATCAAGGAAGGCTGGGCGCTCGAGCGGCTGAAGAAGACCGTGGGTGACCGCGATGCCGGTGTGGCCCAGGCCGCCTACGAGGCGTGGGTGAAGCACGTGGGCAAGGAGCAGGCGGAGCCGCACCTCGCAACCTTCGACACGGCGCACGCGTCGCTGCGCGCCCTGGCCGCGAAGAGCTCCACCCAGGCCCCCGCCGAGACGATGCGCTCGCCGCTCCTCAAGCTGCTGCTGGCCGAGGAGCCGCAGGTCTACCTCGCCGCCATCGAGGCGCTCGACAAGCTCATCAAGGACGAGAACGGGCCCCTGCTCGCGGGCCTCGGCTCCAGCGAGCTGCCGCTCAAGGTGCGCGCGGCGGAGTTGCTCGCCGCCCGCGGCGCCGAGGACATCATCGAGCCGATGCGCAACCTCCTCACCGACAAGGAGTTGCAGCGCCTCTACCCGGCGGCCTTCCTCGCGCCGCTGCGCCACCGCGCGGCCACGGCCCTGGCCACCCTGGGCTCGCGCCGGCTGCTGTCCTTCTTCGCCACCACGCTCCTCAAGGACGACGCGGGCGAGGTGCGCGAGCAGGCCGCCCGCGGGCTCGCCACCGCCAGCCGCCGGGGAGACGAGGGCTACCTGCTGGACGCGCTCGGGCACGCGGATGTCGCCGTGCGCTCGTGGGCCGCGGATGGCCTGTCGCGCCTCGGGGACACGCGCGCCCTGCCCGTCCTCACCGGCAACCTGCGCCACGAGCACCAGCCCATCCGCATCGGCGCCATCCTCTCCTTCGCGGCGCTCGGCCCGGACGGGGACAGTGGCCTCTTGCACGGCCTGGAGGACAGGGCCCGCGAGGTGCAGGAGACCGTCTTCGCCATCATCCTCGCCCGCGACTTGCGCGCCTCGCGCCGGGGCGAGCCGCCCGACCTGCTCACCAGCGCCCTCTCCAGCGGACGGCCCGAGGTGCGCTACGCCGCCGCCCGCGCGCTGGAGCTGCGCACCGAGACGGAGGCCTCGCACGCCCACCTGGTGGAGGTGCTGCAACCGCCCCGCCCCGAGAAGGCCGGCGACATGAAGGACTGGCCCGCCGAGGACGAGCGCGCCCGCCGCATGGTGGGACTCGCCGAGGCCCTCGCCAGCGACGTGCCCGAGCAGCGCTACGCCGCGGCCCAGGTGCTCCAGCTGCGTCACAAGCCGCTCGACTACTTCCGCGAGGCCGCGAAGGTGGCCCGCCCGCGCTCGCTCGAAGCGCCGTGGAAGCCCGAGACGTCGCCCGTCACGCAGTCGCGCCCCGTGGAGGAGAAGCCCGCGCGCAACTGGCTGCGCCGCCTCTTCTCCACCGGCACCGGCAAGGCCGCCACCGCCGAGCCCTCGCCCGAGGCGCTCGTCTCCGCCGAGAAGCAACACCTGCGCCGGCTCGCCTTCGGTGCGTACGTGGGCCTGTTGCGCCAGGTGTCCTCGGGTGACGACGAGGGCCACCGCGTCCGCCGCGACGCCGTGGACCGCGTGGTGAAGCTCACCCAGGAGGGCCATGCCGGCACGCCCGCCGCCGTGGCCGCCCTCCTGCGCGCCCTCGAAGACCCCCACCAGCTCGTGCGCAAGGCGGCGCTGGCCGGACTCAAGGAGCTGTATCCCTCGGGCTCCGACGAGCCGCTGTCGCTCGCCCTGGCCTCGCTCTCTCCGGACGTGGCCCGCGCCGCGCTGGATGAGCTCGCCGCCCGGGGAGAATCCGCCAAGGGCCGCATCTCCGCCGCGCTCAACTCGCCCCTGGCCGACGTGCGCAAGTACGCCTTCGAGCTGCTCGAGCGCCTCAGCCCTCCGGGCAGCCTGGAGCCGCTGCTGGCCGCGCTCGGCAGCGAGCACGCGGATCTGCGCGTGGGCGTCATCGAGCGCCTCGCCGGAGCCAACGACGCACGCGTCACCGAGGCCCTCGGCCGCGCCGCGGGCAGCGAGCACGAGGACCTGCGCCTGCGCGCCGCCGAGCTGCTCGCCTGGCGCCAGGATGACCGGGCCGTGGAGGTGCTCGCCGCCTTCCTGCGCTCGGAGAACGCCGCCGCCGTGAAGCGCGCCCAGGAGGCCCTGCCGCGGCTCGGCTCGGTTGCCGCGGTGGGAGCGCTCGCCGCCCGGCTGCGCACCGCCACGGATGCCACCGAGCGCCTCGCCCTGGTGAAGGCCCTCGGCCGCACCCGCCGCCCCGAGGCCGTGGACGCGCTGGCACGGCAGCTCGACGACGAGAGCAATCCCGTGCGTCTGGCCTGCGTGGAAGCGGCCATGGACGTGGCCACCCCGCCCAAGAAGGACGAGCGGGACGAGAAGGACGAGCCGAAGCGCGACGCGGCCCTCGCCGTGCGCTTCCTCCGCGCGGCAGTGCGCAACGCGGACCCGATGGTGCGCAAGGCCGCCGCCACCGAGCTGGAGCAGGGCGATGACGTGGGCCAGGACGAGCTGCTCACCGGCCTCTTCGCGGACCGGGACGTGACGGTGCGCATGGAGTCGGTGGCGCGCTACGCCTCGCGCGTCATCCACAAGGGCGCGAAGGTGGAGCCCCTCGAGGAGGTGCTGCGTGGCGGGACTCGCGAGCTGATGCTCCCCGCCGCCGAGGGCGTGGCCTCGCGAGGCCGCACCAGTGCCCTGCGCCCGCTGCTGCTGTACGTACGCGCGGGCGAGGAGGGAGAGCGCGAGCGCGCCCTGCTGGCCCTCGGCACGCTGGGAGACGCGCGCGCCCTGTCCGAGCTGGAGCAGGTGGCGGCCGGTGGCACGCCCGAGGCCCCGGTGGAGACGAGCATGGTGGCCGCGGCCCTCGAGGGCCTGGGCCGGCTCGCGCCGAAGCTGCCCGAGGGTGAGGACAGACGCCGCGCCGAGGAGAAGGTGGAGCTCGCCGCGCTGGAGGCCAAGGACGACGAGTCGCAGAAGGCCGGCGTCCGGGGCCTGCGCTACATCGGCGGCGAGCGCGCCCGCTCCCGGTTGGAGACGCTCCTGCGTGACGACGGCGGCACCGGCAACGAGGTGCGCACCGCCGCGGCCCAGGAGCTCGGCAAGCTGGGAGACGTCGCGGCCGAGGGCGCCCTGGCCTCGGTGCTGGACGACTGGGACGATGACCTGCGGATGGCGGCGCGCAAGGCGCTCGACGCGCTCTTCCCCAAGGACCGCGTCCGGGTGGAGTTCCTCGCCGTGGCCAGCGAGCAGGAGGACATCTCCGAGCCCGCCGCCAGCTACCTCGCCACCGAGGCGGACCCGATGCTGCTCCTGCCGCGTCTGGCCACGCTGGAGGCGGAGGAGCTGCGGCAGCGGCTGCGCCGGGGACTCGTGCGGCGCGCGTCGCTGCCCGCCGGAGCGCTGGCCATGCTGCTCGGCCACGAGAAGCCCTCGGCGCGCGAGGAAGCCGCGTGGCTGGTGGGCGCACGCACGGGTGAGCAGGAGCCGGCCCGGGCCTGGTCGGCGGAAGACAGGGCCACGCTGGGCCGCGCCGTCACCACCGCCGAGCGCCGCACCGCCACCGAGTGGGCCTCCATGCCCGAGCCCAAGCGCGAGCCCCTCGCCAACGCGTGGGCCCGGTTGCTGTGGGCGGGCTCGCGCCTGGGCGTGAGCGAGCTGGCCAAGGCCGCGAAGGACATCCTCCAGGGCGGTGAGGCCAAGGCTCCGGCGAGAGTGCGCCTCGAAGCGGCCCGGGCACTGGGCCGGCTGAACACCGCCCCCGAGGCCCTGCGAGCCGCGCTGTCCGACCCGGACGCCGAGGTGCGTGAGGCCGCCACCACCGCCCTCGCGGGCATCGCCCCCGAGCGCGCCGCCGAGTGGGCGCTCGCGGTGCAGCCGTTCGACCCGGTGGCCACGGGCCCCGCGGGAGGAGCGGTGCGCAGTGCCAGGCAGCTCGCCTCGTCCGACGCCCGCCGCATGGCACTGCCCTCGGTGCTGGCGGGCAAGGAGCTGGAGCCGCTGCGCCCGCTGGCCACGAACAAGGACGAGCAGGTGCGGCAGGATGCATGGGCCGCGCTGGGCCGCCTGGGCGGAACCGAGGCCGCGGAGCTGCTGCGCGGCCAGGCCTTCGACAAGAACCAGTCCGTGGAGCTGCGGAAGGCCGCCTACCGCGCCCACAAACGAGCACTCCGCGCCGCCGAGCGCGCCCGGACGAAGGAAGGGAGCCCGTCGTGAGCACCGCCACCACCCACGCCGTCGAGCTGCGCTACGCCACCACGAGTGACGTGGACACGGGCGCCGACGCCTCGCGCCTCCTGCTGGCCCTCGAGGGCTCGCGGGGCACCGTGGGCGTGCGCGGCCGGGTCCGCGAGCCCGCGCTCTTCCGGGATGCGCTCGCCGCCGCGCTCGGCATCCTCTCCTCCGACTTGCGCTACCGGGGCAAGGACCGCACCGCGTACCTCGCCTACCTGATGAAGCAGGGCAAGCGCGCCACCGCCCAGATCTGGGAGGCGCAGAAGGCCTTCCTGGAGCAGTCGCTCGAGGGCGAGCAGAAGGCGGACGCGGTGTTGGATCCGGTGCTCACGGTGGATCCGGACCAGGTGTCGCTGGAGGTATTCTCCCGCGACGAGAGCGCGTACGCACGCCTGTCCTTCGACAACTCGCTCTTCGAGGGCCGCGAGGCCGCGCACGGCTCCACCTTCCTGGACGTGCCGGCGGACCTGCTGGCCAAGGTGGACCGGCTGCGCACCTACGTGCCGGTGTCGCTGGAGGCCCACGTGGCCCTGCCCGCGCGCGGCGCCGAGGCCCGTCCCGCTCGCAACGTGGAGGTGCCCCACGCCTGGCTGCGCGGCTTCCTCCAGGTGCAGTCCGCCGCCACGCTGCCCGCGAGCACCTGCACGCTCGCGCCGATTGATTTGTACAACCTGCTCTTCGCGCTGCGCACCCGGAAGGCGAAGAAGGCGCCGCGCGCGCTGCGCTTCGAGCTCGTCCCCGGCGCGCAGCCGAGACTGGTGCTGGAGCCGTGGGAGCTGGTGCTCGAGTGCCACGGGCCGAAGTACCAGGGCAGCACGCCCGCGGTGGTGCGCACCTTCGGACGGCAGCGGCTGGCGGCGCTCGCGAGGCTCCTGCCCCATGCGCAGGGCGTGCGCGTGCAGATGCTCGGGCCGGGGCTGCCGGTGTTCTGGGTGATGGACCTGGGGCCGGCCACGCTGACGCTGGCGCTCACCGGGTGGACGGAGAGCGGCTGGTCCAGCGCGGCGGCCTTCGATGCGCTCATGCCGCGCGCGGTGCCGGACGGGCTCGCGGAGAAGCTTCGCACCCGGCTGCGCAAGGAGGGCCCGAAGACTTTCGAGGAACTGGCCTCGGGCACGGATGCGCCGAAGGACGCGGTGCGCGGAGCGCTGCAGCTCGAGTGCCTGCGCGGGCGTGTCTTGTATGACATTGCGAAGGGGACCTACCGGCCGCGCGAGCTGCTCTCCACGCCGGTGGACGAGGCCGTCATCCGCTACGGCAACGAGCGCGAGGAGCGGGCGCACCGGCTGCTGGGAGACGGCGGCGCGGGAGCGGGCGAGGTGAAGCTCACCAAGGTGCACGAGGTGGTGGGCGTGGGCACGCGGCTGAGCGGCGAGGTGGTGGACCGCGAGGCGGTGCGCAGCTTCTTCCCCGGCTTCCTCCTGGATTTGGAGGGCCGGGTGCGCGAGGCGAACTGCGGCTGCCCGCACTACCGGCGCTCGGGGCTGCGCGAGGGCCCGTGCGAGCACATGATTGCGCTGCGGCTCGCGTACGCGCGGCAGCGGGTGCAGGAGGAGGCGCTGCGGCAGACGCCGAAGGGCCGGGCGCTCATCCGCGCCGAGACGCGCTCGTACGTGCGGCGCGACGAGTCGGGCCAGGAGCAGGTGTACCGCGTGTCGCTGGACGGCAAGCTGGTGTCGGTGGAGTGGGGCCCGCGCCTGGGCGAGCAGCGCCACCAGCGGCTGTGGTTCGACACGGACTCGGAGGCGCGCACGGCCTATTTCACGCGCCTGGAGTCACTGGCGGCCGAGGGCTTCATCGACTCGGTGGGCGGGACGGTGTAGCGAGCGGGCACGGCACGAGCCAGGAGCCATGAGATTTCCGACCCTCTCCGCGCTCCTGGCCCTCGTGCTGTTGCTGGCCTCCAGTGCGTTCGCCGCCGAGGCCGATGAGGTCCAGGTGCTCTTGCGGCACACTGGATTACCGGAGTCCACCTGGCTGCCTCCGGGCCAGCCCCTCACTGCTGGCAAGGCCGAGGCCCTATGGCGCGGCCTGCTGGACAGCCCCGCCACCCCGCGAACCTTCGCTCCCCGTACCGTACTGGCTCGGCTGTTACACGAGGCCTTCGGCACCGGACAACCCCTGAGCTACGCTGAGTTGCTCGCGCGGACCGGGCGCTTCCGCCAACTGGTCGTGGTGCGGCCCGATGGCTACGGCGCCGTGGCGCTCACCGGCAGACCCATGGCCGACCTGGGGCGCCCGACCCTGCGAGGGGGTGAGTTGTACGTGCAGGGTCTGCGCGTGGGCGCCTTCTACCTCGATGAGGGGGGCGTCTTCTTCGCCGTGGACGAAGCCCTGCGCAAGCAGGAGGGCCCTCCCGCGGGCGAACGGCCCCTGGGACGAGACCCCGCGACCGCCGCTCTGCTGGGCGCGGAGGACGCGTTGGAGGAAATGGCCAGGGGCCTGGCGGCTCTCATCACCCATCCGGTGCGCACACTGGAGGGACTGGCCCAACTGCCCTCGGCGGTATCCGGCCTCATCGCGAGCTCTCCCGAGTACCTCGCCCGCTTCGGGGCGATGAACCGGGAAGACCAGCTACGCGAGACGGCGAGACTGCTCACCCACGTGCTGACGCTCCAGGGGGGCGCGAGCGCGGTGGGTCCGCGATTGGCCTCGGCCTCTCGGCTACCCGTGCTCACCGTGTCTGCCCGGGGCGCGCTGGTGGTGCACGAGGTGGCGGTGCCAGCCGGAGCCGTGACGGCCGTGGTCGGAGCGGGCGCCGCCTCGGTCTCCATCGTCCTCATGGCGCAGGGAGGCCGTGCCTCCGGAGGCAACAGCACCTGGCCCCCGCCTCCCGCGGGCCCCGGCCAATGGACGAAGAAGCTGGAGCGCATGAGCGACGAAGCCCGGCGCTACCAGTCCCAGATGACGGGCGCTCCCGAGGGCTGGGTCTACCGGGTCCGCACGGGCCCCGGGCCCAAGGACTATGTGGACTTCGATGGCTTCCAGAACGGCGTGCTGCTCGAGGTCAAAGGGCCCGGCTACAAGAAGCTCCTCCAGAAGATGCATGGCAAGCCGTGGTTCGAAGGCGCCGAGGAGATGATTGATCAGGCCAAGAGACAGCTCAAGGCAGCCGGAAGCACTCCCATCCAGTGGCATTTCGCTGAGCGGGAAGTGTCTGACCTCATGAGAAGGCTATTCGAGGAGAACACCCTCGACAGCATCAAGGTCATCCCTCCCCCAGCACAGTGAGGACTCACTCGAATGAGAGAAACCTATTATGTGGGTGCCTACTGGCTGGCACGGCGGGAATCGGCCGAGGCCTGTGCTCAGCGTGCTGAGTCCTTCTTCCGCCTGCTGGCCTCATGCGACCCGAGCCTCGCAAAATGGTTCAGAAAAGGCCGAACCCTGAAAGCGGCTCTGAAGCATCGCATTGCGTCCGATGCGGCGAGTCTCTCGGAGATGTTCACCCAGCAAGCGCAGAAGGAAGGACGCCTCGCCGACGACGGATTCTCTCTGCGGGGCTGGAATGGGGAGATCCACGAAGCGGCGAGCAGCCTCTCCATCCTCTGCGGAGATGCATCCGTCTGGGTCTCCAACTTGTGCCTGTACCACCCACCAGAGGAAGGCCCCGCCCAGCAGCGCGTGCTCCAGGCCCCCGTGCTCGCCCGGATACTGCGCGCCATGGCCGTAGCCTTCGAGCCCGAGTGGGGTGTCGCTACTTCCGACGAGCATCGGCAACTGGTGTCGGACTCCAGCAAGGCCGGCACCTTCGTCGGCTGGCTCATGTACTTCTCCCACCGCCGCGGCTCGCTGCCGCCCCTGCCCGCGCCCATCCAGGTCGAGCCCGTGGAGGACAAGGGCACGCTCGTCATCCTCACCCCCGAGCGATTCACAGCCTCCAACCCCGCCCACGTGGAGTTGGCACGCGACGTGGCCGAGCGCCTCGCGCAGGCCGGGCTGCTCACGCCGCTGAGACCATGGGAGACCTGATGCCCTTCATCGACTCGGCCCACGGGATGGTGTAGAAATCCCAACAGGAGGGGTGGACGCGACGAAGCACGGCAGACGCGCCAGGTAGCGCGAGTGGTCGAGAGAGGTCCGGAAAGCATCAGCCTTCGCGCCTCGAGCGCGGGAGCGGCGCTGCGCCGCTCTGGAAGCAATGCAGGACACTCTCCGCAAGGTAGCCTGTTCTTGGCTCTCTCCTGGTACGGGGGCTCCGGCCGCCCGGGGAGCTGAGCCAACGACGCAACCGCCGTTTCCCCAGGCGGCCGGAGCCCCCGTACCAGGGAGAGCCGGTGAGGCTACCGTGCCCCAGGTGAGCAGGTGGTGGTTCCAGGCCTCTCTCGACCGCTCGCGCAGCCCCCTCCCCCCAGACGCCTCCTCGCCACACCCGAGGTGCCGTGATGACCGCGAAGCTCGAGACGTTCGTTCCCGCCGCGGCCCCCGTGGTGGTGCCCGCCCCCGCCCCCTCCACTCCTTCGGCCAACGTGGTGGCCCAGCGCGAAGTCGCCCAGCGCGAGGAGCAGGCGCGGCTCGCCCGTTGGAAGGCGATTGAAGAGGCTGGCGGCCAGAAGGCCTGGGTCGAGGCCGAGCTGAAGGCCAGGGGGCTCGCGCCCGAGCACGAGGACCCGAGCGGACTCTCCGAGAAGGAGAAGACGGCCTGGAAGGAGAAGAAGAAGGCCGAGGCCGCCGAGCGCCGTGCGCTCCAGCGTCTGGCGTGGGAGGCGTGGCGCACCACGCACATCAACCACCTGGGCGCGGGGGTGCATTGGGAGGAGACGGGGGGCCCGGACAAGTTCGACCTGAAGGACCGCGAGGAGCGGGCGAAGGCGAACGGGCTGCCGGAGCTCGAGTCGGCGCAGACGCTGGCGAAGGCGCTGGGGCTGAGCGTGGCGAGGCTGCGCTGGTTCACGTACCACCGCGAGGTGGACACGGGGACGCACTACCGCAGCTGGGAGATTCCCAAGCGGGACGGTGGAAAGCGGACCATCACCTCGCCGAAGAAGGAGCTGAAGCAGGCGCAGCGCTGGGTGCTGGCGAACGTCGTCGAGCGGCTGCCGGTGCACGGCGCGGCGCACGGCTTCGTGGCGGGGCGCTCCATCGTCACCAACGCGCTGGCGCACAAGGGCGCGGACGTGGTGGTGAAGATGGACGTCAAGGACTTCTTCCCGTCCGTCACGTGGCAGCGGGTGAAGGGCCTCTTGCGCAAGGGCGGGCTGGCGGAGGGCACGGCGACGCTGCTGGCGCTGATGGCCACCGAGGCGCCGCGCGAGGTGGTGCAGTTCCGCGGCAAGACGCTGTACGTGGCGAAGGGGCCGCGAGCGCTGCCGCAGGGAGCGCCGACGTCGCCGGGAATCACGAACGCGCTGTGCCTGCGCCTGGACAAGCGGCTGTCGGCGCTGTCGAGGCGGCTGGGCTTCGCGTACACGCGCTACGCGGACGACATGACGTTCTCCTGGCGCCGGAGCCGGGGGAAGACGGAAGCGCCGGTGTCGGTACTGATTGCCCGGGTGGAGAAGGTGCTGGAGGCGGAGGGCTTCCGGGTGCACCCGGACAAGACGCGGGTGATGCGTCCGGGGAACCGGCAGGTGGTGACGGGGCTGGTGGTGAACGAGGCGCCGAAGGGCCAGCCGGGAGCGCGCGTGCCGCGCGAGGTGATGCGCCAGTTGCGAGCGGCGCTGCACAACCGGGAGAAGGGCAAGCCGGGCAAGGAGGGCGAGACGCTCGAGCAGCTCAAGGGCATGGCCGCCTTCATCCACATGACGGACCCCGCGAAGGGCCGCGCGTTCCTCGAGCGCATTGCCGTGCTGGAGAAGCGCGGGGCGTGAAGCCCGACTCCCCCTGACGCACGCGCCAGTCCCCAAACGAGCAGGCAGCCACGGGTTGCCGGAAACTCCGGAAACGCATAGGGTTTCCAGGGTTTCCGCCGCTCGCCTCCTGGAGGACGTGCCATGTCCACCCCGCAGCTGCCGCCCGGGCCCCGCTACCTCAAGCCCCTGCAGACGTTCCGCTTCCTCAAGAACACCGCGGGCTTCCTCTCCGACTGCCGCTCGCGCTACGGGGACCCCTTCACCGCGCCGCTGCCGGTGGGCGACGTGGTCATCACCGCGGACCCCGAGGGCATCCGCGACATCTTCAGCGCCGACCCCACTGTCTTCGAGCCGCTCGGCCAGCTGATTCTCGCGCCCGCCCTGGGGGACAACTCGCTGCTGCTCATGGGCGGCCCGCGCCACAAGCGCGAGCGCAAGCTGCTCATGCCCCCCTTCCACGGCGAGCGCATGCGCGCCTACGGCCTGCTCATGCGCGACGTCACCCTGCGCGCGGCCGGCTCCCTGCGCCCTGGCGGCACCTTCCGCGCGCAGGACGTCACCCAGGACATCTCCCTCGACGTCATCATCCGCGCCGTCTTCGGCATCGACGAGCCCGAGCGCATGCGGCGCTACCGCGAAGTGCTGACGGCCTACATGGAGTCCTATACGCCCCTGCTCATGGCGGCCAAACCCCTGCGCCGCTCGTTCGGCGGCATGGGCCCCTGGGCGCGCTTCCAGCGCTACGTGACGGAGCTGGACGGGTTGCTCACCGAGGAGCTCGCCACGCGGCGCGGACACGCGGAGGGCCACATCGACATCCTCAGCCTGCTGCTCGGCGCACGGGACGAGGAGGGCCAGCCCATGGCGGACGCGGAGCTCAAGGACGAGCTGCGCACCCTGCTGCTCGCGGGCCATGAGACCACGGCCATCGGCATGGCCTGGGCGCTCCACCACCTGCACCACCAGCCCGAGACGCTCGAGCGGCTGCTCGAGGAGCTCTCGCCCCTGGGCGCGGAGCCCGAGCCGGAGGTGCTCGCGAAGCTGCCGTACCTCGGCGCGGTGTGCGACGAGGCGCTGCGCCTGTACCCCGTGGTGCCGGTGGTGGGCCGCCGCACCCTGGCGCCCTTCACCCTGCGCGGGCGCGAGCTGCCCCCCGGCACTGGCGTCATGGCCGCCATCTGCGTGGCGCACATGGATCCGGTGCTCTACCCCGAACCCGAGCGCTTCCGTCCCGAGCGCTTCCTCGAGCGCAAGTACTCGCCCTTCGAGTACCTGCCCTTCGGCGGCGGAGCGCGGCGCTGCATCGGCGCGGCCTTCGCGCTGTACGAGATGCGCATCGCCCTGGGCACGCTGCTGGCCGCGCACCGCTTCTCGCTCGCGAGCCCCGAGCCCGAGCGCCCGGTGCGCCGCAACATCACCCTCGGCCCCGGCGGCGGCGTGGGGCTGGTGTACGAGGGGCCCCGGCACGGGGCGCTCGCATGAGCGAGGCGGACGAGGCCCGCGCGCGCATCCTCGAGAAGGCCGAGGAGTTCTTCCTCACGCATGGCTACTCGCGGGTGACGATGGATGAGCTCGCCGCCGAGCTGCGGATGAGCAAGAAGACGCTCTACCGCCACTTCTCCAGCAAGGAGGAGCTGGGCGAGGCGGCCATCGTGGCCAGCTTCGCGCGCATCGGCGAGGAGCTCGCGCGCGTGGCCGGGGACGAGCGGCGGGACTTCGCCGAGCGCTTCCACGGCTTCGTGAAGGTGCTGGCGGGCCGCTACGCGCGCGCGGGCCCGGTGCTGAGGGATTTGCAGCGGGACGCTCCGGCGCTGTGGCAGCGGCTGCTGGAGGTGCGGCGCGCGGCGGTGCAGGCCAACTTCGGGGGACTCATCGCCCAGGGGGTGAAGGCCGGCGCCCTGCGCGCGGACGTGGAGCCGCGGCTGCTCATCCGCATGGTGCTCACGCTGGTGGACCAGGTGATGCGGCCGGATGTCCTGGGGGAGCTGGGGATGACGGCCGAGCAGGTCCTCCCCGGCATGTTGGGGGTGATGCTGGACGGAATCCGCACCGGGCGCGAAGCCCGTTCACGCCCGGCGGAGAAAACCAGGGGAGCGCGCTCTTAGGATTCAGGAAGCCAGAACCCGCTCGCCTGCCTGCTCTCCCGTGCCCGGCCACGAGGTGGCTGGAGCGGCAACCATCTGCTACGAATGAGCCACTCCCGCCCCGGACCCCCCTCCCGGCGGCGGTGGCCCTGGCATGAATTCCCCTTCGAGGCAGCACGCACTGGCGGCATTTCTGCCCCGCTCATTGGTGCGCGCCCTCCTGGAAGACGCCACGCGCCCGCGAGAGGGGGCCGTGCGCGAGCAACAGGGCGCGGTGCTCTTCGCCGACCTGACGGGTTTCACCTCGCTGGCCGAGACGCTGGAGAAGAGTGGCCCCTCGGGAGCCGAGCGCCTGCGGGGAATCCTCGACGCGTGCTTCTCGCGGCTCATCGGCACCATCGCCGCGCACGGAGGAGACGTGCTGCGCTTCGCCGGGGACGCGCTGGTGGCGCTGTGGCCGGTGGAGCCGGGGGGCGAGCTGTCGCGCGCGGTGCGGCTGGCGGCCCGGTGCGCCCAGGCGGCGCAGGCCCTCATCGCGGGAAGCGAGCCGGTGGACGGCGAGGCGCTGCGGCTGAAGGTGGGCATTGGCGCCGGGACGGTGCGGCTCTCCGACGTGGGCGGCGAGAAGGGGCGCTGGGACTTCCTCGCCTCGGGCGAGCCGCTGCTGGAGATGGCCCAGGCCGAGCACGCGGCGCAGCCGGGCGACATCATCCTCGGCCCGAACGCCTGGTGCCTGCTGGAGGGAGCCCAGGGCGAGGCGCGCGGCGCGGCGGGCTGGAAGCTGGGGACGATGCCGCCCGAGCCGCTGCCCGAGGTGTACCCGCTGGAGCCGACGCCGGAGCTGGAGCCGGCGCTGCACGCCTACCTGCCGCTGGTGGTGAAGCACCGGCTGGAGGCCGGGCACGGCCAGTGGCTCTCCGAGTTCCGCACCGTCACGGTGATGTTCATCAACCTGGGGGAGCGGGAGCTCGCCGCCGGGCAGCGGCCCGAGGAGTTGCAGCGCGCGCTGCGCACGGTGCAGGCGGTGCTCTTCCGCTACGAGGGCAGCGTCAACCAGGTGGTGGTGGACGACAAGGGCGTGGTGGTGGTGGCGGCCTTCGGGCTGCCGCCGCTGTCGCACGAGGACGACCCGGCGCGGGCGGTGCGCACGGCGTTGGACCTGCGGGCGGCGCTGCGGGCGATGGACATGCGCCACAGCCTGGGGCTGGCCACCGGGCGCGTCTTCTGCGGCACCACGAGCGGGGCCACGCGGCGCGAGTACGTGATGGTGGGCCACACGGTGAACCTGGCCGCGCGGCTGATGCAGGCGGCGAAGGGCGACGTGCTCTGCGACAGCACCACGCTGCGCCTGGCCTCCTCGAGGCAGCGCTTCGAGACGCTCCCGCCGCTGCCGATGAAGGGGATTACGGGCCCCGTACCGGTATACCGCCCCGAGGAGAGCCCCGCGGGCGTGGAGGCCGAGGCGCGGAACACGCAGGTGGTGGTGGGCCGGCAGGAGGAGCGCGCGCGGCTCGTCGCGGGGGTGCGGACGCTGGCGGAGCGGGGCGTGGGCGGCACGGTGCTGCTCGAGGGCGAGGCGGGCATCGGCAAGTCCGTGCTGGTGGGCGAGGTGCTGGAGCGGGCGCGGGCGCTGGGGCTGTCCCTGGCGCGGGGCGCGGGCACGGCGGTGGAGCGCTCGTCGGCCTACCATGGGTGGCGCCCGGTGCTCTCGCGCCTGCTGGGGCTGGAGGCGCTGCCGGACGAGGCCTCGCGCACCGCGCACGTGCTGGAGCGGCTGCGGGCCTGGCCCGAGCGCGAGGCCTGGGCGCCGCTGCTCGAGGGCGTGCTGCCGGTGGCGGTGCCGGAAAACGACGTGGTGCGCAACATGTCCGCCACCCTGCGCGGCGCCAACACGCGCGAGCTGCTGGTGCAACTGCTCGACGAGTCCACCGCGGAGGCGCCGCGGGTGGTGGTGCTCGAGGACGCGCACTGGCTGGACTCGTCCTCGTGGGAGCTGACGCTGGCGGTGCAGCGGCGGGTGAAGCGGCTGCTGCTGGTGCTCGCCCTGCGTCCCCCGGGCGAGTCCGCGCCTCCCGAGTACCACCCGCTGCGCGAGGCCCCCGGCACGGTGCACCTGTCGCTGGAGCGGATGCCGCACGAGGACGTGCTGTCACTGGTGCGCAGGCGGCTCGGCGTGCGCCACCTGCCCGCCCCAGTGGCCGCCTTCATCCGCGACCGCGCCGAGGGCCACCCCTTCTTCAGCGAGGAGCTGGCGTGTGCCCTGCGTGACGCGGGCTACCTCCTCGTCGAGGGCGGCGAGTGCCGGCTGGTGTCGCGGGCGATGGAGAAGATGGGGTTGGATCTGCCCGGCACCATCCAGGGCCTGCTCACCAGCCGCATCGACCGGCTCACGCCCCAGCAGCAGCTCACCCTGAAGGTGGCCAGCGTGCTCGGCCGCACCTTCCCCTTCGAGCGGCTGCGGGCCGTGCACCCGGTGGAGGCGGACAGGGCCAGCCTGCCCGAGCAGCTCGCCGCGCTGGAGGCGCTGGGCCTGGTGCGGCGCGAGGAGGACGCCCCGGACGGCGCGGTGTATGCCTTCAAACACGTGCTGGTGCAGGAGGCGGCCTACCACCTGATGGCCTTCTCGCAGCGCCGGGAGCTGCACCGGGCGGTGGCGCTGCTGCACGAGCGCGAGCAGGAGGAGCGGGGCGAGCAGCTCCAACCGCTGCTGGCGCACCACTGGCGGCTGGCGGAGGAGCCCGAGCGGGCGCTGGAGCACCTGGAGCAGGCCGCGCAGGCCGCCTTCTCGCGCGGGGCCCATGCCGAGCTGGTGGCCCTGCTCAAGCGCGCGCTGGAGCTGGCCACGAGCGGCGCCGAGCGGGTGGACGAATTGCGCCGGGCCCGGTGGAACGCGCGGTTGGGCAGCGCGTACTACGTCCTCGGGGAGGCGGAGCTCAGCCGGACGCACTGCGGTGAAGCGCTGCGTCTGCTGGGCTTCTCCATGCCCGCCTCGCGCATGGGCTGGATCGTCCGGCTGGCGTGGGAGCTGATGCGGCACGCCTCGCGCATGGCGCTGGGGCGCTGGCTGCCGGAGCCGGGGTCGCCTGGGGAGCGCGAGCGGCTGGCGCTCGCCGCCACCGTCTTCAGCACGCTCGGCGAGCAGAGCTTCTACGCGGACCGGATGCTCGAGCACATGACCTCCAACTTCGCGGCCGTCAACCACGCGGAGGCGGCGCGCGACTACACCCCGGCGGCCGTGGCCTACAACGCCATGGGCTACATGGCGGGCCTGGGGCGGATGCACGGGCTGGCGGAGCGGTACTTCCGCCGCGCCAGCGCCGCGGGGGACGCGTGTCCGCCCATCACCAACATCGTCCAGGGCGCCTACCAACTGACGTTCGGCCGCTGGGAGGAGGGCCTGGACCAGGTGGAGAGGGGCATCGCCTCGGCCGGGCGCGTCAATGACCGCTCCACCATGTGCACGGGCCTGGAGGTGCTGGGCATGGGGCTGGAGATGGCGCGCGAGCCGGGCGCCGCCCAGTATGTGCGCGAGTCCATGCTGCGCGTGGCCAACGAGGCCACCAACGCCGTCAACGCGATGTGGGCCCTCACGGAGATGGCGCCCACGCTCCTGCAGCTCTCCCGGCTGGACGAGGCGGTGGAGCGGCTGCGCGAGGCCGAGGTGCTGCTGCCCTTCGCGGACCCCCTCGCGGTGCTGCGCTACCACTGCAACGCGGCGCTGGTGGCGCGGCGCAAGGGCGAGCACGCCCGCGTCGTCCGGCACGCGCGCGAGGCCCTGCGCATGGTGGGCAAGCGCCCCCTGCTGGTGTGGTCCGACCTCACCTCCCTCACCTCGCTGGTGCAGGCGAGCCTGGAGCTGTGGGAGGAGGCGCGAGGCACGGGAGGCGCCGCGGAGGCCGAGCCCCGGGAGCTGTCCGCCGCGACGCTCCAGGTGCTCAGCAAGGTGAGCCGGCTCTACCCCACCGCGCTCAGCCGCACCGCGCGCCTGGAGGGGACGCGGGCCTGGCTGGCGGGCCGCCCCGAGCGCGCCCGGACGCTCTGGCAGCGTGCCATCGACCATGGGCGCACCTACCGCATGCCCACCGACGAGGCCCTCGCCCACTACGAGCTGGCGCGCACCTCGCCCGGCCCCGGGGGCACCCGTGCCCTCCACCTCGAGCGCGCCCGCGCCATCTTCGAGCGGCTGGGTGCTACGGGCTCGTTGCAGGCCCTCGACGTGTTGGAGCGTCCCGTTCAGTCCCTACCTGAGACGGCACCGGAATCCTCCGCCCTGTGAATCGCTTCACAGCATCGCGCCACGCGCTCGCTACACTTCAGGGCCAGCGGGAGGGGGGAGCGCATCACATCGACCCGCGGGAGCACTCACATGGCACCAGGCCTCTGGACGCACGACTTCATGGACGAGCTGCGGACGAAGATGGATCCGCTCGCCGATGCCGTCATCGAAAGGCTGTTCACCGAGGGCAAGGTGGACGGGGTGAACCAGCTGATGCGCACCCTCGTCGAGAATGACGACCTCCCCTCTGCCCGGCTGCCTCCCTACGTGATGGAGTACCTGGCGCACACGCAGGCGTCGGTGCCCCGGCTGGACCCGGAGAAGCTGCGCCAGGGCCAGGAGCTCTTCGAGCTGTTCGGGCCCGAGGTGATGATGATCCTCGGCTTCTACTCGCTGCCGGCGTCCTACGCGGCGCGCAAGGGCGTGCAGGTGCTCTACCGCACGGGCTTCCTGCAGAAGCGCCCCATCCGCCGCGTCTTCGAGACGGCGCAGATGGTGGTGGACGTGATGACCGAGGGCGGCATGGAGCCCGACGGCCGGGGCGTGCGCACCACGCAGAAGGTGCGGCTGATGCACGCGGCCATCCGCTACATGATCCGCCACGACCCTCGCCACCCGTGGGACGCGCGGGAGCTGGGCCAGCCCATCAACCAGGAGGACCTGGCCGGCACGCTGATGACGTTCTCCTACGTGGTGCTCGAGGGCATGAAGGCGCTGCACATCGAGCTCACCCCCGCGCAGCAGGAGGCCTGGCTCTACGCGTGGCGGGCGGTGGGCCGCATCATCGGCGTGGACGAGCGGCTGATTCCCGCCAACGTGGACGAGGCGCGCGAGCTCACCTACCTCATCCGCCAGCGCCAGGTGGCCTTCTCGCAGGAGGGCGTGGCCATGACGGCCGCGCTCGTCGAGGGCATGCAGGGGCTCACGCCGGACCTGTTGGATGGGCTGCCGGTGAGCATGATTCACTTCTTCCTCGACCAGGACCAGTGGCAGGGGATGAACGTGGCGGACCTGCTGCAGGTGCCCAAGCCGGACTGGACGGCCATCATCCCCCAGGCCATCAAGGGCCTCAGCGCGCTGACGGACTGGGTGGGGGACAACACCTTCGTCGCGGCGAAGCTGCTGCGCTTCATCAGCAAGGACATCGTCGAGGGGATGCTGCTGGTGGAGCGCGGAGGCCAGCGCACGCCCTTCTACATTCCCGACCACCTGCAGGACCGGTGGCGCCTCGAGCAGGGCCCGCGCGCGGCGAACGCCCGGCGCCGGTCCGAGGCCGAGGCCCGCAACCTGGCGGCGGCCGCCCAGGCCGGACGCAGCGACTCCCACACGAAGGTGGCCTGAGCATGCACCCGACCTTTTCGCTTCAGCAGCTCCGCGGCGGTCCGTTCGATCCGCTCGCCTGGTTCAACATCGTGGGCGAGATTGGCTGTGCCTTCTGGATTCTCGCCTACATCTTCATCATCCGGCAGTGCTTCAAGGACAAGTCCTACGGCCTGCCGATGGTGGCCATCTGCATGAACCTGGCCTGGGAGTTCCTGGCCTCGTGGGTCATCCCCAATCCGGTGCCGCTCTGGCACTTCTTCGATCGGGTGTGGTTCTTCGTGGACCTCGTCATCGTCTACCAGCTGCTGCGCTACGGGCGTGAGCTGCAGACGATTCCGGAGATTCAGCAGAACTACCATGCCGTCATCGCCGGCACGGTGATGCTCTCGCTCTCCGGGCTGTATGCCTTCTACGTGCAGTACCACGACATGCTGGGGCTGATGGGCGCGTTCATGGTGAACCTCGTCATGAGCGTGACCTTCGTCTTCTTCTACTTCTCGCGCCGGCACCAGGGCGGGCGCGGGCTGTCGGTGCCGGCGGCGTGGTGCAAGATGCTCGGCACGCTGGGCACCTCCATCGAGTGCCACTTCGTCATTGGCCAGACGCAGGACTGGCTGGGCGGGCTGAACTTCCTCACCTTCCTGTGCCTCTCCATCTTCGTGTTCGACTGCCTCTACATCTACATGGTGACGAAGGCGGCGAGGGCGACGTCGCAGGAGCCGGAGCTCGCGCCGCGGCAGTCGGCCCTCGCGGTGGCCTGAGCCCGGGGCGGCTCACGGCCCGTCGATGGTCGCGGGGGTACCGGGCTGGATCCGGAAGTCGCGGCGGGTGAAGAGCGCCGCGAGCTCCTCGGGCCGGCCCGCGAAGTCCTCCCGGACGTGAACGCTCGGCAGCAGGTGGTACGAGGCCCGTGCCTCCTCGGGCCCCACCTCCACCACCGTGAAGCCGTGGCCGTCGGTGTCCACGAAGGCGATGCCGGGGTTGGCCTCGCGGAAGGTGGCCTCCATCTCGGTGACGACGTAGCGGTAGACGGCCGTGCCGGGAGGAAAGCCCGCGGCCTCCACCTCGGTACCGGCCTCCTCCCGCACCGCCGTCGAGGAGATGGCGGGCGCGGTGAGCGCCGGCACCCCGAGCTCCACCGACGCGAAGGAGGCGTGGATGTCTCCCGCGACGAAGAGCGCGTGGCCCTGGGTGAGGTCTCTCAGGGTGGTGAGCAGCTCTCGCCGCTTGTCGGGGAAGCCGTCCCACTGGTCCACGCTGTAGTAGTAGCGGTTGCGCACCGAGGGCGGCTCGACGTCCGGCTTGTTGCTCAGGTCCCAGATCATCGACGTGGGGGACACCGAGCTCGCCACCACCTTCCACGTCTGGGGGCCCTTCGCGGACTCCAGCAGCGCTGCCTCCTGGGCCTCGCCGAGCGCGTCCTCCGCCGCGTGCCCCGAGGTGCCGTAGCGCCAGGCCGCGTAGACGTCGAAGGTGTCCTTGATGACGACGTAGCGCGAGCCCACGCGGGTGAACAGCTCCGTCTTCCCCAGGTGCACGAAGGCCAGTCCGCGCGGCCTGCCCGCAGGGTCGATGGGGCCGGCTCCGGGTTGTGCCGCCCCCACCAGCACCGGGTTGACGTAGGCCAGCGCGAGGTTGCCCTTCACCGCCTCCGAGGCCCGCTTCGCCGCCTCCGCCGCCGTCAACCCCGCCGCCACCGCGAGCTGCACGTACGCCCCTTGCAGCACGGCCTGCTGCGCGGGGAACTCACCGATGTCCACGTACGCGAAGGTGTCCGATGCGAAGGCCCCCGAGAGGCCCAGCGAGCCGAGCACCACCGCGTCCATGGCCACCGTGGCGGGGTAGGCATCCTCGGGGATGAGATGGTCCGGCCGGTGGGTGCGGTAGTCGGCGACGAACAGCCGCAGGTGGCCGCCGAAGACGAAGTCGCGCCAGATGCGCGTGTCCGGGTAGCGCGGCACGTTCCTCACGTCGATGGCACCCGGGGGGGCGTCGGTGACGTCGATGGGCTGGTACTCGAAGAAGGCGAGCTCCGCGTTGCGCCGGCGGCCGGGCTCTAGCTCGTCGGCGCGCCCGTTGGTGTACGTGGCGTGCGCGTCCCAGCAGTCATCGGAGAACTCGTGGTCGTCCCAGGTGAGGATGAACGGGTAGCGCTCGTGCACCTGCTGGAGGAAGAGATCCGAGCGGTAGGTGCGGTAGAGGTCACGGTAGTTGGACAGCGAGTGGGCGACGAGCTCGGTGCGCCCTCCCCCGAGGTCTCTCGGCATGGCGGAGCCCGGGTCGGTGAAGCTCACGTTGCGCGCGGGGTCTGGCGAGGGGACGGCCGAGGAGTCAGCCTCGTAGATGTAGTCGCCGATGAACAGGATGAAGTCGAGGTCCTCGTCGAGCTGCAGCAGGTGCTGCCAGGTGTTGTAGTAGCGCCCGCGGAAGTCCTGGCAGTTGGCCACGACGAAGCGCACGGGCACTCCCGCGCCAGCGGCGGGAGCGGTGCGGGTGCGGCCCGTGCGCGAGGCCAGACGCCTGCCCTTCTTCTCGACGAGGAAGCGGTAGTAGTAGTCCGTGCGCGGCGCGAGGTTCGTCACCTTCACCTTGAGCGTGTGGTCGTGCTCGGACGGGACGCGCAGTCCCCGGAGCTGCACCACGAGGAGCGTGAAGTCCGCATCCATCGCGACCTGGAGGGTGAGCACGACATCCGAGCGCGGGTGCTCGGGGTCCACCGCGCGCGTCCACAGCACCACGCTGCCCTCGCGCGGCTCTCCCGAGGCCACCGACTGGGGGAAGTACGCCTGCCCCTCCTCCACGGGCGACTCTTCATCATGGCAGCCGAGGGCGGTGCTCGCCGCCGCGGCGACGATGCACT
Source organism: Archangium sp. (assembly GCF_045802675.1). Lineage (GTDB taxonomy): Bacteria > Myxococcota > Myxococcia > Myxococcales > Myxococcaceae > Archangium. The sequence goes on along the minus strand of NZ_JBJMQO010000052.1, from coordinate 121,601 downwards.
GCAGGACGGTGCGGCGGTGCAGGGGCTGGGACAAGGGACTCCTCCGCGTCGGGCCGGGCCAGGGGAACCCGGGGCGCAGGAGGGTACGGAGCGCTCACGGCTACGCTTCTGCGACTCCGGGGCAGCGTGTCCTCCGCCGGGCACGCGGGCCGCCGGGAGCGTCCACTTCCCAGCACGGTACGGAGCCAGCCCCCTCCCGGGCGCGTTTTTTCCCAACTGGTCCGATGGTCGTACCAGTTCACACGAACTCGAACCGGAAGGTCCTCCCCGGCGCCTGGGCTCGCGCCGGAGGGCTACTCCTGCTCGGAGTCGTCCAGCTCGCGCGTCATCTCCACCATGGTGTTGCGCCAGCCGAGCCGGGTGAAGAGCCGCTGGGCCGCCTCGTTCCGCGTCGCCGTCATCAACAGCACGCGCGGCACGCCCCGGGCCCGCATCCGCCGCAGCAGCTCCTCGGCGAGCAGCGCGCCCACGCCAGCGCCCCGCGCCGGCTCGTCCACCCAGATGTCGTGCAGCTGGCCGTGCGCGTCGAGCAGCGCGTTCCAGTCCTTCCCCTCCACGGTGGCGTAGACGTAGCCCACCACCGCTCCGTCCCGCTCCGCCACCAGCACCACCGCGCCCTGACGCTTGAGCTCCCGCGACAGCCACCAGCGGTAGCCGGACTCCAGGTCCTCCTCGGGCGTCATGAAGCGCCGGGAGTCGTACGCGTGGTGCAGCCGCACGAGCGCCGCACCCATGCGGCCCAACGCGGGCGCGTCCTCGAGGCGCGCGGGACGGAGGGAGACGGGCATGTCCTACGGCCCCGACAGCGAGGTGGCCGCCATCTCCGCGGACCTCGGCAGCTTCACCCGGAAGATGGCGCCCTGGCCCGGCGCGCTGTCCACCTCGATGGTGCCGCCCAGCCCGGAGACGATGCCGTAGCAGATGGACAGGCCGAGGCCCGTGCCCGTGCCCGGCGGCTTGGTGGTGAAGAACGGATCGAAGATGCGGCCCTGGTGCTCCTTGGCGATGCCCACCCCGTTGTCCTTCACCTCCACCACCACCCAGCCGTCCTCCCGCTGGCGGGCGATGATGCTCACCCGCGGCTCGGCCATGCCCTGCACCGCGTAGCCCGCGTTGGTCAGCAGGCCCAGGAACACCTGCTCCAGTCCCTGCTCGTTGCCGTGCACCGCCGGCACGTCCTGGTAGTCGCGCACCACCTGCGTCTTGGGCCCCAGGTTGTAGCTGGCGCCGCTCAGCGCATGGTCCAGCACCTCGCGCAAATCCACCCGCGTGGGCGGCTGCCCGTCCAGCCGCGAGAAGAGCCGGAAGTCATTCACGATGCGCAGAATCCGGTCCGCCCCAATCAGCGCGTCCGAGCACACCTCGCTCAGCTCGCCCGGGTCCACCGGCCGCCCGGCCTTCGCCTGGTCGTCCAGCTCCGAGCGGATGAAGCCCACGCTCGCCATGATGACGCTCAACGGGTTGTTGATTTCGTGCGCCAGCCCCGCCGACAGCCGTCCGAGCGCCTCGAGCCGCTGGGCCTGTACCAGGCGCACCTCCAGCTTCGCCCGGTCCTCCATCTCCTTGCGCAGCCTGTCGTTGGCGACCGCCAGCTCGCGCGTCCACTCCTCCACCTCGCGCTGCAGGTCCTCCATCCGCCGGTGGCTCTGGCGCAACAGCTCCCACTTCTCGGTGAGCGCGTGCGCCAGCTGCCGCACCTCGATGTTGTCGAAGGGCTTGCGCAGAATCAGCAGGCGCTGGCTGATGCCCAGCCGCTGCGTCATCTCCTCCCACGAGTAGTCGGAGTAGGCCGAGCAGAGCACCACCTGCAGGTCCTCGTCCTCCTTCCACAGCCGCTGGGCCGTCTCCACCCCGTCGATGCCCGGGGGCATGCGGATGTCCACGAAGGCCAGCGCGTACGGCCTTCCCGCCGCCACCGCCTCCTTCACCCGGGACACGCCCTCCTCGCCCTGGTAGGCCGAGTCCACCTCGAAGCCCGAGTCCACGGGCGCCGCCGACGCCCCTCCGAAGAGCGCCGCCTCCATCGCGTCCAGCGCGGTGCTCGCCGGGGGCGCGCACAGAATCTTGCGGAAGTCCTGGTGGATGGCCTGGTTGTCATCCACCACGAGAATCCGGCGGTTGGCTACGGTCGGGGCGCTCATGCCCTGCTCTCCTCGCCCGAGATGGGCAGATCAATCGTAAAGGTAGCACCCTGGCCGCGGCCTTCGCTCGTGCAGGAGAGGAACGCGTCCATCTCCGCCGCCGCCAATGCGCTGATGTGAAGGCCGAACCCATGGCCGTCCTTCTTCGTGGTGAAACCCTGGCTGAACAGGCGCGGGGCGTCGTCCGGGGAGATGCCCACCCCGTTGTCCACCACCGCGATGCGCAACCGCCCGGTCACCATGCGCTCCACCCGGATGACGAGCAGCTTGTCCGGCCGCCCGCTCTCCAGCAGCGCGTGGCGCGCGTTGCTCATCAGGTTGAGGAGGATCTGGAGCAGCTTGTGCCGGTCCACCCGCACCAGGGGCACGTCGGTGTACTCGCGCTTCACCTGGATGCCCAGCCGCTCGAAGGCCACCGCGTGCAGGCGCAGCGCGTCGTCCAGCAGCTCCGTCACCTCCAGCCGCTCCACCACCCCCGAGAAGCGCGCGGTCTCCTGCTGCATGCTCACCACGTTCTTGATGTGCTCCACGCTCTTCTGCAGCGTGTGCACCTCCTCCAGCAGCTCCGAGCGCTCCCCGGTGAGCTGGTGGGTGAGCGCCTGGAGGTAGGCCGGCAGCTGCTGGCCCCTCGGGTCGCGGGTGAAGAAGCCGCCCAGGTCCTGCGCGTTCGCGCCCATCAGCTCCGTGGCCTTCCGCAGGCCCGCCAGCCGCGACTGGTGCAGCCGCTCGGACAGGACGTTGACGGACACGTTCACGCTGTTGAGCGCGTTGCCCACGTTGTGCAGCACGCCGGTGGCCATCTCCGCCATGCCCGCCTGGCGCGACACGTCCAGCAGGCTGCGGTGCATCTCCCCCAGCCGCGCCTCGGCCTCCTTGCGGTCCGTGATGTCCCGGCCGAACACCGTCATCCCCACCACCCGGCCCGTCAGGTCGTGCACCGGGTTGACGGAGATGTCCAACACCCGCGGCCGCTTGAGCCGCGAGGGCGAGGCCTCGAAGCGCACCCGCTTGCCGGAGAGCACCTGCGCGGTGCACTCGCGCCAGCGCCGGCGCAGCGACTCCGGGGCCTGCTCGGGGAACAGCTGCGCCCCGGACTCGAGCCGCACCCCGATGATTTCCCGGTACATCTCCTCGAGCGCCGAGTTGGCGGCGATCAGCCGCCCCTCGGCGTCCACGGAGCACACGACGTCCTCCGTGTTCTCCAGCAGGCTCGACAGCTTGGCCTCGCTCTCGCGCAGCGTGCGCAGCGCCCGCACCAGCGCCGTGCCCGTCTGGTCGCGCGAGGCGATCAGCAGCCAGCTCAGCCCCCAGGCCATCAGCATCACCAGCGCGGCGAAGCCCCCGCGAAACCAGTCGGGGAAGAGCCACCCGTGCCACAGCGGCAGCACCAGCCCCACGCTCCCCGCCCCCACCGCCACGAAGGGCAGGCTGCCGCGCGGCCCCAGCAGGTAGAGCGACAGCACGGGCAGCAGCATCCAGATGGGATGCAGGGCCACGCTCGTCTCGTGCGTGCGCAGCGCGATGCCGAGCACCCCGGCCGTCAGCACGGTGCACAGCAGCCGCGCCGCGGTCCGGCTCGAGCTCCCCCGGCGCAGCGTCGCCAGCGCGCCCCCCAGGCCCACCAGGAGGCCCACGGACATGGTGCCCACGGCGCGCGGGTTGGGCGTGCTCGGCGCGTAGACGAGGAGCACGGCGGCCGCCAGCATCAGCAGCAGGCACGCCCCCACCACCGTGCGGCAGCGGCCGAGCTCCTCGGCGGCGGACTGGCGCAGGGAGCCGGAGAGGAACGTGTCCAGCCGGGACAGCAGCCGCGCCGTCACGCTCGCGCGCGCGAGCCCCCGACCCGACGGCTCCAACCCGCCAGCCCCCTGTGCTCCCGCGACCCTGGTGGAAATGCTCGACATGAAACGGGCGCTCTCTCCCCACAACCGCGCCCGAGTATGCCTGAAACCCGGCGAGCCCCGCAGAGTGGTGCGAGCCCCCCTCTTGCGGAAACATCCGCTCGCCGAGTCCCCTACTACCCACGTGGGTAGAGTTCACCTCACGCCCGGCGGCGCTACTCCTCCCACTCCACGTGAAGCCGGGCGCCCGCCCCCTCCCGCGCCACCACCCGCGTGCGCACCCGCTGGGCCCCCGCCAGCGCCACGCTCGCCTCCAGCACCCCCTGGTAGTACGCCGGCTGGTCCATCACCTCGTTGAGCCACACCTCGCACGCCGTGGGCGAGAGCTCCGTGAGGCGCGACTCCACGTAGTTGTCCGCGCTGCGCAGGGTGTTGTTCAGCCGGCGCAGCGAGCGCAGCGGCCCCAGCAGCCGCGCCACCCCCACCATCGCCTTGCCCATCAGCGTGTGCACCATGCCGTTGACCACCTCGCGCCCCAGCAGGCGCCACGCCTCCTCGCGCGGCAACACCGGGTAGAGGTCCGCCACGGTGATTTCCAGCCCCCGCCGCCACGTCTCGTACGAGTAGGCCGGCAGCAGCGGCTTGGACAGGTCGATGCCCACCCCGCGCAGCGCCTGCCAGGCCTGCGACGACAGCCGGGTGCGCAACGAGAAGCGGTAGAGCCCTTCGACGGTGTGCTCGAACACCAACCGCCGCTGGGTCGCCGACGGCCGCCTGACCCCCAGCTCCCGTGTTTCCCCGAGCCCCTGCATGCTCCACGCTCCCATGACAGTCACATGGGAAAATTGGGAATGGAGTCTTCGTTTCCCCAGCCCACGGGGGATCAGCGGGGCAATCCGGTGATGACTGGCCAACGTTGCATGCGCCGCCGGGAGCCCCGCGCTGTTCAGTGGCGGACGCCCTTCCCGGCTGCCGGGGAGGAGCGGCTGATCGCATGCCCTCCGAGCCACCGCCGGGGACGGGGCCCGGGGTGCGTAACTTGAAGAGCCAGAGAGAGAGGAGCCGTCACCATGGATACCTCTGGCGATACCTCGGGCTGCACCCACCTGAAGTCCCTGCGCGAGGTGCGCCCGAGCACCACGGCCGGGTGCGAGGACTGTCTGCGCATCGGCGGCCGCTGGGTGCACCTGCGCCTGTGCCTGGAGTGCGGCCACGTGGGCTGCTGTGACTCGTCCCCCAACCACCACGCGACGAAGCACTTCCACGTCACCAGCCACCCCGTGGTCCGCTCCTTCGAGCCGGGCGAGGACTGGGCCTGGTGCTACGTGGACGAGGTGATGATCGACGGGGAGGAGCTGCGCTCCCGCATCCCCTCCGGCCGTGCGGCCCACCCCCCGCCCGCCTGAGTGCCTTCTTCAGGGGTGGCTCTCGCTCCCGGTGGCCCCCCGTGAGGCGTGCGGCGGGGCGCTGGCCTCGTGGTAGGCACGCCCCTGCGCGAAGCCGGCGATGCGCGTCCACAGCGCGGTGAACGCCGGCGCGTCGAAGTCCGAGGCGGAGTTGAGCAAGTCGTAGCGCTTGAAGGCGCCGTGCGTGTCCCCGCCGGTGTCCGCCTGGAAGTGGCCGATGACGTCCGCGTGGTCCGCGTCCACGAGGGAGCACGAGGCCGCGTCGGGCCACACCTGCGAGAGCGTGTTGACGAGCCCGTCGTTGTCCGCCAGCGAGAGCATGCGCACCGAGCCCGGCTCCAGCAGCTTCCGCACTCCCTGGGGCTGGCCCAGCCGCGGCACCGGGGACTCGGCGGTGAAGGCGTGGAGCCGGTTGAACAGGTCCAACCACCGCCCCGAGCGCGGCTGCGCCACGGTGACGATGGAGGCGTAGCGGATGCCGTGCTCGTCGAGGAAGCGCCGCTCGCCCTCCGGGTCGTCCTCGTGCGCGGGGCTCGGGGGCGCGTCGCCCAGGCGCGTGGGGCTCAGGTCGCTCAGCGCCGAGGAGTCGCTGGCCATGTGCAGCAGCCAGCGCAGCAGCTCGAAGTAGGAGGCGCGGGCCAGCGCGCTCGGGTACGCGCCCTCGCGCGAGTAGCAGCCCTGCGCCGTGTCCAGCAGGGCATCAATCCAGTTGTCCGACTCCACGCGCCGGCCGCGCAGCAGGAGGAGACGCAACAGCCGGGCGCTCTCCGAGGTGCCGCGCTCGCGCAGCCCGCGCACGCTCTCGTAGCAGGCGCGCAGCAGGGGACGGAGGAGCAGCGTGCGCGCCAGCGGGTGGTTCAGCCTGCACACGAGGTTGGTGCCACGCTGGGGCGTGGAGAGGAATTGCACCGAGCGGATGCGGCCGAGCACCTCCAGCGCGGACTCCTCCTTGCGCGGGCCCGGGGCGCGCTCCAGCTCCCGGTAGCGCAGCAGCAGCTGGCGCAGGTCGAGCCCGCCCGTGGAGTGGCCCACGAGGTGGATTTCATCGCCCGGGCGGATCTCCTTGCGGCGCCAGCGCTCGTTGAGGAAGGAGAGGAGCTGCTCGGCGCGGGTGCGCACGCTCGCGGTGGGCAGGTTGGGGAAGTAGTGCAGCACGAGCGGCATGCGCTCCAGCACACCGGTGACACCCTCGTAGTAGCGCAGGGTGCCGAGGGCATCGAACCCGCCGAAGCCTGGGACGAGCACGAGATGACGGTTCATCGGGACCACCTCAACTGGAGTCGCTCCCCGGCGCGGGGAGGCGGGGTCAACGGCGCCAGCTAAGAGGACGAGGCCTCCCGAGACAATCACACCCCGGTCCCATGCGGCGTCCGACCCTCCACACTCAGACGGTGAGCTCGAGGCGGTTGCCGTCCGGGTCGAGCACGACGCACTCTCCGCGCCCTGATTCAGGGGACCTGAGTACGGGGACGGATACCCTCACCCCAGCCCTCTCCCGGAGGGCGAGGGGGCATCCACGGATCCGCGGCTACGGCCTCGGCTCCACCTGGGCCCGTGGCTCCGCCTGGGGCTGCGGCTCGGGCTCCAGCTGCGGCTGCTTCGCCCGGCGGTACTCCTCGTACCCCTTCGAGTACGTGCCGCCGAACACCTTGTCCAGGTACGCGAAGAAGCCCGCGTAGTTGCCGAAGAAACGCCGGTGGTGGAAGTCGTGGTACGCCGGCCCCTTGTAGAAGGGCACCAGCAGCGCCGGGTTCCACGGCACGTCGTAACCCGAGTGCCCATCCGCCGCCTCGAGCTGCCGGAAGACAATCCACGCCCACAGCGTCACCACGTGCGCCCCCACCAGCGAGGGGCCCGTCATCACCAGCGTCGAGGTCAACATGAACTCGACGGCGTGCATGTAATTGCCCGTGAGCGCGAAGGGCGTCGTGATGCGGTGGTGCACCGAGTGCACGTGCTTGTAGAGCCACGGCGTGTGCAGCGTCCGGTGCATCCAGTAGTAGAGGAAGTCGTCCAGGACGATGAAGAAGAGCACCTGCCCGACGATGACGTACCAGGCCGGCAGCTCCCCCGCGTGGATGCCCGACAGGCGCAGCAGCGGCCACGAGAGCAGCACGCTCATGAAGGACAGCAGGTTGTTGAAGGTGAAGCGCCCCAGCGACGGCATCAGCCAGCGCTTCACCGGGAAGTCCCGGCCCTGCACCCGGTACTTCTTCAGCGACTCCGGATTCTTGTAGGCCACCCACGTCCATGGCAGTGCGAACGCCAGGAACGCGGTGATGCTCAACAGCGTGGAGCAGACGGCGATGAGGAAGAACCGCTCCTCCTGGTACATCGCCAGGATTCCGTTGAGCGTATTGATGCCGTCCATACCGCCCTCCCGCGGTGACGCACACGGGAAGCACCTGAACCGGCCTTTCCGTGAAGCCTCCCTGTCGAAGGCACCAGCTTAGCGGGTGAACGCACGGGCCGCGAGACCATCACCCCCGTCCCCTGCTCGAATGCTTCTCACGTGGCCGCTCCCTACCCTCCGGGGTCCCGCGCTCACCCCGCCCCTTCACGGAGGAAGAAGCGCACCGGGATGACGAGCTCGGCCGAGTCCCGGCTCAGCGCCGCGGGCAGGGGGGAGAAGGGCGCGGCCGCCTCCACCATGCGCAGGGCCTCGGCGTCCAGCACCCGGAAGCGCGAGGAGCCCTCGAGCCGGGGCGGCGCCCCCAGCGAGCCGTCACGGTTGATACGTATGCGGACCAGCGCGGTGCCCTCCAGGCCGAGCCGCATCGCCTGCGCCGGGTAGCGCCGCTGCCGCGTGATGTGCCGCGAGAGCCGCTCGCCGTACGCCCTCAGCTCCGCGTCCACTCCCCCCTCTGGCGCGCCTCCTCCCGGGGCCCCCGCTCCCGAGGGGCCCGCGCCCCGCCCCTCCCCCACCAGGCCTCCTCCGCCCGGCGCGCCTCCCCCTCCACCCCCAGGGGTTGCTGGAGCCGTCGCCACCAGTCCCTCCGCGCCCGGTGTGGCTCCCGGCGTCTCGGGCTCTGAAGGAGCGGCAGGGGCCTCCGCCCGGACTTCGGGTGGGGGCTCCACCCGCTCCGCGCGTGTGGCCAACGTCTGCTCGCCTGTCTCGGGAGTGGCCGGCCCGCGCGCACGAACCGGCCCCACCGGGGACGAACGCGGCACCCGCTCGGGCGGCGGACGGACGGGCACGAGCGGCTCCACGTGCCCGGGGCCTCCAGTCCTCGCGGCCTCACGCCAGACGAGCTCCACATCGAGCAACGCCCGCGCCGGAGGGGCGCGCTCCGGCCGCGGCTCCGGTGCCAACGCACCGCACCACAGCGCCACGGCCCCGAGCGCGTGCAGCACCACCGAGGCGCCCAGGGCCAGGCCGACGCGGGACACGGAGCGCCCGGGCCCTCGCGAGGCATCGCGCTGCGTGGCTCTGTCGCGGGCTCCCGGCGTCATCTCCTCCGTGCCTGTATGTCATGGCGCTCCGGCCATCAACCGGCCCCCACGGCCCAGGGCGAGCGGCCCGCCAGGCACCGCCAGGCCTCAGAGGTACTTGCCGAAGAGCACCGTCACCCGCTCGGACAGCCGCTTGATGAGGCCGCGCCGCCGCCACGAGTCCCAGCGGATTTCAACCGAGTGGCTCATGTCCTGCTCGAAGTCCTGGGCGAGCCGCGCGGCCAGCGTCGTGTCGTCCACCACCAGCGAGCCCTCCTCGGCGCTGAGCGCCAGGGGGTCCAGGTTCGTCGAGCCCACCACCGACAGCCGGTCATCCACCAGCAGCGTCTTGGAGTGCATCATCGACACCTCGTACTCCCAGATGCGCACCCCGTTCTCCAGCAGCCGCGCGTAGGTGGCGCGCTGGCCCTCGTGCACCGGGGGGATGTCGTGGTGGCGCCCCGGCGTGAGCACCCGCACGTCCACGCCCGCCTTCGCCTTGGCGATGAGCATGTCCTGCATGGCCCCGGTGGGGATGAAGTACGAGTTGGCTATCCACAGCCGCTTCTTCGCCGAGGCGATGGCCAGCAGCGCCATGCGCTCGGCGTTGGTGAGCACCGGCGCGCCCGTGTGCCGCACGAAGCCGGCGCGCGCCTCGCCCGGGGAGGGGATGACGTCCGGGAAGGCCTCGGGCGGGAGCAGGCCGCCACCGGCCTCCTGCCAGTTCTGCGCGAACGCGAGCTGCATCCCGCGCACCGCCGGCCCTTGCACCCAGATGTTGGCGTCGCGCCACTCGTCCGGCTTCTGCCCGTTGCCCTCCCAGCTCTTCCAGATGCCCCAGCCGCCGGTGAGCCCGGACACGCCATCGCGCACGGCGATTTTACGGTGCAGCCGCGCCTGGAAGCGCTTCATGTTCAGCTCGGAGATGGCGCCCTGCAGCGGGCGGAAGACGCGCACCTCGCAGCCGGCCGCCACCAACTGCGGCCCCACGTCGTCCTCGAAGCGGATGCTGCCCAACGGGTCCACCAGGATGCGGCAGGCCACGCCGGGGTGGCGCTCGCGCAGGGCCTTGATGAGCCGGTCCGAGGGGTCTCCCGGGCGCCAGATGTAGACGCCGATGTGGATGCTGGAGCGCGCGGCGCGAATCTCCTGCTCGAGCACGTCGAAGACATGGCCGTTGTGGACGAGCTCCACCTGGTTGCCCGGCTCCAGCTCCACGCCCAGCGCCTGGTACCAGGCGAGCGACAGGCCCTCGTGCGATTCCGGCACGTCGTCGCGGATGCGCAGCGCGAGGCGCTCATTGGGCAGGGGACAGCCCGCCAGCACGAGGGCGAGCAGCAGCAGCGGCCAACGGAGGTTCACGCGCGCAAGCTGCTCACGCCCGCCCGTGGCGGCCCGGGCGGGGGCACGCTCCGTCCACGGGTGGACAGGGGAGGACCCCCTCTGTCGGGTGGGACGCGGCGGCCGGGGTGGACGGGTGGACGAAGCGAGAGGGCGGCCCCATCCCTCTGGGCCGCACGGGCCCGCCGCGGCGCCCCTTCTGTCCGAGCACTCCGGGCCGGGGCGGCGGCACCAGGGGCCTCGTCTGGGACACCATGCGCCTGCCCGCTTCCCCGCTGTCCACCCTGACATCCGCCGTGTTCCTCGCGGTGCTGCTCGGCTCGCCGCTGGCCCTCGCGCGTCCCTTCACCGGCGTACCCGAGGCGCCCTGGGCGGCCCGGGCCCGGGGCCTCCCCGCGGCGCTCGCCCTGCTGCCCGCCGGGGGCGTCGAGTTCCCGTCCATCCCCGTCGAGCCGGCGCCCAAGACGAACCACTCGGACAGCCCGCGCGTCGACCCGGCCCGCCCCAACGCGAGCCGCGCCGCGGCCCTGATGGCGGACGCTCCTGTCTCCCCTGGCGCCTGGATGGCATACGGCACGTTCTCGCTGGTGCCGCTCGGAGGCGTGTACGGCGCGAGCCGCCTGGGCGGAGAGCGGCTGTGGGTGACGGCGGCGGAGACGGCGGCCGGGAGCCTCGCGGGCTCGCTGCCCGGGGGACTGCTCTTCCTGCAACCAGCGGAGGCGGGCGGACGGTGGACGGAGCTGGACGTGGCGAGCTTCGGCGTGGGCCTGGCGCTCACGCCCCCCATCGCGGCCCTGGGCACCTGGGGCCTGGGCGAGCTGGCCTTCCACGGCAGCCAGGACCGGGGCAGCGCCTACCTCGGCGCGCTGGGCGGCGCGGCCGTGGGCATGTTGCTGGGCGTGGCGGTGCACGGACTGCTGGAGGAAGTGGTAGGCAACCGCAGCAAGCTCATGTGGTTCCGCAAGGCCATCGCCCTGGGCTTCATCGGCTCGGGCGCCACCGTGGGGTACCAGTGGGCGGGCGGAGGCCCGCGCGACCCGCGTTGAACCCCCAGGAGGCGCCCCACCCTTGGTAGGTTCCCACTCCCTACCCACCCCCCAGAGGCCCTCCGCGATGAAACGACTCCCGCTGCTGCTGTGCACCAGCCTGCTGCTCCTCACCTCCGCCTGCGGCTCGAGCTCCAGCTCGGGAGACCCCACCCAGGTGACGTACGCGGAGTCGCTGGGCGTGGACCTCAACGCGATGGACCGCAGCGACTCGGGCCTCTACACGCAGGACCTGGTGGTGGGCACCGGCGCCGAGGCCACCCCCGGCCGCAAGCTCCAGATGCACTACTCGGGCTGGCTCCCCAACGGGATGCTCTTCGACACCAGCCGCACCACCGGACAGACCTTCTCCTTCACGCTCGGCCAGGGCGAGGTGATTCAGGGCTGGGACGAGGGCGTCGCCGGCATGCGGGTGGGCGGCCAGCGCCGGCTCGTCATCCCCTCCGAGCTCGGCTACGGCGACAGGGATCTCGGCACCATCCCGCCCAACTCGGTGCTCATCTTCGACGTGGAGCTCATCAGCGTCCGCTGAGGCCCTCCGCCGCGACTGCCCACCGGGAACTCCCCCATGACCGACTTCATCGAGGTCTACGACAACGTCCTGTCACCGCGCATGTGCCAGGAGGTCATCCAGCTCTTCGAGCAGAGCCCCCACCAGTACCGGGGCCAGACCGGGGGCGGCGTCGACCTCACCAAGAAGGACAGCTACGACCTCGTCCTCAACCAGCACCCCGAGTACGACGCCCTGCTGCGGCGCCTGCTGGACGCGGCCTTCCCCCCGCTCAAGAGCTACCTGCGCAAGTACCTCTACACGCTCGTGGGCGCCGTCTCGCTCGCGCTCAAGCACCCGAAGACGGGCGCGGTGGTGACGCTCACGCGGGAGAACTTCGCGGAGATTGGCGACCCGAACATCGACCGGCTCATCGGCACGCTCTACCGCTACGGCAACCTCCAGGTGCAGAAGTACCTCCGGGGCTCGGGGGGCTATCCGCACTGGCACTCGGAGGTGTACCCGAAGGACGCCACCTGCGAGCCGCTGCACCGCGTGCTGGCCTTCCAGTTCTACCTCAACGACGTCACCGGGGGCGGCGAGACCGAGTTCTTCTACCAGGAGAAGAAGGTCCAATCGAAGGCGGGCCGGCTGCTCATCTTCCCCGCCGGCTTCACCCATACCCACCGCGGCAACACGCCCACGTCCGGCGACAAGTACATCATCACCTCGTGGGTGATGTTCCACCGCGCCGAGACGATGTACGGCGGCCCCGCGCAAAAGTGAGGCCCGGAGACGGGCTCAGGCCTTGGGCTTCCACGAGGCGCGCACGGTGAAGCCCTTGGAGTCCTTGTCGATGATGTCCACCTGGGGCTGCTCGGTGCCGCTGGCGCGCAGGCCCGCGAGCACCAGGCCCGAGGTGAAGTGGCGCAGCGGCTCGTCCGTCTCGTTGAACCACAGGTCCATCACCGTGGGGCCCACCTCGGTGATGCGCACCTCGGAGTAGTTGTTGCCGGTGCGGAAGTTCTTCTGCGCGCGCTGCAGCGTCCGCTTGGGCCCGAGCAGCTTCAGCATGGAGAACATGGCGCTGCCAATCATCGAGTCCTGGTAGCCATCAATCATCCGCTCGCCCAGCTTGCGCCAGGCCATTTCGCGGCGCTCGCGCGGGAAGGCCACCGGGGCGCTGAGCTCCACGCACCGGCACCACGTCTGCACCGGGTAGGCGGGCAGCAGCTGCTTGTCCAGGTCCACCCCCACCGAGCGCAGCTGCGCCTTGAGCTCCGCGGGCACCCCCTCGTGGAAGGTGCGCGCGAAGAGTCCCTGGAGCGTGTGATTGAAGATGAGTGGCGGATGCGACATGCGGCGTTCACCTAGCACGGTGACTCGGGGAGTGGGAGGGGCTGCCGCCGGGTGTTTGACGCGACGCGCCAGCCCGGAGCGTCGTACCGAGGATGCATGGGAGACCCGAACCGGCACTTATGCCCGCCCGGACAGGGGCCTTGTTGAGGCGACGGCCGAGCCGTTAAGGGTTCGTCCCTCCCTCACAGACATGAAGTTCCCCCCATGAAACAGTACGAGAAGAAGCTCGACGCGAACGGCCGCCCCTACCTGGAGACGCACCTGTCGGGGCTGGTGCTCACCCGCCTGCCCCTGCTCAACAAGGTCACCTCCTTCACGCTCGAGGAGCGGCGCGAGTTTGGCCTGCTGGGCCTGCTGCCCACGCACGTCTCCACGCTGGACGAGCAGATCGAGCGCTCCTACGCCAACTTCCGCTCCTTCCGCTCGGACCTGGAGAAGCACGTCTTCCTGCGCGCCCTGCAAGACCGCAGCGAGGTGCTCTTCTACGCCCTGCTCAACCGGCACATCGAGGAGATGATGCCCATCATCTACACCCCCGTGGTGGCGCAGGCGGTGGAGCAGTTCAGCCGCATCTACCGCTACCCGCGCGGCCTGGTGGTGAGCCCGGAGAACATCGGCGACATCGACGCGATGCTCGCCAACACGCCCTTCCCGGACGTGCAGCTGATTGTGGCCACGGACAACGAGGGCATTCTGGGCATTGGCGACCAGGGCTTCGGCGGCCTGGCCATCTGCATCGGCAAGCTGTCGCTGTACACGGCCGCGGCGGGAATCGACCCGGCGGTGACGCTGCCGGTGGAGCTGGACGTGGGCACCAACCGCAAGGAGCTGTTGGATGACCCGCTCTACCTGGGCGTGAAGCGCCCGCGCATGGAGGGCAAGGAGTACGACGACTTCATCCACACCTTCGTGACGGCCCTCAAGAAGCGCTTCCCCAACGTGCTGGTGCAGTGGGAGGACTTCAGCAAGCAGAAGGCCTTCGACGTGCTGGACAGGTACCGGGACGTGCTGCCCTCGCTCAACGACGACGTGCAGGGCACGGGCGCGGTGGTGCTCGCGGGCCTGCTGTCGGCCACGCGGCGCAGCCAGACGACGCTCGGGCAGCAGGTGTACGTGGTGCACGGCGCGGGCGCCGGCGGCGTGGGCGTGGCGCGGCAGATTGTGCGCGGCATGGAGCGCGAGGGGATGAGCACGAAGGAGGCGCGCGAGCGCATCTACCTCATCGACTCCAAGGGCCTCATCCTCAAGGACCGCAAGGGGCTGGAGCCGTACAAGCTGGAGTTCGCGCACGAGCCCTCGCGCGTGGCGGGGTGGAAGCCGCAGGGCGGCATTCCGAGCCTGCTGGAGACGGTGCGCGAGGCGAAGGTGACGGTGCTGCTGGGCCTGAGCGGCCAGCGCGGGGCCTTTGGCGAGGACGTGGTGAAGGCGGTGGCGGCGAACACGCCGTACCCGGTGGTGTTCGCGCTGAGCAACCCGACGGCGAACAGCGAGGCGGTGCCGGCGGACATCTACAAGTGGACGCAGGGCAAGGCGCTGGTGGCCACGGGCAGCCCCTTCGAGGACGTGGAGTGGGACGGGGCGCCGCACCCGGTGGGACAGGGCAACAACGCCTTCATCTTCCCGGGACTGGGGCTGGGCGTGCTGCTGACGCGGGCGAAGCGGGTGACGGACGGCATGCTGACGGCGGCGTCGCTGGCGCTGGCGGACTACACGGACGGGGCTCGGCTGGCACAGGGCGCGCTCTACCCGCGCATGGACCGGCTGCGCGCGGCGAGCCGGCAGGTGTGCATCGCCGTGATGCGCCAGGCGGTGAAGGAGGAAGTCGCCATGCGCAAGCTGCCCGAGGATCTCGAGGGCCTGCTCGAGGCGGAGATGTGGCGGCCCGAGTTCCTCCCGCTCAAGCGCGCGCCGGGGACGTGAGCCGCAGGCGGTGAGTTAGCGCCGGGAGGCCTTCTTCACGGTCTTCCGGCGCGTGGCCCCGGTGGACTCGCGCGCGGCCGTCTTCGCCGAGGTCCGCCGGGGCGCTGTCTTGGGGGCCGTCTTCCGGACGAGCTTCTTCGGGGGAACCTTCCCCATCTGCTCGTCGGTCAGCACGGGATACAGGTCGCAGGCCCCGGCGTACTTCTGGGTGAGCTTACCCTCGGGCGTGTAGATGCCGGCGTGCACGAGGGACTCGAAGAACTCGCGCTTCGTCATGCTCCTGAGCCTGGCCAGGCTCCTCTCGCGCGCTTCCGCGTCGGGATCAGGCGGCAGGGTGGTGATGGTGCGCAGCCGGCGCTCCTTGCTGATGGAATGTCTGCTCATGACCTCTCCACGTTGGGACGGAAGACCCCGACGATGCAGCTCGGGTTGCGTACCGTCAGTTGAATGTGGGTCTGCTTGAGAATCCCTGAGCCCGGGAAGACCGGCTCCCCCTCGAGGAATCCGCAGCGCACGGTGTCGTAGCGCCGCCCCTCTTCCTGCTCGAGGAACTCCAGGTACCAATCGAGCACCGCGCGATCCCGATAGCGGAGTTTGTAGTCGGGTGCCGGCCCGGCGTTCCGCGGCAATGGCAGTTTCTCGGGCGGCTGGCTCTCCATCCACGGCACGTAGGCCGCCGCCAGTTCGCTGGTGAAACGGGTGTCCAGCAAGTCGAAGCAGTCGCCGAGCTGAATCAACGCCCCCACGTAGGCCGGAGTCCGGACCCTGCCCCGCTCCACCTGCTCCTGGGCGAACTGGAGCGCACGGTCCTCGCCGTACTCCCAGAAGTAGATGCCCTCTCCCAGCCAGTCGTATGCATTCTGGCTGGGTTCGAGCGACGCCCCACCGAGAAGCCGCTCGGCCACGCCCGCATCACATCCGTGATAGGCGACCACCATTCGGTCATAACGCATACGAATCACCCTACCGCAAAGGTAATCCCTTGTCGATAGGTTGCCAACCTGTCCGGTCACGCCGCTTGACGCTTCTCCGCCCGCCCTCTACTCCTGCCGAGAGCCCGTTACCGCCGCCGAGGTCCCCCACCATGAGCTCTCCGCGCACCTCTCCGTATGGCGCCAGTCCCGGCGCGGACGTCGTCCTCCACGGCACCGTCAGCCCCGGCTTCGAGGAGGTCCACGAGGCGTTCCGCCGCAACTTCTCCGAGCGCCAGGAGCTCGGCGCCGCGTGCACCGTCTACCACCGCGGGCACAAGGTCGTGGACCTCTGGGCCGGCTGGAAGGACGCCCGCACCCGCGAGCCCTGGCAGCAGGACACCTGCACCCTCGTCTTCTCCACCACCAAGGGCATGGCCGCCCTCACCGCCGCCGTGGCCCACTCCCGAGGTTGGCTCGACTACGAGGCCCCCATCGCCTCCTACTGGCCCGAGTTCGCCCAGGCCGGCAAGGCCCGCATCACCGTGCGCCAGCTCCTCGCCCACCAGGCCGGCCTCCCCGCGCTCGACGAGGACATGGATGCCCAGAAGCTCGCCGACCTCGACGCCCTCGCGCGCGTGCTCGCCCGCCAGAAGCCCGCCTGGGAACCCGGCACCCGCCACGGCTACCACTCCTTCACCATCGGCTGGTACCTCGGCGAGCTCATCCGCCGCGTCGACCCCCGGCACCGCTCCCTCGGGCGCTTCTTCCAGGACGAGGTCGCCACCCCGCTCGGCCTCGACTTCCACATCGGCCTGCCCCGCGACGTGCCCGCCTCGCGCATCGCCCGGCTCCAGGCCCTCCCCTCCCTCCACGTGCTCAAACACGAGCACTCGCTGCCCTGGGAGATGATTCTCTCCTTCCTCTGGAGCGGCTCACTCACCGCGCGCGCGCTCGGCAACCCCCGCTCGCGCCAGCTCTCCGACTTCGACCGCCCCGAGTTCCACGCCCTCGAGCTGCCCGCCTCCGGCGGCATCGGCAACGCGCGCGCCATCGCCCGCGCCTACGGTGCGCTCGCCACCGGCGGCGCGGAGCTGGGCCTCACCCCCGCCACGCTCGCCGCCCTCACCGCGCCCCCCGTCCTCCCCTCCCGCGGCACCAAGGACGTCGTCCTCAAGGCGCACACGGCCTTCTCGCTCGGCTACACGCGCCACTGCCCCACGCTCAGCTTCGGCCCCAACCCGCGCGCCTTCGGCACCTCGGGCGCGGGCGGCTCGCTCGGCTTCGCGGACCCCGAGGCCCAGGTGGGCTTCGGCTACGTGATGAACCGCGCGGGCTTCCACCTCATGAACGACCCGCGCGCCCTCGCCCTGCGCGAGTCCGTCTACCGCGCCCTCGCGCGCCTGCCCTCCTCCGCCGCGCGCGCGGCCTGAGCGCCCGCCTCCCCGCGGGGGCCCGCCTTCACTTCCTCGCGCCGGGCCCGCTGCCGCGCGGCACGTGCACGGTGAAGGTGGTGCCCTCCTCGCCGGTGCCCACCTCCACCCGGCCTCCGTGCCCCTCCACCACCTGGCGCACGATGTAGAGCCCCAGCCCCAGGCTCCCCGAGGGCCGGAACGTCGACATGCCCCGCCGGAAGGGCTCGAAGAGCACCGGCACCAGCTCGGCCGGGATGGGCGCTCCCGCGTTGGACACCGACACCGCCACCTCCTCCGGCGTGCCGCTCACCCGCACCCGCACCGCCGTGCCCTCCCGCGCGTGCCTGAGCGCGTTGGACAGCAGGTTGGAGAGCACCTGGCGCAGGCGCGGCCCGTCCCACCACCCCTCGAAGACACCCTCCCCCTCCAGCTCGAGGTCGCTGCTCGGGTGCGTCACCGAGAACTCGTCGATGACCTCGCGGCACAGCCGCATCAGCTCGTTCGCCGAGCGCTCCAGCGGAATGCCTCCGCCCAGCCGCCCGCGCGTGAAGTCCAGCAGGTCCGACACCATCTTCCCCATGAGGTCCGCGCTGTTGGCGATGCGCCCCGTCATGCGCAGCAGCGCTTCCGGACTGGGCCGCTCCAGGCGCTGCAGCGTGCGCGCCCCCAGGGAGATGGCCTGCAGGGGATTGCGCAAGTCGTGGCTCACCACGCCGATGAACTGCTGCTCCAGCTCGGAGCGCTGCCGCGTCTCCTCGTAGAGCCGGGCCCGCTCGAGGGCCTGGGCGCCCAACCCGCAGAGCGACTCCAGGTGCGCCTTCTCCTGGGCGCTGAAGCGGCGCGGCGTGGCGAAGCTCAACGCCAGCACCCCCACCACCCGCTCTCCGGCCTTCAGGGGCAGCGTGCCCCAGGAGCGGCTGCGGCTGCCCCGGGCCCACGCCGCGGCCCGCGGCCAGCCCCGCGCGAAGGCCTCGAGGGACTCAATCCACACCGCGCGCCCCGTGCGCGCCACCTCCGTGGGAGGCGTCAGCGCCCGCAGCGGCAGGGACTGGCTCTCGCTCAGCACCTCCTCGCCGTACCCGCTGGCCCCGAGCACCACCAACTCCTCGCCCACCACCAGGCTGACGGCGCCCGCGCAGGCCTCCAGGGACTTCAGCCCGTGCTCCACCAGCGCGTCCGCCACCTGCCTGGGCGTGAGCGCGTGGGCGAAGACGGCCGTGGTCGCCTGGAGGGCCTCGGCATGCCGCTCGGCCAGCTTGCTCTCGGTGATGTCCAGCACGGTGCCCAACAGGCGCAGCCGCCCATCCGCGCCGGTGCACACCCGGCCCCTCGAGGCCACCCACCGCAGCACCCCATCCTCGAGCCTCACCGCGCGGTACTCGGCTTCATAGACGTCGCCGTCCTGGCGGGACAACGCGCTCCGGGCCAGCTCCCCCACCCGCTCGCGCTCCTCCGGGTGCACTGCCTCCATCCACCGCTCGGGGCTCACGGGGACGCCGGGTGGCACGCCGAACAGCTCCCGGGTGCGCGCGTCCCACTCCAGCGCGCGCGTGGCCGGGTCGTAGCTCCACACCCCGAGCGCGGCGGACTCCAGCGCCAGGCGCAGCCGCTCCTCGCTCCCGCGCAGCGACTCCTGGGTGGCCGTCTGCTCGGTGATGTCCTCCACCGTGAGCACGCTGGCGACGAGGGCCCCCTGCGCATCGCGCACGGGCGCGGCGCACGCCCGGGTGAGCCGGGTGGTGCCATCGTCGCGGCGCACGAGCAGCTCCTCCGTCACCTCCTGGCCCTCGCTCAGGCAGCGCGACAGGGGCAGCTCCTCCAACTGGTAGGGCCGGCCGTCCGGGTGCTGGGCGAGGTCCGCGCGGAACTCCGCCACCGAGTCCTTCACGGAGGAACCGATGAGGGAGGTGAGCCGCTCGTTGGTGAGCAGCGTGCGTCCCGAGGGCGCCTCGGCGATGAGCACCCCCGTGGGCATCTGCCGCAACACGGCCTCGAGCAGCCGCTGCTGGGACTCGCGCTCGGCCATGAGGCGCTCGAGCTCGCGCTCGGCCCGGCGGCGCGCGGAGATGTCCAACACCACCGTCACGCCCCGGCGGGACTCGCCCTCGAACAACGCGCCGCCGCGAATCACATCCATCCGCGAGCCGTCCTTGCGCAGGTACTGCTTCTCCACCAGCCCCGACTCGCCCTCCTGGAGCACGGACGCCATGTCGCGATGGTCCTGCTCCTGCCACTCCGAAGGCGTCATCCTCCGCCAGTCGAGCTCCCCGCGCTCCAGCTCCTCGCGGGTGTGGCCCACCATGGAGAGGAAGGTGTCGTTGGCCTCGAGGATGGAGCCGTCCAGGTCCCAGTGGAAGATGCCCACCATGCCGGACTCGGTGAGCCGCCGCGCGCGCACCAGGGAGCGCTCCAGCTCGCGCTGCAGCCGCTCCTGCTCGACCTGGGACTCCTCGCGCTCGCGCTGGCGGGCCAGCTCTCCGCGGCGCATGCGCACCAGGGCCCACGTCTGCGCCACCAGGTGCTTGGGCTCTATCGGCTGGGGGATGTAGCCATCCGCGCCGTCCTCGAAGAGCCGCGCCTCCAGCTCCTCGTCGCGCAGCAGGGCGGAGATGTAGAGGATGGGGATGGCGGCGGTGGCCGGGTCCTCCTTGAGCCGGCGGCACACGTCGAAGCCGCTCATGTCCGGCAGCCGCACGTCCAGCACCACCACGTCCGGCTTCAGGGCCGCCGCCGTCAACGCCTCCTGGCCGCTCGCCGCCTCCAGCACCTCCATGCCCGCCATGCGCAGCGCCTTGACGACGAAGTAGCGCTTGGCCTCGATGTCATCCACCACCAGCACCCGGCCCTCGATGCGGGGGGTGGAGACGGGGGCGGACGGGGTGGGGCTGCTGCTGCTCGACACGATGCGGACTCCCTGCTCGCCTCGAGGGACGGCGTGCGCGAAGACTACTTGTCAGCAAACGCCGAGGCCCGTCCTGGCACTCCCGGGCCCGGCTGTCGAGCACCTCACGGGCCCGGCGCGGCGGCCCTCACCGCGGAAGGCAACGCGTCCTCCCGGGACACGTGCACGGTGAAGGTGGTGCCCTCCTCGCCGGTGCTCACCTCCACCCGGCCTCCGTGCCCCTCCACCACCTGGCGCACGATGTAGAGCCCCAGTCCCAGGCTCCCCGAGGGCCGGAACGTCGACATGCCCCGCCGGAAGGGCTCGAAGAGCACCGGCACCAGCTCGGACGGAATGGGCGGGCCCGCGTTGGACACCGACACCGCCACCTCGTCCGGCGCGCCGCTCACCTCCACGTGCACCTCCGTCCCCGCGCGCGCGTGCCTCAGCGCGTTGGACAGCAGGTTGGAGAGCACCTGGCGCAGGCGCGGCCCGTCCCACTGCCCCTCGCAGCGCACGTCTCCCACCAGGCGGATGCCCTGGGTGGGGTGCGTCACCGAGAACTCGTCGATGACCTCGCGGCACAGCAGCACCAGGTCGTTGCGCGAGCGCTCCAGCGGAATGCCTCCGCCCAGCCGCCCGCGCGTGAAGTCCAACAGGTCCGACACCATCTTCCCCATGGTGTCCGCGCTGTTGGCGATGCGCCCCGCCGTGCGCAGCAGCGCCTCCGGGGTGGTGGGCCTCTCCAGACGCTGCAGCGTGCGCGCCCCCAGGGAGATGGCCTGCAGGGGATTGCGCAAGTCGTGGCTCACCACGCCGAGGAAGCGCTGCTCCAGCTCGGCGCGCTGCCGTGCCTCGTCCTTGGCCCGGCGCTCCTCCTCGAAGAGCAGGGCGCGCGCCAGCGCCTGGGCGCACAGCTGGCAGAGCGACTCCAGGTGGGCCCTGTCCCGTGGGCTGAAGGTGCGCAGCGAGGCGAAGCTCAACCCCAGCACGCCCACCACCCTGTCCCCGTCCTTGAGGGGCGTGCTCAGCCAGGTGCGGCTGCGGCTGCCCTGGATGGTGCGGGCGAACTCGGGCCAGTCGCGCTCCAGGGCGTCGGAGGCCTGCAGCCAGTACGTCTGGCCCTCGCGCACCGCCCGGGTGGAGGGCGTGTCATGGGTGAGCGACACGAGGCCGTAGTCCCGGGAGATGTTGGGCGGGTAGCCGAAGTGGCTGAGCACCCGCATGTACCCGCCGTCCACCAGGCTGAGGGCGCCCGCGTAGGCGTCCATCGACTTGAGCCCGTGCTCCACCAGCGCGTCGGCCACCTGCTGGGGGGTGAGCGCGTGCGCGAAGGCGGCGGTGGTGGCCTGGAGCTCCTCGGCGCGCTGCTCGTTGAGCTTGCGCTCGGTGATGTCCAGCCACGTGCCCGAGAAGCCGCAGGGCCGCCCGTCCGCCCCGAAGAGGACGCGGCCCCGCGCGGAGAGCCAGCGCAGCACCCCATCCTGGAGCCCCACCACCCGGTACTCGGCCGAGAAGAAGCCGCCGTGCTCGCCGGTCAACGCGGCCCGCACCGCCGCCTCCACCCACTCCCGGTCCTCCGGGTGCGCCGCCGCCCGCCACACCTCCGCGTTCATGGGCGTCTCGGCGGACAACCCGAGCAGCTCCCGGGCGCGCGCGTCCCAGTGGTGCTCCCTGGTGGCCAGCTCGTAGCTCCACGTGCCGAGCTCGGCCGCGTCGAGCGCCAGCTGCAACCGCGCCTGGCTCGACTCCAGCTCCGCCATGAGGATCTCGAGCCGGCGCTCCATCCGCCGCCGCTCGGTGAGGTCCACCACCATCGTCACGCCGCGGTGGGGCTCGCCGTCGAACGCGGCGACCCCCAGCATCACGTCCACCGGCGTGCCGTCCTTGCGCAGGTACTGCTTCTCGAACAGCTCGCTGACGCCCCGGGTGCGCAGCTCCTCGAGGGCCCGGGCGTCCACCGCGTCCCACTCCGGGGGCGTCATCGTCCGCCAGTCGATGAGGCCCCGCTCCAGCTCCTCGCGCGAGTAGCCCACCATGGAGAGGAAGGTGTCGTTGGCCCCGAGGATGGAGCCGTCCAGGTCCCAGTAGAGGATGCCCACCATGCCGGACTCGGTGAGCCGCCGCGCGCGCGCCTGCGACCTCGCCAACTCACGCTGCAGCCGCTGCTGCTCGGCCAGGGCCTCCTCGCGCTCGCGCTGGCGGGCCTGCTCCGCCCGGCGCATGCGCACCAGGGCCCACGTCTGCGCCACCAGGTGCTTGGGCTCTATCGGCTGGGGGATGTAGCCGTCCGCGCCGTCCTCGAAGAGCCGCTCCTCCAGCTCCTCGTCGCGCAGCAGGGCGGAGATGTAGAGGACGGGGATGGCGGCCGTGGCCGGGTTGCGCTTGAGCCGGCGGCACACGTCGAAGCCGTTCATGTCCGGCAGCCGTACGTCCAGCACCACCACGTCCGGTTGCGCCGCCACCGCCGCGAGCGCCGCCTGACCGTCCGAGGCCTCCATCACCTCCATGCCCGCCAGGCTCAGCGTCTTCGCGATGAGGTAGCGCTTGGCCTCGGTGTCATCCACCACCAGCACCCGCCCCTCCACACGCGGGGTGAGGATCGGCATTCCTGAGGGCCCCCGTCGTGGAGAAGAGGCGTGGCTCGACACGATGAGGGCTCCCTATTCGCCTGGGGGGGACGCAGGCGGCAGCAGGCGGATTTCTGCCATGATCCCCGGGTTGGTCCTGGACACACGATGAACAGGTGTCGACCACTTCACGCGTCCCGGGCTCGCCCGCCCGCCCTCCAGCGGAGCGGTCTCACGGAGGGTGAAACCCTTCACCGCGAGTGAGGAGGGGAGCCCTCGGGCGGGTCCTCGTCCAGGCCGGGCAGCTCCAGCTGGGCCCGGGCCCGCCTGGAGCGCCGCCGGGGAGGCGCATCGGTGGGCAGCAGCTCGGGGACGTCCGTCCACCCGGCCTCGACGAGCTGCTCGAAGGAGGGCCCGGTGGCCACGGCCTCGAGCCGGCGCGCCTGCCGGTCCAGCTCGCGGATGGCCCCGAGCTTCTCCGCGTTGCCGAGCCTCGCCGCGTCCACCGCCGCGCGCAGCACGCGCAGCGTCTCGTCATAGACGTCGAGCCGCACCGGGAAGGGCTGCCGGTCCTTGCCGCCCTGGGCGAAGGCGAAGCGCGCGGGGTCCGTGAAGCGCGCGGGCGAGCCATGAAGCACCTCGGCGACGCTGGCGAGCGCGGCCACGGTGCGCGCGCCCACGCCGGGGGTGAGCAGCAGCTCGGCGAAGTCGCGAGGGCCCTGCTCGGCCGCGGCGGCCAGCGTGCCGTGGAGCCGGCGCAGCAGCACGTCGTCGCGCGTCACCTCCTCGTGCAGGGGCATCTGCAGGTGCGGCAGCGGCGGGGTGTAGGGCACGGGCTCGGGCCGGGGCCGCAGCTTGCGCAGCGCGCCGAGCACCACGTCCGGCCCCTGGGAGACGAGCTCCACCTGGGCGGCCCGGGCCCGTGCGGCGCGCTTGTCGGTGAGGTTGAGGATGACGCCCTGGGACAGGCCCTCGATGGCGGCGTGGGGCGCGTCCACGAAGCTGCCGAGGCCCTCGGAGAGCCAGTGGTAGCGCCGGGCCTGGCGGACGTCGGGGTTCATCCCCTGCTGCACCACCGCCCACGCGTTGTCGTCCGAGAGGATGAGGCTGTGGGCATACAGCTGGAAGCCGTCCTGCACCGCGGCGCTGTCCACCTTGGCCGTGAGGCGGCTGGCGCGCACGAGCGCGTCGGCGTCGATGCCCACCCGGTCGCCGATGATGCGCAGCTCATCCGGTGTGCGGCGCGCCTGCACGCCCTTGCCGCCCACCACGTACAGCCCGAGCTGGCGCCCGCCCGGCGTCAGCCCCCGCTTGAGCGCGCCGAGCACCGTGGTGGTGACGCCCGAGGAGTGCCAGTCCATGCCCATGACGGCGCCGAGCGACTGGAACCAGAAGGGGTGGGCGAGCCGGCGCAGCACCTCGTGGCGCCCGTAGTGGAGCACGAGCGCCTCCACCAGGAGGCGGCCCATGCGCGCCATGCGCTCGGCGAGCCAGTCCGGCACGCGGCCCGAGTGGAGGGGAAGGTCTGCACTGCCCGTTCTGTCCATGGTGACTCCGGAGGTAACCTCCTGGAGTCAACCTCTGGCCTCGGGTGCTTCTTCACGCACGGGGCCCGCGCGGCACGAGGCCGGCCGCCGGGCATCCGGTCATCCGCGGCGCCGGACAGAGCTCGAAGCGGGGCTCGAAACGGGGCTCAGTGCCGGCCGTTGGAGAGCACCCGCTCGTCGGCGGGCCGCTCGTCGCGCTTCATGAAGGACAGGACGCGCGCGGCGATCAGGTCCACGTCCTCGGGCGACAGCTGGCTCGAGCCGCGCGCGGGAGCGGCCGCCAGGCGCTTGCGCACCCCCGCCGCGAGGGCCTGGCCCTCCACCCGGCACGCCGACACCTCCGAGCGCAGCGCCGTCAGCTCCTGGCGCAGCTCCTCGAGCTGGGTGGACTGCTCGGCCTGGGCGCGGCTCATGTACGCGTAGCCCCAGGCGAGCGTCGCGGACCCCAGCGCCAGTCCCAGCAACCAACCACGAGGAGTCGAAGTAGGCATGAGCACACCCCAGGTACCACAGGTGGGAGAGGCACGCCACATAGCGCCACTCCACTGACAAAAGGGCGACAAGGGGTGGCGTTTAAACGCCAGGGGCGGCCAGGAGACACGGACAGGCAGTGGGGAAACGCCGCCCGTCCACCAGGAAGGACTCGATGAGGCTGGCCTCGCGGGGGAGGCACTCCTCGCCGGCCCAGTCCATCCACCCGCGCTCGCGGGCCCGGTGCGCCACGGCGTTCATCGAGCGGCGGTACGCGCGGCTGGCCGAGGCGAACACGCCATCGCGGTCCCCCACCCAGCGGCTGAGCCACCCCGGCACCCGGCCGAGCCCCAGCGCCGCGAAGTCGCCGCACTCGCGCCACAGGGCCCACTGGCGCCAGCCGTCCGGCAGCGCGCGCAGCTCCGGGAAGACGGCGTCCGCGTTGCGCAGCACCGCCCGCTCCGCGTCGCGGAACACCCGCAGCCACGTCTCGTGCGAGCCGCCCAGCGCCGGCCCCGCCAGCACCAGCGCCCGCTCCAGGTCCTCGTGGTGCGTCTCCAGGAAGGCCAGCGTGGCGCGCTGCTTGCGCAGCAGGTTGCGCGCGCCCAGGGGCCACCAGCGCGAGGGCGCGGCGATGTGCCGCAGCGCCCACACCTCGCGCCAGGCCTCCACGTCCAGCCGCGCACGCACGGGGGCGAGCGCCGGGGCCGTCTCCAGCTGGTGGCGCTCCTCGGGCGAGAGCAGCTCCCCGGCCTCCGCGCGCACGGCCTCGAGGATGCCCAGGCAGGTGAGCAGCTCCAGGTAGAGCCCCACGCGCACCAGCCAGCGCGGGTCCGGCAGGTGCGTGGTGTGCCGGGCCACGTCGCTCTCGATGGCCTCCAGGTACAGCCGCGCCTTGTCCATGCCGATGGTGAGCACGGGGTACCAGGGGTGGTGGGCCACCGAGACGCCGCCCATGCCTGGCCGCGAGGCCTGCACGCGCGCGTCCGGCCGCACCAGCCCATCGAGCACCCGCTGGTAGAGCGAGCCGAAGCCGCCCAGATCGTGGAGCTCCACCTCGGACGCGTCGCCCGAGAGCACCCGCTCGCCCGCGCACAGTTCCAGCAGCACGCGGAAGCGGCGGTGGAACAGGTGGCCGAGCGAGAAGGCCTCCGCGCCCTCTCGGCCCAGCCGCTCGAGTCCGTCGCGGACCGCGGCGTAGGGCAGCGCGGCGACATAGCTGCCCCGGGGCGTGGCCGGCGGCTCCTCGTGCGGCACGGAGCCGGAGGCACTGGCACACGCGGGCTGGCACAGGGGCACCTCGCGGCACAGCAGGCCGGGGAGCGCGCGGGGGCCGCCGTCCTCGGGCGAGTCCGGCAGCAGCCACACGGACATGCGCACGTGCAGGGACGCCTTCCCACGAGCGCAGGCCGAGCCCGGGTGCACCTCGTAGAGCAGCCAGAGCGCGCCGCGGTCCTCGCCGGGCGGGCGCCGGGAGTCGAAGAGGCCGATGTGCTGGCTACAGCCCTCTCCGGGCGACCGCGCCTCGTGGGCCGGGCGAGCACCCGCGCGGAAGGGAACGACACGCAGCCGGGGACGCGCATCCTCCAGCGGGATGACCTGCCGCAAGGCCCTCGGCTCCGGCTGGGAGCCGGACTCGGACTCGGACTCGGACTCGGACTCGGACTCGGACTCGGACTCGGAGGCGGCGCGGAGAGCGGATGCGGCGGAGACGGCAATACCAGGCGACACGGTTGGACCCCCTTCTCGTCGCACCTTCAGTGCAGAAGGGGGGCCGGACCGAATGTGACATTAAGGATGCCAGTTTATCGCAGGGCTCTCCTGGCGAGGCGGGCTCACCGGGGGGAAACGGGCACCGCTCCCTCGCCCGGGGAGGGCACCCGCGAGCGCCTACTTCTTCGAGCGCGACGAGGAGCTCCGGCGCGAGCGCGACGAGGAGCCCGAGCGGCGCGAGGAGCCGCTGCTCGACTTCCGCGTGCGCGACGAGCTGCCCGACTTGCGGCCGGTGCGGCCGCTGGCCGAGGTACGGCCGCGGGACTTGGCGCCGGTGCCGCGGGTGGAGCGGGCCGGCTTCGCCCGGCGCGAGGGGCTCTTCGCCTTGGACGTGGTGGAGCGCTTGGTGGTGGAGCTCTTCTTGGAGGAGCTCTTGGAGGAGCCCTTCGTCTCACCGGACTTGCGGCGCTGCTTGTTGACGACGCGGGCGGCGAGCTCCTCGGCACGGCCCGTGCTCGCGCCCCGCTTGCGGGCGGACTGCTTGATTTTGGCGTACTGGCGCTGGCGCTTCGGGTTCTTCACTCCACGCGGTGGCATCCGGTCCTCCTCCTGAGTGTCGGCTGGCTTGCGCGGGGAGGATGGGGATTCACATTCGCGTTCGAGAAGCCCTTGAATCGCGCGTGTGTCAGGCGGCGGACTGCTCGGAGGTGCCGCCTGCGTCCTCGGCCACCAGCAGGGTGATGAAGAAGCAGGTGCCGCGGCCCGGCTCGCTCTCGACGCGAATCTCCCCGCCGAGCGCGGTGATGATGCGGTGGCACACCGAGAGCCCCAGCCCCGTGCCCACGCCCTTGGGCTTGGTGGTGAAGAAGGGGTCGAAGATGCGCCGCAGGTGCTCGGGGGGGATGCCGCCGCCGGTGTCGCGCACCTCCACGGTGACGCGGCCGGGCTCCGAGACGCGGGCCACCACGCGCACCTCGTTCTCCATCATCCGGCCCGGTTCAATGGCGTGCGCCGCGTTGATGAAGAGGTTGAGGAACACCTGGCCCAGGCGCGTCGAGTTGGCCTTCACCAGGGGCACGCCGGAGCACTCCTCCACCAACCGGGCGCGGTCGCGCAGCTCGTGCCGGGCCATCTTCGCCGAGGCCCGTACCACCGCCGCCACGTCCACCGGGCCGAGCGCCACGTCATCCGCCCGCGCCATGGACTTGAGGTCCTGCACGATGAAGCGCACGCGCTCGGCGCCCTCGCTGGCCTCGGAGAGCGCGGCGATCATCTCCTGGCGGGCCTCCTCGGACGGGGTGCCCATCAGCTCGCACAGCTCCTGGTGCACGTAGCGCAGGTTGCTGAGGATGTAGGCCAGCGGGTTGTTGATTTCATGGCCCACGCCCGCCGCCAGCCGCCCCACCGCGGCGAGCCGGTCCGCGAAGAGCAGCTGCTCCTGGGCGGCCTGGAGCTGGTAGAGGCTGTCCTTCAAGCGGTCATTGGCCTCGGCGAGCTCCACGGTGCGCTCGAGCACCGTCTTCTCCAGCAGGGCCTGGTAGCGCTGGGCCTCGCGCTCGGAGGCCTCGGCCTCGGCCTGGATGAGCCGCCGCTTCTCCTCCAGCGAGTCGCGCAGCTCCCGGGCCATCCGGTCGAAGGCGCGCGCCAGCATGCCCAGCTCGTCATGGCCCGCGTGGGGGGTGTGGATGTCGAAGTCCCCCCGCCCGATGCGCTCGGCCGCGGAGGACAGCTGCTGGAGCGAGCGCCGCAGGGGGGTGAGGATGGCGAAGCCGAGCGTCACCACGAGCACCAGCCCCAGCAGGGGGAAGAAGAAGGCCATCTGCCGGGAGAGCGTCACGTTCTCGTCCCACCGCAGGCCCTTGGCTTGCAGCTCGGCCCGCTCCTCTTCCTCCATGTCCTGGATGCGCTGGCCCACGGTCTGCTCGAAGCGCGAGTACAGCAACCACTCCACCGTGGAGCCCACGGACGAGCCCGCGGGCAGGGCGCGCACCTGCGACTCGGCCCACTCGGCCCATGTGCGCAGGGCCTCGCGCAGCGCCCGTATCTCCTCGCGCTCGTGGTCCACTCCGTCCTGGGCCTCGCGCGGCAGGCTGTCCTCGAGCCGCGCCACCTCCGCGTCCACCCGCCCCATCAGCTCGCGCCGCACCAGCGCGGTGTCGCCCCCCGCCAGCCGCGCCTGGGCGAGCTGGTTGAGGTAGGGCCAGGCCACCGAGTGCAGCTGGTTGTAGCTGTCGAGCTGCTCCTGGGTGGCCAGCACCTGCTCGCGGATCCGCTGCCCCTTGCGCGCGCCGATGAAGAGGTTGACGCCCATGAGGCCCACGAGCCCGACGGCCAGCAGCGCGAACAGGAATACCTTGGCGCGAATCGTCATGGCCCCTCCCCTCTGCCCGCGGGGGAGCGGACAATCCTCCCCTGCAGCCGCTGGTAGATGTCGAGCACCAGCCGCAGCTCCTGCTCGGTGCGCTGCTCGATGGCGGCGTAGTCGCGGCCCTCGTAGCTCTCCCAGACGCTCTTGCTGGAGCCCTTGCGCTCGCGCAGGCCCAGCCGCCCGGCCATCTCCCGCGTCGTCTTGGGGTAGAGCACGGGCTCCTCGGGGAAGAGGAAGCTGGCCTCGTTGGCCAGCTCGATGGGGCGGGCCTTGAAGAAGACCTCGAAGAGCTCGGCGGGGCTGGCCAGCTCGTTGAAGAGGCAGCGGCAGTAGAGCGCCGGCAGGTCGAACTTGGAGATGCCCGCGCCGCACACGACGAGGTCCACCGCGGGCTTGCCGAGGATGCGCACGTTCTCCTCGCGCTGCAGCCGCCACTCCTCCTCGAAGCGCGCCTTGATGGCCGAGAGCAGCGCGGCCTCGGAGGCGAAGTTCCACAACCACAGGCCCTGGAAGGGGGGCGCCTCGGGGATGGGGTCCACGAAGCGCTTGCTGAAGAAGCAGCCGCCCAGCAGCAGGTGACCCGGCCGCGCGGGATTGACGACGAGCGAGCTGCGGCTCGCGGTCCGGTCATCCGGCGGTGCATAGGCTTCCAGGTCGAAGAACAACATCCGTCACCTCACCCGAGCGGCGCGGGCCCTACGGTGGGAGACAGGCTACCACCACCCGGGCCGGGGGCCTCGCCGTGCGGCTGACGACACTCGCCCCGGCGGAGTTCCCCACCTGGACACTCGCCCTGTCGTGCAGGTGTCACCCCCTGGCTGGGTCGGCGGCCGGGCGGGCCGTGAAGTGCTTGGATGGGAAGGCTTTCCCAGGAGGACCGCCGTGCCGACTCCCCAGCAACTGCTGTGTGCCGCGCTCGCGGCTGGATGCAT
This sequence comes from Archangium sp., assembly GCF_045802675.1. Taxonomy (GTDB): domain Bacteria; phylum Myxococcota; class Myxococcia; order Myxococcales; family Myxococcaceae; genus Archangium. The sequence goes on along the minus strand of NZ_JBJMQO010000052.1, from coordinate 91,817 downwards.
CGTCTGCACCACCCCGGCCGAGGCCCGCTTCGGCAAATCGGGGGGCTCCGGCTCCTCGGGCTCGGGCTCGTCCGGCGGGGGAGGCTCACGCGGCTCCGGCGGCCCCGGGGGCTCGAGTTCCGGAGGCTCGCACGGCTCCGGACACGGCGGTGGGTGGAGCCCCCACGAGCATGGCGGCGGAGGCGGGCACGAGCGCGTCCACGACGCCACCCCGGTGGGCCAGGAGTCGGATGGCCATGACGGCCATGGCGGCTCGCATGGCGGCGGGGGTGGGCCTCCGGACAGGGGGCCCCGGCGGGCCATCCTCTTCCTGGGGCACGCGTGGCTCTGGCACCATGAAAACGAGTACTACCGTCGGCACGGCCCGTACCCGGTGGCGACGCAGGAGCCGGAGCCAGACGAGCCGAGCCACCCCGTCATGGTGCGCCTGGGCGCGGAGGGCCAGCGGCTGAGGGACGGCGGCGCGTGGGGCTTCAACCTGGGCATCGAGGAGCGGCGCTGGGGTGTGTCCACGCGCTTCACGGCGCTGGCGCTGCTGGCGGATGACGGCTCGGACGGCGTGGACCACCTGCAGTTGATGGAGGCGCACGTGACGTTCGCCCCGCTGGTGAGCGAGTTCGGGCGGTTGCGCTTCGAAGGAGGCGTGGCGGCGGCGCGCGCGCCGGACGTCACCTTCGTGGGCCCGAGCCTCGCGGCGTCCTTCGAGCGCTGCCTGGTGGGGGCGTTGGATTTGGAGGGCCGGGTGCAGTGGGTGCCGATTCCGCACCTGCAGTTGGACGGGCAGGCGGGCCTGGCGGTGCACCTGGGCGTGTTGACGCTGCGGGCCGGTTGGAGAGGGCTGCTGTTGGATGACCGGGGCCTGGTGGACGGCGAGGTGCACCGGGACGTGCTGGGTGGCCCGTTCGGAGGCCTCGGCCTGAACTTCTGACTCGACTTTCGCCATGTCTGACCTGTTCCGCGTCTCGGCGGCGAGATGTTCGGCGCAGACGCGGACGTCCCTGGCCCATGGGTTCGCTGCTCGGTCCTCCTGGCCCACTCCGTGCTTGGGCGCCGGACACCATGTCCGGACTTCATGACCTCTTCGCCCGCTATACCTTCGGCCACCCCGAACGGGCCGAGGCCGAACTGCGCGCCGTCCTTCCGGCCCATGTCGTCTCCGAGGTGGACTGGTCGAGCCTGCGCCTGGAGTCCGGCAGTGTGGTGGACCCGGAGCTGCGCGAGACGGAGAGCGATCTGCTCTTCACCGCGCGCCTGCGCACGGGCCGCTCGCTGCTGCTGTACGTGCTGCTGGAGCACCAGTCGACGGTGGACCCGTGGATGGCGTTGCGGATGCTGCGCTACGTGGTGCGCCAGGTGGAGCGCTGGCGCCAACAGCACCCGGAGAGCAAGGGACTGCCCGTCATCATCCCTCTCGTCATGTATCACGGGCCGGAGGGCGCCTGGACGGCACCTCGCCGGGTGGAGGACCTTTTCGAGCTGCCTGGGGAGACGGAGGAGGCGCGGAGTCATTGGCGAGCGTTGGTGCCGCGCTTCGAGTACCTGCTCGATGACCTGACAGCCGAGCGCGAGACGGCGCTGAGAGCACGGCCCGGCCCGCCACTGGCACAGCTGGCGTGGCTGGTGCTGCGCTATGGGCGGAGTGACGAACTGGCCCACCGTCTCCCCAAGTGGACGGCCCTGTTCGCACAAGTGCAGGCCAGTCCCGAGGGTGCTGAGCATCTGGTGGTGGTCATCCGTTACCTGCTTTGGACCGGGGACGAGGCCACCCGTGCAGCCGCGGGGCAGGTGCTACATTCGGTGATAGGCGCACAGCAAACGGAGGCGCTGATGGGAAGCTGGGCCGAGGAAATGATCGAGCGGGGACTTCAGAAGGGTCTGGAGAAGGGGCTGGCGCAGGGTCTGGAGAAGGGGCTGGTGCGCGGCAGGGAAGAAGGGTTGATCCGGGGGCGTGCCGAGAGCCTCCTGCGGATTCTCGCGAGACGGGGGATTCACGCCGACGAAGCCACCCGGCAGCACATCCTCGACTGCACCGAGGTGGAGACGCTCGACCGCTGGTTAGACCGGGCCTTGCAGGCCACGACCCTCTCCGACGTGCTGAACGGCGAGGCTCACGCGTCAGAGCAGAACGACTCGTAGAACGGTGCGCGATGCCGGGGTCCGAGGGCGCCGGAGTAAAGGTACGAGAGGGAGGGCGTGGACCTTCGAGCCGGGCGCGCCGACGCTCCGTACGAGCGCTGGGGCCCACGCGAACCTCGCAACCACTGGAAGTGCCGCACGTTCAATGAATCCCTGGTGTGGGAGTCCATCAGTGAACTTGCCTGGGCCCGCCCGCCGGTCAGTCGAGGACCCGGCAATGTTTCTGGGTTGGACCGTGCTTATATGCCTGCCTGGAATGCGAGGCACCCGAGAGAACCCCCCCACCGTGGCGTACACGGTGGACATCAGCCCGGAAGCCTGGAGGCAGCTGGCCACCCTTCCGGCTGACGACTACGGGCGCATCCGAGCGAAGCTGGACGCACTCGCCAACGAGTTGCTGTCCATGCATCCGTCCCCCTGGCCGGCCCCCGGGACGCAAGGGCCGGGCGCGGATGCCAGGGCCTCCATCCTCGAGGGCTTCGCCGTGCTGTATGGCGTCGACAGCGAACGCAGGCGGCTCACGGTCCTGGAAGTCACACGACGTCTTCCGATGGAGGAGTGAACCGGAGGCTCCCGGCACGAGGGAAGGTGGACCGAGCCAGGGCCACCTGCCCGCCCCCCGGCCGGAGGAGCGGTGCGTCCGCGGGGGGGAGCACTCCCGGCGCGGGGACTTTCACGATATGTGAGGCGGATTCAGGACTCCGCCATGATCCCTCGCCGCCCCTGTCGCCCGCTGCCCGCGGATGGCCGTTTCCTCCAGGCCATCGGTCCCACGCCGCTGGTCCCCGTCCGACTGGACGCGGAGGGCCCGACCATCTGGTGCAAGCTCGAGTTCCTCAACCCGAGCGGCTCCACGAAGGACCGCATCGCGCGCTACATGCTGGAGAAGGCGTGGCGGCTGGGCGAGCTGTGCCCGGGTGGCGAGGTGGTGGAGGCCTCGAGCGGCTCGACGAGCATCGCGCTGGCGCTGGCCTCGGCGCAGATGGGGCTGAAGTTCACGGCGGTGATGCCCGAGGGCGTCACGGGCGAGCGCGTGCTCACCATCCGCGCCTACGGTGGCAACGTGGAGCTGGTGCCGCGCGACTCGGGCATCCGGGGCGCCATCGCGCGAGCCGAGGAGCTCGCCCGCGAGCGCAAGGCCTTCGCGCCGCGCCAGTTCGAGAACCCGGACAACGCGGAGGCGCACCGGGTGTGGACGGGGCAGGAGATTCTCTCGCAGGTGCCGGGAGGGCTCGTGCACGCGGTGGTGAGCGGGGTGGGCACGGGCGGCACGGTGGTGGGGCTGTACCAGGCCTTCGCCGAGGCGGGCTGTCCGGTGAGCCCCTTCGTGGCGAGGCCGGTGTCGGGGCTGGGCAGCGACATGGAGTGCTGCAGCTTCAGCTCGCGGGTGCCGGGCGTGGTGGACGGCCTGTCGAAGCTGTACCGGGACGCGGATCTGCCGGGGCTGGTGGAGCTGAACGTGTCGGACGAGGTGGCGATGTGCACCGCGCGAGCGCTCATCCGCCGGGGCTTTCCGGTGGGGCCCTCGTCGGGGCTCAACTACGCGGCGGCGGTGGAGGCGGCGAAGCGGTTGGGCCCGCAGGCGCAGGTAGTGACACTCTTCCCGGACCGGATGGAGCGCTACTTCTCCACCGAGCTGCTCCAGCCCAAGGGCGCCGCCTGAGCGCGGCCCAAAGCCATACAGGGGGATGACGATGACCGTCTCACGGGCCACGGCGGTGGCCACTGAATCCGAGCTCGAGGAGCTCCGCATGCTGCATACGCTCAATCGACAGGTGGACTCGCTGCTCGAGGAGTGCATCCGCGAGCACCTGTCACTGGCCCAGACGTTCCACCGGGTACTGCCCGCGGTGCTGAAGGAGACGGGGGCACAGGGCCTCGCCGTCACCACGCGCAACGAGGAGCTCGTCGAGCAGACCTTCCACGCGGGGGACTTCGGCGGCGTCTTCCCGGGCACGCTGCTCACCGGCCCGCGCGGCACGCGGCGCGAGGGCGAGGACACGCTGGTCTCCCAGGAGCTGGACGTGATGGGCCAGACGGTGGGGCGCATCGGCCTGTACCTGGCGGGAGACCACACCCGGCCCGAGCAGGCCGAGCGGCTCGAGCGCATGCTGGACATCGTGGCCGAGCAGCTCGACACGGTGCTGCTGCTGGTGCACACCGCGTGCGAGAAGCAGGAGCTCATCCTCCAGCTCAACCACCTGCTGTCCAACCCCGTCTTCGAGGCGGGCATGGATCAGGTGGTGTTGACGCTGGCGCAGCGGGTGCGGGTGCCGGGCTTCATGCTGGTGTACCGGGACGCGGTGAGGCACTCGGTGCTGCACTACCGCATGTACCGCCACGGGCACCTGGAGCACGAGTCGGGCGACAAGCCCTCCCCCGCCCTGGACACGCTGCTGCGCGAGCACGGCACGGAGCTACTCACGCCCGGGGACGAGCGCCTCAAGCGGGCGCTGGGCGAGCCGCGGGTGATGGAGGCGGTGCTCATCTCGGGCCACCTGCAGAGCAATCAACTGGGCCGCATCCTGCTGTGGTCGGGCGAGGAGGGTTTCTCCAGCCACACGATGGACCTGGTGCGGGTGCTGGCCTCGACGCTGAGCCAGCGGCTGGTGGACTACAACCGCGAGCGCACGCACCTCTCGCAGTTCTTCTCGGCGGACACCATCGACGAGCTGCTGCGCTCGCCGGACTACGCGACGCGCTACCTGGCGAGCCGGGACGAGGAGGTGGGAATCCTCTTCGCGGACATCAACGGCTTCACGCGGCTGTGCGAGCAGTTGGAGAGCCCGGCGCGCATCGGCCGCTTCGTGGACCGGTGGAGCGCGAGGATGGTGGAGCTGCTGTGGCGGCACGGGGGCGTGTTCGACAAGATGGTGGGCGACTGCATCATCGGCCTGTTCGGCCCGCCCTTCTTCCACAGCACGCGGCGCGAGCGGGCCGAGGCGCTGGTGCGGGCCGCCTGTGACATCCAGCGCATGACGGCGTCGATGAGCGCGGACGCGGAGATCCGGGCCATGTGCGAGCGCGCGGGGATGGCGGGACTCGGGGTGGCGGTGGGAGTGAACCTCGCGCCGACGCTGTGCGGCCTCTTCGGACCCAATCAGGACTACACGGGCTTCTCCACAGGCATGAACCAGACGGCCCGCCTGCAATCCCTGGCGGGCTTCCGGGAAACCCTCGTCATGGAGTCGGTGAAGCAGGCCATGGAAGGCAGCCAGGACCCGTTCATCCAATCCCTGACGTATGGCGAGCTGACGCAGACCCCGGTGAAGAACGTGGCGAAGCCGCTGCGCCACCACCAGCTGCTGCTGCCGGACTGAGCGGGAGCCTCGGAGGCCGCTACCGCTCGCGCCGGGGCTCTCCCGGCTTGGGCTCGCCGTGGGGCGAGACCTCCGCGGGCACCTCGCGCGCGCGCTTCAGGGGCAGGGCGAGCGCGGCCAGCTGCAACAGGAGGAAGCCCAGGGGCACGAGCAGCCTGTGGCCGGACTCGGGCTGCTTGAGCAGGGCGGCGCTCGAGGCCACCACCACGCCCATCACCACCACCGCGAGCCACACCGCCTTGGAGCCGAGCCTCATCGTGCTGACCTCGTGAGAAGGACAGCCCGGGACATTGCGACCCCCGTGCCACGAGCACCGGCCTCGGGAGAATGGGGCCCCGCGGACAACGCCGAGGCGTTCCGCTACAGGGCGGGTGCGGCATTCTGGGAGACTGTGGCGATCCGCCACAGGAAGGAGGAGGACCATGCCGCCCATCTGGGAAGCGGACGTCGGCCTGACCCACGAGGAGGCCACGCGGCTGGTGGAGCACCAGTTCCCGGAGCTCGCGCCGGCCACGCTGGAGCCGCTGGGGACGGGCTGGGACAACGCGGCGTACACGGTGAACGGGCGCTGGGTGTTCCGCTTCCCGCGCCGCCAGATAGCGAGGGGGCTGCTGGAGAACGAGGCCCGCATCCTGCCCCGGCTGGCGCCGCACCTGCCGCTGCGCATCCCCGAGCCGGTGTGGCATGGCCGTGCCGAGGGCGCCTACCCCTACCCATTCGCCGGCTACGCGCTGCTGCCCGGAGACACGGCGTGCGCGGTGACGTGGACGCCGGAGGAACGCCTGCGCAACGCACCGGTGCTCGGAAGCTTCCTCGCGGCGCTGCATGGGCTTCCGGTGGATGGCGAGACGCGCGCACGAGGCCCGGGGGACGAGCTGGGCCGGGCGGACCTGCACAAACGCGCGCCGATGATTCTCGAGCGGCTCGCGAAGCTGGAGGCGGAGGGAGTGGCGGTGGACGGAGCGGCGGTGCGAGCCTGGGTGTCAGGGCTGAAGGACACCCCGCCCTGGAAGGGGAGCACGTGCTGGGTGCACGGGGACCTCTATGCCAGACACCTGCTGGTGGATGCCCGGCACACGGTGACAGGGGTGCTCGACTGGGGAGACGTGCACCTGGGAGACCCAGCGGTGGACCTGTGCATCGCCTTCACCTTCCTGCCGCCGGAGGCGCGAGCCACCTTCCGCGAGGCCTACGGAGACATCGACGAGGCGACGTGGGCTCGGGCGCGCTTCCGGGCGTTCCACTACGGAGTGGCCCTGCTCCTCTACGGGAGGAGCGAGGGAGACGAGAGCATCACGAGGGTCGGCTGGGACGCCCTGCGTTACGGAGCGTCCGTGTAGCCCCCACCCCGTGCCTCAGTTGCTCTTGCGCTGCTGTTTCACCAGGTAGTCCCCGAAGTCCTCGCGCAACTTCGTCTTGAGGAACTTGCCGGTGGACGTACGCGGAATCTGGGGAACGAAGACGTAGTCATCGGGCAGCCACCACTTCGCGAAGCGGGGCTCGAGGTGGGCGGCGAGCTCCTCCTTGGTGGCGGACTGGCCGGGCTTGAGGACCACAGCGGCGAGGGGGCGCTCGTCCCACTTGGAGTCCCTGGCGGCGAAGACGGCGGCCTCGAGCACTGCGGGGTGGGCCATGAGGGCGTTCTCCAGGGCGACGGAGCTGATCCACTCACCGCCGGACTTGATGACGTCCTTGGAGCGGTCGGTGATGCGCACATAGCCCTCGGAGTCCAGGGTGACGACGTCGCCGGTCTTGAACCAACCATCCGAGGTGAAGCGGTCCGCGCCCTCGCCGCCGTAGTACGAGGATGCGACCCAGGGCCCACGGACCTCGAGCTCGCCCATGGTCTCCCCATCCCAGGGGAGCACCTGGCCCGAGTCGCTCACGTGGCGCACCTCGACGAGCGGAATGGCATAGCCCTGCGTGGCGCGGAGGGCGAGCCGCTGCTCCTGGGACACGTGCTCGTGGTGGCGGCGAGGGCGCGCGAGCGTCCCGACGGGGTTGAGCTCGGTCATGCCCCAGGCGTGCGTGACGACGAGGCCATGGCGGTGGAGGAAGCCTTCAATCATGGCGGGAGGCGCCGCCGAGCCGCCGATGGCCATGGTGCGCACGGAGCGCAAGTCCCAGCGCTTCGGCTCCTGGTCGAGCAGGGCGAGGATGCCGAGCCAGATGGTGGGCACCCCGGCGGCGAGGGTGACGCGCTCGGCGGCCATGAGGTCCAGCAGCGAGGGGGGGTCGAGGTGGGGCCCGGGGAAGACGATCTTCGAACCCGTGAAGACCCCCGCATGAGGCAGACCCCAGGCGGCGGCGTGGAACATGGGGACGACGGGGAGGATGGCATCGGACTCGCCAATGCCAAACGTGTCGTTCATGCACAGGGCGAGCGCATGCAGCACGCACGAGCGGTGGCTGTAGAGCACACCCTTGGGGTTGCCGGTGGTGCCGGAGGTGTAGCAGAGCATCGCGGCGGAGCGCTCGTCGAGCTGGGGCCAGGAGAAGGAGTCCGGCTCGGGGGCGAGCAACTGCTCGTAGTCGAGGCGGCCCTGGGGAGCGGGGCCGTCATCGGGGATGACGATGACGTGCTCGACGGAGGGGACGGCGGCGATGAACTTCTCGAGCAGGGGGAGCAGCGAGCGGTCCACGACGATGATGCGGTCCTCGGCGTGGCGGGCGATATAGCCGAGGTCGTTGGGGTGGAGGCGGAGGTTGAGGGTGTGGATGACCGCGCCCATGGAGGGGACGGCGAAGTAGAGCTCGAGGTGGCGGTGGTGGTTCCAGCTGAGCGAGGCCACCCGGTCCCCCGGCTTCACCCCCAGGCGGGCGAGCGCATGGGCGAGCTTGCAGGAGCGCCGGTAGAAGTCGGCATAGGTGTAGCGGTGGAGTGACTTGTCGGGCTGACGGCTGACGATCTCCGAGCGGCCGAAGTAGGTGCGGGCCCGCTCGAGGAAGTGGGTCAGCGTGAGCGGGAAGTCCATCATGCGTCCGGTGAGCATCGGTGCGCCCCCTCCGAGGTGTGTGGGGCGGGGATGCTAGTGCACCGGGCGGCGAAGCTCACGAAGTCCGCGCCGCACGCCCTGCCCTCCCCCCGAGCGGCGCAAAGACAGACACTGCCTGGAGTCTGATCTGCCGGGAGGGCACCTGCTTCCCCGCTTGCTTTTCCGAGTCCTGCGCGAGGTGGTTGATTTCACCTCCAACAATGTCGACCACCCAACACAAGTCCCTCCACCTCCTCCGCGGCGTCGCGGTGGGATTCGCGCTGGTGTTCACCGGATGTCTCGTGGGCCCTGACGGCCTGGAGCTTCCGGAGGAGACGACAGCAGGTGACACCACAGCGGGTGACACGACCGCGGGTGACACCACGCGGGAGGCCGGCAATGCCATCGTCGCGCCCGTCCGTCTGCCCATCGAGGTACTAGGCAGCGAGGGATTGACGAAGAGCGTGACGTTCTCGCTCACCTCGCAGGACGTGCAGCAGCCGCTGCGGCTGTGGATGCAGCTCCACAACCTGAGCTACGCGGACAAGGGCAGCGTCCGGTTCAACTCCGGCAGCTGGGTGAACCTGAACAACACCACGGTGACGGTCGAGGGGCTCGGCAAGAGCTACGGGGGCATTGGCGGGGCCTACGCGACGCTGAAGCTGAACCTGGGCGTGCCCACGGGGGCGCTCGTGGCGGGGACGAACCAGCTCACCTTCCGCTTCAATACCTCGGACGAGCGCTCCATCGGCTACCGGGTGCTGAAGTTCAACCTGCTCCGGGCCGATGGGAGCCGCGTCCTGCCGGACTCCACCTTCGAGCAGGAGAACCCGGCCACCTGGACGGCGCCCCTCACGGACGCCACCTCCATCGCCGACGGACAGAAGCTCTGGCGCACGAAGACGCTGGTGCGCTCGTACAAGACGACCACTACCCTTCGCGCCCATTGCATGGACTGCCATGCCCAGGACGGGAGGGATTTGAAGTATTTCAATTACTCGAACCTGGCCATCATCGAGCGGTCGAAGTTCCACGGCCTGACGGACACGGAGGCCAACAAGGTGGCCTCGTACATCCGCACGCTGCCGGGCGTGCCGACGCCGGGGCGGCCGTGGAATCCCCCGTACCAGCCCGGGCCGGGACTGGACGCGAAGCCCGTCGAGCAGTGGTCGGCGGGGGCCGGAGTGGACGCGGTGCTCGAGCGGGACCGGGACATGCTCCCGGCCATGTTCCCCACGGGGATTACCAAGGCGGCGGTGGCCACCACGGCGAACCTCAGCGCCCGCGAGGTGCCCATCGCCTTCCAGCTGCCCGACTGGAACCACTGGCTGCCGAGCGTCCACCCCAAGGACGCCTGGGGCGATACCTTCGTCAATGACAAGCTCAACAAGGCCTACGCGGGCGAGGGGACCGCGACGGGCGTGAGCGCTCCCCTGCGCGATCTGGCCGCGAAGATTCGCGCCGCGGGCTACGGCAATTACAGGACGGAGCTCTACTTCCCCCACCTGCTGTGGAACCAGTACCTGTACGAGTTCGTCACGCCGAGGGCCCCCAACGCCACCACGAGCCTGGATGTCACCTACTCGCGCAAGCTCTACTCCACCGCGCTCTGGCACATGGTGAAGACGTGGGAGCTGATGCAGGAGTTCGGCCTCGAGTCCCATCAGCAGCAGCTCTACCCCACCTCGCGGGACACGCGCGGTTGGATGAGGAATGCCAGCTTCGACACCTCGCCCAACATGCTCAAGCTGCCGAGGACCAATCCGGGCATCGCCAACAACACCCCGGCGATGTTCACCTATTACTCGATGGCGTGGTACCAGCTCGCCCTCATCCTCTTCAATGGCAACCATTCGGACGGGGCGGACCGCAACGGCCAGCGCCCGCTCGACTGGGGCTATGTGCACGGCTTCATCAAGGAGATGCGCACCGTGAGCAACGCCCCTAACAACGCCCTGCTCACGCTCTGGATGGTGAAGGGGATGCAGACCTCGGACAACACGCTGGGGCCCAACTCGCCGGGCTCGGACGGGTGGCTGCCGAAGTACTCGTCCGACCTGAGCCGCCTGGTGGCGCCCGACTTCATGCCGGGCTGGACGGAGCTCACCCCCCAGGAGCGCGGAGCCATCCTGGAGGCCCTGCTGTCCACCTGGTGGGACAAGACGCGTCAGTACCCCGCGTCCGTCTGGTGGAACGGCGGCGGCGCGAGCACCACCGAGGTCATCAACGGCTTCTACGACAGCACCCTGGGCAACCGGCTCTGGTACCTGCTGCCGCAGTTCAAGTTCATGGGCGTGAACGCCACCCTGGTCAACACCATCGCCGATTGGGCCCAGGGCATCTGGCCCCAGGCCAACTGGTCCACGGTGAAGAACGCCACCTGCACGTCCACCCCTCCGTACGTGCGCTGCTCGTCCTCCCCGTACTGACGGCGGGAGCGTCCGCGCATGGGACATTCCGAGGTCGAGTACACTCCGCCCCACCATGGCGACTCGAGCGAAAGCAGCGAAGAAGCAGGTGAAGGCGGCCCCGGCGAAGAAGACCCCCGCGAAGAAGGCCGCTGCGAAGAAGACCCCGGCGAAGAAGGCCCCGGCGAAGAAGGCCCCGGCGAAGAAGACCACCGCGAAGAAGACCTCGGCGAAGAAGGCCTCGGCGCGGATCCTCCTGCCCAGCGGGTAGTCCAGGGGCCCTTACCAGTCGGACTCGAGGGTCCAGGCGGCGACGGCGGGAGGAGCGTCTGGACCCTTCGACAGCACCAGACGCCACACGAAGCCCTCGGCAGCCTCCATGCTGATGGAATCGCTGTCCTCGAGGGTGGCCGCGAAGCGGAGGACGGCATCCAGGCGCCCGTCGCCATTGAGGTCGCCCGCCCACACCAGCTGCAGGTAGGCGCCATTCGACTTCAAACCGGGGACGTCGACACGCACCTCGTCGGTCCCCGCGTTGCCCGGATGCGCCCGCTCCCACTCCGGTGAGCGGGCCTTCTGCTCCGACACCCTCACCCCCTCGGTGGAGCCGCCGCTGGCTCTGACGTGCAGCACGCGCTCGTCCAGGAGCGCGACCCCGCGGCCAATGCCGCTATCGAGCGCGCCCTGGATCTCGGCGGCTCGCACGGGCGCGGGTGGGAGCCCGACGATGACGGCCTCGGCGTCACACGCCACCGAGACCTCGCGGCCCACTCCGCCGGCTCCCTCCATCCGAAAGCTCCGGACCTCGACGGGCAGGACCCTGGGCGAGTCCCGGCACAGGGCGAGCGCGGACTCGCCGTCCCGGAGCTCCATCCCGGGCAGGAGCTCGCGGGCACTGGTCACCCCGGTGAGCGCCATGCGGATTCCCGTGAGCGCCAGCCGCTGCTGCTCGGCACGCAGCACCGCGTCGATCTCGGGAGCACGCACCCGCTCGCGGTTCTTCCGGACGAGGCTCTCGGCCACCCGCGAGGCTTCCGCGAAGGAGGCCTCGTGTCGCATCGAGTAGGCGCTCTGGAGCGCGCGGAGTGCGTCCTGGGCGAGCGCCTCCGGGGTCCGCGAGGGCGCGCCCGCGTTCTCGTCCCCCTGGGCGAGCACGGGAGCGGCGCGGCACAACAGGAGGGCGGTGGCCATCCCCTTCGCGAAGGACACGAGCCGAGGCGATCTCATCAGTCACACTCCGTGGGCTCTTGGGTCCGGGCGACAATCGCGGGGAAGGGCGCCACCGTCGACTTCGAGGACAGCAGCAACCGCGTCTCGCTGAAGCCACAGTAGTCGCCGGAGAACGACACGATGACATCCAGGAGTCCGTCGCCATCGAGGTCCCCCGCGAAGCTGAACCGCGCGCCCGGAGCAAAACCCAGATGCATTCGCCGCGCGCGCGTGGGCTCGAACAGCCAGACCGCCCCCGTCAGCCCCCGATACCCCGGCGTCCGCAGCTCCTGGCCGTCGAGACGCGCGACAGACTCCGTGATTCCTCCCGGGGATTCCTCGGTGAGGGTGCCGACCCGGACGTTCGCCCTGGGTAGACCCGCGATCACATAGACCGGAAGCGGAGGGGGACCCCCAGCCGGCGCGGGCTTGCACGGCGCCAGGGGCTCGAACGTCTGTACCTCTCCTCCGCGGTTCCGCACCCGCACCGGAAACCACCGGGGGCCCTCGGGACAGAGCGCGAGCACCCGCTCACCGTCCCGGAACAACGGCCGCGAGCTCGCGATACCGTTGAGAGCGAAGCGAATCGGGTGTCGTGCCGCCTCCTCGAGGGCTCGCGTCTTCCTTCGAGCGACCACCGCCGCGGCCTTCCCGCTCTCACCAGCGACCCGGTACGCCGCCTCGAGTGCCATCAGACAGTCCTCGCCCGGCGAAAGCGCGCACGCCTGCTCGAGCGAGCTCACGGCTCGCAGCGCGAGCTGTTTCTGGGTGGGCGGTGTCCGGCCCAGGTTCGCCTCCGGTACCCAGCCCTCCCGGTTGAGCCTGGGCACGGTCACGGCACAGAGGCCGTCGGCGCAGGAAGCCACGGTGACCGCCTCACCCACCGGTAGAGCGTTCACCGGGGAAACGGGAGGGCCCTGGGGCTGGGAGAGCAGCCGCGTTTCGTGGACCCAGACGTACCGGACGTCCGCGGCGGGAGCAGGCACCGCGTCCGCGGCGAGGAGAAGGACCAGGAGGAGCGAGCCTGGGTGCATGAGGGAGCTCGGGGGCCGGGGAAACGGTCTCCTCGTACCACGCCGGCCTACCCCACTCGGGGCGGATCCATCTCAGATTGTCCTTTCCAGGAAATAACGATAATACCAGGAAAACATGCACTGCCAGGGTTGGCCTCGCCTTCGCGAAGGACGAAGCGCCGGGCAGGGCCTGGGCGGAGGGAGGACGCGATGAAGAGGGTGATTCAAGCCTGCGTGGGAGGACTGGCGCTCGTGGCCGTCGGCTGCGGTCCGTCCGAGGAGCTGGAGGCGCGGGGAGCGCCGTCCGGAGAGGTGTCCTCGGGGCTGGTGGGAGGCACGGATGACAAGCTGCTCATCTACAACCTGAACACGAAGCACCTGTCGTCACCGGGCACGTCGAACGACGAGGGCACCGACTACAAGGACTTCGTCTATTACATGAGCCACAGCAGCCGTCCGCGGCTGCCGGACCTCATCGTCCTCCAGGAGGTGAATTCGCCCGGCTATCCGAGCTGCGCCACCTTCGTCAGCTTCCTCGAAAGCGTGACGGGAGCGAACTACGCGTGCCGCTACACCAATGCCCAGGGCGGTGCGGCGGTGGTCTACAGGGTGGCTCGTCTCAGCTATCAGACCGAGACGATGTGGACGCTCTACAAGATGAACCCGGCCACGGGCGTCTGCGCACGCGACACCAGCAGCCCGCTGTGGACGGGGCTCGCGGTCCGCCTCAAGGACGACCTCAACGGCAAGTACGTCAACGTCGCCGCGGTCCATACGCCCACCGATGATGTCGCGGGCTCGACCGAGGGCGTGGGGGATGACTGCGTCTGGACCAACCTCAAGGAGTTCAACGCGAAGCTCAACGGCCTGGGCTCGGCGCACATGAAGGTGCTCGCGGGGGACTTCAATCACCGCGACGCGTACGTCACCAGCGCGGGCCATCAATACTTCGAGTGCATGTACAAGGGGACCAACGCCGACCTGGGCGGCTGCGGCGGAACGAACCTCCAGTTCAAGGACCCGATGTACCGCGCCTGCGCGGCGACGAACTCCACCGAGAGCGCCATCTCCAGCTGCCTGACGGCGAATCACTGGACCACAGCACACGGTGCCATCGATTGGCGGATCGACTTCCTCTTCGTGAAGGCCTACAGCCTCACCAATCAATACACCGTGAAGAACGATGACGCGGACGTGGCCCGGGGACAGCTCGCCTCGGATGCGGTGAATTACTCGGACCACCGGGGACAGCTGGTGCTGGCCAGCTACTACGACACCGCCATCTCCTGGTAACCCCCCCCCTTGAGCCCATCCTCGTCTCCGCGGCCTGAAGGCCCCCTGCGCTCGGTCCTGTGGAGCCTGGTGGCCGCGGGCGTGATGGCGGCCGCGGGCGTGGCTGTGGTCGGCCTGTCGTGCCTGCTGGGTTACCTCAGCGGCCTGGCGCTCCTGCCGGGGTTCCTGGCGATCGTCCTGGGGACCGGGCTGCTCATCGCGGGTCTGCACGAGGGAGGGCGCAGGGGGGTTCCGGGCCTGGAGGAGGATGGAGTCGTCTACGGGTTCATCACCGCGATGATCGCCAGCATGCTGGGCTTCATCCTGGGGATGCCCCTCGTGGAGTACCGCCGGGTGAGCTGGGGCGAGCAGCGTGAAGTCACGGTCGCCGACGCGGCGAGCCACTCCGAGGCGACGCTCCTGCGGCTGCGCGACGGCCGGTTGGACGCGCGCAACGTCTTCACCCGCACCCATATCCATTCGGGCAAGAACACCGCTTGGTACGAGCACGCCGTGGTGCCGGTGTTCCCGGCCGTGTGGCGCCCGGGCGAGCCCGTGCGCGTCTGGGCGGTCTGCGAGGACTTCGACGAGGCCGGGAAGCAGGAGTGCCTCGACGCCTGGCGCACCTCCTCGAGCTGGGGCGTGGTCATCGCGCCGAGGGAGCTGCCCTGCTACGAGCGCACCGTGCCCACGCAGTACGCGCCACCGGATGGACGCGTCGTGTTCGTGCGCTGGACCGAGAGCCCGGAGGCCTACAAGCGCGCGCTCGAAGCCAAGGCCTTCAGCATGCTGCGAGGCCTCGGCGTCGCGTGGTGCGTGCTCAGCGGGCTGTATCTGGTGTTCACCTCGAGGGCCCGCTGGCGCCGCGAGAAGGCGTAGGCGGCGGCCAGCGCGCGCCTCAGCCCTCGCGCACGCGCAGCACCACCTTGCCGGTGGCCTTGCGCGAGTCCAGCTCGCGCAGCGCCTGGGCCGCCTGCTCCAGCGGAAACACCTGCCCCACCACCGGCTCGACGAAGCCCTTGTCCGCGAGCGCCGCCAGCCCCTTGGCGATCTCCGCCGTGAGCGCGGGCTCCTGCATGATGAACGCGCCCCAGGCCACGCCCACCACGTCCACGTTCTTGAGCAGCAGCCGGTTCACCTTCACCTCGGAAATGCGCCCGCCCGCGAAGCCCACCACGAGCAGCCGTCCCTCGGGCGCCAGGCACTTGAGGCTCAGGTCGAACACGTCCCCGCCCACCGGGTCCATCACCACGTCCACGCCCTTGCCCCGCGTCGCGTCCTTCACCTGCGACACCCAGTCCCCCGACAGCAGGAAGGCCTTGTCCGCGCCCGCGGTCCGGGCCACCTCGGCCTTCTCCTCGCTGCTCACCACCGCGAACACCCGAGTCCCCGCGCCGCGCGCCACCTGGATGGTCGCCGTCCCCACCCCGCCCGCCGCGCCGTGCACCAGCACCGTCTCGCCCGCCTTCAGCCGGCCCCGCCGGTGCAGCGCGAAGTGCGCCGTGTGGTAGTTCATCACCGTGCCCGCGGCCGCCTCGAAGCTCCAGCCCTCGGGGATGCGGAACGTCAACTCGGGGGCCGCCGCCACCACGTCCGCCCAGCCGCCGAACATCGTGAAGGCCATCACCCGCTCCCCCGCCTTCACCCCCGCGCCCGCCGGAGCGCTGCGCACCACACCCGCCACCTCCACGCCCGGGATGAAGGGCACCGGCGGCTTCACCTGGTACTGGCCCTTCGTCAGCAGCAGGTCCGGAAAGCTCACCCCCGCGGCCCTCACGTCGATGAGCACCTGGTCGCCCGCCTCGGGCTCCGGCATGTCCACCAGCTTGAGACCCTCGGGACCCTCCAACCGCTCGAGCTGCACCGCGCGCATGGTGTTCCTCCTCGCCGGCCCGCCTCCACGCGGACCGGGTGTGGACCGCAAACGCTACACGGCGCCGCATTCGCGCAGAAACACGCACTGCGCCGTTCCCGTGTCCTCCACCCAACGCCCTGGCCGTCACCCGGGCCTTCGCGTGCATACAACAGCCCCTCACCCCCGCCCCCTCCCAGGGGCGAGCGGGTATACGGGAAACCACGGATGGCCCAGCGCACCCACGCCCACGAGCTCACCCGAGCCCAGAAGGCCGTCACGATGACGGGCGTGCTGCTCGCCCTGCTGCTGGCGGCGCTCGACCAGACCATCGTGGCCACGGCGGGCCCGGCGATGCAGGTGGACCTGCACATCGACGCGGCCCACTACCCGTGGCTCACCACCTCGTACCTGGTGGCCTCCACGGTGATGCTGCCCATCTACGGGAAGCTGTCGGATATTTTTGGCCGCAAGCCCATCCTCATCGTGGGCATCGTGCTGTTCGTCACCGGCAGCGTGCTGTGCGGGCTGTCGCGCACCAGCCTCCACGTCATCCTCGCGCGGGTGGTGCAGGGGCTGGGCAGCGCCTCGCTCTTCACCTCGGCCTTCACGGTGGTGGCGGACCTCTTCCCTCCCGCCGTGCGAGGCAAGTACCAGGGCCTCACCGGCGCCGTCTTCGCGCTCTCCAGCGTGGTGGGGCCGCTGCTCGGCGGCTTCCTCACCGACGCGTTCAGCTGGCACTGGGTGTTCTTCATCAACCTGCCCGTGGGCGTGGTGGCGCTCGTCTTCATCCTGCTGAAGATGCCCGCGCTGCACCCCACGGCGGGAGAGACGCGCCCGAGGCTCGACCTGGCTGGAGCGCTCGCGCTGATGCTCGCGGTGGTGCCGCTGCTGCTCGCGCTCAGCCTGGGCCGGGGCGGCTCGGCGCCCGCGAGCGGGACGGGCGGCTACCCGTGGGGCTCCGGGCGCATCCTCGGGCTCTTCGCGCTGTCGGCGGTGGGCTTCGCGCTCTTCGTGCTCGCCGAGCGCCGGGCGGGAGACCCGCTCATCGACCTGGACCTGTTCCGCAACCGCATCTTCGCGGTGGGCAACGCGACGGTGTTCATCCTCGGGGCGGGGTTCCTGTCGGCGGTGGTGTTCCTGCCGCTCTTCATGGTGAACGTGGTGGGGCTGTCGGCGACGCGCTCGGGGCTGACGCTCACGCCGCTCACGCTGGGAGTGGTGGCGGGCAACGTGCTGGCGGGGCAGCTCGTCTCGCGCATCGGCCGCTACCGGCTGTTGATGCTCGGCTCGCTGGTGGTGCTCACGGTGGGCTACGCCCTCATGGGCTTCACGCTCACGCCCGGATCCACGCAGGCCGAGGTGACGGCGAAGATGGTGCTGGTGGGCGTGGGGATGGGGCCGTCGCTGCCGCTCTACACGCTGGCCATCCAGAACGCGGTGCCGCCGGGACAGGTGGGCGTGGCGACCTCGGCCGTCACCTTCTTCCGGCAGATTGGCTCCACGATTGGCGTGGCGCTGCTGGGCACGGTGTTCGCGGCCACGCTGGCCACCTCGATGAACGAGGGCACGGCGAAGGCGCTGGCTCGGCTGCCTCCAGAGGTGCGCGAGCAATTCCAGGCCTCGGGCACGGGAGGGAGCGGCGGAGAGGGCCTGGAGAGCGGCCAGGGCTTCCCGGCGAAGCAACTGGAGGCGGACCTGCGAGAAGGCTTCGCGGCGCGGGAGCGGGAGGTGGAGGCGAAGCTCGCGGGCCCCGCGAAGGCCGAGGCGATGTCGCGGCTGCGAGCCGAGGAGGCGCGGACGCTGGCGGCGGTGGACGAGGTGGGGCAGGCGCTGAAGGACGGCTTCACCGAGGCGATTTCAGCCATCTACCGCATCGCCATCTTCATCTCGGTGCTGGGCTTCCTGCTGACGCTGTTCCTGCCCGAGCGGCCCCTGCGCCGCACCAACGCGCCCCTGCCGCCGGAGTAGGACGAGGCTGCCGGGCACATTTTTTCCCAACTGGTCCGATGGTCGTACCAGTTCGGGCAAAGTGAAACCGGAGGGGGCTGCGTTGGCATCACGCACCAGCCCACGCCACCGGGGTGAACATGAAGCCACGCCACGAAACAGAGGAGGTTCTACCGCTCGCTGACTTCGCTGCGCGAGCATCGGAGGTGATACGTGGCCTGCGGGAGCACCGGCGCCCGGTGCTCATCACCCAGAGTGGCGAGCCAGCCGCCGTGCTCCTCTCTCCGGAAGAGTTCGACCGGCTCACCCAAAGAGCGCGCTTCCTCGAAGCCGTCGACGAGGGCCTCGCCGACGCACATGCGGGTCGCATGACCTCCGATGCGGCTCTCGGCAAGTTGCTGGATGACGAGCTCGGAAAGCTCGAATCCTGAGCCGTCGGCTCACAGCGCCACGCGCTTCTTGCCGCGCACGAGCACGTCCCACCACTTGAAAGTCATCGCCAGGAGGCAGTCCAGCTCGCGCGTGTCGTTGGAGGGCGCGAGCGACTTCGCCCCGGGCAGGCAATACGCGGCGATGGGCGAGGCGGAGAGGATGTGCAGAATCCCCTGCGAGAAGCCGTCGCCCGCGTAGGAGACGCAGACGGGGATGCGCATGCTCTCCAGGTCCTGGAGGGCGAAGGGAATCTTCTCGTCCACGGTGCCGACGCTGCCCTGGAACTTGCACTCGATGGCGAGCGCGGTGCCGGTGCCGGGCTCGAGCACGAAGATGTCGACGCGCCGCCCCCTGCCCGTGAGCGTCTTGCCCACGTTCACCTCGCGGTACACCTTCACCCCACGCGAGGCGAAGTTCTTCACGATGTATCTGGCCACCAGGTCCGCGTATTCGTGTCCAGTCATCCGAGCCTCCCGCCTCTCTGGCCGCTCACCCGCTGCGGGCCAGGCGCATCGCTCGCGTCTCCACGGGCTCCACTGTCTCCACGGGCTTCAATGTCTTCAGCGTCTCCACCGGCTCCTCGGGCAGGGCGCCCTCGGCGCGCAGGCGGGCCTCGGTGACGGCGAGCGCCTCGTCACAGATGTCGGTGCCCAGGAAGTCCCGCCCGAGCCGTGCCGCCGCCACGCCCACCGAGCCCGAGCCCATGAAGGGATCCACCACCACGCCGCCGGGCTCGCTGCTCTGGCGGATGAGCACCTCGCTCAAGCTGGTGGGCTTCTCGGCGGGGTAGCCCCGGTACACGCGCGGCACCGGGAGCACGTCCGCCACGCCCAGGTCGCTCAACCGGCGCCGGCCCTTCTCGAAGAAGAGGATGAGCTCGTAGCGGGAGCGGTAGTGGTACCCCATGCCGATGTGCAGCTTGTCCCAGACGATGGGCTTCCAGAACCGGAAGCCGGCGGCCTCGGCGAGCGGCTTGGCGACGAACATCGTCTCGGGATCGCAGAACAGGTAGAAGTGCGAGTCGCGCTTGAGGACGCGCCAGCACTCGGAGAAGAGCTCGGGGAAGCGCGAGTTGGGGAAGATGCGGAACCAGTGGTTGCTGGAGCCCTTGCTGCGCTTGAGGCGGGTGGTGGTGCCGATGGCGCGGTGCTTCTCGAGCGACTCGTAGGCGGGGTCGGTGATGACGAGGTCCACCGAGGCGTCCGGCAGGGAGCGGAGCCACTCGACGGCATCGGTATGCGACAGGCGGTAGCGGGGCATGGAGGTGCGCACCGGGGAGTCGCCGGCGCGGTGGCCAGCGTACTCCGGCAGTATGACGTGCCTCGCGCCCACCCACCCCAGGAGGTCGGGAGAGATATTCAGGAGCGAGCAGATGGGCGGCACGGCGGACGCGATGCCGCCTCGCCTCACACCGGCGCGGGAACCTGCCCGGCCACGTACTGGCGCTGGCGCTCCTCGGCCTGGGTAATGGCCCACGCCGCGTTCACCAGCCCGATGTGGCTGAAGGCCTGCGGGAAGTTGCCGAGCAGCTCGCCGCTCTCGGGCTCGACCTCCTCTGCCAGCAGCCCCACGTCGTTGATGTGCTCCACCGCCTGCGCGAACGTCTCGCGCGCCCGGCCCACCTCGTCCGCGAGCGCGTACGCGTGTGCCAGCCAGAAGGTGCACAGCAGGAAGGTGCCCTCTTCTCCGCTCAGCCCATCCGCCCCGAGGTAGCGGTACACGAGCCCCCGTTCATCCGTGAGCTGCGTGGCGATGGCCTCCAGGGTGGCGCGCATGCGCGGGTCGCTCGCGGGCAGGAAGCCGACGATGGGCATCATCAGCACCGACGCATCCAGCACGTCCGAGTCGAAGGACTGGGTGAAGGCGCCCACCCGCGTGTTCCACCCGTGCTCCAGGATGGCCGAGCGGAGCTCCTCGCGCACGCGCCGCCAGCGGTCCACGCGCTCCGGGTCCGCGCCCAGCAGCTCGCGCATGTCCAGCGCTCTATCCAACGCCACCCAGCACATCAGCTTCGAGTAGAGGTGGTGCCGGGGCGCGTCGCGCATCTCCCAGATGCCCTGGTCCGGCTCGGCCCAGCGGTCCGCCGCCGTGTCCGCCACCGCCACGAGGAAGCGCATCCCGTCCGGGTGCAACTTCCCGAGGTACTCCTGGAGCCGGTGCGCCGCCCCGAGCAATTCGCCATACACATCCAACTGCCGCTGCGTCCACGCGCCGTTGCCCACGCGCACCGGGAAGCTGCCCCGCCACCCCGGCAGATGCGGCAGCACGCGCTCGCTCAAGTCGTGCTCGCCGCCAATGCCAAACATGATCTGCAAATCCTGCCCCCGTTGCATCTGGGTAATCGCCGAGGTGAGGAAGTCGAAGAAGCGCCAGGCCTCGTCCGGGCAGGCCGCCACCCAGAGCGCCTCCAGGGTGAGGCTCGCGTCGCGCAGCCAGGTGTAGCGGTAGTCCCAGTTGCGCTCGCCGCCCACGGACTCGGGCAGCGACGTGGTGGGCGCGGCGACGATGGCTCCCGTCGGGTAGAAGGTGAGCGCCTGCAGCACGCGGCCGCTGTGGTGCACCAGCTCGCGCCAGGGGCCCTCGTAGTGCTGGTGCAGGTCCGACCAGCTCCGCCAGCTCTGTACGGTGTCCTCGAGCCACGCGGCAATCTCCTCCTGGCTCCAGGCGCGCGGAAGCGGCTCCCACCGCGAGCGGTGCTGCAGGGCGAAGCCCACCGACTCGCCCGAGCGCAGGGTGAAGCGCCCCTGGGCCCCGCAGTCCCCGAAGGCCAGGGGCACCGGCGAGGACAGCCGCAGCGTGTCCGCGCCGCCCTGGGCGAGCACCCCGCCCTCCACCGCGCGCAGCAGCGGGCGCACGAGGCCGTACTCGGGCCGGGGCCGGAAGTCCGTCTCGAATTCCACCTGGCCCTGCACGCACGCCACCCGGCGCAGCACCACGCCGGGCGCGTCGGCCCCCAGCTCGTGCTCGCGCGTGCCCCGGCCGAGCGCCATGGCCTCCACCTGCACCGCGATGCCCGTGGGCGTGTAGTGCAGCGTCTCCAGCACGAGCGTGCGTTCGAGGTAGCGCCGGTGTGAGCGGCCCTTCACCGGCCGCAGCACCCAGTGCCCGGCCTCCGCGCCCAGCATCCGGCCGAACACGGAGGGCGAGTCGAAGCGGGGGGAGCACAACCAATCCACCGAGCCCCGCCGGCTCACGAGCAGGGCCGAGTGGCAGTCGGACAGCAGGGCGTAGTCGGAGATGGGCGGCGCGCGCATGGAGTGTCCCCCGTGTGCCCTGAATGTAGGGATGCGCGCGGCGCTGGCCCCTCCTGACTCCGGCGGGAAGGGAGGAAGCGGGCGGGCGGTGCCTCAGGCGGGGAAGCGCAGGACGTAGGCCTCGAGGGACACGCTGGGCAGCTCCAGGTCGCCCGCCGGCTCGCGCACGAAGCCGCGGCGCTGGTACAGGCGCCCCACGCCCTCGGCGCCCTTGCGCACGTGCAGGCAGATGGCGGGCACGTGCCACTCGCGCGCGAGCCGCTCGGCCGCGTCCAGCAGGGGCGTGGACAGCCCCTTGCCATGGAAGTCCACCGAGGTGGCCAGGTGCCGCAGGTCCGCCGCTCCCGGCACCCACGCCTCCGAGCCGGGCGCCCCCGGCGGCCACAGCGCCACCGTGCCCACCACGCGCCCCTCCAGCTCGGCCACCCACACCTTCGCCACCGCGCGCTTGGCCTCCACGTCGCGCAGCTCGCGCTTGCGCTCCTCCGTGTAGCGCACCTCCGGCAGCTTCTTCGCGTACTGGGTGATGAACGCCTCCACCAGCAGCTCGCCAATGGCCGCGTCGTCCTCGGGCCTCGCCTCGCGGATGACCACCCGCTCCAATCCGTGCGTGCTCATGTGCCCGCCCCTCTACCACGGCCCTCACGGGTAGCGCATGACCCGGGAGTGTCCGCCTCCACCCCACCCGCGCGAGGCGGAACGGGCGGTTTGGCTCCACGGCCCGCACCCGGGCCTACCCACGAATTCAGCCTGGGCCCGGAGCTTTCCAGCGCCGCTGTGTCGGCCAATCCCTTGCATGACCCTGGCTTGGCAACTGCATATCAATTCGCGGAAGAGTCGTCATCCAAGTCATTCCCGCAAGCGAAGAAATTCGCAGCGGCCGAGAAGAGAGCGAACCATGGCGAGCGCGGCCCGGAAGCTTCAACTCAACCCCGTGGATCCGGAGAACCTGCTCGAGCCGGTTCCGTTCTACAAGGAGCTGCGGGAGAACGAGCCGGTGCACTGGTCGGACGCGGTGCACGCGTGGCTGCTCACCCGGCACGACGACGTGATGAACGGGCTGAGAGACCCGCGCCTGAGCGCCGATCGCGTGCAGGTGATGGAGCACCAGTTCCGCTTCATGGGCCTGAGCCCCGAGTCGGTGAGCGCGCTGCTGGACACCCTCCGGCGGGAGATGGCGGTGAAGGATGGAGGGGCGCATCTGCGCCTGCGCCGGCAGGTGGGCCCGGGCTTCACCCCGCATCTGATGGACACGTGGAAGCCGGCCATCCGCCGCAGCTTCGTCTCGCTGCTCGAGGAGGTGCGGGCCCAGGGGAGTACGGACCTGGCGGCGGGAGCCTTCTACCTGATGCCGCCGCGGGTCATCATGGAACTCCTCGGCATTCCCCCGGAGGACCGCGAGCGCTTCATGACGTGGGCCGAGCCCTGCGCGCAGCTCGTCAGCCCGGGGCCGGCGATGAACTTCGTGGACCTGGCGCGCCGGGCCAACGAGGGCCAGCGGGAAATCACCCGCTACCTGACGGCCATCGTCGAGGAGCGCCGCCGGGAGCCGGGACAGGACATCCTCAGCCTGATGCTGAGCGTGCCGCCGGAGAAGGGCGGGATGAGCACGGAGGAGGTGGTGGCCAACGCGAGCCTCATCCTCTCGGCGGGGTACCTCACCACGACGGATCAGCTCGGCAACGGGCTGTACGAGCTGCTCACGCGCCGCGATCAGCTCGAGCTGCTGCGCAAATACCCGGAGCTGCTGCCCTCGGCGGTGGAGGAGATGATTCGCTACTGCCCGGCGGTGCCCTTCACGAGCCGCATCGCCACGGAGACCTTCGAGCTGCGCGGGAGGACCCTCCGCAAGGGGGACGTGGTGTTCCTCGGGCTGGCGGCGGCCAACCATGACCCGGCGGCGTACCCGGACCCGGACAGCTTCGACATCACCCGCGACCCCCACCAGCAGAAGCACATGAGCTTCGGCTTCGGGCCGCACCACTGCATGGGAGCGGGGCTGGCCCGGCGTGAGCTGGAGATCGCCTTCGAGGAGCTGCTCCAGCGCCTGCCGGCGCTGCGCCTGGACGAGACGCGGATGCCGCGCATCAAGTGTAACGGGATGCTCTTCCGGGGCTTCGAGTCGCTCCCCGTGCGGTGGTGACGCGGCGGGGAGAACGGGCGTAGGCGGGGGCCCGCTTGCGCGCGACGAGCACCACGCCGGCCAGTCCGAGTGCCACGGCCAGGGCGCTGGTGCCTCCGCCCGCGCCGTGGCCGCTGTGGGACTCCGACGCACCGGAGGGGAAGGACGCGGTGGAGTCGGCGAGCCCCTGGGGTGAAGAAGCACCCAGGGAGGAAAGGGAGGAGAGGCGCGCGGGCGAGGGGCTCGCGGCGGCCGGGAGGGTGGAGAGGAGCAGGGCGAGGGGTGCGAGGAAGCGGAGGGAACGGGGCATACCCGGGTTGAACCGTTGCGCCGCGAGCGTGACTTCCCGAGGGGGAGACGGCCCCTCGCTCTCCTGCCCGCTCAGCGGCTCACGGGCCCGCGCCATCCAGCGTCGCGCTCTCCGCCGTCACCTCGGGCCGGGAGATGGGGAACTCGCGCGTCTCGCAGGGCAGCAGTTGGTGGCGCTCGCCGCGCAGGGCGAACTCCAGCGGCTCCTGGGAGGGCCACCGGCTGTTGAGCACCAGCTTGTCCTGGGTGATCTCCACCTCCACCATGCTGCGGCGGTAGCGCAGGGTGAACTTCAGCCGCTGCATGCCCTCGGGGAGGTTGGGGTTGAAGTGGAGCACGTCGCCGCGCACCTCGATGCCCGTGTACCCGCGTTGCATCAGGTCCACCGTGCCGGACATGGCGCCCAGGTGGATGCCCTCGGGCGTGGTGCCGCCCTGCACGTCCGAGATGTCGCTCTGGAGCGCCTCGGTGAACAGCTTCCACGAGCGGGGGCGGTCGGTGCGAGCCAGCACCCACGAGTGCACCACGCCGCTGAGCGTCGAGCCGTGGGAGGTGCGGCGCAGGTAGTACTCCACCGTGCGGGGAATCATCTCCGGCTCGAATGCGTACCCCAGGCGCTCGAAGAGCTCGCGCAGTTCCTCGGAGGAGAACAGGTAGAAGAGCATCAGCACGTCGGCCTGCTTCGACAGCTTGTAGCGGTTGGGCGAGTCCCCTTCCGACTCGAGGATCCGGTCCAACCGTTGGATGTCGCCGTAGCGCTGGCGGTAGGCCTCCCAGTCGAACTCCTGGAGCTGCTCGTAGCCCTCGAACTGGCTGAGCACGCCGTCGGAATGGAACACCAGCCGCATCTTCCGGCTCACGTCGTCCCAGTGGGCGAGCTCGGCCGTGCCCAGCTGCAGCGTCTCGAGCAGCTCGTCGCGGCGCTCGCCGGGCAGCAGCTCGAGCACCTCCAAACCCTTGCACAGCACCCACACCGCCATGAGGTTGGTATAGGAGTTGTTGTCGAGCCCCGGCCCGGCGCGCTCCGGGTAGCCGGTGTGGTACTCGTCGGGGCCCATGACGCCCTGGATTTCGTAGCGCCGCAACTGGGGATTCCACCGGGCCATGCTCGCCCAGAAGCGCGCGAGCTCCAGCAGCATCTCCGCCCCGTAGAAGTAGAGGAACTCGGAGTCGGCGGTGGCCTGGTAGTACTGCCAGATGTTGTAGGCGATGGCCGCGTTGATATGCCTTTGCAGCCACGAGACGTCGGGGACCCACCGCCCCGAGCGGGGGTTGAGGTGCAGCTTCTGGCTCTCCTCGCGCCCGTCGCTGCCGCTCTGCCAGGGGAACATGGCGCCGCGGAAGCCCGCCTCGCGAGCCGCCTCGCGCGCGCGCCGCAGCCGCCGGTGGCGGTAGCGCAGCAGGGCCCGTGTCAGGGCGGGCAGCCGCAGGTTGAAGAAGGGGAAGACGAAGAGCTCGTCCCAGAAGATGTGGCCCCGGTAGGCCTCGCCGTGCCAGCCGCGCGCCGGCACGCCCACGTCCTGGTCGATGGTGTGGGGCGACACCGTCTGCAGCAGGTGGAAGATGTGCAGCCGCAGGGTGGTGTGGATGTGATTGGGCTCGGCCAGCACCACCTCCAGGTCGCTGCGGCGCCACAGGTGCGACCACTCGCGCACGTGCGTCGTCACCAGCTCCTCGAAGCGCTCGGGCGCCCGCGACACCGCGTACAGGGCCTCCCTGGCGGCCTCCGACACCGCGTGGTCGCGAGACGAGTAGAGCGCCACCACCTTCTCCACCGCGAGCCGCTGGCCCTCGCGCAGCTCCAGCGTGAAGTCATGCGCGAGGTAGCCGTCCTCGGTGGCGAGCCCCCGCCGGGCCCGCGCCGGCTGCCCGTCCACGAAGAGCCGCGTGCGGGCCGCCTCGGCCACCTCCAGGCGCGACTGCACCGTCTCCACCTCGAGCAGCAGCGTCTCGGCGTCCACCTCCTCCGTCACCAGACTCCGCGAATGCTTGCAGTTGAGCTGCCGGTAGCGGGGCACGCCTCCATTCACCACCCGTCCGTCCAGCGCCGAGCGCACCTGCAGCCGCCCGCTCCAGTTCTCCGCCACCAGCACCAGCTCCTGCCCGGCGAGGTGCTTGTCGCGCATGTGCACGAAGCGCCGCTGCTCCACGCGCGTGCGCCGTCCCTTGCGGTCCTCGAAGCGCACCGTGCGCAGCAGCAGCCCGCGCGCCATGTCCAGCACCTGCCGGTACTCCAGCAGCGTCACCGCACGCGGGTTGAACCAGCCGCCGCCCTCGAGCCGGAAGGTGAGCGGCAGCCAGTTGGGCATGTTGACCAGGTCCTCGTTCTCCACCACGCGCCCGGCGAGGTCCGTCTTCAGCCGGTTGTACCCGCCCGCCAGGTACGTGCCCGGGTAATGCGTGTCGTCCGCCTCGGACTCGGGCGCCGCGCCGCGCGTGGCGAAGTAGCCGTTGCCGAGCGTGCACAGCGCCTCGCGCAGGCCCTCGCGCTCCGGCTCGTAGCCCTCGTAGGAGAACAGCCAGTGCTCCGGCATCATCAGCCCGTCCCTCCGGCACGGCCGAGCAGCTGCTCGAGGAACCGGCGCACCTCCTCCACGTCCTCCAGCGCGTAATCCGCCGCGGTGGACCGCTCCACCTCGCCGCGCACCACCACCCCGAGCCCCCGTCCCTTCAGCAGCTCGAAGGCATGCTCGTCGGTGAGGTCATCCCCCACGAACACCGGCAACGCGCGCTCCAGCCCGAGCGCCCGCAGCAGCCACTCCATCGCCCGGCCCTTGTGCCAGTCGATGTCCGGCTGGGTCTCGAACACCTTCTTGCCCCCGCCCTTGCGCAGCCGAGGATGGCGCGCGAGCGCCGCGTCCACCCCGCGCTCCACCTCGGGCGCCCGGGCCTCCTCCACGTGCCGCCAGTGCACCGCCACGCTGAAGCGCTTGCGCTCCAGCCGCGTGCCCGGAATGCCCGCGAGCTCCACCGCCAGCTCGCGCTCGGCCGCGTCCAGCTCGGGCAACAGCGCCTTCGCCTCCTCCACCTGGAAGGCCCGCCCGCCCGGCCCCAGGATGTCGAAGCCGTGGCTGCCCGCGTAGTACACGCCCTCCAGCTGCACGAAGCCCCGGAGCACGGGCAGATCCCTCCCGCTGACGACGGCCACCGGGTAGCGCCCGGCGAGCGCCTTCAACGTGGCGCGCATGGCGTCCGACAGCCGCGCGTCGTCGGGATTGGGCACGATGGGCGTCAGCGTGCCGTCGTAGTCCAGGAAGACGGCCACCTGCTGGCCCTCCATGCGCCGCAGCAGCTCGTCCCATCGAGCCAAGGCCGAGGGCACCTCCCGCATCGGCCGCATTCACGCCGCTCCTTCCTCCACCTCCACGGTGGACAGGTCCGTCACCTCCACATCCGCGCCGGCCCGCACCAGCGCCCCCACCGGCCCCGCGCGGCGCACGCCGATGACGAGCCCGAAGTGCCCTCGCCTGCCCGCCTGAACACCGGCCTGGGCGTCCTCCAGCACCACCGCGCGCTCCGGCGGCACGCCGAGCCGCCGCCCCGCTTCCAGGAACGTGTCCGGCTCGGGCTTGCCCGGCAACCCGAGCCTCCCCGCCTCCACTCCGTCCACCCGGGCGTCGAAGAGGTGCGTGAGCCCGGCCGCCCGCACCACCGCCTCGCAGTTGCGGCTGGCGGAGACGACCGCCGTGCGGAAGCCCGCGGCCCGCAGCCGCTTCAGCAGTCCCACCGCGTGCGGGAACACCTGCACGCCGTTGTGCTGAAGCGCCTCGAGGAAGTACCCGTTCTTGCGCGCGCCCAGGCCCCGCACCGTCTCCGCTTCCGGGCCGTCTTCCGGCGAGCCCTCGGGCAGTGACACGCCCCGGCTCTCCAGGAAGCAGCGGATGCCGTCCAGGCGCGGCCGCCCATCCACGAAGCGCTGGTAGTCCTCGGGCGTGAAGGGCTGGAAGGGCTCGCCGCGAGCGTGCGCGCGCGCCGCGAGGAACGCGTTGAACAGGCGCTCCCACGCGGCGGCATGCACCTGCGCCGTGCGTGTCACCACGCCGTCCAGATCCAACAGGGCCGCGTCGTACTGGCGGCGCGACAGCACCACCGCGGGGGACTCGGGAGGCGTCGGCGAAGGCATGGCGGTGACTCCGGCGGAGGACCCATCACGTCCCATTTAGCGACGTGTACACACCATGCCCCTACAGAAGTAGCGCATGTGCGCTCGGACTCCGGGGCGAGCCCTCATCACCCATCGTGTACATTCAACCTGTAAGAATACAGGGAAGTTTGACGGATTTCCGTACAACCCACTACGCTGCGCGCCGAAGTTCCAGGGGGATACATCGTCTGAACAGTTGGCCATCCCCGGCTTCTTGCCGGCGCCACGGTCCCCTATCATGAGGGTCTGTCGGATGAGAACCAGGGAGGGTCTCCGTGCGACCCGCATCTCAAGTTGAAGTGACCTCCAGCGAGCCTCCCACCAACCCTTCGCCGGCGAGCGCGGAGACCCAACCCGATGGGTTGCCTCCCGCCGAGACGCCGCCGCCGCTGCTGGCGGAGACGCCCACGCACAAGTCGCTCGCGGTGGTGACGCCCAAGGCCGAGACCCCGCCCTCGCGCTTCGCTCCGGGCTTCGCCGCCAAGATGAACATGGTGGTGGACCTGGGTTTGGTGGTGCTGGCGCTGCTCATCTCCACGACGATGATGGGGCACGACCTCCATCTGGAGCGCACGGACGTCTGGGTGCTCATGGGCGTGGGCGTGGTGGCGTGGCTGGTGGTGGGCACGGCGCTGTGCCTCTACGACGCGCGCTTCGCGGACCGGGAGCGGCTGGATGACATGGCGCTCATCTCCATCCAGGTGATGGTCGTCACGGTGGTGCTCTTCCTCACGCGTCTGGTGATGGGCACCGAGTCGTGGATCGTCGCGCTGAGCATGTTCCCGCCGTTGTTGTGGCCCTCGGTGGCGCTGTTGCGCCTGTACTTCTTCCGCAAGCTGTCGGTGCAGGAGCAGCCGCTGGACGAGGTGCTCATCGTCGGCGTGGGGGCGATGGGGCGGCTGACGGGCGAGGACCTGAACAACAAGCACCGGCGCAAGGTCATCGGCTACCTGGGCTTCAGCAACGAGACGGCCTCGGCGGCTCCGCCGGCGCCGCTGCTGGGCGGCGTGAAGGACCTGGAGCACATCCTGTGCACGGTGCCGGTGGACGAGGTCTACATCGCCGGCAACATGCTCAAGCACTCGGCGGAGATGCAGGCCGCGGTGAAGCTGTGCGAGAACTTCGGCATTCCGTTCGCGCTGCCGGCGTACCACATGCGCTTCGACCGGGCGCGGCCGGTGGATGACCACGCCATCTCGGACGGCTACCTGCACTTCATGACGCACGCCTTCCGGCCGCACCAGATGGCGCTCAAGCGGCTCTTCGACATCGTGAGCTCGGCGGCGGCGCTGGCGGCGCTCTCGCCGCTGCTCATCGGCGTGGCGCTGGCGGTGAAGTTCACCAGCCGCGGGCCCATGTTCTTCAAGCAGAAGCGCGTGGGGGTGCACGGCAAGCCGTTCCACATGCTCAAGTTCCGCTCCATGGTGGTCAACGCCGAGGAGCTGAAGGCGAAGCTGGAGAAGATGAACGAGCAGACGGGTCCGGTCTTCAAGATGAAGAACGACCCGCGGATTACCCGGGTGGGGCGCTTCATCCGCAAGTACTCCATCGACGAGCTGCCGCAGCTCATCAACGTGCTGCGCGGCGAGATGAGCGTGGTGGGCCCGCGTCCGCCCATTCCCAGCGAGGTGGAGAAGTACGCCGCGTGGCAGCGCCGCCGGCTGTCGGTGCGCCCGGGCCTCACCTGCATCTGGCAGGTGTCGGGCCGCAACCAGATTTCGTTCGAGGAGTGGATGTACCTGGACATGCAGTACATCGACCACTGGAGCCTCAAGAACGACATCAACCTGATTCTCAAGACGGTGCCGGTGGTGATCACCGGCAGCGGCGCGAGCTAGCGGGCCAGGCCCGAGAGGCGCTGGGCTCCCATGCTGGGGGGCTCAGCGCACGGGCAGCTCGCGCAGGGCGTACTCCTCGAAGCCGAGCCGGCGCAGCGTGTCCGCGAAGCGCTCGGTGATGATGATGACGCCGTGGCGGTCGCGCTGCCGGAAGAGGTCCAGGTGCTCTGGCAACGAGGCCTTGTCGAGCAGGGGCGGTTTCGACAGACCCGAATCGTAGCCCCCGCACGTCTCACACGGTTCGCGGCCGCCAGGAGGCAGGCAGTCCGGGTGGGACGAGCCGTGCAGTTCCATCTCCAGTTCCAGCAACTCGGGAGCGTTGCGCTGCCGGAAGCGCAGCTCGGTGCGGCAGCCCTTCAGTCCCCGGAGGCCTTCGGCCTGGAGCTGCTCCAGCGCCTCACGGCGGATGATCACCATCCACGCATACAGCAGGTAGAGCTGGGGGAAGGTGCCGCGCGCCGAGCCCACGAGCGGCCCGAAGCGGGTACCGGGAGTCAGCCGCGCCGATGCGGGCACCAGGGGCCGAACCATCGCGCGCAGACGCTCGAATTTCGAGAAGTCCTCTTCCAGCCAGGCCTTCTCGAGCTGCTTCGCCTCTGGCAGTCCCGACAGGTCCACGCTCGGATAGGCCTCCGAGATAGAACCCCAGCTGGCGTCACACGTGGGGCAGTGCACCCCGGGCAAGCCCCACTTGTGGTTGATGGAGTAGTCGCCCGTATACCGTGAGCTCTCATCCGGGACGGAATGCAGTTCGTAGAACCTCATCTTCTCCTCAGAACTCGATGGGAGGCGGCAGCTTCGTTCGACCGTAATACGGCTGCAAAGGGGCCATCAGACCGAAACGCACGCACAGTTCCCATGCGTGGTTCCAGATTTCTTCCTTCGTTACCTTCCCGCCCTGATTGTCCTTCTCGAGGATGAAGTTCCTCCACGCTGCGTTCCAGGGCCCTCCCTTTTCACCGCGATGGATGCGTTTGTGCAGGTCCGTTTCGATGAACATCGTCCATTGATGGATGTCGATGCCCTTGATCCTGAACCACTCCGCGAAGGCCTGCGGAAAGATGTGGTGCTTCTCGTGAGGCCGGTTGAGCTTCTCGTCGGCCTCCTCGATGAGTTTCTGCTGGCTGGGCAGCAGGTGGCGGAGGTGGTGGTTCCTCCACGGGATGATGAAGACGGCGCTGTCTTCTCCGGGCAGCGGTAGCGGGCGGCCCCAGTATCGCGCGGGCGAGTTGCCGTAGCCGGGCAGGTACACACCCACCGGGCCCGCGCCGCGCGTCTTCACCACGCGCCCGGGTGCCGCCTCCTCGCCTCCGCGCGAAGCCGCCTCTTCCGCGACTTCCTCGCAGCGGAAGAAGCCGCACACCTCCTCGTCACACAGGAAGGCGAGGCATGCGCCCGCCTCTTCCCGCTCCGCCTCCACACTGGAGGCCTCAAGCGTCTCCTCCTCGCGCAGCGACGGCCCCGCGGCCGCACATCCGGACAGCAACAGGCCAAGCAGCAGGCGCCACGGCAGCCATCTGTTCATACCGGGCATTTCCCCGTACTTCCCGAAGGACGAGAAGCCCGCCCGCCTGCCCTACAAGCCTGTAGCCGTTTGTTTGACGGGGGAGCACCGCTGTCGTTCACTGCACGCGGCTGTACCCTCCCGAGGACTCCGTCATCGAAACGCCCCAGCCGAGCGCGGCGGCCGCCCCGCGCGCCGAGCCTTCCCAGGTGGACGCCCACACCACGCTGCGCAATGCCGTGAAGCTGGGCGGCTCGCTGCTGGTGACGTACGTCATCGGGTTCGGCCTGCAGATGCTGGTGCCGCGCATGCTGGGCGTGGAGAGCTTCGGCAAGTATAACTGGGCGAGCAACACCTCCACCGCCTTCTTCATCCTCAGCGCGCTGGGCCTGGACGTCTACATCCGCAAGGAGGTGGCCGTCCGGCGCGAGCACGCCAGCGAGTTCTTCGCCGGCACGCTCCTCCTGCAGGGGGTGCTGGCCGTGGTGCTGCTCGGCGCCATGTACGCCGTCATGCGCCTGGACGGGCAGCCCTCCGAGGTGCTCTCGCTGGTGCTGCTGCTGGGCGTCTACCAGTTCCTCTTCCGCCTCAACGCCATCCTCGCCGCGGTGCTGCACGCCCACGAGAAGGTGGACGGCCTGTCCGTCGCCCACATCCTGATGAAGTGCATCTGGGGCTTCGGGCTGGCGCTGGCGCTGTGGCTGGGCGCCCCGCTGCCGTGGCTGGCCGCGCCCTTCATCCTCGCCGAGCTCTTCAAGGCCGGGCTCCTCTTCCACCTCACGCGCCGGCACGCCGGGCTGCGGATGAACCTGGACGTGCGCGCCACCGGCACCGCGCTGCTGGCCGCCCTGCCCTTCTTCATCAACGACGCCGTCATCGCCACCAACGGCCGCGTGGACAGCATGCTGCTGGGCTTCATCGGCAACACCACCGAGACGGGCTACTACGGCGCCGTGTGGGGCATCGCCGGCCTGACGATGCTGCTCTCGCCCATCCTCAGCTGGGTGCTGCTGCCCATGATGTCGCGCGCGGCGAGCTCGCCCGAGGAGTCCACCCGGATTCTGCGCCGGGGGCTCGAGGGCATCTTCTCCCTGTCCGTCCCGGTGACGCTGGCGCTGGCGCTCGGGGCGGAGACGTGGGTGCACCTGCTCATCGGGAAGGACTACCTGCCGGCCGCGCCCGTGCTGCGGCTGCTCGCGCCCGTCTTCGTGCTCACCTACGTGGCCACCGTGTGCGCCAGCTGGCTCATGGCGGCCAACCGCACCTGGACGGTGACGCGCACCTCCATCATGTCCGCGGCGCTCAACCTCGTGCTCAACCTGGTGCTCATCCGCGCCTTCCTGGCGTGGCGGGGCCCCACGGGCGGCGCGAGCGCCACCGCCACCTCGCTCGCCATCTGCGAGACGCTCGTCACCCTCATCCTCGTGTATGCCATCGGCTCGCGCGCCTGGGACTCGCGCAGCCTCGCCGTGCTGGGCAAGACGCTCGGCACGTGCGCCGCCGTCACCGCCGTGCACCTGCTGCTGGGCCGCTTCGGGCTGGACTCGCGCGACCTCACGCGAGGCCTGGCCCGCATGGGGGTGGACGGCATTGTCTACCTGTCCCTCATCCTCCTCACCGGCGCGGTGCGCACGGACGAGGTGCTCGGGCTGGTGCGCCAGGTGCGCAACCGCCGCAAGCCCCAGTCCTCCTCCTCCGAGCCGCCTCCGTCCTCCGAGGCCCGCGCCGCATGAAGCCCTCCGCCATGAGCCGACACACTCCGCGTACTCCGCTGCTGGCCTGCCTCCTGCTGCTGTCCGCCTGCTACCAGCCGGGCCGCTTCGTCTGGGTGGATGACTACCGCGAGCCCCAGGTTCAGGGGCAGGGCGACGAGAACTACCTCATCCGCAAGGGCGACGTGCTCAACGTCAACGTGTGGAACCAGCGCGACATCTCCTCGCGCATCCGCGTGCGCGACGACGGCCGCATCAGCCTGCCGCTGCTCAACGACGTGGACGCCGCGGGGCAGACACCCGCCGCGCTCGCCCACGCCATGGAAGTGAAACTCAAGGACCTGGTGGCCAACCCCGTCGTCACCGTCATGGTGGACGAGGCCCAGCCCATCAAGATCGCCGTGCTCGGCGAGGTGCGCAACCCGGGCAAGAAGCTGCTCGACGCGGGCTCCGGGCCCCTGCAGGCGCTCTCCGAGGCCGGCGGCTTCACCGACTACGCGCGCGACGACGCCATCTACGTGCTGCGCAAGGAGCCCGGCTACTCCACCCCGGTGCGCATCCGCTTCACCTGGCCCGCGCTCACCCGCAGCGAGGGCAGCGGGCCCACCTTCCGCCTGAAGACGGGCGACGTCGTCGTGGTGGAGTAGCCGCATGCCGCTGCCCGCACTGGCCCTCGGCTGGCTGCTGGTGGCCTCCGCACCGGCCATCAAATACAAGGCCTCGGCCCGCGTCGAGTCCGTCGTCCGCACGCCGCTGCTCACCGAGCGGGCCAACGCCCCCGTGCTCAACGACGTGGTGCTCGCCCCGCGTCTGGACAGCGTCCTCTACACCAGCCTGCTCGAGGTGAAGCTCGTCTACGAGCCGCAGTTCCTCCTGCGCCAGGCGTTCATCGCCCCCTCGCTCGAGCTGCTGCAGTCCGTCTACACCCGCGCCGACTACAAAATCCGCCGCGACCTCACGCTCATCGCCGTCCACACCACCACCTACGGCAAGTTCCCCTTCGAGAACTACAGCGGCGCGGGCTCCGTCACCCTCCCCGAGGTGGGCTCGGCCAGCTCCCTCTTCGAGAGCGGCAGCGCCTACATCTACACCGAGACGGCGGCCGGCTTCTGGACGTCGCTGGGCATCAAACGCCTGTCGATTGCCGGCACGCTCGGTTGGATTGTCAACGGTCTGTTGGACCCGCCGGTGCGGCCGCTGCACCGGGGCAACGCGGCCTACCCGCAGCAGCGCTACCCCGAGCTGCGCGTGCAGTCCTATTACAACGCCACCGCCCGGGACCTGTTCACGCTGTCGCTGTACGGCAAGGACGTGTCCTTCTCCACCGGCAGCCGCGACGCGATGCTCCAGTTCGCCCCGGGCCTCACGCACCAGTTCTCCCCGCTGGTGAACCTGAGCGTCGAGCCCGGTGCCGCGGTGGGCCTGGTGTACCCGCGCGATGGGTTGCCATATGGGCTGCTGATGCCCACGTTCGAAACCCTCCTCAGCACCCCCGTTCCCCTGGGCAACCACTGGCCCGTGCAGGCCAAGGTGCGCGCTCGCTACCTGCCGTACATGGATCCCCTCACCAGCCAACTCATTCCTCGCGGCGACGTGGGCCTGGACCTGGAGTGGAAGGGCCGGCGCGAGGCCAAGGTCATCGGAAAGCTGCGCTATGCCCACCCGCTCACCCCTGGCATCCACCGCAACGACGCCGAGGCGAAGGTGGAAGTGGAGGCCCTCTACCCACTGCCGCTCTCCCGCTACCTCTACGTGCAGGGAAAAGGGCAGTACACCTGGACGGACCACGTGGTCATCGCCAACCAGCCAGTCGTCCAGTGGTACACGAGCGTTGGATTGGTGGTCCGGTATGACCGTGGTAGGCTTTAGGCGCACCAGGCCATGAAGAAGTTCATCCTGATGTCGGTGCTGTACGCCACCATCATCCTGCCCAGCCTGGCGGCGCGCGAACGCAACGCGGTGCGAGGCGTAAAACGGGCGGTGGCGATGTTCGTGGCGTACAACTTCCTCTATGCCTTCCTCGTCCTGGTCATCTGGACGCAGCTGGAAGACTGAGACAAAGGCCTGAGAGACTCTATGCCGCAGCAGCAAGGAACCGTCCTCGTCGTCGAGGACTCGCCCATGTTCCGCAGGATGCTCAGCGACATGCTGCAGACGCTGGGCTTCACGCGCGTGCTGGAGGCCTTCAGCGGGAATGCCGCCAAGGAATTGCTGGGCGAGCAGTGCCCGGACCTGGTGTGTCTGGACCTGACGCTGCCGGACATCTCCGGCTACGAGGTGTGCGAGCACATCCGCGCCACGCCGCAGCTGCAGCATGTGCCGGTGCTGATGATTTCGGCGCGCACGCAGACCATGGACCGGGCGCAGGCCGAGGAGGCCGGCGCGAGCGGCTACCTCATCAAGCCCTTCACCCCCGAGGAGCTCCAGCAGCAGGTGGAGCGGGTGATGGCGGCGCGTCCCCGGAAGGAGGCGTAACGGCTCATGGCACCGTCGCGTGAGGAGCTGCCCGAGGTGGAGCGGGCGCAGGCGAACATCTTCGACTGGGAAGCGCTGCGCGACTACTTCGGCTACCTGAGGAACGCCATCCTGCGCCACAAGCTGCTGGCGCTCACCACCTTCGTGGTCACGGCGGCGCTGGGGCTGGCGCTCGCCAAGTTCCTGCCGCGCAGCTACTACGCCGAGGCATCGCTGCTGCCCAAGCGCGCCTCCACCATCGCCGCGCTCGTCAACCCGGACCGCATTCCCGCGTTGGACCCGGATCCACCCAACCCCCTGCGCCCGCCGGGCGAGGTGGACTCGGTGACGCGCTCGGCCGCCCAGGCGGTGATGCGGCGCGAGAACCTGGTGGCCATCATCAAGCGGGTGAACCTGCTGGACCGCTGGGACGCCACGCGCGCCCCGCTGCTGCGCCTCAAGGACACGGTGATGCACCTCATCTCCGGGCGCCCCACCGAGGACATCAAGCTGGATGCCATGGTGGGCATGCTGGAGAAGTCCCTGTCGGTGAGCACCGAGGACGGCAAGGTGTCCCTCTCCGTCATCTGGCCGGACCCGCAGCTGGCGTACGAGCTGGTGGATGCCGCGCAGCAGGGCTTCCTCGAGGCGCGCCAGAAGGAGGACCTGGCCAGCATCACCGACGCGCTCAGCATCCTCGAGGAGCACGAGAAGACGGCCAACGAGAACTACAAGAAGGCCTACCTGGAGTTCGAGAAGATTTTCGAGCAGCTGATGATCGAGCGCCGGCGCGCGATTGGAGATCCGCGGGTGGGCGGCTTCAACACGAACCAGCACCTGGCGGAGCTGCGCTTCCTCATCCGCGCCAAGCGGCGCGCCATCTCGGACTCCGAGGAGCAGCACAGCCGGCGCCTGGAGCAGCTCAACGCGGAGCTGGTGGCGCAGCGCAAGCTGTACGGGGACAACCACCCGGCCATCGTCGAGCTGCAGCAGCGGATGGCCGGCCTGCGCGCGCAGACCTCGCCGCAGACCACGGTGCTGCAGGGCGAGGAGAAGGAGCTGACGCGCGAGTACGAGCGCTTCGGCGGCCAGGCGGTGCCCTTCCCCGACGAGCCGATGCCGGACCCGTACGGCCTGGAGCGCGTGCTGATGGGGATTCTGCCGTCGGTGCGCGACAACCCCAAGCCGGTGGTGGCGCTGGACGAGCTCCAGTCGCGCACCATCATCATGCAGCAGCTGCGCAAGCGCATCGACTCGGCGAAGCTGGAGCGCGACATCGTCGAGGCGTCCTTCAAGTACCGCTACGCCGTGCTCACCCCGGCCGAGTTCCCCCGCAACCCGGTGAAGCCCAACGCGAAGGTGATCGCCCTCGGCGGCATCGTGGCGGGCCTCATCCTCGGTGTCTTCGCGGCGCTGGCGCGCGACGTGCTCAGCGGCCGCTTCCTCCAGGCCTGGCAGGTGCAGCGTGGCCTGGGCCTGCCCGTGCTGGCGGAGCTCGAAGCCCAGCCGTCCCCGTTGGAAACCCAGTCCCAGTGAGCCCCGCTTCACCATGATGCCGCTCGACTCGTTGCTCGTCCTCCTGGCCCTCCCGGTGCTCGCCGCCGCGGGCTACCTCCTGCTGCTCACGCTCCTGTCCGGGGAGAAGGAGGCACCGGCCCGGGTGACTCCGCGGCTCAAGTTCGACGTCATCATCCCGGCCCACAACGAGGAGGCCGGCATCGCCCGCACGGTGGCCAACCTCTCGCGCGTGGACTGGCCGGTGGAGCAGCGGCGCATCATCGTCGTGGCGGACAACTGCGCGGACGCCACGGCGGACCGGGCGCGCGAGGCCGGCGCCACGGTGCTGGTGCGCCACAACCAGGAATTGCGCGGCAAGGGGTACGCCCTGCAGCTCGCCTTCGAGCAGAGCCTGAAGGACGGCTTCGCCGACGCGGTGGTGGTGGTGGACGCGGACACCGAGGTGACGCCCAACCTGCTGCACGCCTACGCGCTGCGGCTGGAGGCGGGCGCCCAGGCGGTGCAGGCGCACTACGGCGTGCTCAACCCGCATGCCTCGTGGCGCACGGAGCTGATGACCATCTTCCTGGCGCTCTTCCACAAGGTGCGCTCCATGGGCCGCGAGCGGCTGGGCGTCTCGTGCGGCCTGCGCGGCAACGGCATGTGCTTCACCCACGCCGTCATCCGCCAGGTGCCCCACGAGGCCTTCTCCATCGTGGAGGACCTGGAGTACGGCATCCGCCTGGGACAGGCCGGCCACCGCGTGCACTACGCGTGGGAGGCCGAGGTGCTGGGCGAGATGGTTTCCAACGAGAAGGCCGCGCGCTCGCAGCGCCGCCGCTGGGATGGCGGGCGCATGGCGATGATGCGCACCTACGGCCTGCCGCTGCTCACCGAGGGCCTGCGCAAGGGCGACAAGGTGCTGGTGGACCTGGCCATGGACCTGCTGGTGCCGCCGATGAGCTGGGTGGTGCTGAGCGCGGGGCTGTTGGCGGTGGCCTCGGGCGCGCTGTCGCTGTGGCAGGGGCACCTGGCGCTGTCCGCGTACGCGGCGGCGGCGAGCGTGGGGGCCATCACCCTCTACGTGCTGCGCGGCTGGTGGGTGTCCGGCATGGGCGTGGGCGGGCTGAAGGCCCTCGCCTGGGCGCCTTTCTATGTGGCCTGGAAGATCTGGCTCATGATGAGCCGCCCCGAGGAGAAGAAGGGCGAGTGGGTGCGCACCGCGCGCGAGACCCCGAAGCCCTGATGTGAACCCGCGGGAGGGGGAACCCGCTCTCAACGACGATGCAAGAGTTCCTCTCGCGACCCTACGTGTTCCTCGCGCTGCTGGCCGTGCTGGTGCTGGCCACGGTGGGGCTCATCGTCGCCGCCCCCGCCCTCGCCCTCCTGCCGGTGGGGGGCGCCGCCTTCCTCTGGTGGGTGTGCCACCAGCCGCTGCGCACGCTGACGTTCGCGGTGTTCGCCCTGGCCGTCACGGTGGACGTCGTCCCCGAGGTCCCCTACGAGGGCCACTGGCACTCGCCGCTCTATTTCCCCGGCAAGCTGCTCTACACCGTGCCCGGTTTCAAGCTGCCGCTGCTGGACGTGGCGGTCATCGGGCTGCTGGTGCTGATGACCTACCGGCGCGCCATGGGCATCAAGATAGACCCCGAGCCCACGCCCCTGCCCAGCCCGGTGCGCGCCGCCCTGGTGGTGCTGCTGGCCACCGTGGCCTGGATGCAGGTGTGGGGCATCTACGTCAACGGCGGCGAGTCGCGCGTTGCCCCGTGGCAGTGGCACCAGATGGTGTCGCTGGTGTTCATGGTGCTGCTCTTCAACGCCGCGATGCGCGGGCCCGACGACTACCGCATCCTCGGGCGCATCATCGTCGTGGGCTGCTGCATCAAGGCGGTGCTGAGCGCCTGGTTCGTCGTGCTGCTGGCCCGGCCCGGCGGCTGGTATTTCGAGTACGCCACCACGCACTCGGACTCGGTGCAGTACGTGACGGGCCTGGCGTGCGTCATCTGGTCCTGGATGGAGCAGCCCACCCGCAAGCACTTCTGGCGCATGGTCTGGGTGTCCGCCTTCATCTTCATGGGCATGCACTACAACGACCGGCGCCTGGCCTACGCCAGCCTCCAGCTCGGCCTCATCGCCTGCTTCATCGTCAGCCCGTGGAGCGGGATGAAGCGCAAAATCACCCGCATCGCGCTGGTGCTCGCGCCCATCTTCCCCTTCTACCTCGCGGTGGGCTGGCAGAGCCCCACGGGCATCTTCGCGCCGGTGGGCATCTTCAAGTCCATGCTGGAGGGCGAGAACCTCGCCAAGGGGCAGATGGACTACCGCGACATGGAGAACTTCAACGACGTCCACACCTGGAACCGCAACCCCATTCTCGGCAGCGGCTGGGGGCACACCTTCGACGAGGTCATCAAACTCCCCGACATCTCCCACGCCTTCGCCGACTACCTGTACCACCCGCACAACTCGGTGATTGGGCTGTTCGCCTTCGGCGGCGTGGTGGGCTTCTCCGGGCTGTGGATGTGGTTACCCGTCGGCGTCTTCCTGGCCGTGCGCGCCTACCACCGCGCCCATGCGCCGCAACACCGCGCGGGCGGATTGGTGGCGCTGTCGGTGTTTGTGGCATATGTCAACCAGTGCTTTGGCGACATGGGGAGCATCAGCTGGATGAACTCCATCATGGCGGCCATGGCACTCGCCTGTGCCAGCCAGCTCGCGATGGCCACCCAGGCCTGGCCCAATACCCAGCCCGCGCGAAACACGGTCTTGGAACCTGAGAAGTCGGGTAGCCCGGTAGGAAATCTGGTATGATAGCGCACCGCAAACCGAAGAGGCCACGAAAATACGACACTCCGGCCCGGAATCCGGTCGCTTCGGAGGTGTCAAACGCCCGGGGACGCGGTAACATGGGCCTGTCCATGTTCGAGCCTCACGACAAGAAGACGAAGGGTGGCTCTCGGAACGGGGGTCCCAACCCACCGGATCAACGGCGCGTGGTGCAGCCGCTGTCCGTGGTGAGGGGCAACCGAGCCCAGCCCGCCCCTCCGTCTCAGCCGCCCCCGCCTCCTCCCACGGGAGAGAGCGCGGCGCCGGCCGTCGTCGAGCAGCAGAAGCCCCAGCAGAAACCCGCCAGCACCGCCCTTCCCAGCTCGCTGTTGCACCTGTGGGCGATGCTCAACCAGCGCGGCCGTTGGTCGTCGCTGGTGGTGGTGCCCTCGCACGAGGGGGGCTCGGGCCTGCAGACGGCGCAGTCGATTCTCGAGGTGGCCAGCAAGCAGGGCAGCACGCCGGTGCACTTCCTGGACGCCGAGGGCCTGGAGCTGGGCGCGGCGCAGCACGTGGTGGCCGAGATGCTGGCGTACGTGGAGCAGGGGGACCGGGTGGTGGTCCTCATCGACTCCGTCGTCGCCAACCCCGTGGGCCTGGAAGTGGCGCTGGCGGCCGAGCGGGCGCTGCTCACCGTGTCACTCGGTGCTTCGGATTACACCTCGGCGCGTCGTACGCTGGAGCTGATTGGGAAGGAGCGCTTCCTCGGGAGCGTCACCCTTCAGCCCTCGTCCGGAGCTCCGAAGAAATGAGCGCAGCCCCCGGCGCCTCTGGCGCCGTTGTTCCTCCCCGGCCCGCGGCCATGCGCCCGAGGCTGAGCGTCGTCGTTGCCACGTACAACCGCACGGACCTCATCCAGCGCCTGCTCGCGCAGTTCGCCCGGCAGACGCTGAGCCCCTCGGACTTCGAGGTGGTGGTGGTGGATGACGGCTCGCGCGAGCCGGTGGCGCCCCACCTGGAGAAGCTCTCGCTGCCCTTCACCCTGCGCGTGGAGACGCAGGCCAACGCCGGTGCGGCGGCGGCCCGTCACCGCGGGGTGCTCGCGGCGCGCGGCGGCGTGGTGCTCATCACCGACGACGACATGCAGGTGGCGGACGACTTCCTCGCCCGGCACATGGCGCGCCACCCCGTGGGCTCGCGCAACGTCGTCATCGGCGGCATCCGCCCCGACCCCGCCATCTCCGACATGCCGCTCTTCGAGCGGTGGTACGCGTGGCTCAACAACCGCATCGCCGCGAGCATGAGCGGCCCCAAGCGGCGCGCCCGCGGCTGGCAGCTCTTCACCGGCAACGTCTCCTTCCGGCGCGAGGACTATGTGTCCGCCGGCGGCTTCGACAAGAGCCTCGGCCAGTCCGAGGACATTGAGCTGGGCGTGCGCCTGGAGAAGGCCGGCTGCCGCTTCGAGTTCTGCACCGAGGCGTACGTGCTCCACGGCTCGGACCACACCAGCTTCGAGAAGTGGCTGAAGCGGGCGCACCGCTACGGCATCTTCGACTCGCGCGTGGCGGGCAAGCACCCGGATGTGCCGCAGGTGGACCCCTGGCGCTTCCTCTTCGAGATGAACCCGCTGGCCCGGCCGCTGCTCGCCGCGGCGGTGGTGGCGCCCGAGGCCACGCGCCCGGTGACGGAAGCCGTCATGAGCGCGGCGCGGCTGGCGGACAAGGCGGGCCTGCGGAAGGCCGCCTTCATGGGCACCTCGGTGACGTACGCCATGGAGTACCTGCGCGGGGCGCGCACCGAGGCGGGCTCGCTCGGCAAGGCGGCGCGGCACGTGGCGCGCTACGCCCTCAGCGGCGGCCGGCCCGGCCAGGTGCTGAAGCTGGCGAAGGCGCTCAAGCAGGACGCGCTCGAGGTGGCGCGCTCCGAGCACGGCAAGCCCGGCGTGAAGGCCGTGGCCTCCATGGTGCTCACCTCGGACGGCTTCCGGGTGCTGGCGCTGCAGCGGCTGCGCGAGGCGGCGCTCGGGCTGGGCATTCCGCTGGGCAACCACGCGCTGCGCGTGGCCCAGACGGCGGTGCTCGGCGTGGAGATTGGCAAGGACGTGGAGCTGGGCAGCGGCGTGTACTTCGTCCACAGCCTGGGCACCGTGGTGGGCGGCGACGCGAAGGTGGGTGACCGCGTGCGCTTCTACGGCAACAACACCGTGGGCACCGCCAAGGACGACGGCTACCCCGTCATCGAGGAGGACGTGTGGGTGGGCGCCGGCGCGCGCATCCTCGGCCCCATCACCATCGGCGCGCGCTCGCGCATCGGCGCCAACGCGGTGGTGCTCCAGGACGTGCCTCCGGACAGCGTGGCCGTGGGCATCCCCGCGCGCATCACGCCTCGCAAGAAGGACGTGGACGGCGAGTGATGCGCGGGTCCCGCCGGAGCGCCGCACCCAGGTACGGTAAGCGGGCCCCCGCGGCCCTGCTGGCTGGCGTGTGCCTGTGCGCGCCCGTGCTGGACGCGTGCCGGCAGAACACCTCGCAGGCGGCCACCGCTTCGCAGGGCTCGCCCTCGGGCGTCTACAACCTCCCCCCGCTCACCGAGGCGGCCTGGGCCGGTGGCCTCCAGGCGGGGTGGAAGGACGAGGGCTGGGCCGAGCGCGACCTGAAGAACCCCGGCCCCGCGAAGCTGCGCCTGGCCAACCTCGGCGGTTGGAACCTGCGCAAGCAGGGCCTCCAGGGTGAGTTCGGCGGGCTCGCGCTGCGCTACAAGGCGCCCTCGGACTACGGCGACTTCCTCGAGGTGCGGCTGGACTCCGAGGGCGAGACGCTCTTCCCCCGCGTGCGCGTGGACGGCAGCCACGTGGCGCGCCGCGAGGGCGACTGGGTGCAGCTCTTCGTCCCCTTCGAGCAGCTCGACCCGGAGAAGGTGCCCTTCACCCGCATCGTCATCCGCGCCCACAAGAAGGTGGGCAACGACTGGGTGGAGCTGGACCAGGTGGGCCTCACCGCGCCCGGTGGCATGACGCCCGCCGAGGGCACCGCCTTCGCGCAGCAGCAGACGCAGCCGGGCGAGGCCCCCAAGGCGCTCGTGGAGCCCGTGGAGCTCGCCTATGACAACGGCCTGCAGGCGGGCTGGGAGGACCATGGCTGGTCCATGCGCGAGCTCAAGGGCCCCACGCCCGCGAAGCTGCACCTGGCCAACCTCGGCGGGTGGATTCTCCACAAGAAGGGCCTGCGGGGAGACTACGGCGGCCTCACGCTGCGCTACCGCGCGCCCTCCGGCTTCGGGGACTTCCTCGAGGTGCGCCTGGACTCCGAGGGCGAGACGCTCTTCCCGCGCGTGAAGCTGTCGGACGCGTACGTCACCGCGCGCGAGGGCGGCTGGACGCAGGTGTTCGTCCCCATGGACGAGCTCAACCCGGAGAAGCACCCCTTCACGCAACTGGTGATGCGCGCCTACAAGAAGGTGGGCGACGACACGGTGGAGCTCAACCAGGTGGGGCTCGCCCGGCTCGTCACCCCGGCGGCGATGGCGCCGCAGCAGACGCCCCAGGACGCGGCCGCGGTGGGCGGTGGGCGCGTGGCCTTCGGTGACGCCAGGGCCGCGAAGGTGGTGGTGGACTGCACCGCGCCCGGCCACCCCATCAGCCCGCTCATCTACGGCATCGCCTTCAACAACCTGCGCGAGCTCAAGGACACCCACCAGTGGGAGCTCGGCGCCACCGCGCGCCGCTGGGGCGGCAATCCCTCGTCCCG
This sequence comes from Archangium sp., assembly GCF_045802675.1. GTDB lineage: Bacteria > Myxococcota > Myxococcia > Myxococcales > Myxococcaceae > Archangium. Next base: position 47,904 of record NZ_JBJMQO010000052.1, on the reverse strand, counting down.
CTACAACTGGAAGCTGGGCAACGTCTGGAATACGGCCAACGACTACTTCTTCCGCAACATCGTCCTCGGCACCAGCCCCCAGTACACCTCCGACACCTTCCTCCAGAGCAACCAGCAGCACGGGCTCCAGTCCGCGCTCACCGTCCCCATGCTGGGCTGGGTGGCCAAGGACTCCACGTCCGTGAGCTTCCCCAAGGCCCTCTTCGGCGCGCAGCAGAAGATGGACCCGGACGTCACGGAGGCCGGCAATGGCCTGTCCTCCTCGGGCGAGGCCCTCACCCCGCCCCTGCCCACCCAGACGAGCGTCGAGGCACCGCCCTCGTTCATCCACGAGTGGGTGCGCTCCATCCGCGAGAAGGACAAGGCGCGCGGGCGCAGCGTGCAGATGTACATCCTCGACAACGAGCCGATGCTCTGGAACACCACGCATCGGGACGTGCACCCGGAGCCCGCCACCTACGACGAGCTGCTCGAGCGCACCCTCGCCTACGGCACCGCCGTGCGCCAGGCGGACCCGGACGCCGTCATCGCCGGCCCGGCCGAGTGGGGCTGGACGAACTACTTCAACTCGGCGGCGGACGTGGCCCCGGGCGGCAACAAGAAGGACCGCAAGGCGCACGGCAACGTGCCGCTGCTGCCCTGGTACCTCAAGAAGCTCAACGAGTACGAGCAGCAGACGGGCACCCGCATCCTCGACGTGGTGGACGTCCACTTCTACCCGCAGGGTGACGGCATCGGCTTCGAGGAGCGCGGCGCCACCGACCCGGACACCTCCGCCCGCCGCATCCGCTCCACCCGCGCGCTCTGGGACCCCAAGTACAAGGACGAGTCCTGGATCGACGACAAGGTGGAGCTCATTCCGCGCATCAAGCGCTGGATTGCCGAGAGCTACCCGGGCCGGGGCCTGTCCATCGGCGAGTACAACTTCGGCGCCACCGGGCACATGAGCGGCGGGCTCGCGCAGGCCGAGGCGCTCGGGCGCTTCGCCGAGCAGAACCTCACCTCGGCCTTCCACTTCACCTACCCGCCCTACCGCAGCCCCACGTTCTGGGCCTTCCGCGCCTTCCGCAACTTCGATGGCAAGGGCGGGCGCTTCCAGGACACCTTCGTGCCCGCGAAGTTCGAGAAGGAGTCGGACACCCAGGGCATGTCGCTGTTCGCCTCGCGCAGCGGCGACGGCAAGCACGTGGTGGCCGTGGCGCTCAACCTGGAGCCGGATGCCGCGCGCAACGCCCAGGTGGAGCTGCGCGGCTGCGGCAACCTCGCCCAGGCGCGGGTGCTCGGCTACGCGGGCGAGCCCTCGGGCTTCACCGAGCGCAAGTCCTTCCTCCAGTCCGGCGGCTCCCTGCAGGTGATGCTGCCGCCCTGGTCCATCACCGTGCTGGACGTGACGCTCGCCCGCTAGCGAGCGCCCGTCCCCACGGCACCGCCCGTCAGGCCCCGGCGCGGGGTGTTTCCCCGGGGCTCAGGACGTGGTGTAGAGCCGGAAGGCCACGTCGTAATAGGAGTCAGCGCTGTAGCCGAGCCAGTACTGGATGCCACCGGAGTAGACGTTGCCGCACTCGGAGAAGGCACCGGAGTACATGGAGAGCCGGACCAGCTTGAGGGTGTAGGCGCGGTCGGGCTGCAACACGATGCCCTGCCCCCGGAAGGAGAAGGCATACCACGTGGAGGGCACGCCTCCCGTCTGCGAGCCCAGGGTGAGGGAGCCCGAGGTGGCCAGCTTCGTCCCGGAGGTCCCCTCGCCGTCGTACAGCTCCACCGCGTACGACGTCGTGTAGTACAGCTCGGGTTTGATCCAGACCTCGAACCTGTCGAGCGTCCTGGCGGCGGAGACCCGGAAGCTCTGGGCGATGGCGTTGTTGATGGCCACGTTGGTGTTGCAGCCCGCGGTGTCCACGTTGATGAGCGGATACTGGCCCAGGAACGTCACCCCGCTGTACGCGGCCTTGGCGTGGAGCATGACGTACCACGTACCCGCGCCAGGGTTGTCGAAGACACAGGACTCGGTGTTGCCCGTCAGCAGGGGCCGGCAGTCGTAGCCGGTGAGCGTGGGGCTCCCGCCGAACTTCACGTAGAGGTCCACGTCGCCCGAGCCCCCCGACACCTCGAAGGAGAGCCGGCCGGCGCCCGCGGGCACGCTGAGCGAGTAGTACCGGGTGGCGCCCTGGGCGTCGGACAAGGCGCTCTGCGCCGCGCCACTGGCCAGGGCGGTGACGGGCGCCGAGTCGCAAAAGGCATTCATGTAGAAGGACGTGACGGCCGACGTCCCCGTCTTGTTCGGGTAGAGCTTGCAGTCCGCCAGCGTGGGGTGGGGGTAGAGCTGCGTGGAGGTGTTGATGTCGAGGCCGTTGCCGTAGATGGGGTACTGCGGGCGGGGCTTCTTCACGGAGGCGGACCGCGACCACAGGGCGAAGCCGCTCGCGTCGAACGTCTGGGACGTCGCCCCCGAGGAGTACAGCTTGCCGATGTAGGCGGTGTTCACCTCGAAGCCATCGGAGGTGCCCGTGTAGCTGTTCAGCCCCCAGAAGTTGGACGAGTCCGATTCGGCGTACTCGACCAGCTCGCCCGCGCCGTTGGAGGACGTCACCCCGGCGCCGTAGCCCGTACCCGGAGTGCGGACGTTCTCCTGGAGCGCGCACCGGCGCATCCACTCCAGTCGCTGCGCGGCCAGGTCCGCGGGCAACGCGTCGTTCTGACAGCGCTGGAACTGCGCCCCGGCCACCGTGGGCATCACCGCCACGAAGACCATCAACCCTACCTGCATCCACCCGCGCATACACGTTCCCCTGGGTGCTTCGAGGCGGCCTACCGTTCGCGAGACAATGTCTCCGCGCCGGATTATGCCGTTTGGTCGGATTTTTACAATAGCACCACCTTTACTCGGCGTACGATTTCCGAGGCGGCGCCCCCCGCGCCGCGCGCCCCCCGGGGAGAGAGCGTCAGGCCTCCGCGCGGGGAGCGGCGAGCGACTCCACCTGCTCGGTGCTCAGCTCCAGCTTCGCCTCGGAGCCGCTCCATACGAAGGGAATGCCCGGCTGGCGGTAGAGCGTGGCGGGGATGTCGCGGGCCATCTGCGCGTGCAGCTCGGGCAGCTTCGACCAGTGCAGCCCGTGCTTGGTGTGGTGCGCCGTGTGGTAGCCCAGGTTGCCCGTCAGCAGGTTATAGCCGCGGTGCACGATGTTGTACGACGCCTCCGCGTGCTCCTTCGTCTCGAGCCCCACGTGGTGGAAGTACGTGGCCCACGCCGTCACGTAGAGCGACACGGCCATGGGCAGCAGGAAGACGAAGAGCGCGTTGAACCCGTTGTGCCAGAAGAGCAGCCCGAGCAGCACGACATGCAGCGCGCCCATGGCCAGGAAGACGCGCAGCGCCTCGGGGTACTTGCGCCCCACCTTGAAGGCCCGCGGATAGGCCGTCAGCGCCGTGCTCAGCGCGTACTCCATCTCGCCCATCGTCGAGCCGTCCGCACGCTTCCAGGTCGACTCGTCCTTCTCCTGGTCCAGGTAGTTGCGGTGGTGGCCCACCACGTGGTGCAGGAACCACGCGTGCGACGTCACCCCCGTCTGGAAGCCGAAGACGATTTCCAGCAGCCGGTTGGGCAGGGCGTAACGGAACATCGTCACGTGCTGGTGGTGGTGGTTCCACGCGCTGATCCACCCCTTGGGGATGATGCCAATCCCGAACCACAGGATGGGCAGCCACCAGCTGTGCGCCGTGAAGTACACCGTGAGGTCGAGCGCGAACACGCACGTGAACAGCAGGACGGGGATGCGATCCTCGGGATGACGGAACAGGGTCATGAGTCTTTCACTGGGAAAACGGGCGGGACTCCCCTGGAAGGAAGCCCCACCGCTCTCGGGATGAATGTGCCCCAGTATACAGGATGAGGCCCGGTTTCCGGGTTTCATCCGGAGGCGAGATTGACTTCCGGCAAGGGGGCGGGCGGCGGCTCTTCTGGCCGTCCCGAGCCGTGCCAGGGGTGCTATCACTCCGACGCCATGTCCCAGTCCCCCACGCCCCTGTTCGCCACGGTCCCCAACGAGATCGACTTCCCGGCTGACGAGCGCCGCACCCTCGCCTTCTGGAAGGAGCGCCGCATCTTCGAGCAGACGCTCCAGGGCCGGGAGGACGCGCCCACCTTCGTCTTCTACGAGGGCCCGCCCACCGCCAACGGCCTGCCCCACAACGGGCACGTCCTCACCCGCGTCATCAAGGACCTCTTCCCCCGCTACAAGACCATGCGCGGCTACCGCGTCCCCCGCAAGGCGGGCTGGGACACGCACGGCCTGCCCGTCGAAGTGGAAGTGGAGAAGGAGCTGCGCATCCACGGCAAGGCGGAAATCGAGCGCTACGGCGTCGAGCCCTTCACCGAGCGCTGCATCGAGTCCGTCTTCCGCTACACCAGCGAGTGGGAGCGGCTCACCGAGCGCATCGGCTTCTGGGTGGACCTGCCCGAAGCCTACGTCACCTACCACCGCAGCTACGTGGAGAGCGTCTGGTGGGCGCTCGCCGAGCTGTACCGCAAGGGCCTGCTCTACCGCGGCCATAAAATCGTCTGGTGGTGGCCCCAGGGCGGCACCGCGCTCAGCTCGGGCGAGGTCGGCATGGGCTACCGCACCGTGGATGACCCGAGCGCCTACGTCGCCTTCCCCCTGCGCGACGAGCCCGGCACCGCGCTCCTCATCTGGACCACCACGCCCTGGACGCTCCCGTCCAACATGTACGCCGCCGTCAATCCCTCGGTGGACTACGTCACCGTGGACGCCGGCGAGCGCAAGCTCATCATCGCCGCCGCCCTGCGCGAGGAGATGGGCAAGAAGCTCAAGAAGGACCTGCCCGTGCTCGCCACGCACCAGGGCAGCGAGCTCGTGGGCAAGCGCTACTCGCCTCCGTATGACGTGTACTTCCAGCGCGCGGGCAACACGGAGCTGCCGCTCGCCCATGGCGGCACGGACTCGCCCGCCTGGCGCGTCATCGGCGCGGACTTCGTCACCCTCTCCAGCGGCACCGGCATCGTCCACATCGCCCCGGCCTTCGGCGAGGACGACTACGAGGCCTTCCGCCGCGAGCGCACCCGCTTCGCCCGCCCCGAGGCCCTGGAGATGTTCTGCGCCATCCGCCCGGACGGCACCTTCTCCGAGGACTTCCCCAGCCTCACCGGCCGCTTCGTCAAGGACGCGGACAAGGACATCCAACGCGAGCTCAAGGAGCGCGGGCTGGTCGCGCTCATCGAGCAGTACCGCCACGAGTACCCCTTCTGCTGGCGCGCCGATGACGACCCGCTCATCCAGTTCGCCCGCCCCGCCTGGTACATCCGCACCACCTCGGTGAAGGACAGGGCCATCGCCAACAACCGCGCGGTGAACTGGGTCCCCGAGCACATCAAGGAGGGCCGCTTCGGCGACTTCCTCGCCAACAACGTGGACTGGGCCCTCTCGCGCGAGCGCTACTGGGGCACCCCCCTGCCCCTCTGGGTGCACTCGGAGACGGGCGAAGTGGAAGCCATGCCCTCGCTCCAGGCCCTGCGCGAGAAGCACGGCAGCAACCTCGCCGCCGTCGAGGCCGAGCTGAAGGCCTTCCTCGCCACCCGCCCCAAGGGCGCCACCAGCGCCGAGCACCTCATCGTCCACAAGCCGTGGATCGACAAGGTCACCTACGAGAAGCCCGGCACCCCCGGCCGCTTCGTGCGCGTGCCCGAGGTGGTGGATGTGTGGTTCGACTCGGGGTGCATGCCCTTCGCGCAGTGGGGCTACCCGCACGCCGCCGGCTCTCGCGAGAAGTTCGCCCAGGCCTTCCCCGCCGACTTCATCTCCGAGGCCATCGACCAGACGCGCGGCTGGTTCTATTCCCTGCTAATGATTAGCACCCTCGTCTTCGACGAGGACACGCAGAAGCGCGAGGGGCTCTCTCCCCAGCGCGGCTGGCCCATGCCGTACAAGAGCTGCATCGTGCTCGGCCACGTGTCCGACAAGGAGGGCAAGAAGGAGTCCAAGTCCAAGGGCAACTACACCCCGCCGGAAATCATCCTCGACGAAGTGCGGATGGACTTCGCCGTGCTCGATGACAAGGCGGCGGGTGTCCCCGGCGTGGCTGGCGAGGCGCTCATCGCCCGCGAGGACCTCGAGGGCCTCGATATCCAGGAGGGCGCCCAGGTGCGCGTCTTCCGCCCGAATGCGCCGGAGAAGTCCGTCACCCTCACGGTGAAGGCCCACAAGAAGCTCAAGCGGCGCGTGGTGCTGCTGTCCAAGAAGGAGCTGGAGACGCTCGGCGTGGCGGTGTCGGCGCGCGGCGCGGACGTGATGCCGGTGGAGGTGCCCCGCCTGGCGCCCACCGAGCGCGTGGTGATGCAGGATCCGTCCACCCGCTCGCCGGGCGCGGACGCGTTCCGCTGGTTCTTCTTCGCGGCCAGCCCCACCTGGTCCAACACGCGCCACTCGCTGAGCAACGTGCGGCTCCTGCAGAAGGACTTCCAGGTCAAGCTGCGCAACGTCTACTCGTTCTTCACCATCTACGCGAACATCGACGGCTTCTCTCCGGCCCGAGGCAACACGGACGCCACCGAGGTGCCCTGGCTCGCCCTCCGCCGCAGCTCGGGCTGGCGCGAGCCGAAGCAGCGTACGGACCTCGACCGGTGGCTGCTGTCCGAGGTGCAGCTCGTGGTGCGCGACGTCACCAAGGCCCTGGAGGCCTACCAGGTCTACGAGGCCGCGCAGAGGCAGGTGGCGCTCGTGGACGCGCTCTCCAACTGGTACCTGCGCCGCAGCCGCGAGCGCTTCTGGGGGCCCGGGCTCGAGCAGGACAAGCTGGACGCGTACTTCACCCTGTACGAGGCGCTCACCACCATCGCCGCGCTGTCGGCGCCGTTCATCCCCTTCTTCGCCGAGGAGATGTGGAGCAACCTGGTGGTGCGGCCGTGGCCGACGAGCCAGCCGGCGAGCGTGCACCTGGGCCGCTTCCCCGAGCCGGACCTGAGCCTGGTGGACGAGGCGCTGTCCACGGAGATGGGCGCGGTGCGCGAGCTGGTGTCGCTGGGCCTGAAGGTGCGCACGGACAACAAGCTCAAGGTGCGCCAGCCGCTGTCGCGCGCGGACGTCATCCTCGCGAGGCCGGAGCTGCGTGAGCGCGTGGCCGTGTACCAGGCGCTCATCGCGGACGAGCTGAACGTGCACGAGGTGCGCTTCCTGGAGGAGGGCAGCGAGGCGGACGTGGTGCGCTACAAGGTGCGGCCGAACCTGCGCGCGATGGGGAGCCGGCTCGGGCCCAAGCTGGCGCCGGTGCGCAAGGCGTTCGACGCGGCGGACAGCCGGAAGCTACAGCGAGAGCTCTCGCGCGACGGCAAGGTGGCGCTCACCGTCGAGGGCGAGGCCATGGTGTTCCCCGCCGAGGAGCTGGAGGTGCTGGTGGAGGCCAACCCCGGCTACGCCGCCGCGGGCGCGGGGGTGGGCGTGGTGGTGCTGCACACCGAGCTGACGGAAGCGCTCGTGGACGAGGGCCTGGTGCGCGAGCTGCTCGCCCGGGTGCAGGCGGCGCGCAAGGACATGGCGCTCGGGTACACGGACCGCATCCGCCTGTGGGTGGACGGGGATGCGCGGGTGCGCAAGGTGACGCAGGAGGCGCGCGAGTCCATCTCGCGGGAGACGCTCGCCTCCGAGCTGCACGTGGGCCCCGAGGGCCTCACCGGCCAGGAGGAGGAGCTCGCCCTCAACGGCCTGCCCGCGCGCATCCGCGTGGAGCGCGCCTGACGGGAACAGCGTGGAACACCAAGCCACTGAAGTGGCCGCGCGCTAGTGGAACAAGGGGCGAGGGGCACATTCCAGGACTGGAAGATGTCCCTCCCCCATGCGACTCACGCAGACTCGGGCTCAGCAGGACAACTGAGGCAACTAGAGTCGGACCCGGCGCGGACGTCTCCGCCCGCTGTCCCGCCGCTCACCGGTGGACAGCGGAGAGAACGCAAGGCGGCGCAGTGAATCCCGATACTCTCGCCGCGGGCAATGGTGCCGTGCCGTCCTACCTGGCCATCATCCTCGACCAGCCAGCGATGGGGCCGGAGTGGAAATCGTGGCTGACGCACGAGTTGGCCCTGCGGCGGGTGCTTCTCGGGACGGATGGCGCCATTGAGGACGCGGCCACCCTCATCGGCTTCTTCCGGTTCCTGGAACCTCAGGAGTGTGAGGCGGTGCTCCGGGCAGCGAACATCGAAGTGCACGCGCGGGAATGTCCCTGGGCAGGCCCTGTACGTGGCGCACTCGGGTGGGACGGCGCTGGTTCCGTAGAGGACTTGTTGCGCTCCTTCCTCCCGTCGCTCATCCGGCTGGGCAGAGGCCCTCTCATTAGGACCGAGGATGGCGCTCACCGGGAGCCGCTCCGGCGAGTGGCCTTCTCCCTCGACAACCTGACTGGCAAGTTTGGCTTCGAGGATGGGGAAGCACTTCTCAGCCGCTCATCCGACTACCTGGAGTACGCGCGACACGAAGCCCAGGCAGCACTGGCGCGCGCGGGCATTGAGGCCCAGATCTCCGTCATCGAGACGGCGCACAACCCACTGCGCATCTGGGGGCCCGTGAGCCGGAACGGGAAGGAGGTCTCCGAGACGGTTCTGCGGGACCTTTCAATGACCCTCTGGGCCTTCGACTGGAGTTGCCTCAGGAACGTGACGTTCTGGTAGGTCAGGAAGGAGCGCGCCTGACGGCAAGGGCGGCGGAAGTCCTCGAGTCCCGCCGCCCCCCTCCACGGCACCGGGTCGTCCGTGCCCATGTCCGCCAGGACCTTGAATGGGGTGCTCCTGGGGGGCCCTGTGTGCCTCGCCGCCAGAAGGGCTAAGGTCCCCCTCCTTTCACAGGGGGAACCATGCGCACTCACGTCGTCATCCTTTTGGTGCTTCTCAGCGCCCTGCCCGCCTTCGCCCAGGTGGGTTATGGCGAGGCCATCGTCGCCTGCGAGCAGGCCTCGGCCGAAATGGCCAACCTCGCCGCCGAGGCACGCACCGAGGCGATGGCCGAGAAACGGGCCGACGCCATCCGTGACAAGTCGCGAGAGCTGAGCCGCAAGTTCATCGACGCCTCGCAGGCGCTGAAGGCGGAGCGCGAGCGCCTCAACACCAGCCCGAAGGACAACGCCGCGGCACTCAAGCGCCTCGCCGAGGCGGAGAAGCGGTTGGAGGCCGCGCGCGAGCGCCTCAAGGTGCTCACCGCGAACCTCGCCGACAACAAGACGCTGCTCAACGCGGTGCGCAGCGGCTTCCTCGAGCGCACCGCCAACGAGGTGAGTGCCTCCACCCTGGAGGTGGGCAAGGCGCTCGACGCAGCCAATGCCTCGCTCGCCAACGACAAGGTCGGCGCGGTGGAGTTGCGCGAGCTCACGGCGGGCGCGAGCAAGCTGCGTCTCTTCGTCATCACGGGCGGCAAGGAGGAGGAGCTCGTGCAGGGCAGGCAGGTCAGCGTTTCGGGCCTGCCCATCGCCATCCGCGCGGAAGTGCGCGACCAGAACCGCACCCGGCTGGAAGAGCAGAAGGCCAAACACATGCTCCCCGCGGGGACCGAGTTCGTGGAGACCGACGGCAAGTGCAAGGCGGGACGCCAGTTCGCCTATGAGAACTCGCGGGTGGGCAAGACGAGCTGGACCGCGAAGGAGACGTTCAAGTGGGAGCCTCGGGGCGACACCCAGGAGCAGCTCAAGGGCTTCGCGCAGCGGGCGTCGGACCCCTGCTCCGAGAACGACGTCGTCGAGCTGCACACCAAGGGCGCCACCGCGCAGCGGCTGGTGCTGCGGCTGACCGGCAAGGCGCTCTGGAAGAGGCAGAGCCAGCTCAATGGCGGCAACCGCGAGGAGACGGTGGAGCCGCAGGACGGAACGGTGGACGCGGAGCTGGTGCTGGCGGTGTGGCCGCGCCGCTGAGCCCGCTGGCTGAAAGCGCTTCCCACCGCGTGTGGGTCACAGCGAGCTGACTGGACATGGGGAGAGGGGCACCTTCCAGGATGGGAAGATGCCCCTCGCATCCGGCCTCGCCACTCAGCGGGAAGGCCGCTCGATGCGGCCGTCCGCGTGGCGTGCGAAGCGCCCCTCGTCCCGCGGATGGACCGGGTCACTGTCCTTCCACGGCCAGCCGCCAAACCGCGTGCGCTGGTAGTCATTGAGCGCCTGCTGAATCTCCGTGCGGGTGTTCATCACGAACGGGCCGTACTGCACCACCGGCTGGCCGATGGGACGCCCCTGCAGCATCAACAGCTCGCACGCACCGTCCACCGCCTCCAGGCGCACCGCCGCGTCGCTCCGCACCACCATCGCCTGGTGCTCGCGGATGAACTGGTCCGCCAGCTTCAGCGCGCCGCCCTCGAAGAAGTAGAGCATGCGGTTGGCCTTCGGGTTCGCGGCCGGCGGCAGCGTCCACACCGCACCCGCCTCCAGCCGGATGCTCCAGATGGCCACGTCCGTGTCCGGGCGCGCGGCCCACGAGTGCGGCGGCGGAGGTGGCGCCCGGCGTCCCTCCAACTGTCCCGCGACCACCGTCACCTCGGTGCGCCGGCCCGCTTCATCCGTGAACCCCACACGCGGGATGTCCTGACTCCAGAGCATCGCGAAGTGCGGCGGCGCCAGCTTGTCCTCGGCGGGCAGGTTGAGCCAGATCTGGAACAGCTCGGCCGGGTTGGGCTTGTTCGGCTCCAGCAGCGGGAACATCTCCGAGTGCACGATGCCCGCCCCCGCCGTCAGCCACTGCGCGTCGCCGTGGCCGAAGCGCGCCGCCGCCCCGAGCGAGTCCGAGTGGTCGATGAGGCCCTGGCGCACCACCGTCACCGTCTCGAAGCCGCGGTGCGGGTGCCCCGGGAAGCCGGGGACGACCTCGCCGTGGTACATGCGCCAGCCGTCCTTGCCCTCGAAGTCCTGGCCGATGTCACGGCCCGCCAGCGAGGCCGCCGGCCCGAGCTGCTCGTTGCCAGCGGGGTACTTGTCATCGTGGTGCACGCAGAACAGGAAGGGATCGGCGGTGACCCAGGGGAAGCCAAGCGGACGGGTCTCGAGGATGGGGCTCTTCATGGTGACTCCAGATGTAACGCGGTTGAATCCATCCCGCACGCGGCGGCGGTTTCCCCCGGCTGAACACCGGGAGGCAGGAGGGGCTCAGGCGACCTGGGCGGCGGCCTGCGCCTTGACGGCCTGGAGCTCCAGGGCGATCTCCACCTTCTCGCCCACCAGCACGCCGCCGGCCTCGAGCGCCTGGTTCCAGGTCAGGCCGAAGTCACGCCGGTCGATGGAGGTCTTCGCCTCGAAGGCCGCGCGCAGCTGGCCCCACGGGTCCTTGTTCACCCCGAGCTGCTCCACCTCGAGCACCACCTCGCGGGTGACATCCCGGATGGTGAGGTTGCCCGTCACCCGGAGGTTGTCGCCCGAGCCCTTCTCCACCTTCGTGCTGTCGAAGGACATCAGGGGGTACTTCGCCACGTCGAAGAAGTCGGGGCTCTTCAGGTGGTTGTCTCGCTGATCCACCGCCGTGTGGATGCTCGCCGTCTCGATGCGGACCGAGACCGACGAGTTGGCGGGCGACTGCTCGTCCAGCAGCACGGCGCCGCTGAACGTCTTGAACGAGCCGCGGACCTTCGCGACGACCATGTGACGCACGGAGAAGTGGATGCCGGAGTGGGTGGTGTCGATGTTCCAGGTGGTGGTGGTGGCCATGTGTGTCGTTCCTCGTGTTTTTGTCGTTTGGGTTTCGTGTGACCGAACGAGAGACAAGGTAACGAGGAACGCCGCCTGGGATTAGATGGGCCAGACGAGAAGGACTGTTCCATCCATGGAACGACTCGCGGGCCCGTACGCGAGCCTGGGCGCGGTGGCACAGGCGGAGGTGAGCAGCAGGACGGCACCCCAGCGCGAGCGGCTACGCGACATGACTCCCCCTCTTCAGAGCGGACAGCGGAGGACGGAGGCTAGCACCAGACGCCGGCCCGTCGGGCCAGTGAGCAGGCGTCTGCCGGGCCCGTGGCATCCACGGCCCGCTCGCACGCTTCGGGTAGCATGGCGGCGCATGGACTCCCCCGCCGTCCCCGCCGCCGTGGCCTCCCGTGCCGCACCCGCCGAGCGCCGCTGGGGACACGCGGTGTTCCGGCACCTCTTCGTCCCGGGCCTGCTCGCGCTCTCGGCCGCCTCGTGGGCCTTTCACGAACAGGGGGCGCGCTTCCTCAAGGCCTCGTCCATTGCGCTCGATTTCACCACGGCGGTGTTGCTCGTCTCGATCGTCCTCCTCTGGTGCGCCGAGCAGCTGTATCCCGCCCATCCCGACTGGAACTACCGGCTGATGGCTCCGGGCGATCGCGGCTGGACGGGATTCGAGCGGCTGGGAAGGGACGTGCTGTACCTGCTTGTCATCACGCAGGTGACGGCCATCCTCATCTTCCTCACGTCCCATCAGGTCGAGTCGACGCTGAAGTCCTGGGGCTTCGGCTTCGGCCACTCGCACTCCCCGTGGCCCACCTCCTGGCCATTCGCCGTCCGGGTGCTGCTCGTGTTCCTGCTGATGGAGCTGGGCTCGTACTGGTTCCACCGCGCGGCGCACCACACCGGCGTGCTCTGGCGGTTTCACAGCACCCACCACTTCTCCACCGAGCTCACGGCGCTCAAGGCGTTGAGGACCCATCCCCTCGACAACGTGCTGTTCTACGTCGCGCGGTACGTGCCCCTGCTGCTGCTGGGCGCGGGCTCCGAGGAGGTCGTCACGGCCGTCTACTTCGGCGCCACCCTCAGCCTGCTCGCGCACAGCAACATCGACGTGACGGAAGGGGTGCTCGGGCTCGTGGTGAATTATCCCCGGTACCACCAGGTGCACCACTCCGCCGACCTGGACGCGAGCCGCTCCAATTACGGGTGCCACACCATTCTCTGGGACCGCGTCTTCCGCACCTTCCGGCGGCCCTCGGAGGGCCCCCTCGAGGTGGGCGTGCACCCGGTGGGCACGCGCACCCTCTGGCAGGAGCTCATCGAGCCCCTCTACCGCGCGCCGTAGGGAGCGGCGTCGAACCCGGCCTGGCGTCCAGGCGCTCGGAATGGGCGCACCCGGTCCCCAGGGGCAGCTCACCGGCCACTGCGTATACAGTAGCGGACGGGTTGCAGCTGGCCTCTCCCAGGCCAAGCCCGCGCCCCGAGGTCCCATGTCCGCCCCTGCCGCCCGCCGCGCCCACTTCCACGAGACGCTCGGCGTCCTCCTCTTCTTCATCCTGTGCGCGCTGTTGCTGCTGCGCGTGGTGCAGGCGGCGGCCCCGAGGACAGCCCTGGTGCTCGCGGTGAGCGCGCTGGTGGGCTTCGTGGCCGCCGACCTCGTGTCCGGCGTGGTGCACTGGCTGTTCGACACGTGGTTCTCGCGGGTGACGCCCGTCCTGGGGCCCACCTTCGTCACCCCGTTCCGCGTCCACCACGAGGACCCGCTCGACATCACCCGCCACGGCTTCGTGGCCACCAACGGGCACAACTGCCTGGCCTCGGTGCCGGTGTTGGCGCTCGCGCTGCTGCTGCCCACCGGGCCCGAGGCGCCGCTGGCGTCGGCCGTGCTCACCTTCGTGCTGATGCTGTGCCTGGGCGTCTTCGGGACCAACCAGTTCCACAAGTGGGCGCACCAGGAGCACGTCTCTCCGGTGATTGGCTGGCTGCAGGCCCGGGGCCTCATCCTCAACCGCGCGCACCATGACGTGCACCACCGCGCGCCGTACGAGCGCCACTACTGCATCACCACCGGCTGGCTCAATCGCCCGCTGGAGGCCCTGGGCTTCTTCCCCGGCCTGGAGCGCCTCATCACCGCCGTCACCGGGCAGCGGCCCCGGGTGGATGATTTGAAGCAGGTGGTTGCGCCCGAGGCCTACGACGAGGAGGCCTTGCGCCGCGCGCGGTAGGCCGTCAGCGCCCGCTGGAGCGCATCGCACGCCTCGTGGGTGTCCGAGTCGCCACCGGTGAGCAGCCAGGAGCGCTCCCCTCCCTTCACCATCACCAACGCCCGGAACTCCGTGTCCTCCACGGCCTCTGTCTCGAAGGCGTAGACCTCGTCCAGGTTGAAACCCACCTCGAGGGAGGGGCCACGAAAGCCGCTGGAGGTGAGCCTGGCCTCGCCCGTTCTCATGTCCAGGGTGATGCGCCCCGTCGTCTGCAGGAGGAGGACAAACCCCAGCGCGAGCAGCCCGAAGAACGGCAGCATGAAGAGCCCCCCGCCGTCGTCCGACAGGAACAGCTCGAGGCGCGCCTCCCCGGGCGACTCGAGGAAGCGCGCGAAGGCGGACACCACCTCCTCGTCGCGCCTTCCCAGCCGCAGCCAGCGCGTACCCCGCTCCGCGGTCACCCCGAGCGTGGGCCGCAGATCCTCGTCGGAGAGCTCCACCTCGGACATCTGCACCGAGGAGGCGTACGGTGAGAGGCTTTCGCGCTCCTCGCCCACCAGGTGCCGGGTGACGAGGGCGCACCGGGGCGTCGCCTCGCTGTTGGCGCGCGTGCAGGAGATGAACACGCGCCCGTAGCCCAGCACCGCCACCAGGGCCGCCACCCCAGTGCCCACGCCCAGGCCCAGCGTCCAGGGCAGGCCATACCTGCTGAGCTTCACGACCGTGAGGTGGGAGGTATCGACGCCGCGGGTGGAGGCCATGGCGTCATCCCATCACACTCAGGTCCGAGCGGACGAGGCAGGGGTGGGTCCAAATCGGGTCCGACAAGAACCGGCTGGGTCCCCAAGGCGCTCCGCGCCTCCTCGTCAGGAGAGAGTTCGACTCGAGGCGGCGGGAATCGAAGCCGCCAAGGGTGGATCCGCCTCCACTCGGGACCAGAGGCACCCCCCCCGTTTTCCCTCTGAAAGTGGGGCGCCCATCTGTCCGGGCGAGTCCAGGCGCGTCCGTTCGGTTTGGTCCTTTTTTGGTCCCCTTGGACCCCTCACCGAGAGGGAGCGGCGAGCACTCCGCGCCTCGTTCTGGCTTCTGGCGCCGATGCCATAGTCTACTAATACTACTCGGTCGCTTCGAGCACTCTCCGAAGAGGATTCCCCCTCGGAGTCTACGGCGGTGCTCGGAAAAGTGACCGGGTCGTATTAGGCGGCCTTCTCTTTAGGCGGGTTCTCCACCTCCGGTTCTAGCGGAGAGGCATTTTCTCCTTGCGCGTGGGCAGCAGCAGTTGATGGGAAAAGCCGCGTTACCAGCAAGATTGTACTGGCATTAAGTAGGCCAGTTACAAACGTAAGCGTTGTTTGAAACCTGTTCGGACCGAATCGGATCCAAGTCATACCGGGCCGATTCGAAACGAAAAGCAGCACTACGGCGGCACACATGATAGTGGCGCCCAACACCGGTGGGGTCCGAATCGCCCAGGCAGGGACGGGGCATTCTGCGTCATTTGAGGCTACGGCTTCCTGCCTCGCCAGCCATTGGAAGATCACAGTAAGCTGTCCAAGCAACACTGGGATTATTATTTGAAAGCTATTGCTAACATCCTTTTCTTCCATAGGCACTATAGTCCCCCCACCAAACAACAGGATGACAGCTCCCGTGATGCCTGTCGTCATGAGAAAATAGAGACCTAGCCACTTCTGTGCTTCGGCGAGTTTCATTCAATTGCTCCTGCCTGCGCCAGGGAAAACGCAAACGCTGTCAATCATCCGTCCTGCCAGTGATGCACACACCTGAGTGAGCACCTCGGGGACTACGCCACGCAGAGTCGTTTCATATGCTTTGATATCTACCGCCTCTGGCTCCCGGTAAGTGCCCAACCTGTGCTTCGAAACCGTATAGATGTGCTCCAGATGTAGAAAGAGGAAGCGGGGGTCCTGAGCTTGTAGCCCGCGATATGTGGATCGCCTATACAGTGAGTCCGGGGGATTTTCCGAGTCGGCACTCCACGTGAGCACTCTGTAGGTAGCAAGCTCGTAGTAAGCGCCTCCAAGCACAAGGCTTCGCTCTTCCTTCCGCTCCATCCGGAACTCTCCTGGCGGCAGGTTTACATTTTTTTGGCGCTCAGCGCCAAACGGGGGTTGCGACAATCGAAGTTCAAGTGCTTGCGTGAGCTTTTCATTTGAAAGATACCGACATTCGTATGGATCGGAACAACCCGCGAAGTCGAATACTTTTCCATAGAAAGGGCTTGATACATTGCAGCCGCCATTCGGCCTCGGCGCTACGATCTCTACAGCGAGTAGGAGGCCTGCTTTCGTGCGTATCGCAATCGGGCGCGCAAGTGGCCGTTTTGATAACGGAAACCCACGCTCGTCGACCTGCACAACCCCTTCTACCCAAATATCTGAGATACTTTCTACGTCCACTTCGTTCTTCCAATTGGAGGGCAAGAACTCCCCATCAACACTCATGCGATCAACTTGACTGATTCGATCCAAGTATCTGCACTGTCGCTCCATCGGTTTTCCCCAATCGACGGTAGGGTCCTCGGTGGTGTCAACAGTAATCGAATAGCACCCATACATTCTGCCGAGTTCTGGTTCTAATGAGGCAAGGCGTGATTCGACTGCCGAAAGGTCAACACCTGCGACAGGTAGCAAGGCATATGAAATTCTGTCATGGCAGGCGCTTGCATAGTCTCGCTGCTGGTCTGGGTAGCCGAGCCTGACAGGCTCTGGTGCGCGGAGCCTTACATTGGGAGTTGAGCCTTGCATATCGTCGCTTACTGTTTCGAGCGGCGGGGCGATTGAGGAGACCACATCAAGTGTCACCGACATTGCGGACTTACGAAGCCGCTCTTCGCTCCATGCATCCATCTCGCGCCGCAATGATGGAATGGCTTTAGACCAGTTCTCCGGTGGATCCTCGATTGGACCCGAGCTGTCGGCAATCAGCCTGCAAACACAGTTTTGGTGGCCGTATTTGTCCTTCGCAAGGGCGCATTGATGCAATGCGGCGGTATTTGCATCGGCTTGCATCTCGTAGTTCGTGGCAACCCCCCAAGCGGACACATAGGCAGAGAAGGTGGTTTCAAAGAAGCTCATCCCGGAGAACGGCTCAGGATCTTCAATACACACTGCGGCGGCTTTATGCTGAGCACCAGCCAGGAAGCGCACGTACTGTGGGTCCGGTCGGTACTTCGTCCACTCGCCCTCCAGCTCGACGAATCGTAGCCACCCTTGTTGCCACAGGTCGCGAGCAATAACTTCTGCCGTACGCGTGTCCTTAGACGGGGCAAGGTAGCGAACCAATCCCCTCAACTGCGATGAGTCTTTAAGCAATTGTGATTGGGCGATGGGCTGACGCGTATTCGGCGCTCGGACATGAGTGGTCTCACATCCGGCGAATATGAAGAGAGTCGATGGTAGTAGCGAACACGCGATTATGGCCCTCATCACGGCTGCGTGACGGCTCATCATCCCCCCAGAGTGATTGGCAGTGCTCAAGTACCACCGATTAGTACCACCCGAGCATAGTGGGGAGCAACCGAGTTACCCAAGTGGAACAGAGACCGGACAAGGCGAGCCCACCGGGCTGCATATTCCGGCCAACTTGAGCAACCCCCCTAGTGCCCGCGTGGGCGTAGTTCACCCACTCCCGTTCAAGCCAGGTCCCGTGCCCCCCAGTCGGGTGTCTCTTCCCCCTGCCGGTCCCGCATGTTACCTAGCAGTACGCCACCATGCTGTACTGGCAATCCATCCGCTCTCCCGCTGTCCTAAACCCGAGGTTTCCATGCCGAACGCTCCCCATGCGTGCCGGGTAGGGGCTCGTGTTCCCCGCGCTCGCGCCCGCGCCCAGCCCTCTCCGTTCCCGTTCGCCTTGCTGGCCGCGCTGCTGCTGTGCCCCGTCGCGTGCGCCAGCAACCCGCGCCCCGAGGTGTTCCGGGCCATGCGGGAAGCACTCGCGCAGTTGGACGACTTCGGCGCGCTATTGCTGGAGGCCGGACTTCCGGCGGACACACTGCCCACGGGCCCGGAGTTGACGCCACAGGACGCCACGCGGCTGCGGGTCTCCTTCGGCCTGTACCCGTCCACCGCGCGCACCTTCGGCCCGCGGCTCGTTGCCGATGCGCTGCTGCGGGAAGTCCTCGCGGGCGGCGCTCCTGTCATGCGCTCCGCCCTCTCCGTGCGCCTGCTGCGCTACCAACACCTGCGGGTGATGGGGCCCGATGGCTTCCTTTCCGCTGCCCTCACAGGCACCCCCGCACAGTGCGTCGGCCCGGTGGAGGTGAGAAACGGCGCCCTGCTCGCGGGTGACTTCGAGGTGGGCGGCTTCTACTCGCCCGATGGAAACGGCGGATGGGTTCGCGTCGTCTTCCGCCCCGCTGGTGAGCGCAGCCCCTAACCCTCTCCAAAGACTCCAGAAGGACACGACTCCCCATGCCCTCAACGCCAAGAGACACGCCACGGCGCGACAGTCCCCGCCGCTATGCCGTCAAGCTGGAAGACTACCGTTTCACATTCGATGCGGGCGCATACCACTACGAGGTAACGAATCCGCTCGTGCTCCATCCCGACTATGACACGCTTTTGCTTGCGTATCGTCGGCCCCTTCAAGGTGGGCCGCGCCGTCAGGTGGAGCTTAAACGGGTGAACATGCTTCCCGGCCGCGACGCACGCGCCAGCGCACGGGAAGAGGTCCGCCTCGCGGCGCTCCTGAATCATCCCAAAATCTCCCGTGTCCATGACTTCATTGTCCACAAGGGGATTCCCTATGTCGTCATGGAGCATATGAAGGGCTGTTTTCTGCTCTCCGTCATGCATGCGGCGGCGCTCGTGGAGACAAGGCTTTCCCCTGCCTTCGCCGTCTACGTTGCCGCCGAGGTGGCCGATGCCCTCGAATACGCGCACAACTGCGAGACTGAGGAGGGAACGCCGCTGCGGCTCGTACACCGGGCCGTGGGGCCGCTGCGCATCCGCTTGGGGGCGGATGGCCGGGTCAAGCTGTGCAACTTCGGCGCGGCGTATTCTGAACTGGCCGGACGCATGGCCACGCCCCGCGACCTGCTGAGAGGAGATCCGGCCTACATCGCCCCGGAACTGTTGCGCTCCATGTTCGCAGCCAATGAAAGCAACGCGGACCCGTTGACCCCGAGGGAGCTTGACGGACGGGCAGATATTTTCTCCCTCGGGCTGATACTGCTGGAAATGCTGACAGCGAAATACCCGCTTGACCCGTTGGGGCTCGTGCCCAGTCGTCCAGCAACCCGCTTTCCCCCGGGTCTACGCACCGAGCGCCCGACGTGGATTAGCCTTGAGTTTTTGGCTAATCGCGTCCTCAGTTTCGGGCCCGAGGAGATAGAGAGCGAAACCGAGCTAGTCCCCGAGGGACTTCGGGCAATCTTGCGCAAGGCTCTACAGCCCAACCCGGCAAACCGTTACAGCACCGCCGCCGAAATGCGCGACGACTTGCGTTTCTATCTTCGCGCCTCGGGCGCGTCCGGCTTCGGGCGGCTGGAGTTGGAAGAGGAGCGGAAAGCAATCCTGAACGAGGCAACCGAACGCAAACTACTGGCGGCGCAGACCATCGAAAGAGGCGTGTTGCCCACTCCAGAGGAGTTGCTAGACAATGGGCAGACATACTAAACCCAAGCGAGTCGCAAGGGTTGACACCCACAAAACCCCCGAAGCTCGCAAGACAAAGATAAAAATTGCACGGCACCTGGGCGAGACGGCGCGGGCTGCCCGCATGCAGGCAAAGCTGACACAGGCCGACGTAGCCGAGCGTGTCGGCATTGCCACGGAGGTTTATGGCCGACTGGAACGCGGGGCCATGCTTCCGAGCGTGCCCACCCTGCTAAAGTTGTGTTCAGCCCTCCATGCGGATGCCAACGCGCTGCTTGGGCTTAAATCAGGCTTGCCGCTGGTGTCACTGGACGTATTCGAGACACAGGAAGAACCCCCCCGGGTTCGGCAAGTGCTCCGCTCATTGCGACGGCTAACGCCTACCCAACTCAGCGCCGTTGGGCATGTTGCCAGCACCTTTGCCAAGTCAAACGGCGCACCGGCAGACACAGACGACGCAAGCCCGCAGGGACAGAACGCATGATCCCCGAAGAACTGATGAAGACCGTAGGACAGGCAGCCCGGGAGGCCCGGGAACGGCTCGAAATGAATCAAGCCGAGGTAGCGCGTGCGGCTGGCATTTCGCCCGTCGTCTACGGACGCATAGAGCGCGGCCAGATGTTGCCCGCCGTTCCCACGTTGCGAAAAATAGCCACGGCGCTCGGCATTTCGGCGGATGTGCTGCTAGGCATCAGCCCCAAGGAGGTAGCGCGCACCCTGAGCGAGCCCGCGCCCGAGGTTCCGCCAAGTCCCGAGCTTCGCAAGCTGATGCGCACCCTGCGGGCGTGGCCTGACGAAAAGGTCCACCTGCTGGCCCGCATGGCAAAGGCGCTCGACTCGCCCTCTGTCCGGGTGGAGTTCTTGAGGGAGTCCGAGCCCGTGGACTAGGCGCCGCTTTGGTGTTGGGGCCGGGGCGTGGGTAGTGTGGCCGTGCTCGGCATGGCCACGCCTTGGAGGGGTCTACCCATTGCCCCGGCCCCAGCTTCCAACCCGGGCGGGCATCCGCCCCACTGCACCAACCGGACGCGCGGGGTTCTGCTAGAGTGGCGAACCTTCGGAGGCATCCGGCTTGGTCATTCACCTTCCCCAAAAGGGCGCCAAGGTTGGCGCATATGAAATCATCAAAGAACTTGGCCAGGGTGGCGGCGGCTACGTCTACAAGGCCAAGCGCGGCGGGCGGTTCTATGCCGTCAAAGTCCTGAACACGCTGGAACTGGACGGTTGGACGCGGCGCGAGGTGACGGCCCTTGTCAACCTTCCGCTTCCCAACGTGGTGCGCTTTGTCGGCTGTGACAGGTGGCCGGATGCCGAGACGGGTTATCCCTGCATCGTCATGGAATTTGTCTCGGGGCTGCCGCTCGACACATACGCCTTACGCCACAACCCATCCACCCGGCGGGCACTCACTATCTTCTTGAAGATTGCCAAGGCGCTTCGGGAAGTCCACCGGCTCGGGGTGTTACATCGGGACATCAAGGAAAAAAACATCATCATTCGCGAGGATGACGGCGAGCCGGTATTGATAGATTTTGGCTTTAGCTCCGTCGCTGGCGTCCCTACTGTGACAAGGCCGGGAATGCTGCCCCCGGGAACGCCCGAGTATCGAAGCCCCGAGGCCATGCGATTCCTGGCGGGCATGACGGAAGAGGACTGCTACACATACAGCCTTGCCGACGAGCTTTGGGCGCTCGGGGTGTCTCTTTACTGGCTGCTAACGGACGTGATGCCGTTTGGCACCCGGAACGAGCCGGGGCTTCAAGCTCGCATCCGCGTGGAGTCTCCGCCGAATCCGCAAATTGCCAACCCGAGACTACCCGAGACGGCCAGCCGCCTGTGTCTCCGCATGTTGGAGAAGAACCCGCAGGCACGCTTCCAAACGCATGACGAGATAATCAGTGCAGTGAAATCGTTGCTGTCTGCCCATGAGGGGGAGGAAAGCTGGGATTTGCCGTTGATTGATCCGGATTCACCTCACAACGCGCCAACAGTCGCGGGGCCGAACGCAGAACAGCCGAGGAACGAGCTAGATAAGGCGGTGCTGCAATGGATAGGCGAAAAGCCCCGGCGGGGGCGTTGGGCGGAAGGCGAAGCACTCGCGCCGCCAGCCATACCCGCACCGGACGAACTGCTGCCGCCCGCGTGTGTCCAGGAAGTACAGGCGCGGGCCTCGTCTAACGCGCCCGCCGTGGACGTAGCCCCGGGCGAGGTGCAGCAAGACGCAGCCGCCGCACAGCCCCCGGAGGTTCCCGCCGGGCCGGGGGCTGGCGGTGCCGTGCCCCTGGTGCAGGGGCGGGCCGAAGCTCGGGCCGCCGCCGAAGCGCACGCGCGCAGGGGAGCCTCGGGCGTGCGCCGTTGGCTGCTGGGCATGGGGCCCTTTCCGTCGGGGCGCCTGCTGCTGGACTCGCTCAGGCGGCCCCCCCTGGTCCTGGTGCCGTTGCTCGCCCTGGTGGCGATCGTGGTGGGCTCCGTGGGCGCGTGGCGCTGGCCAGCCCCCGCCCGGGAAGCTCCGCCCGCTCCGGTGGCAGCGAAGGCGGCGCCCCCACCTAGCGCGTCTGCCAGGGGGGAGGAGATGGAAGGGGCCGCACCCGTCCGCGAAGTGGCGCAGCCGGGCAACCCAGCCGAAGCTAACAGGGGCGCGGCGCCCGTGAGGGCCCAACCCCCCGCGCCTCCCCCTACCGCCATGTTTCGCAAGCCAGACACGACGAAAAAGCCAGACGACGCGCCCAAGCCGCAGCCGCAACGTGCGGGCAGGATCCCCAACTTGAAGAATTCCGCCGCTGTGGGCGCGGCTTGTGCGCTGCTTGACGGCGCATGCACGAGCAGCACGGAACAGGTGCGCCCCACGCCCGCGCCCGTCGAATGCCCCGCTGGTTGGCAGGAGGTACACAAGAGGCTAGGCATTGACTCCGGGGAAATCGTCCGGCTGCAAGGGTATAAGGGCGAGCCAGCGGAGAGGGCCCCCGTGCGGGAGGGGCCCGTTTCCGTGGTGCTGGGCGGGGACGGCATTGGCAAGCTGCCTCGGGGTGCCTTGCTTAACGGAACGTGGCAGCCTGGGGACAGCCGTTTTTATGGCACCTTCACCCAAGCGCAGATTCCAGGCGGAGACACCTACCCCGTTTGTCTGGTCATTGGCCAAGACATAGAGGCGGCCATGCCGGTTGGCCCGGATTGCCCCCCGGGGTTGGGCTTTTGTCCCGCGCCCGAGAGCAGGCCCGGCAATGTGAAAGCTCTGTCTCGCTTTCTTGTTTTCCCGAAGGGCGAGTGCTACCGGGGCGGGTGTTTCTAGTCAGTGCCGCCGCGCCGTTGCGGTCAACACGGGCCCGCCGGTTGTCTGACGCGGGCCCGCTTGCAATTCTGGAGGTTGAATTCCCGTGCTGCCCCCGTCCCATGGCGCCCTCCTGGCGCTTGCCCTCGTCGCTGGCGCCACACAGGCCGCCGAACCGGCCCCCGTCCCCCGCTGCGCGGCCACCTCCCGTATTGACGTGTCGGCGGACTCCACGGGTCAGGCGTCCGAGGTGTGCGTGAGTCCGGACGAGACGACGACGTTTGTTTTTGGCTCTCCCCTTGCGGCGGGAGCGGTGGAGTTTCAGCCTGCGGGCCGCCTTGCGGATTGGGCCCAAGGCAAAGAGGGTCTGACCCTTCACGTCATTCCCAAGGGGGATTTTCTGCCAGGGGAGAGGGTCAAGGTAACGGTGCGCTTCGCGGATGGCGCGGCCCCGGCAAGCGCAACCTTCTGGCTGGTGGGCCATGCGGTAAGGGGGACGCGGCGCGTGGAGGTGTTCCGCGAGCCGCGCCCGGCGGACGTGCTCAAGAAAGAGAAAGACGAAGCACAGGCAGAAGCGCGCCAATGTCAGGAGGACAAGGCGCGGCTCCTGGCCGAGCGCAAGGAGCCCGGCGGGCTCATGGGCGCCGCATGGCTGGAGCGTGAAAAGGAGATTGCGTCACGCGACATTGCCCAAGGGTTGAAGCAGCACCCAGCAAACGCACTACAGACAGAGAGGGCCTTTAGCTACGGCCACCCAAACGGCGCAACAGTAACGGGAGGCATGGCGGTAAGGCTTCAACTCCTAAACCCTGGCGCCGAGCCCTGGACGGCGGCGGGGGCCATGTTGAAGGACGCGGCGGGGGCAGAAGTGGAGCTTTCCGCGTGGCAAGCGTCGGCCATTGCCCCCGGTACTCTTGGCTTTGTCGTGGTGGGCACTGAAAGGGAGCCGGGGCAACTCGCCTGCCCCTGCAACCTCAAGCTGTGGGAAGCGCAGGGGGCCCGCACTGTCACCCTCGGGAACGTCACGTTCCCGGATGCAAAGCAAGGCCCGGCGCGCGAGTAGCGCCGCCGCCCCATCCGGCCCGAGGAAAACCCAACCTACCTGATGGGCTCCCAGCGCCTCACCAGACCCGACGGCTTGACCTGCCTGTATGCCGCTCCCTGTAATCAGCGGGTTCGGCCTTCCATCTCGGGAGGCTAGCCCGGTGAGGTGCGGCAATGTCTAGCCATTCTGTGGGAACTCGACCCAGGGAAGCGCGGCGGCCCATGCGCGTAGGGGCGCTGGCCCTTGCGGCGCTCATGCTGGTTACAGCGTGCGCCACGGGGGCCCCCACGGGGGGAGGGTTGACGGCGAACCGTTACCGCCCATTCGTGCCGCACGACTCGCTCGAGGCGGAACCGCCGGAGATGGAAGCCGACGACGGGAGCCAAGGAGAGGCAGTCTTTACCAAACTGCCAGCAGACTTCGCGCCCGTGCAGGTGAGTGATGCCGACCTTACCGCAACCCTGACAACGTTCTGGCTGAACGCGCCGCTGCGGGTGGCTTCATCCCGCCCCCCTCTGTATGTCGGGCGTAGGCTGGCGTTGGCTTCCGCGCCCTTGAGTGGCGAAGCGTGGCAATCAGACTTGGCCAGGTCCTATGGGCAGTTTTGCGAGCGGTGCGGCATTCCAGGGGATTGCCTGACACTGTTTGAAGACGGGCCCCGCTTCCAGGATGATGATAAGCGCCGCCTTGCGGTTGCCCTTGCGGTGGGCCCTGCCTTGGAAGGTGTCAACGCGGAAGTGCGGGCGATGCTCAACCCCACGCGCCTTATGACGATGCTTAGCATCACCATAACGGTTTATATGGCGCTGTTGTTGGCGCCCGTGCCCGACCCCGTGACAAAGGGTGCGGCCCTGGTTTTCAGCGCGGCCATGTGGGCATATCTGGGGTGGGAGTTCTTCAATCTGATAAAAGCCTATGGGGAGCTTTACGAGGACGCGCCGGGAGCCTCCACCTTTGCCGAGTTGCGAGAGTTTGGCGTGCGATTCGGGCGTGTCATCGGCCCCAACAGTGTGCGGATTCTCGTAATCGTGGGAACGGCGGCGATAGGGGAAACGGCGGCGCTCGCTTCCAAGACACCGAACCTACCGGGCTTTGCGCAGGCTTCCGAGAGGTTCATGGCTAATACTGGCTTGCGCTTGCAGGATGCGGCCACCGGAGCCGAGCGATTTGTTATCTCTGTGCCCGAGGGGACGATCCGCGTGGTGTTGGCGCCCCCCGCAGTGGCCATGGCTGCGAAGGGCGTTGCTGCTGGGGGTCCCGCTCCGGGCAGGGGTAAACTCCTCCCTAACGGACACAAGGCGTGGAAGTCGTTTAGTGGCTTCAAGTCGGCCATGGGCTCAGCGGGTGCGGGGAAGGAATGGCATCATATCATTGAGCAAACCCCCGGCAACGTGAAGCGATTTGGAGGCGAGGCCCTACAGAATACCGAGAACATCACTGCGCTAGACAAGACTCTACACACAGATGTCAGCCGTCTTTACTCGTCGATTTACTGGAGAATTACCGGATCCAACACCATGACGGTGCGGCAGTGGCTTAGCACTCAGTCTTACGAGGCGCAGCGCGCGTTTGGTCTGCTAGCGATCACCAACGTTAGGAATGGGGTATGGTAAAAAGTATTGAAACACTCGTTGCGGATTTTGCCTCTCACGTACAGGCTCAAACCAAGGAAATATTCGGAGGTGACTCAAGGACCGGAAACAAGCACGCTAAGAAAGCCCTTGCAGCATTCCAAAAGCTTTGCTCCCACGGGGATGTTGGGCGGGATGCGCTCGCAACGCTTTTCACCCATCCAAGCATGGACGTGCGGACGGCTGCGGCGGCTCTTTTGTTGCGCCATCGCACGACGGAGGCAAGAGCAATATTAGAAGAGGCAGCAACGGGAAAGGGGCTTGTCGCCTTTGGAGCTTCCGAAACCTTGAAACGCTGGGAGGAAGGTACTTGGGCCCTGGACCCTGCCGAGGATGCGGCGGGGCAGCCGGAAGCTCCCCGCCCAGCGTCGCCCAGCAGGCGCAGCCGCCCGCGCACGGAGCGCGCCGCTACTGACAGACAGAGGGGAAGCAAGCGGGACAAACCCGGCGGTTGATCTTGTGCGGGGCGTGCTGAGGTCCGCAGCCGAAGCTCGGGCGTGTCGGGCGCTGTGGAGCCCTCCAGGGCAGCCCAGGCGGCCCGCCTGGATGCTCGCTACAGCGGCGCGGTGGTAGCCCCGTCCCGGTGGTGGCCCCGGTGGTGGCGTGTGGTGGCCCCGGTGGTGGCACGGTGGTGGCCCCGGTGGTGGCCCCGGTGGTGGCGCGCCCCGCGATACTTGGTTGCCTGTCTATGCGCAGGCCAGTCAGCGGCGGCCCGCTACTAGCAGCCTGGACACATCCCAAAGGGTTGTGTCACTTTGGCCCCCGTCGGTGTATCTGGTGGGTTGTTTGGTCGGGGTTGGTTGCTTGGATGGGTGGCGGGTATGGCGGAGATCGACGTGTGTACGGAGGGGGCTCCCTCCACGGCTGGCGGGCGGGCGGGCGCCTCTGATTGTTGCGGATGCGCCTCTGCGGGTGCGCAGGGTGCTCCAGAGGCCAGGGCGCAGCCATCGGCCCCCCCTGACTCAAGCGGCGAGTCCGACCTACTGCGGGCGCTTTACGAGGAAGTGCGGGGCCTGCGCGAGTCCATGCGCGAGATCACGAACCGGCTCAGCAACACGGCTCCCGCTCAAGTGGCGCGGGCCGTCTCCGTCGAAGCCGCGCAGGCCCTGCTCGGCTGCGGGCGCTCGCGCATCTTCGAGCTTTTGAAGAGTGGCGCCCTCCGTCGTGCCCCGAAGCTTGGGAAGGTGGCCATGATCGACCTGCCCAGCCTTGAAGCTCTCATTGACGGCATCAGCCGCGAGCCAGCGCCCAAGCTCAAACGTGAGCCAGCGCCCAAGCTCAAGCGGCGCCCCGCCCAGCGCAACGCCGGGCGGTGGGAAGTGGAAGCGGCGGGAATCGAACCCGCCGCCTGTCACTCCCAGAGGGAGCCTGGCGGTAGCGTGCGCCCTGGCGAGGTGTGGCCGGGGAGGGGCAGGTGGGGGAGCACGGGTGGGAGTACCGATGGAAACGCCCCCGGTGCCCTGCTGCGGCATGCGTCCTCGTGAAGCAGCATCGTGTCGCCGAGCGCGCCATCGAGAGGCCCGCCCAGCGTGGAGGACTGCGCGGCGCGCGAGGGCTCTCCGGCGAGCCACGCCTGCGCGAAGAGGCTCATCACCCGGTCCCCGGCACCAGCTTGTCCAGTCCGAATCCGTCGCGAATCTCGTAGACTTTCGTGGCCCCGGATTTCTAGCGCGCCGCGCGCCGGGTGGGGAGTTGCTCTTCTCCTGCGAGGCGACTGCGATGAAGCTCCCTGTGTCGAGGCTGTTTGGCCTCCTTCTGCCGGTGTGGCTGTCCGGTTGCTCCCACTCAGGGGGCCAACCCCCGGCTCCAACTCACGTCCTGGGAGCACATCCCGACGCGGCAAACGACCCAGCGTACCTGGGCTCGGCGCTCGTCTCGGGAGAACGGTCGGCGCAGGAACTCCTCGAGACGTACCCCCGGCGAGAGCCCGACGCGAAGGTTGCCGCGCGCCTCGCCGAAATCCTCGCGGATGAAGGGAGGACGCTTCGGTGGAGTGCCTCGGGCACGGAAGAGTTCTGCCAGAACGGCGAGGTGTGGATTCCCATCATCCTTCGCGTACCGCCCCCGTGCGCGGACCGAGCGTGTCCTGTCATCGTTCACTACAGCGGCGGATGCGCACGGCCCCGGTACCACTGGCGGGCCGAGTTCTTCCTGAGGGCGGGCTACATCTTCGCGGAGCCCAACAACCGGGGGACATCCTGCAGCGAGGAGTGGCGTCACGCCGACGACGGCCCCAAGCGGCTCGAGGCCCAGATGGACATCGAGGCGTGCGGAAGGTTCCTGAGGAAGCGCTTCACCCGCGACGGCAAGGCGCCCAAGGTAGGGGTGCTGGGGTGGAGCTTCGGCGGCAACGAGACACTCGTCGCGATGACCCGCTTCGCCGGGGTGTACGATGCCGGCTTCGCGTTCTCCGCGAAGACAGACCTCTATTCCTTCTTCAAGCACGCGCCGGAGGGCCTGAGAGCACAACGGTCCGCGGAGTATGGCGATCCCGGCGTGGACGCGGACCTGATGCGCTCAACCTCGGCAGCGGCCTACGTGGACAGGATTGAAGGCCCCATCGCGCTTATGCTCGGTGGCCGCGACCCCAAGGTGTCCCTCTCCGACGCGGACACGTTCGTGAGAGCCGCCCGGCGGCTGCACAAGGACGTCTCCCTGATGATCGTGCCCGAGCACGGGCATCTCACCGAGCAGCCCCGGGAGATCGTCTTCGAGCACGCCCACGCGCTCGAGTTCTTCTCCGAGAAATTGGGCCACCCGCTCGACCTTCGGTAGCAAGGAAGGGAGGCCACCGGGGACACCCGGCGGCCTCCGGCCCTCGCGGCTACGACGCGGACTGGTCCTTCTTCAGCGCCGGCACCTGCAGGCCCGCCGAGCGCGCCAGGGCCACCGTTCCGGGCGTCCCGACGACTCGGAAGTCCCAGGGGGAGGCGCCACGAGGCGGCCTCCCCCGTCGTTCTGGAGCTACGGGCCCACCCCGCTGCCCTCGGAGGACTTGGGCAGGGAGTCGGCTTGAGGGACCTCGGCGGGCTCGCTCAGGGGCCGCAGTCCCACGCCCGTGGGCAGCAACGTCTCCCGGAAGGCGGGCGTCCCGAGCGCCGAGGCGCGGATGACGAGCGCGGTGGACACCTCCGCCAGCACATGGTCCTCCACCTTCATCAGCTCGGCGCGGGCGCGGATGGCGGGCTCGTCCCCGAGCACCGCCTGCGCCTGGGCGTCATCCAGGACGTAGAGGAAGGTGCGGAAGGGGCTCGGGCGAGCGCTCACGCCGGGGCCGGCCAGGCCGCCCTTGCTCTCCAGCCTTCCCGCGGGCAGGGCCGCGCCGGGGCACCCGCGCTGGAGGCGCACCGGGGCCTGGGCGTAACCGGCCTTCTCCCAGAGCGGGTGGCGGGCCTCGAGCGCCGCCACGTCCGCCTTCAGCTTCTCCATCAGCTCCTGGCTCCGGCCCTCCAGCGAGGGCGCGAGCTCCACACACAGCTGGAGGCCCCGGCGCTCGGCCACCAGCAGCGCGTTGTCGAGCAGCAGGTGGGAGTCCTCGGACCCGGTGTCGTCCGGCTCTCCGGCGCAGCGCACACCCAATACGAGCACGCTCAGCATCGCGGCCACGTGGAGCAACTCACGTCGTGCGAACTTTCTCATGGTTTCAATCCCTTGCAGCGGGGGCATCCCATCCGGGACGCGAAAGGTTTTTCAAGCCAGACACAAGCCAGACACAAGCCAGACAGCGGGGGACGCGCGGCGGGCTCACCAGGTGTTGGTGCGGTCGGCGACCCGGGTGACGGAGGACTTGTCGCTGGCGGTGGGGTACCAGACGGGGTCGGTGCAGCCCATGCTCGAGTACAGGTCGTTGTGCATGACGCTGTTCATGCAGTCCCCGTTGTAGCTGGGGTCCATCAGGCCGAGGATGTGACCGGTCTCGTGGTTGATGAACTTGCGGGCGCGGGTGTCGTAGCCGTTGACGTGCTCCGTCTGGAGGTACGAGTACCCCCACTTGTAGTGGGTGTGGTAGCCGTCATAGACGGCGTTGTCGAAGACGACGCAGCTGTAGTAGCCGCCGCAGAGGGAGACTTCGTACCAGTCGTCCTTGATGTGGTACTCGTACTCGATGGTGGCGCGCGTGGCCGAGTCGTAGTCGAAGCAGAACTTCGAGGTGCGCCACAGGTCCACGCGCCAGCTGGCGGTGCCGTCCCAGATGTTGGTGAGCTTGGTGAGCGTCTCCTCGATGAAGCTCGCCATGTGGGTGCCGTCGATGCTCGCGGTGCGCGACTGGACGCAGTACTGCTCGTCCTGATCTCCCGGGCCGGTGCTGGTGCCGTTGTTGCCGTGGATGGTGGCGATGTGGAGCTGGGTGCTGCCCGTATGCGTGTGGTTGGCGTGGGCGCTGGGGATGTGGTGCCAGGCAACCACCGTCAGCACCGCCACCCAGCCAAGGACAATCCAGCGGGTCGTGCGGCGCGGCGGGGCGTCTTCTCGGGAGGGGGGGGACATGTCGCGGCTCCTGGTAAAACGAGGGAGAACCGCATCTTCTCATAAAACCGTTTTTCCTGCTCACCCTTCCCGTGGCGCTCTTCCTCACCCGGCCAGAGTCGGGCGAGCGCTTCGAGCTGGGTGGCGGTCCCCTCATCCAACCCCAGACTCCGCACTGGGGGGACTGCCGTCGGACTCGTGGGTGCCATCATCGCGCGCTTCCAGCCACATGCAATGGCACGTGCGTTGGTCGGGACGGCGCTCGCTCAGGCGTTGGTCGCTGTCATCGCCCTGATCGCCGGATTGGGCTACACCTGGGTACGGACGATCCTGACGGGGTTCTTCGTCGCGCTGTGGCTCACCTCGGCCCGGCTTTTTCGGAAAGCGGCGCGGGAGCAAAGTCCCGCGGGCACAGCGCCGTAGGTTGACTCGCGACTGTTGAGGAGCAAGACAGCCAGGAACCCTCTGTTGGCTGGCCCTCGGGCCGAGCCGCGCCTGGACCTCGCCGTCGAGGCGCGGTGACTCCTCCCTCAGGAGTCAGCGGCCGAATTGGATGACGTAGAGGGGTCCATTCCCGGTGACGGCCAGCTCTCCCTTCTTGTTCACCGAGGAGTCCACCCCGCGCCGGAACTCGTTGAAGATGCGCGACCAGTCCTCGCGGCCGTTGTCCAGGCGGTAGCGGGCGATGAACAGCGGCGGGTCGGGAAAGGCTCCCGCGGAACCCGCGACCAGCACTCCACCGCGGTGGTCGATGTCGACGGAGGCGATCAGACCCACCGGCTTCTGTCCCCAGCGCTCGTGGCCGCTGCCCGTGAAGGCGAGCACGAAGCCGTCCGCAAGCTCTGGAGGTTCCACGGTGAACGTCCGCCCCTTGAACTCGAAGGAGCCGAGGAAGAAGCCCACCGCGACGACGCGGTTGTCGCGCGCCGCGAGGTCGGAGACGGTCCCCGTGGCGCCCTCGAGCGCGTGCGACCACTCGCCCTCGCCGGAGCAGGAGACCTTGCGCAGGTAGGGTGTGCCGGCATCGATGGGAACTTCCGGAAAGCGGAAGCCGCCGAAGTAGAAGTTCCCGTGCTCGTCCGCGGTGAGTGAGGCCGGCCTGGCCATCACGTCGTCGACGAAGACCCATTTGAGCTTGCCCCGCGAGGAATACTTCGCGACGAACGCATGGAAGTCCGCGCCCGTGATGGGGCCCTCGCCGAAGTCGAATCCGGTGGCGCCCTCCAGGGAGCCGGTAATCGCGATGCAGTCATTCCCGTCCACCGCGACCTTCCGCGCGCGAGTGGGCAGCCGGATCGCCCAGAGGGCGTGCCCGTCCGGGCCGAGCTTCAGCAGGTACTCGCCCGTCGTCATCGTCACGCCCTCCAGGACGAGCCGGCCACCGACATTCAGGGAGAGCAGGATGTTGCCCTTCGAATCGACCGCCAGCGCGGCCCCGAAGGCGCCGGCCGCGGGCAGCTCGGGGGTGGACTCGCCCGCGAGGACGATGCCCCACAGCAGGTGGCCATCGGGCGCGTACCGGGCGAGCCCCGCGATGCGCGAGCTCGAAGCCGAGGCCGGTGGGCTGATGGGCCCGGCGCCAAAGTCGATGGGGCCTCCGATGTCCGTGACGAGGACGACGACATTGCCTCGCGGGTCATGCCGGAGGGCCACCGTCTCGCTCGCACTGGTGGCGAGGATGTTGCGCACCCACTTCGGCTCCGGCGGTGACGACTGCTCCCGGTGCTCCTGGGAGAGCGCCGCCAAGGGCTCCGTCGCATCCTCGGGCGCGGAGGCACCGCCGCAGGCCGAGAGTCCCGCCAGCACCAGTGCTCCGCACATCCCCATCCATGTCCATTGCCGGTTCATGGTTCCCCTCCTGCCGGAGCCGAGAGGGCTCCCGCACCCCGAACGGTGCACGTGGCGGGACGGGCCAGCCGCTGTTCTCCAGGGATGTCGGGAGTGCTGAGATGAACAGCGGCGGCAGTTGGCCTGCCACTCAGGCCAGGGAGTGAGCGCTTCACGCCCGAGGACTAGGAACGCGTTGGCGCCCAGATGGCGCTGTGGGCCTCCGGCGCGTCCGGGGATGCTTCCGCCGTATAGAAGTAGGCCGCGACCGCGGCTCGGCCCCGTCCCTCGGGACACTCCAGCGGGGCCGGGTGGCCATGCCAGTAGTCATCGCCATGCGCCATCACGACCAGCCGATCCAGGAGCGGAGCGATCCGGGTCTCGCACCTGGAGAGGTCGGAATTCCACAGCTCGAGGTCGCCGCCCCAGGCGGATTCCCAGCCGGGGTTCAGGTAGTAGAGGACGGTGAGCCGCCGCGAGAGCGCACGGAAGCGGTCACGGTTGAAGTCCGCGTGAAGCGCCAGATGGCCCCCACGCAGCGTGAGGTGCAGCCCGGCACCCCGGAAATGTGGATCCGCGATGAGCCCCTGGACTCCGGTGAGTGTCTCCAGGAAGTCCAGGAACGACATGCTCGAGAGCTCCGAGAGCAGGTGCCGGAGCGCTCCGTGCACGCCCTCGAACGCCTTGCGCTGAAGCTGTCCCAGGCGCGCCGCCTGTTCCTGGTGATCGCGCCGCTTCCAGCTCGCCTCGGTTGCGCCCGGGAAGACCTCTGCCAGTCCTGACGCGAGCCGCTCCCCGAGGAAGCCGTCGATGACGACGTGAGGATAGGGCCGTGCCGCGCCGTAGGTGTCACGATGGGCCAGCGCGAGCGAACGGAGCGCCGTACGGGAGAGGAAGAAGCTCGGGCCCAGCAACGGGCCTTCTTCGATGGTTGCGACGCTCACCGGACCTCTCCGCCGAAATTGCCGGCCTTTTACTTGATCACCCTCGTGATCTCGCCGCTCGTCGCCGCCTGAACCAAGAATCTTTCTCCGTCCGAGGCAATCGCGAATGGAAGCTCAAGGGCTGAAGCATACCCGCGGGCGCTACAGGGCGCCCAGGTCGTAGCTGGAGGGCGTGCCGGTGCTCGCCTTCCAGCACGGCTTCTTCCAGTTCTGGAGCCACTACCGGCGCTTCTTCGCCTGTGACTTCTTCCTCGCCTACGGGCCGCGCAGCCAGCGGGAGTTCCTGCCCCACCAGCAGGAGCGCGTCATCAGCCTGGGCCTGCCCAAGCTGAGCCGGCTCGCGGGCGTCCCCGTGAGCGATGATGGCAGCGTGCTCTACATCGCGCAGTGGTGGACCTGGTCGACACCGGGTTCAAGCGCAGCACCCCCGGCCTGCACCATGGCCTCAAGCGCCTTTTCTCCACCCGGCGCGGCCAGCA
Organism: Archangium sp.; assembly: GCF_045802675.1. Lineage (GTDB taxonomy): Bacteria > Myxococcota > Myxococcia > Myxococcales > Myxococcaceae > Archangium. The sequence continues at coordinate 14,769 of NZ_JBJMQO010000052.1, read as the reverse complement.
CTGATGGGCCGTGGGGCCTAACGCTCCAGGTGCTTGGGGTCCAGCGTATCGCGCACGGCATCGCCGAGCAGGTGGAAGCCGAGCACGGTGAGCGCCAGCGCGAGGCCGGGGAAGAGGGCGACGTGGGGCGCGACGAGGAGGTACTGGGTGCCCTGGTCCACCAGCGCCCCCCACGAGGGCGTGCCCGGCGGCGCGCCCAGTCCGAGGAAGCTGAGCGAGGCCTCGGCGAGGATGGCGCCGGGCAGCGCGGAGGTGGCCTGGACGACGAGGGGCCCGGCGGCGTTGGGCAGCACGTGGTGGAAGAGGATGCGCGCGTTGCTGGCGCCGAGCGCCCGCGCGGCCTGCACGTAGTCGCGCTCGCGCAGGGTGAGCACCAGCCCGCGCGCCAGCCGGGCGTAGCCCGTCCACCCGGTGAAGCTGAGCGCGAAGACGACATGCGTGAGCGAGGGCCCCTGCACGGCGGTGATGAAGATGGCCAGGAGGATGCCGGGGAAGGCGAGCAGCACGTCGGTGAGCCGCATGAGCGCCTCGTCCAGCAGTCCGCCCACGTAGCCCGCGAGGCCGCCGAGCACCGTCCCCACCAGCGCCGAGAGCGCCACGGCGAACACGGCGACGACGAGCGAGACGCGGGCGCCGTACAGGAGGTGGGAGAGGAGATCGATGCCGTTCTCCCCCGTGCCGAGCGGGTAGCCCAGGCTGGGCGGAGCGAGCTCCCGGGCGAGGTTGATGGCGTCCGGGGGGAGAGGACTGAGCACGGGCGCCAGCAGCGCGGTGAGGACGAACAGCCCCGCCACCGTGAGGCCGAAGCGTCCGCCCGCGGAGAGACGGCGGAGCCTCATGCGCGCCTCCGCACGCGCGGGTCGACGAGCCCGTAGGCCACGTCCGTGAGCGTGTTGATGAGCACGTAGCAGCAGGTGAAGACGAGCACGGTGGCGCGCACGGTGTTGTAGTCGCGCTTCTCGATGGCGCTCAGCAGCAGGGTGCCCATGCCGGGCCAGGCGAACACCTTCTCGGTGACGATGGCGCCGCCGAGCAGGGCGCCGAACTCCAGTCCGAGCACGGTGAGGATGGGCAGCAGCGCATTGCGGAAGGCGTGGCGCCACAGCACGGCGCGCGTGCTCAGCCCCTTGGCGCGGGCGACGGTGACGTAGTCCTCGCGCAGGGCCTCCAGCATGGAGGCGCGCGTCATGCGCGCGAGGAAGGCCGCGAGCGCCGTGCCCAGGGTGAGCGCGGGCAGCACGAGGTGCCGCCAGGAGTCGGCGCCGGACACGGGCAGCCAGTCCAGCTTCAGGGAGAAGACGATGATGAGCACCGGCCCGAGCCAGAAGCGCGGCAGGGCCACGCCGGCCACGGCCGCGCTCATGGCCGCGGCGTCCACCCGGGTGCCCCGGCGCGCCGCGGCGGCCACCCCGAGCGGAAGGGCGAGCACCAGGGCCACGCTCATGGCCGCGAGCGCCAGCAGCAGCGTGAAGGGCAGCGCCGCGCCGATGGAGGGCAGCACCTTCTTCTGGAAGGGCGGCAGCGAGGTGCGCAGCTCCCCGGTGAGCAGGTCCCGGGTGAAGCTCCAGAGCTGGAGCCAGGCGGGCTGGTCCAGGCCCACGGCGTGGCGCAGGGCCTCGCGGTCCACGCTCGTGGCCTGCTCGCCGAGCATCACGTCGATGGGGTCCCCCGGCACGAGGTGGAGGAAGAGCGAGACGAGCAGCAGCGCCCCCACCAGCGTCACCGCCGCCGCGGCGAGCCGTCTCATGGCTCCACCATCCTCGCCCGCGCCAGCGGGGTGAACATGCCATGGGCGCTCGGCTCGAAGTCCTGGAGCCGCCGCGAGGCGACGGCCACGGAGTCCTCGTGCCACAGGGGCACCACGGGCACCAGCGTGTCCAGCCGCTCCTGAATCCGCGCGTAGAGCGCCTTGCGCTCGGGGGTGGACACCCGGCTGGCCTCGTCGAGCAGGGCATCCAACGCCTCGTCCCGCAGCGCGCCGCGGTTGAAGCCGCCCCAGTGATTGGCCTCCGAGGGCACGCCGCCCGAATGGTACGCGCTGCGCATCAGGTCCGGCTCGATGACGGAGGCCCACTTGAGGGTGAAGAGCTCGAAGTTGCCGCGGCGGATGTCGTTGAAGAAGGTGCCGAACTCCAGCGAGCGCACCTCCACGGCCACGCCGCCGCGCGCCAGTTGCTCCTGGAGGACGAGTGCCACGGAGCGGCGGAAACGGTCGGTGCTCGTCTTGAGCTGGAGCGAGAGGCGGGGCGCACCGCCGGGGCCGTCCGGATCCGGGTAGCCCGCCGCGTCCAGCAATCGCGCGGCCTCGGCCGGGTCATACCTGCAGCCCTCGACGGGAGCCCAGGCCCAGTGCGAGCGCGGGAGCATGCCATTGGCGGCAGTGGCCAGCCCGTGGAACTTGTAGTGCACGAGCGGCCCCACGTCGACGAGGTGGCAGAGGGCCTGGCGCACCCGCTCGTCCGCGAGCGGACCGGTGCGCAGGTTGAAGCCCAGATAGGCGAAGCCGGTGCCCGCCTTGGTGAGGATGCGCAGCGAGGGCTCGCGCTCCAACGCGGGCAGCACGGCGGGAGAAAGCGCATTGAGGACGAGGTCCGCGCGTCCCTTGAGCAGCTCCAGCACGCGCGTCGTTTCGTCGCGCACCACGCGGAAGTACAGCCGGGGGATGGCGGGTGCGCCGCGGTAGTGGCCGGCGAAGGGGGCCAGCGTGAGGTGGTCCTCGTCCGGCTGCGAGTCGAAACGGAAGGGGCCCGCGCCGATGGGAGCCCGGCCCTGGGCTTCCTTGTCCGCGGCCGAGACGCGCTCGGCGGGGAGGATGCCCAGGGACAGGTCGGTGATGAGCGGCGTGTAGGGCCGGCGCAGATGGAAGCGCACCGTGCGCGCGTCCACCACTTCGACGCGCTCGAGGGCCGCGAAGCGCTCCGCCCGGGGGCTGGCGATGGCCGCGTCCCACAGACTGTCATAGGTGGCCTTCACATCCTCGGCGGTGAGGGCGCTGCCATCGTGGAAGGTGAGCCCCGGGCGCAGGGTGAATTCCACGAGTGTGGGGGACAGCTCGCGGAAGGACTCGGCGAGGTCGGGCACGGGCGTGCCGCTGTCGTCGGAGATGATGAGGCCCGGGGTGATGAGCTGGGCGAGGCGCTGGCCAGTGGCCGAGAGCGTGAGCCGGCTGTCGAGGCTCTCGGGTGGGGACTCGATGAGCACGGTGATGCCCGGGGGCGGCCGCTCGGAGCGACAGCCGGGGATGAGCGCCACGAGGAGTGCCAGGACGAGGGGGCGGAGCGGCGGGGCCATCAGCGCCCTCGTTGTGTCACAGTGCTCATTCCTCTCATACGCCTCAATGGGTGTTGGCGTAGGTCTTCACCAGCTCCGTCAGATAGTCGCGACCCGTGTAGAGTGCCCGGACCTCCATGCGCTCGTTGAGACCATGCGCACCGTTGCTGTCCGGATCCAACCAGAGCCCCGGCACGCCATAGACGGGAATGCCAATCGCGCCGAGGAAGACGCCGTCCGTGCCGCCCGTCGTCATGGAGGGAATCACCGGCACGCCGGGGAAGTATCTGGCCGCCAGCTTCTCCATCGGGCCAATCACCTTCGGCTCGAGCGGCGGCGGCTTCGCCAGCGGCCGGATCGGCGGCACCCGGGTGACCGTCACCTTGGGATTGCCGATGGCCTGTTCGAGTGCCGCCTGCGTCGCTTCGACCGTATTGCCGGGGAAGAGCCGGCAATTGACGTTCGCTTCGGCATGCTGCGGAAGCGCATTGTTGGCGTGCCCGCCCTCCAGCAGCGTGGCCACGCACGTCGTGCGCAGCAAGGAATGATAGGTGCGGTCGCGATTCAACACCGCTTCGGCCGCCTTGTCGTTCGGATGGGCGGCGATCGCCACCATCGCCTGGCCCAGCTCGTCGCCCCGAGCCGCGCCCGCCTTGGCGAAGTAGGCGCGGGTCGTGTCGTTCAGCTGGACCGCGAATTCATGGTCGCGGAGCTTCACCAGCGCGTCGGCGAGCTCGTAGATGGCATTGTCGGGAACGGGTATGGAGCTGTGACCGCCCGGGCTGGTCGTCTCCAGCCGATAGTTCTGAACCGCCTTCTCACCCACCTGGATGTTCTGGACGAGCAGCTGGCCCTTGCCGTCGGTGCGACCGCCGCCCCCTTCGTTCAGCGCGAACTCGGCGGCGATCAGGCCGGGGCGGTTCTGCGCCAGCCATTGCGCGCCGTTGAAGGCACCGGTGGTCTCTTCGCCGCAGGTGAGCGCGAGCTTCACCGTCCGCTCGAGCTTCGCGCCTTCCTGCTTCAGGCGGACCATCAGATCGGTCCAGATGGAAGCCATGGCCTTATCGTCCGCGGTGCCGCGCGCGTAGAAATAGCCGTTCTCCTCGACGAGCGTGAACGGATCGCGCTGCCAATCCGAGCGTCTGGCTTCCACCACGTCGATGTGGGCCAGAAGCAGGAGGGGCTTTGCCGTCCTGGAGGTGCCGGGCAGCACCGCCACCAGCCCGCCCTCCTTGGGATGCTCTGGCGCCGAGAAATAGGTGAGCTCGGAATCCGCATAGCCGGCGGCCTTCAGGTGGGCGCCCATGCGCTCGGCGGCGAGGGTGCAACTGCCGGAGGAGAGCGTGGTGTTGGTCTCCACCAGCTCCTTGTAGAGCTCGCGAAACTTCACCTGGTCCGGGCGCAGCTCCTGCGCCGCCGCCGGCATTGCCCCCAGCAGGCCAATCGCCCCGGCTGCCACCACCCAATTCTTCATCTGCCTGCCTCCCGACATGGTCGCGGCCTGTTGAAGCATGTCCGGGGTGCGTGCGGAAGAGGGCCATACCGGACTACACCCGGAGTGCACCGCCATGGCGCCCTTCTCCTGGGCTCCCCTCAGCGGCCTTCCTCTGCCTCTCCGCTCCAACCCGCTCCCATCGACCTTGCCCCCATTCCTTTGATGCACGGCGCCATGCTCGCCTCCTCCTCTCCTGCATCGGGGACGGCTGGCCGCGGCGAGGGCCAACCGCTACGCTACGCACTGCGCCGGGCGCGGCGCGGCTGCCTCGGGGAGGTATCGATGTCTGCGCTGATCTGCGGCTCGCTGGCCTACGACACCATCATGGTGTTTCCGGACCAGTTCAAGAACCACATCCTGCCGGACAAGGTGCACATCCTGAGCGTGTCCTTCATGGTCCCGCGGATGCGCCGCGAGTTCGGCGGCTGCGCCGGCAACATCGCCTACAACCTCAAGCTCATCGGCGGCGACCCGGTGCCGATGGCCACGGTCGGCCAGGACTTCGCGCCCTACCGCGCGCATTTCGAGAAGTGCGGCATCCGCCTCGATCAGGTCCGCGTGTTCGAGGACATGTTCACGCCGCAGGCGTTCATCACCACCGACGTCGACAACAACCAGCTCACCGCCTTCCATCCGGGCGCGATGAGCCGCAGCCGCGACTACCACGTGCGCGACGTGAAGGGCGTCACCTTCGGCATCGTCGCGCCGGACAGCCACGACACCATGCTGCAGAACGCGCGTGAATTCCACGACTGCGGCATCCCCTTCATCTTCGATCCCGGCCAGATGATGCCGCTGTTCAACGGCGACGAGTTCCGCCACTTCATCGAGCTGGCCGACTACGTCGTCGTCAACGACTACGAGTCCAACCTGCTGCAGGAGCGCACCGGCTGGGACGAGGCGACCATCGCCTCCAAGGTCCGCGCCTACATCACCACGCTCGGCCCGCGCGGCTCGCGGATCCACGCGCAGGGCACATGCCACGACATCCCGCCGGCGCGCGAGCGGGAGGTGGTCGACCCGACCGGCTGCGGCGACGCCTACCGTGCCGGCCTGATCCTCGGCCTGATGCGCGGCCTCGACCTGCCGACCTGCGGCCGCATGGCCTCGCTGATGGGCGCGCTCACCGTCGGGCACCCCGGCACGCAGAACCAGAAGTTCACCTACGACGAATTCGCCACGGAGTTCCGCGAGCAGTTCGGCTACGCGCTCGACTGAGCAGGAAACTCCCGGACTGCGCTAGCGTCGAGCGCGCATGACTCGCTCACCCGTGACGACGCTGGCCGTACTCGGACTGGGGCTCGCCGTCTGCGCCACGGCGCCGGCCCCTTCCCGCGCTCCGAACTTCACCGAGAAGCACGAGCCCGGCAGCGGCATGCTCGACCGCACGTTGCCGAGCTTCGGCTTCACCCCGATGCCCGGACACGTGGTGGTGCTGGTGATGCCGGCGGAGTCGAAGTGGGGGCGCAGCACCGAGTGGATCGGCGAGGCGGTGGCGGCCGTTCCGAACGCGTATGTCTTCCCGAAGGGCGTGAAGCGCGCCTACGAGCTCTACGGCTCGGAGATCGGCGTGCGAGTCCTTCACGTGAACGGGGAAGAGCTCGCTCCCGGCTCGCAGAACCGCTACGGGCTGAAGACGGAGGCCCACCTCGCCGAGGTCGAGGTCGGCAACGGTTTCGGCAGCGCGCTCACGGCGAACGCGAATGTCGAGGCCTCGAACGTGCGGATCGTCGAAGGACAGGCCGGCTATCCGCGCACGGCGGTGCAGCTGCTCGACAGCGCCCGGGCGGAGTTCGATCGGTTCCTCGGTACGCAGCGGGGCGCCATCCAGTCGCTGCTCGCGAAGGAGCAGAAGACGTTCAAGCCGAAGCCGGCGCCCGGTCCGGGCGAGCAGGTCACGGACGTGCTCCTTCCGCTCTGGGACGACAAGACGAAGACGTTGAGCGTCGTCTTCCACCGCCGCGTGATGCGGATGGTGGAGACGAGCCTCCCCTGCGAGGTGGTCTACCGGGGGATGCCGCCGCAGCAGAGCTCGATGCCGGTGCGCTACGGGTACGGTGTCGAGCTCGGACAGAAGCTCGTGCTCGATGCCAACGGCGGCCTCCTCGCGTTGACGGACTTCGAGCCCGCGGGGCTCCGGCTCGAGCCGAACGTCGATCTCACCGAGGCCTCGAAGGGGGGTTTCCGGGCCTGCCCCGGCTCCCCGGCGGGCGACCCGGTCGACTCGAGGTACGTGGGACTTCCCGAAGGCCTCGGCGCGCAGCCTCCCGCGGAGGTCTGCGGAAACGGCCGGCGCGAAGGTAGCGAGGCCTGCGATGGCGAGGACGTCGCGGGCGTCTCGTGCGCCGCGCTCGGATTTCGGAGCGGAGCGCTGAAGTGTACCGCCGACTGCAAAATCGACGCGCAGACGTGCGATGCGACGAACGGTCCCCCCGCTCGCGTCGTGCGCCAGGCCTTCGAGGCCACCGGAATCGACTTCGTCTGGTCCCCCACCGGCCAGCTGATGGCAGTGCTCGGAAACCGGCGAGACATCTCGGTGAACGTGCTGGATCCGCAGTCGCTCGCGGTGGCGAAGCGAGGCCCGGCGGTGACGCTCCCCGAGTCCGCGGGCAACTCGCTGAGCGCGCTGAAGACCGCGTTCCTCGGGGGAAAGCAGCTCGTCGCGGCGACGGGGTGGGGCCCGAACGGCGCCCTCACGCTGCTCTACGGCGTCTCCGCCGATGGAAGCCTCACCGGCCCGCTCTCCACCATCCCCGGCGAGGCGGCGTTCTTCCTTCCGGGAGAGAGGCACCTGCTGCTTGGACTGACGCGCTCGCGGACCTCGATGTACCTCGCGACGCTTCGCGTGGACGCCGAGGGCAAGCCCGTGGGCGAGCCGGTGCCGACGCTGAGCCCGGCCCCGGAGGCGACCTATCCCGTCATCTCGGCCGCGACCACCGGCAGTGGCTGGCTCATCGCCGCGGGCAACGGCGCCAACCCGTTCGTGAAAGTGGTCCCGTACGCGAAGGTGAACGCGGAGGGTTCGGTCGTCGACCGCGGTCAGCTCGAGCTGCAGGCGGGACCTGTGCGGGTCGCGCGCGGCGCGGGGCGCACGTTCGTGGTCGTCTCCCATCCCGGAGGCCTCGTGGCGGCGGAATTTCCCGACCAGGGACCGCCATTGAAGCCGAGGCTGATCGCGTCAGGGCTCTTCCCGATGCTCGCCGCGGCGAGGGCGGACGCGGAGAAGGTCACCGTCTGGGCGCCCGATGCGCAGCGCCAGAAGCTGCAGCGGTTCGAGCTGAACCTCACGGACGGACACACGCAGGCGGAGACGGTGCTCTCCCTGCCGTTCTACACGCCCGGCGCGACGGCGTTCACCGACGAGGGGCTCATCCACGCGTTCACCGCCGCATTGATGCGCGGCGGAGCGGTAGAGCGCGGGCTGTGGCTCTATCGCGGCCGCTGACCCCTACCCCGCTCGTGAGGACACCGGCACCCAGAGCCGCACCGGCCCGGTCCTCCCCCGGAGGGCCGAGGCCGGCAGCTCGTGCCAGCCGAAGGCGCCACCAGCACGCGCCCGGGTCTCCTCGGAGACGAGCACCGGCACGCCGTGGGCCTTGGTGAGCCCCTCGATACGCGAGGCGACGTTCACCGCGTCGCCGATGGCGGTGTACTCACGCCGCTCGTCCGTGCCGATGTCCCCCAGCACCACGCGCCCGGTGTGGATGCCGATGCCCAGCCGCAGCGGCACCTCGCCCGAGCGCACCCGCTCGGCGTTCAGCCGCTCGAGGGCCTCCACCATCTCCAGCGCGCACGCCACCGCGCGGCGCGCATGGTCTGGCTGCTCCAGGGGCGCACCGAAGTACGCCATGATTCCGTCGCCCAGGAACTTGTCGAGCGTTCCCCCATGCCGGAACAGCACCTCCACCATCGCGCGGTGGTAGGCATTGAGGAGCGCCACCACGCGCGCCCCCTCCATCTCCTCGGCCAGGGACGTGAAGTTGCGCAGGTCCACGAACACGAGGGTGACCTCACGGTGCTCCCCCTCCTGGGTCCCCGCGCCCGAGGCGATGATGCGCTCGGCCACCAGGGGAGAGAAGTAGCGCACCAGCCGGTCCCGCATGAGCTGCTCGCGGACGGCGAGCCGGAGCAGGGCCTGATTGCGGCCGGAGACGAAGACGAGCAGCGCCGCGGCGAGCCCGAAGAGGAGCACGACGTTCAGCCAGTAGCCGCCCACGTGGTAGCGGACCAGGAGGACGAGCTCCACCGCCATGCTGGCCAGCGCGGTGGCGAGGATGGTGCGGGGCCGCATCGACACCTGCGAGAGGATGATGATGCTCATCAACAGGCAGGCGGTGAACCCGACGGCGAGCAGGGGGACCGAGCTGCGAGCGATGCCGCGCGACTGGGCGAAGAAGACGATGGGCAGGTCCAGCAGCGGAATGGCGGCGAAGCTGGCGCGGCGGACCCCGGGGAAGCGCCGGGCGAGGAGCCAGAGCAGCGTGGCCGCGGCCAGGCCGAGGCCCACCCAGGGGACCACGGAGGCCCCCGCCGACTGACTCGGCTCGCGCGCCATGGCCAGGAACCAGCCGAGCATCCCGAGGACGCGCAACGACATCAGACGGTCGGCGCCCCGGAGTCGCTCTTCCTCGAGCGCATGGGTGTAGGCAGTGGCGGTGTCACGCATGGTCTCCGGAGAGCTTACGCCAGCCGCGCATCCGCTCAGTCCCCGGCACAGGGATGGGATGCCCCTGGTGGGTGACGGGCGTGAAGCGCTCCGGCGCTGCTCGTGTCCTTTGGCACTGGACACAGTTGCTCCGGCCGCATTGGAATACTGCTTCCGACGAAGCCTGTCCGCGAACCGCCCCGGCCCCTCCTCGCTCCAGCCCTCACCCGGGCAACCTCTCTTCGAGGCGGCGGGAAGCGAACCCGCGCCTACCGGTCCCGAGAATGGTATCAGACGACTCGTAGGCCCTTCGCATCCACACGCGACCCGAATGGTCCGTGAACCACAATGATCCCGCTCTCGCGCCTTTCGGCCTCCCGCTCGCTCCTACTGTTCGGTGCCCTCTGCGCGAACGTGTCGGTGTCCTCGGCGCGGGCCTCCGCTCCGACGCCCGCTGTCTTCTATGTATCGTCTGCGACGCTTGACCTGAGCCACTCGAGAGGCGACGCCGACCCGCCACAAGTCGCAGCCACGGTTCCGATCAACGCGAAGTGCACGACGACAGAACCGCAGGCAGCGGTTCCACTGTGGAGCTGTGAGTTCGGGAGCGTGCGGAACGCGACCGGCTACGCGCCGCGTGAGCTGATGCGTTCGCAACCCTGGACCACGCAGGAGCTCGAGGCGCAGGAGCAGGCAGAGCTTCAAGCGAAGCGCGCGCTCGTCGAAGCTGCCCCAGGAGGACCCGAGAAAACCCGGCGCGTCCTCGACTACTACCAATCGCAGTTCACCTGGCTCTCGCGAAAGTGCGTGCTGACCTCCGGTGCGCAAGGTGATTGCGATGTGGCGCTGATGGCTCTGGCTCAGGTGCAGGAGATCCGGCGAGCAGCGCAGGCAACGCAACCCAAACGCCAGGAAGGTTCCTGCGCGTCCACCCAGAAACTCCACGCCTGCTTGACAGCTCGTTTCGGGAAGGGCGTCCTCCTCTCCGGATTCAACTCCGACTTCGTTTTCCTGAGCCCTGCTGGGGCGCACCGCGTCCGCACCCTCATCGGCAGTGCCAGGCGCGCCCCCGGAGCCGACGTCATCAAGGGCTACACCCTCTACAGCGATCAGAGCGCGGATTCGTCGGTCACCCAGGCCCTCATCGAGCACGTATCGACGAGGGACATCGATGACCTCGGGAACACCACCTGGAGATTCAACCACCAGGGGAGCGACAGGTTCTTCGCGAACGCGAGCCAGGAGGCGTTCGAGTCGGACACTCCTGTGAATCCAGGAGCGCGGGTCCTCTGCGAAGAAGCGAAGAAGATCGAAGCACTCGGCGAGCTCATCGAGGTCACGCTCGCTGGAGTCGGGTACCACCCGGAAGCGACGAACCCACATCCGAACTATCGGTACCGGAGTCCGTGCGAAGGACCCGTCATCGGACCGGGGGTCATGGGAATCCGAACCGGCCCGTACCGCCCACCTCGACAGACGGAAGGGGCGGAGGACAAGAACATCTCCCGGGAGTGCTCCCAAACCGAGTGCCGCTTTTCTTTTCGCGCCACGGGCAGAGCAACCGATGTGGTCTTCCGCATGGGCGAGAGCGCTTCTGCCGGCACCTCTTCCGTGGGCGACATCAACAACGACGGAGTGGATGACTACTCAGTCTGGTACGGCGACGCCGGAGTCCACTCGAACGAGCTCTATCTTTCATCAGCGAAGGGGTGGACCTCCGTCGCGCATTCAGGAGGGATGAACTGAGCTGTCGAACAGGCCAGAGGGGACGTTCGCCGCCAACCTTGCCATGGCTTCGCACCCACCACGGCAATCCACTGGCGAAGGTGCACTTCCAGCGCGCGAGTGTAGGAAGTGGCGGTGTCACGCATGGTCCCCGGAGAGCTGACGCCAGCCGCGCGTCCGCTCAGTCCCCGGTGCCACTCAGGGGCCGCCAACGAGGTCGCGCGGGCCGCCGATCTTGATCGACCGGAAGGAGAGCTCCAGCTGGATGTAGTTGCGCGGGAGCTTCTGCGCCGAGAGGCCCGCGTTGACGTCCTGCTCGAGGAGGATCGCCCCGCCGACGATGTAATTGTAGGTCACCCCGAGCCGCACGCCGCCGAAGTCGACACCGAGCTGCGGCGCGAGGCCATAGAACCGGCCGACGGACTGGTTGACGCCCGCGCCCTCGTCGCCCACGGCGGCGCCCTGGCTCACGAGCGTATACATGCCGGCCCCCAGCCCGACGAACGGACGCACGCCGCTGCTGCCCAGTAGGTACTCGCCCTTGAGGAGCGTGCCCACCATGGCCCCCATGGCGACCGACGTGGTGCCCCGCGGCACGATCCGGCCGCCGAACACGACGCCACCATCCACCCGGAGGCCCGCCGCGATGGAGTCGGTGATGTTCCACTTCGGCTCGACCACGGCGCCGATGCCAAAGCTCTGCGTGCCATGGCCCCAGAGGCCGGCAACGCCCGAGTGGACGACGACGAGGGGCTGCTTGCGCTCGAGGGGCGCCACGTCCGGCGCTGGCGCCGGGGACTCCAGGGGCTCGGCGGCAAGGGCGCTCAGGGGGAGCAGGGCGGAGGCGAGGACGGCACCAGCGGCAATGCGGGCGGAGGAGCGAAACATGGGGGGGTCCTTCAGCAAGGGTTGAGTGAAGCGGCCCCGTGGACGCACTCGCCGTGGAAATAATTCACTGCCGAGCAATCTACGACGAGGAGTCCTTGCGCCGCGCGCGGTAGGCCGTCAGCGCCGGGCTTCGACGCCAGCCGGCCGGCGGTCGTGGCTTCTACCGGCGTGAGCATGTACCTCACCCAGGACGCGATAGAGGCCACGCTGCGCCAGGTCGCGGCGCTCGCGCCGGGCTCGACGCTCGCCATGTCGTTCATGCTGCCGATTGAGCTGGCGGACCCCGAGGTTCGCCCCGGCATCATGCGAGCGGCGGAGGGGGCGCGAGCAAACGGTACGCCCTTCATCAGCTTCTTCACGCCTACGGAGATGCTCGCGTTGGGCCGCGAAGCGGGTTTTCGAGATGTCCAGCACGTGTCGGCGGAAGCCCTTGCCCGGCGCTACTTCGCCGGCAGGACCGATGGTCTTCGTCCGCCCGACAACTCGGAAGAGCTGCTCGTTGCGACAACGTAGTCACGCTGCTCGGTCGGCCCTGTCCGCGAACCGCCCCGGCCCCTCCGCTCCAGCCCTCACCCTGGCGGGCAACCTCTCTTCGAGGCGGCGGGAAGCGAAGCCGCCGCCCTGTCATGCCGCACGCTCACGCCGCGGGGCCGCCGTGTCGGGCCTTGATGACGTCCAGATTGTGCTCGATGATCAGCACCGTGTTGCCCGCTTCCACCAGCCGGTTGAGCACCTGGAGCAGATTGGGAAGCCCGAAGACGCGAGGGCATCTCGAGCCCGAAGGCGCTCCATTCGCCGACAACGCCCTCAATGAATAAACCATCTATTACGCAGAGGTTTGGCGCTTCATTGCTCGGCCTGATCCTTGTTTCCTGTAGTGTGACTCGGTCCCCAGTCCTCGGTCCCACTGGGGTACAGGATCTGTCCAGGTACGTGCTCATCTCCTGGCTGGTACCGTCATCGTCATTGCCGGCGTCACCTTCATTGCCCGTGGTCGGCACTTCAGGTGGGGCTGCGCTCGTCTTCGTACCGGTCGTGTTGATGGCTTCCTCAGGCAACCCCTCGGGGTTCGAGTTGATGCCGGAGACACCGTGACGATCTCCCAACTGCTCTCCGCATCGGAAGCACTGGTTTCCGACCAGTGGCAGAAGCTCCAGCCACCCGGCGACCCCAAGGCATACCGTCTCCTGAAAGAGGCAGGCTTCTTCATCTGGCGAACAGGCCAGCTCTATCGCTTCGAGGACTATCTCGCACGCCCACCCGCAGACCGTGCTGTCGATGTGAGAACCTCTTGGCGTGGCGAGAATGGCGAGGAGGCAAGCGGAGCCTGGCAGACGCTCTCTCGAATCGGCGACCCCCTGAGAGCCGCGAAGAAGAAGAAGCTCATCCAGGTCGCCAGGGCTCAGCTCGAATTCATTGCTTCAACAGGCCAATGCGAGGAATTTCACGACTACTTGAAGACCTTCTACCGCAATCCTCCTCCAGTCATCGCCCGATTCGAGACGCGCGACGAGGCGGAGACCTGGTTGAGGAACCTCCCCGAGCCGCCCAGCAGCGCATATATCCTGGTGGGGAATGACTATCTGGAGGTCTTCTATTCTCGTGAGAGGGACGTGCGTGCCCTCCGACGTGATTACGCACTGGAACGATTCATCGAGGCCGTCACGTCACGCGGGATGCCTGCCTCGGAGGCCTCGTTCGACACCCTTGCGGAGGCAGCGGTCTGGTGGAAGGGTCACCCTGTTCCACCCCTGTCTGTCTTCATGCAGATCGCGGGCGAGCACCATCTCGCGCTGTATCACAAGAAGATCGATTACCGCTCGCTGCACCCCATCTCCATCTTGGAAGACTGGCGGAGGGAGCAGGAGAGAATTGCAGCGCAGGAAAAGGCGCGGAGCAGGTGATTGTCCATTCCGGAAGCTGAACCTTTCCGGGAGATATGAAGTGGAGGCGGCGGGAATCGAACCCACGCCGGGCGGTGCGAAACTCCCAGCAGAATCGCGCCCTTACCTCGTAACCGCCCGGAATGCTTGTGAGTTGATATCCCGCCGCGTCCCGTCCTGTCCCACCCCGTTCCAGGTCATTCCGCAGGCTCCTGCGACATACGTGCAACACGGCAGGCCCTCACGACGCTCAAGTGTTGCGCAGCGCGACGTCCCAACGCGGTGCCGCCCGGACGGGAGGACCCAGGGACCGCTCGTCTTGAAGCTGAGGACCGCTGCCCGAAGGGCGAGACGTACTCGCATCGTTCGAGCCGTGATTCAGCCCGCTGTGTGCTTAGACTGGCCGCATGGGACTCTTGACCTTCAGCATCAACGTCACCCTGGACGGCTGCGTCGACCACCAGGAGGGAATCGCCGACGACGAGACACACGCCTTCTTCACCCGCCTCATGGACGAGGGCGGGGCGATGCTGTGGGGCCGCGTCACCTACGAGATGATGGAGAGCTATTGGCCGGCGGTCGCCCGGGGCGATGAGTCGGCGCCGCCAGCGATGCGCGAGTGGGCGATCAAGCTGGAGGACAAGCCAAAGTACGTGGTGTCGTCGACGCGAAAGGACTTCCCGTGGACCAATAGCCACCACATCGCCGGCGACTTACGCACGGCTGTGCAGAAGCTCAAGGATGCAACCCCGTCCGGCGTGCTCCTCGGTAGCGGCAAGCTCGCGACCGAGCTGGACCGGCTGGATCTGATCGACGAGTACAAGTTCCTCGTCCACCCCAGGATCGCCGGCCACGGCCCGACC
>NZ_JBJMQO010000051.1:0-61450 GCF_045802675.1 Archangium sp. | reverse complement strand
GGGGTGGGGGGGCGGGGGGGGGGGGGGGGCCGCGGTGCTCGCCGCCACCGTGCTACCCGGACGCGCCGAAGCGCTCGGCCCGGTGGCCGCGCGCCTCCTCGACATCTCCTGGTTCTTCCTCAAGGCGGGGCTCTTCTCCTTCGGCGGGGCCTACGCGGTGCTGCCGTTCATCCGCGAGGGGGCGGTGGGCACCTACGGCTGGATCGCCGACCCCCAGATGGTCGATGCGCTGGCCCTGGGCGAAACGACGCCCGGGCCGCTCATCAGCATCGGCATCTTCATCGGCTATCTGGCCGGCCACGGCGTGGGGGCGCCGCTGTGGGGTGCCACGTGCGCGGCGTTCTGGCTGTTCCTGCCCTCGTTCGTCTTCGTGCTGGCGGGCGCGCGCCACATCGACGCGCTCGCGAGCCGCCCCGGCCTCAAGGAGTTCCTCCGCGGTGTGACCGCGGGCGTGGTGGGCCTGATGGCCTCGGTCTCGGTCCTGCTCGCGCGCGTGGCCTTCATGCCCGCCGGCCACTTCGACGGGCTCACTCTCGTCCTGGGACTGGGGGCGTTCGCGCTGCTCACCTTCTGGAAGTGGCGGCTCAACGTGGTCGTCGTGGTGCTGGCCGGCGGGGTGCTCGGGCTGCTGCGGGCCTTCGTTCCGGCCCTCTTCGGTGGCGCGGTGTTTTGAGCAGTTGGAGACGCAAGAGAACCAGGCCGTCATTTCGTGCTGAAGCAGGGCTGACACCCAACCGTTGAGAGGACCCTCATGAATCGACGCGAAGCACTCACCACCCTCGCCGTCCTGGTGCCCGCGGTCACGAGCGCCGCCGAAGGAGTGTCCAAGGAGCAGAACGAGAAGTCCGGCCCCGCCACCTCGAGCGAGCCGCCGAAGCCGGGAGGCCACTCCGTCGCACCGCTTCCCTTCAATCCCGCGAAGCTCAAGGGCCTGTCGGAGCGGCTGCTGCGCTCGCACCACGAGAACAACTACGGTGGCGCGGTGAAGAACCTCAACAAGGTGGAGGAGGAGCTCGCCCAGGTGGGCAAGGACACGGCGGGCTTCCTCGTGGGCGGCCTGAAGGAGCGGGAGCTCACCTTCACCAACTCGATGATTCTCCACGAGCACTACTTCGGGAGCCTGGGCGGCGACGGGAAGGCGGGCGGCGCCATCGAGAAGGTCCTCGCGCGGGCGCATGGGAGCTTCGGCCGTTGGGAGGAGCTCTTCCGAGCCACGGGCTCGAGCCTCTCTGGAGGCAGCGGCTGGGCCATCCTCGACTTCAACCTCCACACCGGCGAGCTGCGGACCTACTGGTCCGGCAACCACACCCAGTCCGTGGCCTTCGGGATGCCGCTCCTCGTGATGGACATGTACGAGCACGCCTACGCCATCGACTACGGGGCCGCGGCGGCGAAGTACATCGACGCCTTCTTCCAGAACCTCCAGTGGGACGAGGTCAACCGCCGCCTCGAGCGGGCGCAGAAGGCGTACGCGGCGTTGAGGGCCTGAGGAGGACTCATCATGGCGGTCTTGCTCCAGATGGCATGAGAGGCGGGGGGCGCGTGGGGCTCGAGGATCGTCACCTGCTGTTCGGGCTCTTCCTGCTGCGCGAGGGGCTGGTGGAGATGGATGTCCCCACGCGCCAGTCCTACGTCATGGCCGTGGTGCGCCCCGAGGAGCGGACCTTCGCCGCCGGGGCTACCCACCTCGTGCGTGTCGGGGGCTGGGCCGTGGCGCCCGCCTTGGCGGGCCTGCTCATGCAAGGGGTGTCGCTCGTCACCCCGCTCCTCATCGGGGCGGGCTTGAAGGTGCTCTACGACGTACTGCTGTACCTCGCTTTCCGCCGCGTGAAGCCACCCGAGGAGGCATGATGGCCAAGGGACCTCGAGGCGCCATCCAGCGGAGGCGTTACACACTGGAGGCAGGAGCCCGCATGAAGATCGCTTTCGCACTCATCCTCGCCGCGCTCGGCGCAACCGCTGCCAGCACGCCCACTCCGCTCCCTCTTCCCGGCGGTGAGGGCGGCATCGGCTTCGATGACCTTCTCTTCTCCCCCGGCCTGCACCAGGTGCTGGTGCCCTCGGGCCGCACGGGTCGCCTGAACCTCGTCGACCCGAAGACCCGCGCCATCGACTCCATCCCCGGCTTCAGCGAGTCGCCGGCTGGGGGAAAGGGCCATGGGGCCGGAACCACGTCGGCGGACAGCGGCGGGGGCTTCATCTTCGCCACGGACCGGAATCTCGGTGTCGTGAACGTCGTGGACATGGCGAAGAAGCAGCTCGTCGCCACGGCCCGGCTGGGCGGAGGCCCCGACTACGTGCGCTGGGTCGAACCGCTCCGTGAGGTATGGGTCACCGAGCCCGGGCGAAAGGTCATCGAGGTCTTCCATCTCGAGGCAAGCAACCCACCGAAGCTCGTCGCCACTGGGACCATCGAGCTGCCCGATGGGCCCGAGTCGCTCGTCGTGGACCTCACCCGAGGCCGCGCCTACACGCACAGCTGGCACGACACCACGTTCGCCGTCGAGCTGAGGTCCCACCGCGTGGTGGCGCGCTGGGCCAATGGCTGCGAGGGCGCCCGAGGTATTGCCCTCGACGAGAAACGCGGCTTCCTGTTCGTGGGCTGCGACGAAGGAAGGGCGGTCGCGCTGGATGTGGCTCACGACGGCAAGCAGCTCGGGAGCGTGAAGACGGGCAAGGGAGTGGACATCGTGGCGTACTCGCCGCGCCTCTCGCACCTCTACGTGCCCGGCGGCGACGAGGCCACGCTCACCGTGGTGGGAGTGGGGGGCCGCGGCCAGTTGACGGTCCTCGGCAACGTGCCGACCGCGCCCGATGCCCACTGCGTCGCGGCCGACGATGCGGGGAACGCATACGTGTGCGACCCACAGCATGGCCAGTTGCTCGTGTTCAACGACAACTTCCCGGCCACCCGGTAGCCCGCACGGCACCGCCGCCCTGGTCGAGGAGCTCTTGCAGCCGTGTCAATGCGGCCCGTGCTTGTGCCGATGGTGCAGGTCGGACACGTGCGGATGGTCGTGGGTGAGGGGAGCGTGCCGGTGGGGGTGGCTGTGGGGCTCGGTGACGTCCGTCATGCCCGGGTGCTCGTGCTGGTGGTGCGCGTCATGTACATGCAGATGCTCGTGCTCCAGCGCCGCGTGCGTGTGCACGTGGCCGTGGCGCTCGCGCACGAGGAGGACGACACCCAGCGCCATGGCGGCGCCGCCCAGCAGGTGGTTGAGGGACAGCCGCTCGCCGAGCAGGGGAAGCGCGGCCAGGGCCCCGAGGAAGGGGGCCGTGGCGAAGTAGGCGGCCTCGCGCGCGGCCCCGAGCAGGCGCAGGGCGTACATGTCCAGGACGATGCTCAGGCCGTAGCTGGCCGTGCCGAGCGCGAGCGCCGCGGCGAGTACCCCAGGCCCCGGCAGCGGCTGTTGCCCCGTCACGAGGGCAATGGCGAGCATGCAACTCCCGGCTCCCAGGGCCTTGATGCGGACCACGGCCACCGGGTCCTTCAGGGAGAGTCGCTGGGTGAGGTTGTTGTCCACCGCCCAGGACAGGTACGCGCCCGCCACGGCCAGGACGCCGGGCCAGTCCGCGCGCACCTCTCCCGACTGGAACCCCAGCACCGCCGCACCGCCGAAGATGAACCCGGCGGCGAGGGCTGCCCGGCGGCCCAGGTGCTCACCGAACAGGAGCACGGCCAGGAGGATGGTGAAGGGCCCCTCCAGGTTGAGCAGCAGGGACGTGCTCACTCCCGACAGCCGCTCGAGGCCCACCAGCATCAGCACGGGGCCGAGCATTCCCCCGCAGAGGATGACCCCCGCGAGTAGTGGCCAGTCCTTTCGCTCCAGGGGCGCCTCCCGGCTGGGGCTCGCGGTCCGGCGAAGCCGCGCCACGATACCGAAGAGGGACAGTCCCAGCCCTCCCCCCAGGTAGAGCAGCGAGGCGAGCAGCAGGGGGCCGCTCGTCGGCAGGAGCAGCTTGGACAGCGGCGCGCTCAGGCCAAACAGGGCTGCGGCCCCGAGGCCCATCAGAGCCCCCTTTACCTCCGGCGACATGGACACCGTGCGGAACCCTCCTCGGAGATGAAAGCTGGCTGGCTCCGTTACTATTGCTGGTGGTGGCCTTCGCCTCCGTGCGTAACGCGCTCCTCACCCTCATCAACCTTCCGCTGGCGCTCATCGGCGGAGTGGTGGCGGTGGCGCTCACCTCGGGGGTGGTGAGCGTGGCCTCGCTGGTGGGCTTCATCACCCTGTTCGGCATCGCCACGCGCAACGGCATCCTCATGGTGAGCCACTTCGAGCACCTGATGACCGAGGAGGGCAAGAGCCTCCCCGAGGCCGTGGTGCAGGGCTCGATGGAGCGCCTGGCGCCCATCCTCATGACGGCGCTGTGCGCGGGGCTGGCGCTGGTGCCGCTCGTCATCGCCGGAGGTGAGGCGGGCAACGAGATTCAAGCCCCCATGGGCGTGGTCATCCTGGGCGGGCTGCTCTCCTCCACCTTCCTCAACATGCTGGTGGTGCCGGTGCTCTTCCAGCTCTTCGGCAGACCCCCCATGGCTCGAGCGGCCACGGCGCCGGGCGGGGCCTGAAGCGGAGTCCTTGCCAGCATTGGAGACGTGTCACTTGTAGTCGACGACAACTGACCTCGCGTTCAATCGTTTCTCACTCCTTGTCGTCCGCTGGGGCCTTGCTCGCGACCGGCCGGATGCTGAACGGCACGTCGACGTAGGTGTCGAGGGTGTTCAGCACCCGGGCCATGACCGTCGGCCGCTCTCCTCGCGCCAGGGCCAGCCGCATCTGGGCCTGATGCCAGGCCGTGACGCAGCGGAGCTTGGGCGGAGTGAGGTTGATGGACCGGCGCATGGTGCCCTTCAGCACCTTCCACGCGAGCTGCTGTCCCGGTCCCCAGGCCAGCCCGTACGCCTCGCGCCAGCGCTCCGGCAGGAGGCCCGCGGTGAGCACTTCATCGAGCTGTCCCCGGGTGAATGGCGAATTGAAGAGCAGGCCCGCCAGCTCGAGTGCCGTGTCTCCCACGCGCAGCGTGTCTCCCGCCAGCTGCTCGTCGTACCACTCGTAGAAGGTCTCCAGCGTGGGCGGCACCTGCTCCGGCAGGAGCCCGAACTGCGCCGCGGAGAGCAGCGTCTCCTGGTAATACCGGCGCTTCTCCTCGAGGCCGAGCGGCCTCACGAAGGTCTCGAAAACCTCGATGGCGCCGTCGATGAGGGTGGCGAGCACCCAACGCTGCAGCGAAGGATCGTTCGCGCGATAGGAGCCGGCGCCAGCTGGAAGTGAGCCATGGACGCGGCTGTGGAGGCTGTGGACCCGCTTCGCGGCGCCCATCGCCTCGCGGAGGCCGCCGAAGACGAGCTGGTACATCGCCGTATAGGTGCGTCGCGCACGGCCGAGCAGGTCACCCCGGAAGTTGCTGTTCTGGGAGACGCCGTGGGCCACCGCCGGATGGGCGATCTGCAGCAGGATGGCGCGCAGTCCGCCGAGGAGGATCACCGGCTCGCGGTAGATGACCCAGGTCATGCTGCCGGGGCCATAGAAGCCCTCGAGCTCGCCCGCCGCGTGCTCCCGCAGGTAGTCGAGACACTTGCGGAAATGCTCGCGGTCCTGGCGGAGCTGCTGCTCCATCTCCGGCGTCAGCGACCGCCACATCGAACTCGCCTGCTTATCCACCACTCGGCCTCCATCGCGTTTGTCACGGCAGCCGCCTGGTGGCTGAGCGGCCGGGCTCGTGGGCGGATTACCACAGCCGTTCTGTCTCTCGCGAGCACGAGGCTTCTCGCCGGCATCAACACTTCTAACGGCCGTGGCGGGGCTGAGTGGTTAATCAGCGGCTCCTGAACGCTTCGCCCCCGGAGTTCCCCCCATGGCCGCAGACTCGCTGTTCCGCCCCTTCACCCATCAGTCGCTGACGCTGAAGAACCGCATCGTCATGGCGCCCATGACGCGCTCGTTCTCTCCGGACGGCGTTCCCACGCCCGAGGTCGCCGCGTACTACCGCCGCCGGGCCGAGGGCGAGGTGGGCCTCATCCTCTCGGAGGGGACGGTGGTGGACCGGCCCTCCGCCAAGAACGATCCCAACGTGCCCGACTTCCATGGCGAGCGGGCGCTGGCGGGCTGGAAGCGCGTCATCGACGAGGTGCACGCCGCGGGCGGGAAGATGGGCCCCCAGCTCTGGCACGTGGGCTCGGCGCGCAATCCGCAGGCGACGTGGGTCGCGCCGCCTCCGGTGGACGCGCCCTCCGGCCTGTCCTCTCCGGGCAAGCGCTTCACCGAACCGATGACGGACGAGGCCATCGCCGACACCATCGCCGCTTTCGGCAAGGCGGCGGCGGACGCGAAGCGGCTGGGCTTCGACGTGGTGGAGATCCACGGCGCGCACGGCTATCTGCTCGACCAGTTCTTCTGGTCCGGCACCAACGTGCGGACCGACGCCTTCGGGGGTGCCACCCTCGCCGAGCGCTCCCGCTTCGCCGCCGAGGTGGTGAAGGCCGTCCGCGCCGGGGCCGGCAAGGACATGGCCGTCATCCTGCGCCTGTCCCAGTGGAAGCAGCAGGACTTCACCGTGAAGCTCGCCCAGACGCCCGCGGAGATGGAGTCCTGGCTCACGCCGCTCGTCGAGGCCGGCACGGACATCCTGCACTGCTCGCAGCGCCGGTTCTGGGAGCCCGAGTTCGAGGGCTCGGAGCTCAACTTCGCCGGCTGGGCCAAGAAGCTCACCGGCAAGCCGACGATCACGGTCGGCTCGGTGGGGTTGTCGGGTGAGTTCACGGCGGCCTTCCGGGGCGAGAGCTCCAAGCCCGCCTCGCTGGACAACCTGCTGCGCCGTCTGGAGCGGGAGGAGTTCGATCTCGTGGCGGTGGGCCGCGCGCTCCTGTCGGATGCGCAGTGGGCCCGGAAGGTGCGCGAGGATCGCCATGACGAGCTGCAGGACTTCCACCGGGAGGCGCTCGCGCGTCTGGCGTGAGGGGCGGCGGTCCATCCGCCCTCCGGGTGACAATCCGTGAAGACGGGCTTCCGCGCACGGGCGGAGCGGCGTTGACTGCCGCCCATGGGTATCTGGTCGAAGAAGAGCATCGCCCAACTCCAGGGCGAGGAAGGCAAGCACGAGTTGCACCGCACCCTCAGTGGCATCCACCTGATGCTGCTGGGGGTCGGGGCCATCATCGGCGCGGGCATCTTCGTGGTGACGGGCACGGCGGCCGCCCAGCACTCGGGGCCCGCCATCGTCCTGTCCTTCGTGATGGCGGGGGTGGGCTGCCTCTTCGCCGGGCTGTGCTACGCCGAGTTCGCCGCGATGATCCCCGTGGCCGGCAGCGCCTATACCTACGGCTATGCCACGCTCGGCGAGCTCGTCGCGTGGACCATCGGCTGGGATCTCATGCTCGAGTACCTCTTCGCCTCCTCCTCCGTGGCGGTGGGCTGGTCCGGCTACTTCACCGCCTTCCTGCGCGACTACCTGCACTGGCAGCTCCCGCTGGAGCTCACGAGCGCCCCCTTCGACGTGCATCCGGGCTCGCACATCCCCCATGCCACCGGAGCCATCATCAACCTGCCGGCCATGCTGCTGGTGGCGCTCGTCACGGGGCTGCTCGTCGTCGGCATCCACGAGTCGGCCCGCGTCAACAACCTCATCGTCGTCTTGAAGGTCGGCGTGGTGCTGCTCGTCATCGGCTTCGGCGCGGCCTACGTGAACTCCGACAACTGGACGCCCTTCATCCCGCCCAACACGGGCACCTTCGGCGAGTTCGGCTGGAGCGGCATCCTCTCGGGCGCGGGCGTCATCTTCTTCGCCTATATCGGCTTCGACGCCGTCTCCACCGCCGCGCAGGAGACGCGCAACCCGCAGAAGGATCTGCCCGTCGGCATCCTCGGCTCGCTCGCCATCTGCACCGTGCTGTACGTCCTCATGGCGCTGGTGATGACGGGCCTGGCGCACTACAGCACCCTCAACGTGCCCGAGCCCGTATACGTGGCCATCGCCAAGGCCGGGCCCGCGCTCTCCTGGTTGCGGCCCATCGTCGCCCTGGGAGCCATCGCCGGGCTGGCCTCGGTGGTGCTCGTCATGCTGATGGGCCAGCCGCGCATCTTCTACGCGATGTCTCGCGACGGCCTGCTGCCCCACTTCTTCGGGCGGATCCACCCGCGCTTCCGCACCCCCTACATCGCCACCCTCATCACCGGCGTGGTGGCCATGGCCGTGGCCGGGCTCTTCCCCATCGGCCTGCTCGGCGAGCTCGTCTCCATCGGCACCCTGTTCGCCTTCGTCGTCGTCTGCTCGGGCATCCTCGTGCTGCGCTACCGGAGCCCGGACCTCCCCCGGCCCTTCCGCACGCCCTTCGTCCCCCTCGTGCCCGTGCTCGGCATCCTCGTCTGCGGCAGCCTCATGTTCGGCCTGGGGCTCGCCACGTGGTTGCGGCTCATCGTCTGGATGGGAATCGGCTTCGCCGTCTACTTCGGCTATGGCCACAAGCACTCGCGCATCGCGCACGCGGAGAACGCCCCCCAGGAGCCTCCTCCGGCCAACCTCGGCGGGCCGCTCTGAGATGAATCTGGCAGGTAGACACGGCGCGCGCTTTCGGAGAGCGTGGCGCCGCCATGAACGCCCAGGAACTCCTCGCCCGACTCCAGGACGCCTCTCCCGACGGTCCCCTGGACCGCCTCGCCGCGCTCGTCGTGGAGCACGAGCTCTCCCAGCCCCTCGAGACGCTCTTCCCGCCGGCCCTCGTGGCGCGCGCGCTGCGAGCGGCCCTCGAGGGGTGGCTCGCCTCCGACACCGCCGACCAGGAGCTCACCTCCGCCCTCGAGCACCTGCACCGCCAGCTCTCCCAGGACAAGCGCACCGTGCGCCAGGCCCTGCCGCCCGAGCTGCCCAAGGCCCTCTCCGAGCTGGCCGCCCGCCGCTACTCGCCGGACAGGACACTGGTGCTCACCGTGCTGGAGCGGCCCCCCGTCCGCGCGCTGGCCCGCGGGCTGCTGCTCAACGTGCTCATCGAGTTCAGCCGCAAGGTGAGCGCGCCCGTGACGGAGAACCGCATTGCCAAGGGCTTCTCCGGCCTGGCGCGGCTCGCGGCCGAGCAGGCGAAGAGCACGGGCGGAGCGCTGGGCGGCATCGCCAGCGCGCTCTCGGATGAAATCGAGCGCCAGGTGGAGAAGCGCGCCCGAGACTTCACCGACTCGGCGCTCTCCGGCATCTTCCAGCAGCTCGCCGACGCGCTCACCGACCCGGGCCGCGCCCCGGAGCAGGCGGAGATGCGCGTGGCCATCCTCGACGGCGTGCTGGAGCTGCCCCTGGCGAAGCTCGGGCGCGAGCTGTCGCGCGCGGACGTCCCCGGCGCCGCAGCGGTGGTGCGCAAGGGCCTCTCCCAGTGGCACGCCTCGGAGGACGCCACCGCGCAGTTGGAGAGCTGGATCGCCCGCTCGATGGAGCGCGATGGCAAGCGCCCGGTGCGCGAGGTACTCGGCGCGCTCGGCCTGCTCGACACCTTCCAGAAGCTCGGCCGCGAGTCGCTGCGCGCGCGCCTGGCGCCGGTGGTGGCCTCGGAGCCCTTCGCGCGCTGGCTGGAAGAACTGACCCGATAGAGGAGACACCCCATGGCACTCGAGGATGATTTCCGCTCCGCCCAGGAGCGCGTGAAGACGCTCAAGACCCGCCCCTCCAACGACACGCTGCTGGAGCTCTACTCGCTGTTCAAACAAGCCACCGAGGGCGACGTGCAGGGCAAGCGCCCGGGGATGCTCGACCTGAAGGGCCGCGCCAAGTACGACGCCTGGGCGGGCCGCAAGGGAGTGGGACGCGAGGCGGCCATGCAGCAGTACGTGGCGCTCGTGGAGCGGCTGCTGAAGGGCTGAGGCTCGCGTCCGGCTGGCGCGAGTGTCTATGCTGCCCGCCTCTCTTCACGAAGCCCGGGAGGGCGGCATGGGACTGTTCGACAAGCTGAAGGACGTGGCCAACATGGTGACGGGAGGCGCGGCCCGCGTCTCCATCGAGTACGAGCCGCAGGTGGCGTTCCCCGGGGAGAACGTCTCGGTGCGCATCACCGCCACGTCCACGGGCCCGCAGGTGAAGTCCGGCGGCGTCTTCGCGGATCTGCGCGCCGTCGAGCGGGTGAACCTGCCGCGCGGCACGGCGGCGGGCGTGGAGCAGTCGGTGCAGACCTCGCACACCAGCTTCGAGCAGGCGGTGCAGCTCGCCCCGGCCTTCACGCTCGCGCCCAACGAGACGAAGACGTTCGAGGGCACGGTGCGCCTGCCCTCCAACGCGCAGCCCACGTTCGCCGGGCACTACACCCAGCACGAGTGGTCCATCCGCGGCCGCGTCGAGATGACGGGCAATGACCCGGACTCGGGCTTCCAGGTGTTCCGCGTGGGCACGAGCGGCTAGAGAAGCCGCGCACGGGTCCTCGTGGCGGCACTCAGGGCCATGGCGCTGCGGTAAGGTGCGCCACGATGAGCACTTCCCCCGCCCCCCAGCGGCCGCTGCTGCGGCCCGAGGACCTGTGGCCCCGCACTGTCGAGACGACCCGGCACGCGCTGTCCACCGGCGCCTTGCAGCCGATCGCCACCGAGTGCCGGACCCTCGTGGAGCAGGGAGTCGCCTTCCAGGTGCGCGTGCTCGGCCGGGCGCACCTCAAGGATGAGCGGGCCAAACGCGAGAAGCCCCGCGCCGCCCCCTTCAACCCCTTCGAGCACCCCGAGCCGGACATGGTGGTGGGCGACCCCTCGCCCACGCACGTGTGTCTGCTCAACAAGTTCAACGTCGTCGAGCACCACCTGCTCCTCATCACGCGCGTCTTCGAGGAGCAGGAGTCCCCCCTCACCGCCGCTGACTTCGAGGCGCTCGCGGTGTGCATGGACGGCCTGGACGGGCTGGCCTTCTACAACTCGGGTGAGGTGGCCGGTGCCAGCCAGCGGCACAAGCACCTGCAGCTCATTCAGCCGCTCGGCCCCGACGGGCTGCGCGCCCCCATGGAGGCCCTGCTCTCCCCTCCTCCCGCGCGAGGCCCCGTCACCACCGTGCCCGCCCTCGGCTTCCTCCACGCGGTGACGGGACTCGGGCCGTGGGAGTCCTCGCCCCAGAAGGATGGGGCCCGGATGCTGGAGGCCTATGAGTCCCTGCGGGCCGCGCTCGGCATGGCGCACGCGCTGCCGCCCTACAACCTGCTCGCCACGCGCGACTGGATGCTGCTGGTGCCCCGCTCGTGCGCGGAGAGCCACGGCATCAACGTCAACGCCATGGGCTTCGCCGGCTCGCTGCTCGTCAAGACGCCCGAGCAACTCCAGAAGCTGCGGGAGCTGGGGCCCCTGGAGATTCTCCGCCAGGTCACCCCGCCCCCCCGGCCCTAGCAGGAACGCCAGCAGGCGTCCGCAACCCCCCCTGGCCTCCCGTTCCTCCGGGGCGAGACATAGCCTTGCGGTCAGGGGGTGGGCATGGCTTCGGATGAACCTGGCACCCCACGGGGGGGCACCCGGCGGGCCTGGCTTCGCGCCACCCTGCTCGCCCTGGCGTGGGTGGCCCTGGGACTGGGGAGCCGGCTCTTCGTCTTCGCTCCCCTGCACAGCTCCGCCATCTGGCTCGCGAGCGGACTGGCGCTCGCCGTGCTCGTCCGCACTCCCCGCCGCGACTGGCCGCTCTACGGGCTGGCGCTCTTCCTCGCCGAGGCGCTCCCCGGCTTCTTCGCCGGCATCCCCTGGGAGGTGAACCTGCTCTGGGGCGTGGGCGACAGCCTGTCCGTGCTGGCGGGCGCCTGGCTCCTGCGCTCCTGGCCGGGGCCGCCCCTGCGCTTCCGCCAGCTCCGGGACGTGGCCGGGCTGCTGCTCGCGCTCGTCGTGGGCAGCCTGCTCAGTGCCACCTTCGGGGCCACGGCGGTGACGCTCGGGTTGGGCCACGCGTCCTTCGGGTGGCAATGGCTGATGTGGTACCTCGGCGACGTGCTGGGCGGGATGATGGTCGCCGCCCTGGTGCTGGCGTGGGGGGCCCCGGAGCGGGGACGCTCCCGGCGCCCTTCCCACCCCTGGGAGCTGGGCGTGACGGTGGCCGGGCTGGTGCTCCTCGCGCACGTCCTCTTCAGCGCGCCGAAACCCCAGGGCATCCTCGTGTCCCTGCCCTATGCGTGCCTCCCCGCCGTCCTGTGGATGGCGTTGCGCCATGGCCCTCGGGGCGGGACGCTCGGCACGGTGGTGGTGGGCACGCTCGCGGCCTGGCACACCGCCGCGGGCCGGGGCCCCTTCGGGAACCTGCATGAGGCGAGCGCGGCCGACGCGTTCCTCTTGCTCCAGGCCTTCCTGGCGATGATGGAGCTGTCGGCCCTGTGCCTGGCGGCGTTGGTGTGCGAGCGCCAGGAGACGGAGCGCATTCAACGCCTGCTGTCCCAGGCCAGCGCCATCCTCGCCGGCTCCATGGATGAGCGGGTGACGATGCCCCGCATCGCCGAGCTGGTGGTGCCGGACATGGCCTCGGGCTTCGCGGCCTGGCGGAGGGAGCCCGGGGGGGCGCTCGAGCCGGTGGTGCAGGTGGGGCTGGAACCGGGCTGGCGGGAGCGGCTCGAGGAGCGGCTCCAGCGCGAGGAGGAGCCCGGCCTCTCCCGCGTGGAGGCGCGGGGGGGCGGCGCGGTGGTGGCGCGGCTGCGGCGGCATGGGAAGGGGCTGGGGGGCATCGCCCTGGTGCGCCACGGACCGGACGCGCGGCTTTCGGCGCGGGAGCTCGCGTTCGCCGGGGACCTGGCCTACCGCTGCGCGCTCGCGCTGGAGAACGAGAGCCTCTTCCAGCAGGCCCAGGAGGCCATCGACCTGCGCGACGCGTTCACCACCGTGGCGGCCTATGAGCTGAGATCGCCCCTCACCTCGCTCCGGCTGTACCTGCAGGACCTGATGCGCGGCCTGGGCCGGCTCCCGAATCCGGAGAAGCCCCTGGCCCAGCTGCACCAGTTGGCCCGTCAGAGCACGCGCCTGTCACAGCTCGTGGAGAACCTGCTCGTCATGGGCCGCATCAATACCGGGCGGCTCAACCTGGAGCGCCAGACGGTGGACCTGTCCGAGCTCGTGCGGCACGTGGTGGAGCGGCTCGCCGAGGATTTGAAGAAGGCCCGCTGCGTGCCCGTGTTGAAGCTGCGAGCGCACACGATGGGGGAATGGGACCGGGTCCGGTTGGAGCAGGCGCTCGTCAACCTGCTGGGCAACGCCATGAAGTTCGGCGCGGGCCATCCCATCGACCTCGAGGTGAGCGAGCACCAGGGCGTCGCCCGGCTGCGGGTGAGGGACCACGGCATCGGCGTGGCCCCGGAGGCGA
Source organism: Archangium sp. (assembly GCF_045802675.1). Taxonomy (GTDB): domain Bacteria; phylum Myxococcota; class Myxococcia; order Myxococcales; family Myxococcaceae; genus Archangium. The sequence continues at coordinate 48,172 of NZ_JBJMQO010000051.1, read as the reverse complement.
TGGAGCGCATCTTCGGCCGCTTCGAGCGGGCGGTGTCCTCCAGCGAGTACGGAGGGCTGGGGTTGGGGCTGTTCCTCACCCGGGAGATCGTCGCGGCGCACGGCGGCTCCATCCAGGCGGAGAGCGGGCCAGGAGAGGGCACCACCTTCACGCTGGAGCTGCCAGCCGCGTCCCTCACGGTCTACGCGGAGCAGCGGCCTAACGCCCCGTGATGAAGTGGCCGTCCTTGCCCAGCGCGAAGCGCGACGTGTGCTCCAGCTTCACGTCCAGGTAGAGCTGCTTGCCCTTGGGAAACAGGCGGACGGAGGGCACCAGGAGCTGGTGCTCGGGCGGAGTGCCGAGGGCGATCCAGGCGCGCCACCCGTCGGTGCCCAGCACCACCCAGCGAAGCTCCTCGGCGGGAGAGCCCGGGGCCACCACCAGCTTCAGCAGGAGGATGGCCATGCGGCCGTCCGGCGACGTCCAGGAGGAGTCCAGCGTGTACTGGAGCGCCCCCGACTGCCAGGTGGACCACGAATTCACCACGCAGTAGCCGTCCGCCGCGGGGCGCAACATCAGCAGGCCCGCGCCACTCTCCTGCGTCACCCCCACCAGCGTCACGGGCCCATCGGCGAGCGTCACCTCGGACTGGAAGGAGCTGCTCACCTGGGCGCCCGGCGCGCGCAGCAGGCCGAGCTCCGACAGCGTCACGCCCGGAACGAAGGAGCGGGGCCCCAGCGAGCGCACGAGCTCCGCCTCCAGCGGCGCCTCCTGGGCGATGAGCTCCGGGCACTTCGGCGAGGGCACGGCCGCCTCGGCCTGTACCGTCTGGCTCCGCGGGGCCGGGTCCGGGGGCGGAGCCAGCACGTTCCGCAGCTCCGCGCACCCGCCGCACACCAGCACCACCCCCCACGACAACACGACACCCGCTCGCATCCAGCATCCTTTCGAGAGGCCCGGGACTCAGGCCTCCATCAGGATACGGTGCCGGTAGAGTTCCAGGAGGATGTCTTCGTGCAGGTCCGCCTGCTTCTCCTGGCGCAGGCGCTCGCGCACCGCGGGGACGGGCTCGCGGCCCGTGAACTCCACCAGGAGCGAGTAGGCGAGGCCGGGCAGCGCCACGGCGTCGTATTCGCTGTAGGCCCCGAGCGCGACATTGCCGTCCGGCAGCCACTTCACCGTGGCCTCGGGGTTGAGCTTGAGCACGCGGGGGAGCTCGGGCGCGACCACGTCCCGGAGGCTCTTCTCGAGCACCTTCAGCTCGATGACGCCGTCCAGGCCCATGATCTTCTCCACCTGCTCCGGGGACAGCGCGCGGATGGCCTCGAAGCAGGCCCGGTAGAAGTCGGGCTCACGGCCCGCCCACTGGCGCCACAGCGCGGCGTACTCCTTCTGCGGCAGGGGCTTGTCGTCGAGGTCCTCGAGGCTCGGCGTCTCCGACAGGTCCGGCTTGTCGCGGCCGGCCAGGATGTACTCGGGCAGGAGCTGGAGCACCGCGTAGCGCGAGAGCTGAATCTCCGCGAGCGCCAGGTACGTCTTGAACGTCATCCACAGCTTGCGCCCGTCGGCGCCCGCCACGTACTTGCAGAAGAACGTGGAGCACACGGCCTCGCGGTAGGGCCAGATGGTGCAGCCGCCGTGCTCCAGCTCGTAGTACGGGCAGCGCATGGACGTGGCCCGGCCGAAGAACTGGCGCGAGTTGCGGTACAGCAGGTTGTAGCGGGCCGAGGGGCGCACCCACTGCGGCGTCACCCCCACACGGCCGCCAATCTTCTCCTCCACGCGCCGCCGCCCTTCCCCCAGCTCCGCGCGCGTGTCCGACAAGAGCGCGCCCACCAGGTAGTTGGGCAGCTTGGGGTAGTAGGTGCAGCACTTGGTGTCCGGCCGGAAGAGCCGGCTCACCCCGTCCACGGACTCGACCGTCCCCGAGGCCGACGAGGGGCACATGGCGCACGAGGCGCACGTGGCCTTCGTCTCCTCGGGAATCTCCTTCCGGAAGAAGTCGGGAAGGAGCTCCCGGTAGAGGACCGGCAGGCTGTCGAGCATCTGGGGCATGGACGGGGGCTCCTCGCGGCTCGGGGGCTCGGGCTCAGGGCACGAGCTTGATGACGATCATCACGCTCAGCGCCAGCAGGGAGAGCCCGCCGATGCCGAAGCTCAGCGTGCGCCACGGCTGCATGCTCTTGACGTAGGCGAGGGAGTGCGCCACCCGGGCGGCGGTGAAGGCGATGAAGCAGATGCGCAGGCCCCACACCGGAGCGCCGACGAGCACGGCGATGATGCCGAGGATGAGGAAGGGCGGGATGTTCTCCAGGTCGTTGCGGTGGGCGCGCAGCACGCGCTCGACGTCGGGGTGCTCGGTGGTGGTGAGCTGGGCGCCGAAGCTGGCCGCGTCCTCGGCATTGAGCGCCACCTTGAGGCGCGCGCGCGTGCTGGCCGTGAAGATGCCCACCGCGTGCATCTTGAAGACGAGGACGATGGCGCACAGGGCGTAGAGGCGGAAGCCCGGGAAGGCCAGCAGCAGATCAGGGGTCAGGTTCGGCAGGAAGTCGTTCATGGCGGGGGCTCGCGAGGGTAGGTGCTGGAGCCCCCATCTACCAGACAGGGCGGGCGTTTGGACAGCCGGGCCCCGGGGCGCGGCGGGCCCTACCCGCCGAGCGTGGGCAGCACCGAGAGCGCGAGGAAGTACAGGAAGCTGGCGGTGAGGTAGAGCCGGAAGGGGCGCACGTAGGCCGAGCGCCGGCCCCCGAGGTACTCGAGGACATGGGACGTGGGGCCCAGTGTCCCCTCCCCCCGTGCCCTCGCACAAGGCGCACCCTCGCGTCCAAGTCCCCGGACTTGCGGGCCATACCTCCAGTGCCTTGACGGCGGGGCCCGGCTTGTCCAATTTGCGCGGCTTCATGCCAGTCCTCAGTGGTGCCGTCACCTTCTCGCGCTTCCGGGCGGAACCCGCCGGAAACGCTCCCTCCGATACGAAACGCTGGCTCGCCAAGGGCCTGAAGTCCGGAGCCTTCGAGCCCATCGACCTCAAGAAGACCGAGGACGAGCGGGCCGTGGGCTTCGTCGAGCTGGAGAACCAGGACTCGGTGGACTTCTCCACCGGCAGCGTCCTCTATGGCGAGTACGCGCTGTTCGGCTTCCGCGTCGACACGGTGAAGATTCCCGCCGCCGTGCTCAAGGCCGAGCTGGACAAGTGGATGAAGGCCTTCGAGAAGCAGAATGGCCGCCAGCCCACCCGCGGGGAGAAGGCGGAGAACCGCGCCTCCATCCGCCACATGCTGCGCCAGCGCGCCGTGCCCAGCACCAAGGTGCACGACGTGAGCTGGAACCTGAAGACGAGCCAGGTGCAGCTCTGGGCCGCCTCGCGCAAGGCGGTGGATGAAATCCTCCTGGCCCTGGAGCAGGCCTTCGAGGTGAAGCTCCAGGCGCTGGTGCCCGCGGCCCTGGCGGCGCGCGCCGGCATCGCCGATGACGCGCTCGTCCCCACGCCGGAGCTCATCGGCCTGGAGATTGCCAACCACGAGATTCCGAGCAGCGAGGTGTCACATGGGGAAGCGTGAGCAGGCCATGGCCGAGGCGGCCTTCATGCGGGGCGACACGGGCATCGACGGTGCCGCCACCGAGGAGGACACGCGGGACGAAGCCGAAATCGAACGCGACAAAGCCCGCGAGGCGCTGCTGCGCGGCCGCGCGTACCTGGGCCGCGAGTTCCTCACCTGGCTGCTGTGGCGCTCGGAGTCGGGCGACGCGCTGGTGGACTTCGAGGGCACCGGGCTGGTGGTGCTCTACACCGGCCGCTGCATCCTGAGGGGCGTCAACGGCGACGTCACCGAGCTGTCGGCCCGGGGCGCGCTCGCGCCCTACTCGGAGAACGTGAAGCACTCGCTGGACCGCGGCCTGCTCATCCACCAGGCCCGCCTGCGCCTCACCCACGGCGAGAAGGTGTACGAGGTGACGCTGGACGCCGAGTTCCTCGACATCCGCGCCGCGAAGCTGCCGGAGCTGATGACCGAGGAGGAGGATGACCGGCTGCAGGAGCGCCTCTACTTCACCGAGCAGCTCTCCGGCATGGTGGACACGCTGGTGCAGGCCTTCCTCGAGGTGCGCGCCAGCCGCAACTGGAGCAAGAAGGTCGTCCCCGCCATGAAGAGCTGGATGAAGGGCGAGGACGAGGCCCCCAAGGCCACCAAGATGCAGCTGGCTCGCGCCGCCCGCGGCTGAGCCCTCCCGAGGCCTCCAGGGCGCCCTCGCCTCCCCGCCGCATGCTCGCGGTGTGTGGGAAGCCGGGCCCTGGAGGCTTTGTGTTTGCCATGACACGTCACAGATCCTGAACAACGCACCCTCCCGGGAAAAAAAGACATCCTGGATCCAGGTTTCATCTCGGGCGGCAATTTCCCCAGGAGACCCACCACGTGGCTTGGGGAGGGAAGCACATGGAAATGACTCACATCGCGCGGGCCGTTCACTCCAGAGGAAGAGCGTCATCCCGGCTGTCGAGGGCACTGTGGTGCGCCGCGGCCTTGCTGTGGTTGGGGGCTGGCGCGGGCTGCGGCCCGACGGACGCGCCCACCGAGACGCCGGAGCTCGGCACCACGGCCCAGGAGCTGCTATTCCTCAATGGACTGGCCTTCAATGGACTGGCTTTCAATGGACTGGCCTTCAATGGACTGGCCTTCAACGGCCTGGCTTTCAATGGACTGGCCTTCAATGGTTTGTCCACCCAGGCCTTCTCCGACTGGTTCCAGGTGGATCCGCAGCGGGCCGACATGGTGATGCGCTACACGGTCGCGTGCGCCGTACCGTCCGGACAGGTCCGCACGTACACGCGGAATGGCACCACCTATACCTGGAACGGCTGGTTCGGGCTGGCACCGGACTGGGCGAACGGCTCACCCGCGAGCACGGCCGAGCAGCAGCTCATCTCCGCCTGTCTGGCCGCCCATGGCAACAAGTACGGCCAGCGCGTGCTCATCTCCGTGCAGGGCCGGAGCGCTCGAGGGGAGCCCATCCCCACCCCCTCCTGGGAGCTCGACTTCTTTCCGGAGCGCGAGGCCTGCTTCTTCGGCAACTTCTTCACCGGCGAGGGCCTCTTCGTGGGCAACGACCGGGGCATGCTCAGCGAGCGTGAGAGCACCGCGCGGGCCTGTGCCCTCTCCACCAGCGCGGAGGACGCGCGCGGCGCCTGCCCTCCCCTCGTCTACGTCGATAGCTGCCAGAGCCGCTGCCGGAAGGATCCCACCAACACGTACTACGTGAGCTGCACCTACAACGGCATCACCTACCGGCCCCTCACCACGCGGCTGCGCTCCGAGGACATCTACCGCTGCGGTGACGGCACCTGCCAGTTCACCGAGTCCTGTGGAACGAACCGGCAATACGACAACTGCGGGCTGGACTGCGGCCGCTGCGGCTGAGCCGTAAGCCTCGAGCGTGGGGGCGGGCCCGCGCGGCTACGCGGCCGCGGAGGTCACCCCGCCCCCCGTGTGCGCACCCGAGGCGCAGCGGCGGGCCACGCGTGGCAGATACAGGGTGAAGCAGGTGCCCTGGCCGGGCGCGCTCTCCACCTCGATGCGGCCGCCCTGCCCGGTGATGATGCTGTGGGCCACCGCCAGCCCCAGCCCCGTCCCCATGCCCGGCGGCTTGGTGGTGAAGAACGGCTCGAACAGGTGGCGGAGCACCTCCGGCGTCATCCCCGTTCCCGTATCGCGGATCTCCACCCGGACCCCCGCGTCCCCCTCGCGGTGCGAGGACAGCCGCACCACCCCTCCGGGCGCCATGGCCTGCCCCGCGTTCACCAGCATGTTCACCAGCACCTGGACGAGCTGCTGCGACCGGCCCACCACCCCCCCCACCTCACCCAGCTCCAGCTCCACCCGCACGTGACCCAGTTGCCCCTGGGCGATGCGCAGCGCCGCCTTCAGCTCGGCGTCCAGGTCGTACTCGGAATACACCTCCGGGTCTCCCCGCGCGAAGCGCCTCAGGTCCGAGACGATCGCGTTCACCCGCTTGATGCCGTCCAGCGTCGCCGGCAGCACCTCGTCCACGTACTCCTTCAGCGGCTCGGGCAGCACCGGCTGCTGCTGGAGATCCTTGAACAGCAGGTTGACGTTGCTGGTGACGAAGGCCATCGGGTTGTTGATTTCATGCGCCACGCCCGCGGCCATCATGCCCAGGCTGGAGAACTTCTCCTGCTCGAAGGCGCGCTCGTGCAACACCCGCAGCTCGCCCCGGGCCCGGGCCAGTTGCTCGCGCTGCGAGATGATGTGCTCCAGGCTCTGCTGCAGCAGCTCCGCCCGCTTCTCCGTCATCAGGAAGCTCAAGGCCGCGAGGACGCTGAAGGCCAGGGGCTCGCGCGGATCGCACCCACTGAGCAGTGCCGCCGCGTCCATCACCCCCATGTAGGCCAGCGCCCGGGCGCCCCCCGAGCCATTCATCCCGTAGAGCCAGAACATGGAGAACGGGACGTAGCTCCACAGCAGCAGCGTCCACCCCACGCCCACGCCGATCGCCGAGAGCAGTGACACGTTGATGGCCAGGCGCGTCCACTCCATCACCCACGGAGGGAGCCAGCGCACGAACACCCGCGAGAGCAGGACGTTGAGGAGGATGCGAAAGGCATTGGCCGCGAAGACCCAGGCCATCACCCGCCACTGCCCCACGTACTGCAAGGTGATGGCGGCCGAGAGCAGGAGGCTGCCCTTCATCATGAGCGGATGCAGCCCCTGGAGGACCTGCTCGGGGTCCAATACCTGGGGCGTCTTCGCCGACGAAGCACTCATGGGCTCCTCCAGACCGCATGCGGCGTGGAGCCAGCGCTGGGGCGAGACAGCGCCGGTGGGATGTAACCTGATTGCGAGAACCCTCAGCCCGACCCGCCCCCCGGCTGAGAGTTCTCGAATTGTACCGGCGGACAGGTGGCCGCTCAGCCGGGCCCCGCGCATCTGTCCGGGGAAGGACAGGCGGGTGCCCTCCGGGGAGGGTCCGGCCTCACCACGCCCTGTAGACGGCGGGCAGGAAGAGCTCGCGGCCCTCGTGAGCGGGCTCGGTGCGCACGGGCGAGCTACTGGACGAGCCGGTGAATGTCCCCGCAGGCGATGTACGAGCCGCCGTTGCCGGTGGTGACGATCTCCTCCACCACGTACAGCACGTTCTCCTCGCGGATGTCGCGCGGGAAGCGGATGTTGAGCTCCGGGTCGTAGCCGTCCGAGACGACGCGGGCGCGCAGCTTGCTGCCCTCCTTGATGCACTGGACGATGACGCCCGAGCCCACGCTGTTCGTCGTGGGCAGGTCCGCCGCCGAGCCCGCCGTCACCTTCGACGCCGTGGGCTTGCTCTTCTTCGCCACAGCCGCGCCCGCTGGACGCGCCACGCGCTCCTGTCCCGGCAGCACCAGCCGCTTGATGGAGCCCACCACGCGGTAGAAGGTGCCGTCGCCCGAGGGCTCCAGCTTGTCCACCACGTACGTGACGCCCTCCTCGCGCATGCTCCGTGGGAACTGCACGTTGAAGCTCGCGTCATGGCCCTCGGAGGCGGCGTGGATGCGCAGCTTGCCGCCCTCGCGCACGCACTTGAGGATGACGCCCGAGCCCGCGCTGGACACCGGCTCCAGGCTGTCCGCCGAGCCGCCCGCCGTGCCGCGCAGCGCCAGGTCCCCACGGTTGCGCGTGCCCGCCTGGTAGGACTGGTCACGCAGCTCCTTGCGGATGACGGAGTCATACTTCTTCGACTCGAGCCGCTGCGCGTAGTGCGCGAGCTGCTCCACCTCCTCGGCGATGTCATAGGAGGCCTTGTCGAGGGTGGCGGAGAGCTCGCCGATGACCTGCCGCAGCCGCTGCGAGGCCGAGGTGAAGTCGCCCTTGTCGGCGAGCTCGACGGCCTGATCCTTCACGCGCGCGATGCGCAGGCGGTTCGTCTGCGCCAGCACGTTCTTGTCCGCCGACACCGCCGCCGACTCCGAGGCCGCCGCCAGGTTGACGGTGATGGGAAGCTCTCCCGAAATCTCCCGGATGGCCCCGTCCACCACCGCCTGCGCGCGGTACACCAGCGTGGCCAGCGTCACCGGGCCCGCCGCCGCCCCCGCGTCCACCGACAGCTCCGCCGCGAGCTGCCGCACCTCGGTGGAGGACACGTCGCCCAGGCCCACCGCCACCTCCTGGCCCCGGGACTCGAAGCGGTAGCGGTTGAGCACGCTCGCCACCTTCACCGTGGGCGCCGGCTTGAGCGTCACCTCCAGGTTCTGCGCGATGATGGAGCCCAGGCCCTCCATCTCGATGCCGAACACGCCCTCGGCGTCCTCCGGCGTCTGGATGTAATAGAAGTGCCCCTCGCCGGCGTTGGCCATGCCGATGAGCAGGTCCTCGTTGAAGTTGGAGCCGAAGCCGAGCGTCGTCGTCATCACGCCGGCGGCGGACTTCTCGCGGGCCGTGGAGATGAGCGTCTGCGGATCCGTGATGCCCGCGTTGGCCTGGCCGTCGGTGAGCAGCAGCACGCGGTTGACGCGCTCGCTGGCCTTGTTGGCGCCCACGTGCTCCACGCCCTTGAGCCAGCCGCCGCTGAGGTTGGTGCACCCGCCCACGCGAATCTGCGAGAGCACCCGGCCGATGGCCGCCTTGTCCGTGACGCGCGTGGGCGCGAGCATCGAGTACACCCCGTCGTCATAGGTGACGATGGAGAGCCAGTCCTCGGGGCTCATGCGCTCCACGAGCTGCCGCGAAGCCTGGAGGGCGTGCTTGAGCGGAACGCCGGCCATGGACGCCGAGCGGTCGATGACGAGGGCGAGGTTGAGCGAGCGCTTCGCGGCCGCCGCGGGAGCCTCCGCCTGGAAGGTCACCAGCAGATCGACCTTGGACGGCGTACCGACGGGGAGCACCGGACGGCTGAGCGTATAAGTAGCCTTCATGGACAGGCCCTTTCGTGAAGTACGCGACACAGCCTAGTCTCACCCTCTGTCATGCGTCACCTCGGGCCTACCCACCCTGTCACGTCGGCCCGGCATGCGAAGGAGAAGGGGGGCTCGATGATCTGCCTGGCCTGTGCCGAGCTGCGCGATGAGAACGCCAGCGAGACGTGCCCGACGTGCGGCGTGCAGCTCATTCCCGCGACCGGAGAGCACCTGGAGCTGCTCGTCCAGGAGAAGCTGAAGCGGCGCATCTCCGCCTGGCAGGCCACGCGGGTGCTCGATCCGCGCACCGCGACCCGGCTCACCGCGGCACTCGAGGGCACCGCCGTCGCGAGCGCCGTCGCCGTCCCGCTGCTCGAGGACGCGAGCACCCTGGAGCAGAAGGCCAACGCCCTCGCCGGGAAGCTCGAGGAGTTCGAGGACTGGCGGCCGGACTGGGGCCAGCGGTTCTTCCAGGCGCTGGAGGGCGCGGCGCGGGCCGAGCGCGAGGAGGAGTCCCGGCGCGCCCACGAGGAGGACGGAGACGGACTCGGCCTCGGGACGGACTCGGGGCAGGCGCTGTTCAGCCGCGTGGACGCGAGCGCGCTCGGCGGCGGGCTGGACGCGATGGTGGCGCTCGACGACGGCGCGCGCGCGACCCCGAAGCTGAATGAGTACGTCTGGTGGTTCCTCGGCGCGGTGCTGGTGCTGGGCGGCTCGCTCATGGGCGTACGCGAGGCGTGGCGCGCACTCGGAGGCGTGCCCCGGCAACTGCTCGTCACGGGCGCCCTCTTCGCCTACCACGCGGCCTTCATCGGACTCGGGGTGTTCCTCGCGCGGCGCTCGTCGTCGGCCGGGCGGGTGCTCGCGAGCATTGGCCTCGCGCTGATGCCGGTGGTGTTCGTCGCGCTGTCCGCCCTGGTGGGCCTGCACCCGGTAATGGGTTGGCCCGTGTCGGCCGGAGTCGCGGCCCTGGCCCTGCTCACCCTGAGGCCCGCGGGACGCCTGCTGTATGGGGCCTCGACGGTGTCGCTCGCGGTGGGGCTGCTGCCCTCGTTGCTGGCGGGACTGCCGTTGATGGCGCTGGACGATGCGCCGTGGATGCGCGGCGCCTGTGCCTTCGCCGGAGTGGCGGCGCTCGCGGCCTCCGCGTGGAGGGCCGGGAAGGAGCAGCCGGGCCGGGCCGGGCTCTCCGTCCTCACCACGAGCCTCTATGGAGCGCTGGCCCTGGCCGTCTTCGCGGTGACAAGCGCACCGTCGGGCTTCGACGCCTTCTTCCCTGGCAGTCCGCTCTTCGCCGCGATGACGCTCTGGGCGATGGCGCTCGCGGCGGTGGTGGCGGGCGTGGCGACACAACCCTCGGTGCGCGAGGCCCATCCCCAGGCGGCGCCGGTAGCGGAGACGCTGGCGCACGCGGTGGTGGCCTGCGGAGCGCTCGCCGGAGCGCTCGCGGCCTTCTCCGTGGGGCCCGGGGTGGAGCCGTGGGTGGACATGGCCTCGGCCTTCGCACCGGTGGCGGCGGCGCTGAGCTTCTTCGTGCTCGAGCCCCGGCGCCGGGCACTGGTGCACCCGGGAGTGCTCGCCCTGACCCTGGCGGGGCTGCTGCTCGCACGGCTGCAGGTGCCCACCGAGCCGCGGGGGTGGATGGTGGGAGTCGCCGCCGTGGGAGCGGGCCTGCTGGCCGTGGCGCGGATGAGCGGGCGGAGCACCCGCCGCTTCTGGCTGCTCGGCTGGGGCGTGGTGCTGTCGGTGGCCTCGCTGCCGCTGAGTTCGAACGACTTCATGGGCTGGGGCTCGGATGCGTGGTGGCCGGTGGTCGCCGCGGGCGCGCTGGTGGCCGTGGCCGCGCACCTCACGGGCGGCTACCGCTGGAGGGCCCTGCACTACCTGGGCGGCATCGCGCTCCTCTTCGCGAGCTTCGGTGCCATCACCGGAATGGAGATGACCGAGAGGCCCTGGGCACAGGTGGCCACGCTCGCCGGGGTGGCGGGCCTCTACGGCGTGGCCGGGCTCTTTCAGGAAGCATGGATGCGCCGTACCGGGAAGACGGTCGAGCTGCTGCCCCTGGACGACCTCTCGCTCGCGGCGGCCGCACTGGCGGTGCTGTGTGCGCAGCTCGGCCTGAGCCTGCCCCTCGACGAAGGGAACGGGCTGCTGGAGCTCATCGTGCGCGGCGTGCTCCCTCTGTATGAGCTGAGCCTCTGCGTACCGCTCCTGCTCACCTCGGTGCTCCTGCTGCTGCGGGTGAGGCGGGATCGCAGCCGGCTCGTCAGCGCCCTGGCCGCCTGGGGTCTTGGCCTCACGGTGGTGCAGCTCGTCACCTACAGAGGCGTCCCGCCCATCGGCACCCTCGCCCTGCTCTTCTCGAGTCTGACGCTCGGGATGTCCGCCATCGCGGCCCTGCGTGGACGGGGAAGCGAGGAGCCCACCCCGCGAGGCCGGCGGCTGTTCGGTTGGATCCGCTTGCCCTTCCCCGAGCAGGGCCGTGCGCTCTACACGGATGGCTTCGCCGCCATGGCCTTCGTGGGGGCCACGTTCTCCCTCGCCCTCCTCACGCTCTGGATGCCCTCGGCGCGGGAATTCACTCGCTCCCAGGCCGTGCTCGCGGGCGCGCTGCTCACGGGGAGCGCGGTGCTCGCCTTCGTCTCGCGCGGCTTCGTCACGTGGCGCATGCGCGGCTCGGTGGGGACGCTCGCCTTCGCGGGACTCTTCATCGCCCTCACGGCGGTGCTCAACCGCGTGGGGCGTCCGCTGCCTCCTGACGTCGTGGCCCTGAAGCTGCCTTTCATCGGCGTGGGCGTCTGGCTGCTGGCGCTCGCCACCCGGCGCTTCGGACCGTGGCTCGGACGGCTGCTGGAGAACGAGCGCCATGGCCGCGCGTACCACCTCGTTCCGCATGCGGGCGTGGCCGCGCTGGGCGTGCTGCTCGCGGTGGAGGGCTGGGTGGTGGGTGGACCCATCCTGTCCCGCGCGCTGACGGTGGTGCCCCCGCTCATGTTCCTGGGCGCCGCGCTCCTGGCGGTGCTGCTCGCCTTCTCCTTCCGGTCTCCGGGGCTCGTCCACGTGGGGCTGCTGCTGGGGCTCCCGGGAGCGGCGCTGTGGGCCGTTCATCGCTCCGTGCTCGGACATGCGCTGGTGGCGGCGGTGCCCCCGGGCAGCCAATGGGTCCGCGCCGGGTTCCTCGAAGCGGCCCAGAGCATCGACTGGCTCGCGCCCGAGGCGTGGCTGGCCTCTGGAGAGACGATCGCCCCCCTGTGGTACCAGGCCTTCGTGGGCCTCGCCGCCGTGGGCTTCGCGTATGCCGGAGTGGGGCTGGTGCTGGCCCGGGTGGGCGTGCGCCTCGAGTTCCTGCGCACGTTCCTGTCCGGCGAGTCCGACTCCTTCGGGCAGAAGCTCACCCAGGCCCTGCACGAGTGGTCGGGCGCCGCCGCGTTGCTCGTCTTCGCGGCGGCGTTCGTCCAGCCGGGGCTCGAAGCCGCCGTGCTCACGCTCGGGGCCGGGCTGCTGCTGCTCGCGGCCCGGGCTCGGCCCCTGGGACGCCTGCTTCCGGGGCTGGGCCTGCTCCTGGTCATCCATGCCCTGGCGCACCGTGAGCCCACCGTGGGCGCATGGCCGGGCCCTGTGCTCGCCCTCCTGGCGCTGAGCGTGGTGGCGCTGAGCCCGTGGGTGGCCCGCTGGCGTGGCGTCGACGCGAGCAAGGCGCGCCCTCGTGCCCAACTGGGTGCGCTGTTCTACGGGCTCAACGCGATGGTGTACGCCCTGGCCGCTGGCGGCGTGACCGACGCGCAGTGGGCCGCGCCGCGCCTGCTGCTCGATTTCCTGTATGGGCTCGGCGGAGACTGGATGCGCTCTCCCGCCCTGCCGATGACGTTGGCCTTGCTCGCCACCACGCTCTTCATCGGCGCGGCCCAGTGGAAGGGCGCGCTGGCGAGGATGGGCGCGGGGTGGGCCACGACGCTGACGGGGCTCGCGGCCGTGACGGGCCTCTCGGTGGCGCTCGTGGCGGGAGTCGCGGGCTCCCGGGTGGACCCCGATTACATCGCCCTCCTCAGGCTGCGGGGCGCGGCACTGGCGCTCTGCGTGGCGGGAGTCGCGGCGCTCGCGCACGCCACCGGCCGCCAGCTCCGCCACGGGCGCGAGGACCTGACCCGAGGGCTCGCCTGGGGCCGGGACTTGTGGCTCATCACGACGGGAGGACTGCTCGCGCTCGTGGCGACGCTGTCGAGAACACCGGATGAGCAGACGCTCCCGCTGGCGGGCACGGCCATCGCCCTGGCGGTGGGGGTGTCGCTCCACTGCGCGTGGCGCGAGCGGACGGGCCGGCACGTGTACTTCGTGCAGGTGGCGGTGGTGGGCGTGTACGCGCTCGTCCGGACGCTGTACGCCCGGAACCTGCGTCCCGAGCACGATGCGCTCTTCGCCCTGGCGCTCGGCTTCGCACTGGTGGGCGTGACGGTGTTGGCGAAGCGGGCGGGCATTCCGCCGGTGGAGCAGGCGACACGGCGGTTCGCGGCGCTGCTGCCGGTGGGCATGGCGCTGGTGCTCCCCAGCGAGGCCACGGGCGAGGCCGCGCTGCTGGCGGGTGGCTCGGGCCTGCTGTACGCGGCCCTGGGCGCGGTGGAGCACAGCCGGCTGTTCGGCTCGCTCGCGGCGGCGGCCTGCAACGTGGCGCTCCTCGTGGGCGCGCTCTCCATGAACATGGAGGGGCTCGAGGTGTACCTGGCGCCGCTCGGCCTGTTGTTGCTGATGCTGGGCCAGCTCTTCACGGGCAGCCTGCCGCGAGCGGCGAGGAACGCGGTGCGCACCGTGGGAGGCCTGCTGCTGTACATGCCCGCGGCGGCGAAGCTGGCGCTGCAGATGGGTCAGGCCTCGGACGGGACGTATGCCTTCGTCTTCGGCGCGGTGTGCCTGCTGGGTGTGGCGGCCGGCATGGCCCTGCACATCCGCGCCTACCTGGCGCTCGGGACGCTGTTCCTCACGCTGGACGTGGCGGCCACGCTCGTCCACGCGGGCTTGAGGGACCACCGCATCGGCTTCGTGGTGATGACGCTCACCGGCCTCACCATCGTGGGAAGCCGCGTGTTCGCCACCCTGCGCCGCCAGGAATTGGACCTGTGGATGCGGCGCATGAGCGTCGCCCTCCGGGGGTGGGATTGAGCCCGTGCGCCGTCAGTGCGGGCCGAGGCGCGCGAACACGGCCGCCACGACCCGATCGCACCTCGGCGCCTGGAAGGAGAACACCTCCTCGAGCTGGCCCCCGAGCCGGGTATCCAGCTCGTCCCGGAGCATGGCCCGGGCCCGGTGGAGCCGGGTCTTCACCACGTCCTCGCTGACTGACAGCACCTCGGCGGTCTCCGCCGTCGACAGCTCATCCACCTCGCGCAGCATGAGCACCATCCGGTAGGGCGCCGGCAACGCCTCGAGGGTGGACTCCAGGAGGTGGACGAGCTCACGGTCGGAGGCCTGCCGCTCGGGGTCGGACGTCTGTCTTTCCACCCGCTTCATCGCCGCCTCCGGCTCCTCGTCCGAACCGCCATCGAGGGCAACCAGCCGGCTGCGTTTCCGCAAGCGCAGCAGCGCCTCGTTCACCGCGATGCGGATGAGCCATGTCGAGAACTTCGCGTTGCCCTTGAACTGCTCCAGGTGCGTGAACGCGAGCACGTAGGCCTGCTGCATCACGTCCTCGACCTCGTCCTCGTCCGACAGCACCGCGCGCACGGCCCGGTAGACCCGCGCGTTGTACCGGCGCATCAACACCTCGAAGAGGGTCGTCTCGCCCTCGCTCACTCGGTGGGCGAGTTCCTCATCGGAAGGCGAGCCCCCGCCCGTCAGCCTGGTCCCCTGCTCTCTCATCGTCTCCATGTCCTTCAGATGCGGCGGAAGGCCCGGACGTGACAGCCCCTCGCCGTGTCACCTCCCGCTGCCCTCGCGACTCCCATCTCTGGCAGCCAACGAGGTGCAAGCGCACCGATGAAGAGGTCATCGACATGGAAAGCCGTCGGGAGAGCCGTCTGAACGATAGCCGTGTGAATCAGTCCTGGTGGGCCCTGAAGCTCGCGTTCGGCGTGGTGCCGATCGTCGCGGGGCTCGACAAGTTCTTCAACCTGCTGACGAACTGGGAGCAGTACCTCAGTCCCCTCGTCGCCCGCGTCGTTCCCGCCAGCACGTTCATGCACGTCGTGGGCATCATCGAGATCGCCGCGGGCCTGCTGGTGCTCTCGAAGCTGACGCGCGTGGGCGCCTATATCGTGTCGGCCTGGTTGGTGGGCATCGCCCTGAACCTGCTCACCACGGGCCACTACTTCGACATCGCGGCGAGGGACCTGGTGATGGCGGTGGGAGCCTTCACCCTCGGCCGGCTGTCGGAGGTACGAGCGCCCGCCTCCATGGAAGCAAAGCAGGGGACCGGGATACCGCGCCCTGCGCATGGCCATGCCTGACGCATCGGCCGGGAGGGCGACGGCGCGCAGCCCGCTTGGGAGGCAATGTTTAGTCTTCCGGGACCATGTTTCCCGAGCGCTACATTCACACCGACGAGGCTCGCCTCCGGTTCGGAGATCGCGTGGACCGCCTCGGCGCCATGCTCGGTGAGGGAGATCCCCTCGCCGACGAGGCCGTGGATGCCCTCGCCACGTTCCCTCCCCAACTGAGGAACCAGCTGATCGTCAGCATGACGGCGGGAAACAATCCGCCCTCCGCACCACCCGCGGTGGTCCGCTTCTTCGAGCACGTCCACCACGTGCCCTTCTGGGTGGATGACGCGCGCTGCGACCGTGGGGGCGCGGCCTTCCTGCGCACGGGGATTTTCGGCGGCTTCGTGCTCGCGTTCCGCTCGCTGGTGCTGGGCTACTGCTCGCCCGCGGGCAACAAGGCCCTCACGTTCTCGGGCCGGCTCACGGCGTCCGCCCCACGCAGGCTCTCCGAGACGGGCCGCTTCGTCGAGGCGGTGTGTCTGCCCGGAGGAATGCGGCGGGGTGCGCCCGGCTTCGAGGCCTCCGTCCGGGTGCGGCTGATGCACGCGCAGGTCCGGCGCCTGATCACCCCTTCGCCCCGGTGGAACGCGAGACTCTGGGGCGCGCCCATCAACCAGCTCGACATGGCGGGCACGGTGCTCCTCTTCAGCCTCGTGGCGGTGGATGGGCTGCGGCGGCTCGGGGTGCAACTGTCGCCGGCCGAGGTGTCGGACCTGCTGCACCTGTGGCGCTACGCGGGCTACGTGCTCGGCGTGCGCGAGGAATTGCTGTGCGTCACCGAGCCCGAGGCCCGCACCCTCTGGGAGCTGATTACCAGCACGCAGGGGCCGCCGGACGAGGACTCGGCGGCCCTGACCGAGGCCCTCATCGAGAGCCCCCGCGTCCAGGCGCGCACGCCCGAGGAGCTCTACCGGGCGGCGCGGGCCATCGAGCTCGGCTACGGGATCTCCCGCTACCTCATTGGGGACGTGCACGCGGATGCGCTCGGCTACCCGCAGAATGCGTGGCGGCTCATGGCGCCGCTGCTGCGCAGGCTGCTGGCGGGCCCCCACAAGGTGCTGCGCCGGCTACCGGGCGTGGACGTGCTGGCGCTGAACGCGGGCATGGCCTACTGGCGGCGGGCCGTGTCGATCGGGCTGGGCGGGCAGGACGCCACGTTCGACCTGCCCCAGAACCTACCGGGGTAGGAAGTCTCCGAGCACCACGCGCGAGCGGCCCTCCATGGGCAGCTCATGCTCCTCGACGGAGGTGAAGCCGCGCTCGCGCGCCAGGTCCGCCAGGAACCGCCGCCACGGGTTGTACGGCATGCTGTTGTCCGAGCAGCACGGCACCACCGCGAAGGGCAGCCGGTGCTGCGCCGCGTACTCGATGATGATTCGAGTCGCCCCGTCCGGGTGCATGCCCACGAGCAGGTCGCACTCGCACGGCTCCTCCAGGGTGAACATGCGCTGGGCGTAGCGGACGGGCAGGTGCTTGTGGCGCAGGTCGAAGGTGGTGACGGTGCGCCCCAGCTGGGACAGGGCCTCGTTGAGCCGGCCCTGCCCTCCCGCGATGTCGTAGATGCGCGGAGCGGGGAAGCGCTCGGTGAGGAACTGGGCGAAGAGCTCGAAGCGACGCTTGTCGGCCATGACCCCTGTCTACACCAGGTCCGGGGGCATCGATTCCCAAACGACATCCCGCGTTCCAGGCCGCTCGCGGCAGCGGGCCCGGGCAACTCCTTCGATAAGGCGGAGACATGGGGACTCCGCCACGCATCACATCCGCTGCGGCCCGCTCCACCTATCTGGCAGCCGGGTGAAGCAGTGACTCCAGAGCCTCCCTCGGCGGCCAGACAACCGAGGGCCCGCTCATGCTGGAACAGTGGGAGTTGCCGGCGGGGTTCGCCGTGCTGCCGTGGGGCGGGGCTCCGGACGGCCACGCAATCCCAACACCCCACGCGCGAGGTGAAGCGGCGTGGCTTCCTCCTGGCTCCCGCGGACGGAGTGCCCGTCATCGCCGACTCCATCCTCTCCCATCCATGAGCCGTCAGCGGCCCTGGATGGAGCTCTCCAGCTCGGAGATGAGCGTCTCGTAGCGCAGCGGCTTGCCCAGCACGCGGCGCACGCCGAGGGCCCGGGCGACGTCGGAGGCCAGTGAATTCACGTGCCCCGTCACCACCAGCACCGGTGCGCCCGGCCGGGCCTCGCGGGCGGTGCGAATCACCTCCAGCCCGTGTCCTCCTGGCAATTCCACGTCCGTGATGACCGCGTCGAAGAGCTCGTCGCGCAGGCGCCGCACGGCCTCCTCCGACTCGCACAGGCCCACCGTCGCGTAGCCGTCCATCACCAACAGGTCGCACAGCGCGCCCATCGCCACCGGCTCGCCATCCACCACCAGGATGCGCTTCATGGCACTCACCTCCCGATCCACGGTTGTGCACGCACGTTCCCCGGGCGGCGCACCGCCGTGGCCGGCACCGGGAAGGCCAGCTCCAAGGCATCCGCCGCCTCTCCCAGCGAGCCATGCGCGGCCTCGATGCGTGCGAACTTCGCCCGCACCCGCTCCATCGCGTCCACCGGCAGCAGCCGCCGCACCATCGGGAAGAAGCGACTCTCCTCCGACTCCGTATGGCCCCGGTGCAACCGCACGTAGCGCTCGGCGAGCGCGTACTGCTCCTCGGGCTCCTTCTCGCCCCGCATCACCGCCCGAGCCACCTCGCGCAGCTCCCCGGCGATCTCCCGCCCCACCTCGTGCTGCGCCGAGAGCGCCGCCACCACGCCCTCGCCCAGTGGCACCCCGCGCGCGGTGATGGCCTGGAAGACCTCGCCCTCCTTCGCGTCGTGGCTGCCGTCCACGAAGGTGAGCAGGAAGTGCGCGGCGCGCTCGAAGAGCACCGGGGACACCTCCCCTCCTCCGCGCCCGTGCTCCACGGCCCACCCGAGCAGATCCATGACGCGCTCGATGTGACGATGCTCGTTCACCAGGATGTCGATGGCGTCCATGCTCACACCGTCCGGGAGAAGCGGGGCCGCTCGGCCTGGCGCAGGTAGGTGTCGAACACCATCGCCACGTTGCGCACGAACAACCGCCCCAGGGGAGTCACCTCGAGCTGGCTGCCCTCGCGGCGCACCAGCCCGTCCTCTTCCAGCGGCGCGAGCCGCTCCAATTCCAGCGCGAAGTCGCGTGTGCCGTCCTCACCCAGGTCCACCCAGAAGTTGCACATGAGCTGGGTGATGATGGCGCGGCGGCGGCGATCCTCGCCGGTGAGCTGGATGCCGCGCTCGGTGGCGAAGCGGCCCTCGCGCACGCGCTCGTAGTAGTACGGCAGGGCGCGGACGTTCTGCGCGTACGCCCCGCCCACGTCGCTGATGCCCGTGGCCCCGAGCGCTACCACGTCCGAGGCCACCTTCACCGTGTAGCCCTGGAAGTTGCGCCCCAGCGAGCGCCGCTCCTGGGCGCGCGACAGCTCGTCCTCGGGGACGGCGAAGTGGTCCATGCCGATGGGCCGGTAGCCCGCGTCCGCGAAGGCGGCCCACGCGGCGCGGAACAGCCCCAGCTTGGTGCGTGCGTCCGGCAGGGCCTCGGCCGGCATGCGCCGCTGGTGCTTGAGCACCTCCGGGATGAAGGCGAACGAGTACACCGCCAGCCGGTCCGGCCTCAGCGACAGCACCTGGCGCAGCGTGCGCTCCCAGCTCTCCGGCGTCTGGTACGGCAGCCCGTAGATGAGATCGAAGTTCACCCCGGAGAAGCCCAGCTCGCGCGCGTGCTCGAGCAATTCGCGCGTCTGCTCGAAGGGCTGGTGGCGGTTGGTGACCTCCTGCACCTTCGGATCGAAGTCCTGCAGGCCCATGGAGACACGGTTGAAGCCGAGCGCCCGCAGCAGCGAGAGCTGCTGGGGGGAGGTGACGGCCGGGTGCACCTCGATGGCCACCTCCGCGTCGGGCAGCATCCGGAGGCGCCGGGTGATGCCACTCCACAGGCGCTCGAGCTGGGCCTCGGAGAGGAAGGTGGGCGTGCCGCCGCCCCAGTGCACCTGCGACAACTTGCGCCGCTTTCCGAGCCGGGCCAGCACCTGCTCCAGCTCCAGGAGGACGTGGTCGATGTAGACGTCCGCGGCGCTCCGCTCCTGGGAGATGACGACGTTGCACCCGCAGTACCAGCAGAGGCTGCGGCAGAAAGGCAGGTGCACGTACAGGGAGAGGGGCTCGTCGGGGCTCGCGCTGCCCGCCACGTCGAGCCGCTCGGCGTAGTGCTCGGTGCCGAAGTCATGCTTCCACTCGGGGGCGGTGGGGTAGCTGGTGTAGCGCGGGCCGGCGACATCGTAGCGCCGCATCAGCTCTTCGGAGGGGGTCGGGATGTCGAGGGACGCAGCCATCGGTGCCCTTGCCATTCCAAGCACCGTGCCAACGCCGGGCCCTCGGAAACCCCCGTCCCGAGGGCCTTTCCGGGTGCAAGGGCTGCGTCCGGACGCAAGCGTTGCGCTCCGGAGGCCCTCGGCGCCGCTACCGGCCCGGCGTAGGCGGACCCAGGAAGCGAGCCTCCAGCCGTTTCACCTGCCCGGACGCCTGCTGACCTTCCGGGGAGTCTCACCTTCCCGGTGAGCCAGGAGACGGGCTCTCGAGCACAGCCCTTGCGAGCTGCGGCGGGCTTCAAGGGGTGGAGCGCCCGCCGATCTCCGGGAAACGCTCGTAGGCCCGTTTCAGCGCGTCCAGGTGCGCGGGGTTGTCCAGGTCGAGCGGAGCCTCGGTGAGCCGGACAACCCACCCGCCCGTCGCGGTACGCCGTGAGCGCGAAAGCAGCTCCGCGTCGCGGGCGGGATCCGGAAAGCCGATGGCCCGTGCGGCAGCTTGCGACCAGTAGTTCAACCACCCGATACAATGTGGAATCTCGGGTGCGGGGATGGCGTCTGGGAGCTTGAGCGCTGGCAACCCCCGTGGTGGCTTTGGTGGCCCATACATCTTCGGCCCCATCTGCTCCGCAATGACAAGCATCACGTTTCCCGGCGTTATGTGTCCCCACAAAGCCTGTGCACCCTCTGCCACACCTGCCAATACACCCCCCGCGGCGGCGATAGCGGCTTCCTCCAGCGGCAACATCGCATGGATTTGAAGCTGCGGCCGGGCGCCCGGATAACGGCCCGCCGGGATTTCCCATCCGCCTAGCGTCACGACATGGTTGTCATCGTCATTACAGAGGAACGGAAAATCCCCATCTGTTCTCTCCCTTTCGACCCACTCATCTCGTTGGGGCAAAGAGACGAGTCCCTCTTCCTTGGACATCGTCCATCCCAGGTGCAAACCAGGGAAAGCTCGTTCCATCCCATGAACGATGGCAAGTCTGCGCTCATCATGATTCATGAGTGAAGGCGCGTAGACATTGAGGGTGAGGGGATTTTTCTTGTCTGACATTTCAACACCAATTCATGACTACTACGTCATGGCTGGGGTCTGCTCGGAGCAAAGCTGCTTTGTGTGCTTCGCTACGAACGCCGACGACAAATTTGAAGCCACATTCCTCAGCAAGCCTTCGCTCTCGCTGTATTTCCGGCAACTTCATTTCGACGAAGAACTGCTGCGAGCGAGGCGGTTGTTTCTCAAAGTCATCCGTTTTGACCTCCCAGAGCGTGCGCGTGGCCAGTTGCAGCGCGTCGAAGCTCTTCCCATTCACGTACACATCCCCACCGGGGAAGGTGTTGCCCGGCATCTTGTCGGCGCATTCGTTGTGCGGGTCATGCCCGCCCAGGTGGCGCGGCAAGGGGATGGGCTTGCATCTCGGGTCGTCTTCTTCCTGGGTGAGGGCGGTCGCGGGCTGCTTTCGCGGTGACGGCTCCCGGGCCGGTACTTTCGTCGCACGAGGCTGAGCCTCGAGTTCCACCATGAGTTGCCGCGAGGACTCCGAGACGTCCCGCAGCCGTGCCTCGAACTCCCGTTGAGCGTCGACCCAGGGCGGACGGCTGTCAGACTCCGGCCCGGCGGTGCTGGAGGGCCAGAGCAGGACGAGGGCCACGAGCACCGGACCCACCCTGGAGAGCGCTAAAGGGGCCTCGCTGGCACGTCCAGCCTGGGCGAGGCCCTCGGCCCCCCTCGCCACCTCAGCGGCTTGCCCGCTCGTCCTCGCGGCGCGGGAGAAGCGCTCGAAGGCCCGTTCCGCTGCGGTGAGCTCGCGGTCCAACTGTTCCCACTGACGCGGCTCGATGTCTTCGCGCGCCCGAGACAGCAGTGCCCTGGCCTTGTCCAGGTCCGCCTTTCCAATCCACGACCGTTCCGGTGCCGGCTCCATCGGCGTGGAAACGAGCCGGATGCGCGGGCCCGAAGCGGGAGTCGACGCGAAGGCGTGGGGCCGTGGCATCGACCGCGGGGCGGGCGCGCTAGCGCAGGCGGTGAGCAGCACCAGGAGCGCGCTCCAAGTTCGCAAGCGCATCGTCACGTCCTTTTATCAAGCGAGGGGGCAGGCTCAAGTCGGGCGCGTTGGGGAGTATGCCAGCACGCTTCGACAGCGACGAACGAGCGAGCGAGGGGCGCGGCATACACACCGCCCGGCTTGGAGTGGGCCCTATACGGGGAGGTGGGCCCGCGCGCTGCTGACGTAATCCCCAGAGCCTCGGGCACAGCCCCTCGCAACCAGCCAGGGCGTACACTGGCTGCGCTTGGAACGCCCTCGTCCCGCTACCGGCCCGGCGTGGGCGGCCCCAGGAAGCGGGCCTCGAGCCGTTTCACCTGCCCGGACGCCTGGTCGGCGACCTCGATCTGGAAGGTGAAGGGAAAGCGCTGGGCCCGGTCCACGGTGACGAAGAGGGGGAGTCGGAAGCTCTCCAGGGAGCCGAGCTTCACCCGCGGCTGCGCCACCACCACGTTGGCGGGGACGGGGCTGTCCACACGCACGGTGAAGGTGGTGTCCACGGGGTTCTTGTTCACCAGGTGCAGCTCGAATTGATTGCGCACCGTGGTGTCCTCCAGGAAGTAGGGCAGGCCCTGGAAACGCAGCAGGTTGGCCTCGAAGGGCGTGCGGCCCACCAGGGCCACCGTGAGCGCGATGGCGGAGACGAGCAGCAGGACGCCGTAGAGCAGCAGGCGTGACCGGACGACCCGGCGCGGCTGGCCCACCAGCCCGTTGAGCGAGTCATAGCGGACAAGGCCCTTGGAGCGCCCCAGCTTGCCCATCACCTCGTCACAGGCGTCCACGCACTGCGCGCAGGCGATGCAGTCCATCTGCAAGCCATTGCGGATGTCGATACCCGTGGGACAGGCGATGACGCACTTGCGGCAGTCCACGCAGTCACCCTGGCGCGGGGCCTCGGGAGTACCCAGCCGCGCCTTCACCAGCCGGCCACGGGGCTCTCCGCGGGCGATGTCATAGCCGATGATGAGCGAGTCCCTGTCCTGCATGGCCGACTGCAGGCGCCCATAGGGGCAGAGCACCACGCACAACTGCTCACGGAACCAGGCGAAGTTGAAGTACAGCGCGCCCGTGACGGCCATGGCCCAGGCGAAGGGCACGCCGTGACCACCGGGCCCCTCGCGCACCATGGTGTCCAGGTCCTTCACCGAGACGAAGAGCGCCAGCGCCACGTGCGCCAGCAGCCACGACACGACGAGGAAGACTCCGTGCTTCGTCACCGCGCGCAGCACCCGGTCCGGCGTCCACGGCCCGGCGGCCATTCTCAGACGGCGCTCGCGAGGACCGTCGATCCACCGCTCGATCCGCCGGTAGACGCCCTCGAGGAACACCGTCTGCGGACAGGCCCAACCGCACCACACGCGGCCGAGCCACGCCGTGGCGAAGAGCAGGCAGAAGCCCGCGGTGGTGAGCAGGAAGAGGACGATCCAGAAGTCCTGCGCGTTGAAGGTGCTGCCGAAGAGGTAGAAGCGGCGCGCGGCCACGTCCAGGTGGACGGCGGGGTGGCCCCCCACCCGGACGAAGGGCAGCACGACATAGATGGCGATCAGCACCACGTAGACGATGCGCCGCCAGGAGACGAAGCGGCCGCGCACGTCCGAGGGGTGAATGGCCACCCGCGACCCATCCGGACGGATGGAGGAGAGGTGCCCGGTACCCGGCCCTGGAGCTCGCGGCTGCATAGGCCTTCCCCTATTGCTCCGGCTCGCCCTGGGGGGCCTTGCCGGGGACGTTGGTGTCCTTGAGCGTCAGTACGTAGGCGACGATGGAGCGCACGCGCTCGGCGCCCAGCGTCCGCTCCCAGGCGGGCATGCCCTTGACGACCACGCCCTCGGACACCGTCTTGTGGAGGTCCATGGGCTTGCCGCCGTGCAGCCAGAACCTGTCCGTGAGGTTGGGGCCGATCAGCCCCTCGCCCTTCTGGCCATGGCACGCCGCGCACTGCTGGATGAACTGCGTCTTGCCCTGGTCCACCACCAGGGGGTCCTGCATGAGCGCGAGCAGCGTCTCATCGGACGTGGGCTTGCCGGAGGCGGCCTTGCGCGCGGCCTCCTGGGCCTCGGCCTTGTACACCTCCAGCGAGCCGGCGCCCATTCCACTCGCGTGGTAGTAGAACCAGTAGCCAAAGCCAAACACGAGGGTGGTCCAGAGGAGGAACAACCACCAGTTGGGCAGGTGGTTGTCCATCTCCTCGATGCCGTCATAGACGTGGAGAACGCCCGGCTTGTCACTCGAGCTCATGGTGGCTCCTCGTGCCGCGAGAGTCGGAGGTCATCGCGCCCGGCTCGGCCAGCGGCAGCCGCGAGAGCGCGTCGTAGTCCTGCCCCCGGCGGGCGAGCAGCACCCACGCCGTCACGCCGAGGAAGACAGCGAAGAAGAGAAGCAGGGTGAAGAGCGGGAGATGGACCCAATCCATTCCCTCGTAGAACTGGCGCCACATCAGGGAGTCCCTCCCGCCGAGGCCGTCTCGAGGCTGCCCGGCGTCTGCTGAATGTCCTGGGGCCCGCGCCCGAGCCGCTGCAGGTAGGAGATGAGGGCCACCATCTCCGAGTCCCACGCCACCTGGATGCCCTGGGTGGCGAGGTCCGCGGTGATGGTTTCGGCCTGGGCCTTCTGTCGGGCCTCGGCCCCGTCGATGTCGGCGTTGGTGTAGGGCACGCCGAGCTTCTGCATCAGCGCGAGCTTCCTGGGCGCCAGCTTCACGTCGATTCGATTGTCCGCGAGCCACGAGTACGGCGGCATGTTGGAGCCCTGGCTGGTGGCGCGCGGATCCATCAGGTGCGTGTAGTGCCAGAGATTGGGGTACTTGCCGCCCACGCGGTGCAGGTCCGGGCCGGTGCGCTTACTGCCCCACTGGAACGGGTGGTCGTAGATGAACTCCTCGGCACGGGACACGTCGCCATAGCGCTGCGACTCGGCGAGGAAGGGACGGATCATCTGAGAATGGCAGACATAGCAGCCCTCGCGCACGTACAGGTCACGCCCCTGCAGCTCCAGCGGGGAGTACGGCTGCTGCGCCTCGCCATGCGCCGGCACCGCCTGCCGGATGAGGATGGTGGGCAGCAGCTCCGCCACACCGCCAATGAGGACGGCGAGCAGCGTGAGCACGGTGAAGGCCAGCGGGCGGCCCTCGATGAGGGCGAACCAGGAGGGCCCACCGGCCTCGCGGTTGCGCCGGGCGACGATCCACGCGAACTCGCCCAGGGCCACCACTGCCCCCATGATGACGATGGCGCGCACCGGGCCGGACCAGCCGAGGAACAGCGTGACGCCGATGATGGCGAGCGCGAACAGGAGCGGCCAGCCGGTGACGATGGCCACCCACGCGGGCCGGCCCGTCAAGATGGACGCGGGAGCCTTGTCCTCCACCACCACCGTCGTCTCCCCATCCACCGCCTGGCCGGAGCGGGCCGTCTTCCAGAGGTTCCACACCATCAGCAGGAAGCCGAGCAGGTAGAGCGTGCCGCCGAGGAAGCGGACGATGTACATGGGCCGGATGGCGATGAGCGTCTCGACGAAGCTCGGGTAGAGCAGCGTGCCGTCCGGGTTGGTGGCGCGCCACATGAGGCCCTGGGTGATACCCGAGGCCCACATCGCGACGATGTAGAGCAGGATGCCCACCGTGCTCGTCCAGAAATGCAGGTCCGCGGCCTTCTGCGAGTGCAGCTTCGTGCCGTACAGCCTGGGCACCAGCCAGTAGAACAGGCCGGCCGCCATGAGGCCGTTCCAGCCCAGGGCGCCGCCGTGCACGTGGCCGATGATCCAATCCGTGTAGTGGCCGAGCGCGCTCACCGACTTGATGGAGAGCAGCGGGCCTTCGAAGGTCGCCATGCCGTAGAAGGTGATACCGGCGATGAAGAACTTGATGACGGGGTCCTCGCGCAGCTTGTGCCAGGCGCCGCGCAGGGTGAGCAGCCCATTGAGCATGCCGCCCCAGGAGGGAGCCCACAGCGCCACGCTGAACACCATGCCCAGCGACTGCGCCCAATCGGGCAGCGCGGTGTAGAGCAGGTGGTGCGGACCGGCCCAGATGTACATGAACACCAGGGCCCAGAAGTGGATGATGGAGAGCCGGTAGGAATAGACCGGGCGCTCGGCCGCCTTGGGCAGGAAGTAATACATGATGCCCAGGATGGGCGTGGTCAGGAAGAAGGCGACGGCGTTGTGGCCGTACCACCACTGCACCAGCGCGTCCTGCACTCCGGCGTAGACCGAGTAGCTCTTCAGCGGGCTGAGCGGCAAAGCCAGACTGTTGACGATGTGCAGCACCGCCACCGTGATGATGGTGGCGATGTAGAACCAGATGGCGACGTAGAGGTTCTTCTCGTTGCGCTTCGCCAACGTCCAGAAGAAGTTGATGGCGAACACCACCCAGATGAGCGCGATGGCGATGTCGATGGGCCACTCGAGCTCGGCGTACTCCTTCGAGGTGGTGATGCCGAGCGGCAGCGTCACCGCCGCCGAGACGATGATGGCCTGCCATCCCCAGAAGTGGATTTTGGAGAGGAGGTCGGACGCCATCCGCGTCTTCAACAGACGCTGGGTGGAATAGTAGATGCCGGCGAACATCATGTTGCCTACGAACGCGAAGATGACCGCGTTGGTATGCAGCGGGCGCAGGCGCGAGAAGGTGGTGTAGGGAAGGCCGAAGTTGAGCTGCCACCACGCGAGCTGGGCGGCGGCGAGGCAGCCCACCAGCAGCCCCACCACGCCGAACAGGACGGAGGCGGTGATGAAGTGCCGGGTGGTGGTGTCGTCGTAGACGATGCGTTGCTGTTGCACGAGATCACCTCGGGAAATTCACGGTTGCGGCTTGGACTCGGAGGACGCGGCCGGGTCGGGGCGCGCGGTGTCGTCCTCGAGCGGGATGAGGGACAGACGGTCGGAGTGCTCGTAGTCGCGGTGCCGCACGCTGAAGGCGTAGAGCAGGACCGAGCCCGCCACGAGCATCAGGCTGACGAAGACCTGCAGGACGATGACATTCATACGGGCACCTCCTCGAGCGCTCGGGGCTGCTCGCCGGCCGCGTGCTGGCGGCGGGCGGAGAGGCTCGCGAGGGTGAAGAGGATGAGGGACAGGGAGCTGAGCGGCATCACCACCGCCGCGCGCAGGGGCGTCATCAGCCCGGCGAGGCTCACCGCCACCGACACCACGTTGTAGGCGAGCGAGATGCCGATGATGCGGCGCACCACCTGGCGCAACCGCCCCGAGAGCTCCAGGGCCTCGCGGATGGCGGACAGGCCCTCGCCCATGAGGAAGAAGTCCGACTTGCCCGGCAGCACCGGCCGGTCGATGGCCGGCGTGCCCGCGCAGAAGGCGCGCTCGAAGGCGAGACTGTCATTGACGCCATCCCCCAGGTAGAGCGTGTCCGACTGGTCGATGCACACCACCGCCTTGGCCTTCTGCTCGGGCCGCTGGCCGCCGAGCGCGTGCGTCACCGGCACACCCAGCGCCTCGGCCATGGTGCGCACCCGCTCGGGCGCGTCGCCGGAGATGAGCCACACCTCGTGGCCGGAGTCGCGCAGCGCTTGGATTTCCCGGCGCGCATCGGCACGCACGGACTCGCGCAGGGCGAAAGAGGCCAGGGGCTGGCCATCGCGGGATAGGACGGTTCCATCCAACCCCGTGGCACCGGCCGCCGCCCATCCCGGGGCACCCAGCCGCCACGTACCGTCCGCACGGAGCCACTCCAGGCCCTGCCCGGGGTGCTCCGTCACCTGTGCACCAGCGGAGAAACGCGCGCCAGCGCGGGAAAGGGCCGCGGCGAGGCAACGGCTCACCGGGTGATTGCTGCGCGCGGACAGGTCGAAGGCCACGTCACACAGCTCGGGCGCGAGTGTGTCCACGGCCTCGCGGTCCACCAATTCCAGACGGCCGAGCGTCAGCGTGCCCGTCTTGTCGAAGAGCACCTTGCGCACGCGGGGCAGCCGGTCCAGCAAGTCCTGGCTGCGCACGAAGAGGCCGAGCCGGCGCAGGCGCGTCTGGGTGAGCTCGTAGGCGAGCGGCACGGCGATGCCAATAGCACACGGGCACGTCACCACGAGGAGGGCCACGGCCACCTGCAGCGCCTTGTCCTGTCCCTTGGGCAGCCAGAGCGCGAGGCCCAGGCCGGCGATGAGCAGCACGGAGAGCACCCAGCGGCGGGACACCACGTTCCAGAAGCGCGCATGGGCGGGCACGCGGCTGGGAGAAGCGGGCGCCTGGCGCAGCAGGGCCACCAGCGGCGAGTCCTGGAAGTCCGTGCGGGCCCGCAGGTGGGAGGCGGCGCGAGCCGCGTTGAAGGCACCGGCGGGCACCTCACCGCCCTGCTCCACCGCGCGCACGTCCGGCTCGCCCGTCACCCAGTCGGTGGAGAAGCTGGCGCGCGCGTCGAGTAGCTCGGCATCCACGGGCACCAGCTCGCCCGGGGCGATGACGAGCACATCTCCCGCGCGCAGCTGGGCGGCGCGCACGGTGACGAGCCGGTCCCCCTCCTGCCTGCGGGCGAAGAGGCCATCCGCCCCATCATCTTCCAGGAGGAAGCGGCGGTTGCGCTCGAGGACGCGCTGCTGCAGCCAGCGGCCCACCAGCATCAGGGTGACGAAGGTATTGAGCGTGTCGAAGTAGGCGAGGTCTCCCCGGCCATCGCGCGCCTCGAGCAGCGAGGTGGAGAAGACGAGGAGAATGCCCAGGGCAATGGGCAGGTCCAGGTGGAGGACGCCACTGCGCAGCCCGCGCCACGCCGAGCGGAAGAAGGGCCAGCCCCCCACCAGCACCACGCCGGTGGAGAGCCACACGCTGAGCTGGCTGAAAAGAGAGAAGACCTCGCCGTCTGCGGGGGTGAGCCCCACGTAGAAGCTCACCGAGAAGAGCATCACGTTCATCGTGATGGCGGCGCAGATGCCGAGCCGGAGGGGCAAGTCATGAGAGGCGGACTCGGAGCGCTTGCGGCTGGGGCCGAAGAGGTAGCCGAAGCCCTCGACGGAGCGGAGGAAGCTGGAGACGTCGAAGGCGCCCTTGCGCCAGGCGAGCCGCACCTTGCCGAGCGCGGGATTCACGGTGAGCGAGGCCCCACCCGGCTGGCGGCGGAACAACTCGTTCATCAGCCAGACGCATGCGGCGCAGTGGATGCCCTGCACGTCCAGCTCGAGCGCACACACGGAGCTGGAGGAGGCCTCGGCGCGGGCGACGAGCGGCTCGAGCCAGACGAAGCCACGGTCCTGCTTGGGCTCGGGAGCTGGGGCCGCCTTGCCCTCGGCGAGCGCGTAGTAGCGGGTGAGGCCCTGGTCCACGAGGAGCCGGTGGACGGCGTCGCAGCCCGCGCAACAGAAGTCCTTCAGCGGCGAGCCCTCGGGAACGGGGCTGCCACAGTGACGGCACGAGGCCGGGTGCTGCTCGATTGGCTGGGAGGCCGGCATCGGGACGGGCCCCTTGCGAACGGCATGCCCATTGCGATGGGCGGGGGCATGACTCCGGCATTTCCCGTTCTCGAAGGCGTGTGGGCGCAGCTCCCGGCGGCCCCGGTGGTGGTGGCGGGAGCCGCGGGCGCACTGCTGGTGGGCGTCACCGGCAGCGTGCACTGCCTCCTCATGTGCGGGCCGCTGGCGTGCGCGGGACTGCCGGGGGTGAAGGGCCCGGAGCGGTGGCGCGCGGTGCTCGCGTATCAGAGTGCGCGCGTGGGGGCGTACATGCTGATGGGCGGGCTGCTGGGAGCGCTGGGCGGAGGGGTGACACGAGTGCTCGCGGTATCGACGCGGCCGTACCTGCCGTGGGTGATGGCGGCGGCGTTGGTGGCCTCGGCGCTGGAGCTGGGGAAGCGGCTGCGGCCATTGCCCGGCCTGTCCCACCTGGCGGCAGCCGTCACCCGGGCGGGCGCAAAGTTTTCGCTTTTGAGCAAAGCGGGCGCAATGGGTGCGGTGACGCCGCTGCTGCCGTGCGGCCTGCTCTACGGAGTGTACGCGGCGGCCCTGGCGAGCGGCTCCATTGGAGGAGGCGTGCTGCTGATGGGAGCGTTCGCGCTGGGCGGGCTCCCGGCGCTGCTGGGCGCGCAGCTCCAGACGGGATTATGGCAACGGCAACCGCGCATGGCGGCGTTCGTGCTCAAACGAGCGGTGCCCCTGCTGGCCGCGGCGGTGCTCATCTACCGGGCCGTGGGCATCAGCACGGGCCACCCAAGCTGCCACTAATCCTTCCTGCGGAACGGGAAGGCCAGCTGCTTCCAGAAGCCGTCCGGCACGTAATCGCCGAGCACGCCGTAATCGCTCGGCCACTCGCGGTCGCTCTTCACCGCCGTGCCAAACAGGTAGTCCAGGAAGGCGTAGTGGGCCGCGTAGTTGCGGTCGAGTGCTTCCTGGTCCTGGCTGTGGTGCCAGTGGTGGAAGTTGGGGGTGACGATCAGGTAGCGCAACGGCCCGAGCCGCACGCTCACATTGGCGTGGTTGAACACGGCCTGGAATCCCACCACGACGATATAGGCATCAATCACTTCCTTGCTGAAACCCAGCACGTAGATGGGCGCCAGGATCAACGTGCGGGTGAGCAGCAATTCGATGATGTGTTGTCGCGAGCCGGCCAGCCAATCCATGCTCTTCACGCTGTGATGCACGGCGTGGAGGCGCCAGAGCATGGGCACCTCGTGGTAGGCCCTGTGCGTCCAGTATTGCACCAGGTCGGCCACCAGGATGATGAGCAACAGCTCGACGGCGAAGGGCAGACCTTCCACCTGGCTCTGCACGCCGCCGCGCACGGCCCAGCCAAACAGCTTGTGCACCAGCAGGTTGGTGGCCAGCAGGATGAAGCCCACCACCATGTGGTTGACGATGAAGTGGTGGAAGTCGGTCTGCCACTCGGCGCGGAACACCGCCTGGCGCCGGAGCGGGAACAGCTTCTCGATGAAGATGAAGATCAGGCTCGAGCCCAGCAGGTCGAGGATGAACCAGTCCAGGCCGATATACGGAGTATGGTCGGCGAAATCGTGGACCGGCACCTTGTGCCCACCCATGAGGGCGGCCACCACCACGGACAGGAAGGCCCAGGCCGACAGCCAGCGCACCCGCCCGAGCACGATATTGCCGAGCGAGATACCGCCCGCGACCACCATGGACCAGAACAGCACCTGCCGGAGTCCGGCCACGTCGTAACCACGGCGCAGCTCCGGCGTGGTCAGGTAGGCCGGGAAGTGGAAGGCCAACACGCCCAGGAGACAGAGCAGGCCGAGGACCAGTGCGAAGACACCGGAGACCACGCCAACGCCACGCGGCATATGGCCGTGGGATTCGGACAGCCGATTGATTTTTTCGAGCATGAAGGCCAGACGGGAGAAGGTCTCCTCGACTATGACAGGCCACCAGGTGCCCTCCAAATCCACCAGAAAGGCGGCTCCGTGAACGCCCCCGCGCTCCGGCTCCTGCTCCTGCTGTGCGTCCTGCCGCCGTGTCTTGCCCATGCGCAGCTCCGCTGCCCCGTGCCGGAAGGTGCAAGTGCATCGGTGGGTGAGCTGGAGCCCTCACGGCGGCTCGCCTTCATCCAGTCGCACCTGCACGAGGACGCGCGGCGGGCGCGAATCTGGACGGGCGCATGGGGCGCCACCTGGTCCGTGCTGACGGTGGGCCAGCTCGCGCTCGCACCCCTCTTCTCGCCCGAGGAGCAGGTGGACTTCTACGTGGGCGCGGTCTCCTCAGCGGGGGGCGTGGCCGTGCTGCTCGCGGTCCCGCTGACCGTGATGGAGGACTCTCCCACGCTCGACGCACTGGCAGCGCGACAACCGGAGTCGGTGGATTGCGCGGTGCTCGCCGAGGCCGAGCGGCTGCTCGTCCGGAGCGCCCGGAGCGAAGAAGAGGGACGGAGCTTGCTGATGCATGGCGCCAACGTCGTCTACAACGTCCTCACCGGGCTGGTGCTGGGCCTGTTCTTCGACCGCTGGCCTTCCGCCGTGCTCACCGCGGCCACGGGAGTGCTGCTCGGCGAGGTGATGATTCTCACGCAACCCACCGGAGCCCAGGACGCGCTCCGCGCCTACCGTGAGGGAAAGACCCTCGCCGGAGAAGGCCTGGCCGCGCTCGACTGGCGCGTCGGCGTGGCGATGGCGCCCCACCACGTCGGCGTGCAGCTCCGGATCTCCTTCTGAGCGTGAGGACCCCCGCCCCGGCCTTCCATGGCCTGGAGCCCCTTTCCGAATTTCACGCGGGTTCTTGATTCTCTTCGCTCATGGTGTTCGTCTCCGGCCGAGGAGGTTCTCCTTGACCGATCATTTCGTCTTCTCCCGCAGGCAGTTCCTCGAGTCGGCCGCCGCGGCGGGAGGCATCACCGTCATCTTCAATTCCCTGCCCTCCATGGCCCAGAAAGCCTCGGGAGGCCAGGCGGGCGGCTCGGGCTGGATGGGGCCGCCGGGCAAGGCGCGCTTCCGCATCGAGGGGCTGCCCAAGGTCACCGGGCAGAAAATCTACGCGCGCGACTTCCGGGCCCGGGACATGAAGGGGTGGCCCACCACCGAGCGCTACGCCATGGTGCTGCGCGCGACCTCCGCGGACCGCCCCCTCGTCGCCATCGACCTGTCCGGGCTGCCGCCGGAGCTGCAGCCCCTGCGCGTCGTCACCTCGGTGGACCTGGCCAGCGACGGCCTGCAGCTGCCCTCGAGCACCACGCCCCCCGACGGCCGGCAGAAGGTCTTCCTCGCGGCCTTGAATCAGGTGCCCGCCTACCTCGGGCAGCCCGTGGCCCTGCTCATCTTCGAGAGCTACTACGTCTTCCGCGAGGCCTCGCGCCTGCTGCGCTTCAACCCGGACGTGCTCCAGTACGGGCCTCCGCCGCAGCCGGCAACCGGCGCTCAGAGCTATGCGCCCTACAGCCCGCCCACCTACCTCACGTTCTACGGCGGCGCCCAAGGCGAGGTGCGCTTCTCCCAGGTGAAGGACGGCTCCACCAATCCCTATTCCTCGTCCACGCCGCAGGACCAGGAGGCCGCCAAGACGCGCCAGCTCATCCAGCAAGAGCTGAAGACCGCGGGTTGGAAGGTGTTCCAGGGCACCTACGAGACCCAGGTGCTCGACCCCATGTTCATGGAGCCCGAGGCGGGCCTCGCGTGGCTCGACCGCGCCAACAAGCGCATGAACCTGGTGCTGGGCACGCAGAGCACCAACGGTGACCTCTCGGATGCCTTCAGCCTCTTCAAGAACCACTCCTCGGGCCCGTTCGACGTGAAGAGCGTCGTGCTCAATTCCTGCTACCCGGGTGGAGGCTTCGGCGGACGGGACGTGTCGCTCTTCCCCATCCTCATGCTCCTGGCGGCCACCTACTCCGACGGCCCGGTGCGCATCGCCTATGACCGCTTCGAGCAGTTCCAGGGCGGCATCAAGCAGCTCGGCGCGAAGATGAGCCAGACGTTCGCCGTGGATGGCAAGGGCCAGCTCCAGGCCATCGTCAGCCAGCTCTCGCTGCTGGCCGGCGGCCAGAACAATTACAGCCAGTGGGTCGCCCAGCTCGCGGGCTACTGCGGCGGCGGCGGCTACAGGGTGCCCCGGGTGTCCATCGACGCGCTCGCCCAGCCCTCCGTCGGCGTGGTGGCGGGCTCCATGCGAGGCTTTGGGGGGCCGCAGGCCTTCTTCGCCGTCGAGTCCATGATGGATGAGATCGCCGCCTCGCTGGGCCGCGACCCCATCGAGCTGCGCGAGCAGAACGCGCTGGTCCAGGGCAACAACACCGTGACGGGCGCTCCGCTCCAGGAGCCCATGCGGCTGGCGGAGATCTGCCAGCTGGCCCGCAAGCACGAGCTGTGGACGCGGCGCCAGGAAGAGAAGGCGAAGCGCAAGCAGCAGGGCCGGCTCTACGGGGTCGGCTTCGCGCTGGCCAATCAGGCGTACGGCACGGGCGCGGACGGAGTGATGGCCGCGGTCGAGATCGATGCCAAGGGGGCGCTCCGCCTGACCAGCAATTGCGTGGACATGGGCAATGGCTCGGCCACGTCGCTGGCCATCAGCACGGCGCGCTACCTCGGAGTCAACGCCTCGCGCGCGGACATGGGGCAGGTGGAGTTCTTCGACGTGCTCGGCTTCGTCCAGCCCAATCAGCAGCCGGTCAGCTCTTCCGATAACACCAAGGCCGTGCAGAAGAAGGGGGAGACCTTCCGGCTCCTCAACTCCTCGCAGCTGCTGCGGCGCAACGAGCGTCCCACCACCCTCGAGTCAGCCCCCACCGATTCGAGCAACCCCTGGGACAATCCGCACTACACGAAGAGCTATTCCATGTCGTCCAGCGCGTGCATCACCGCCTTCCAGCAGGTGCACGCCATCGAGCAGGCCAGCCAGGTGCTCTTCACCACGGGCCTGTTCCCCGCGGCCCGGAAGCTCTGGGGCCTGGCGCCCTCGAATCCCCTGAAGGCGGAGGACACGCACTGGGAGGATGGCTTCCTCGTGGCACCGGGCCTGCCTCGCCTCGCGCAAGCGGCCATCGCCGCCCGGCTCCACGCCGACAAGGGCGTGGCGGGCGCCATGGTGCACGCCCTCTACCAGGCGCGCTGGGTGCAGGCGGATTACACGCTCGAGGGCTCCACCTGGACGTGGCCCATCGACGGGTTGTGCACGCGGCTGGCCAGTGCCGGCTCCTGGCGGTGGCACGAGCGCAAGAACGTCGTCGCGCCGACCGCCGCCAGCGCCTCCTACGGACGCTGCCTCTACTCGCCCTCGGGCGCCCTGGTGGCCGTCGAGGTCGACCCCACCTCGGGCCGCGTCCAGGTCATCGAGGTGCAGACCTTCCTCGACGCCGGACGCCTCATCCAACCCGATCTGGTCGTCGGCCAATCCGAGGGCGCGGTGGCCATGGGCATCGGCTATGCGCTGCTGGAGCAACTGCCCCTGGGCGTGGGGGGCGCGGGCGAGGGCAACTGGAACCTGGACCGCTACCGGGTGGCGCTCGCGGGAGACCTGCCGCTGGGGCGGATGAAGCTCAACGTGCTGCCTCCCCTGCCCCCGCCGGATGACCATCCCAAGGGCATCGCCGAGGCGGTGCTGTGCCCGATTCCTCCCGCCATCGCCAACGCGGTCACCGACGCCACCCAGCGCCGCTTCCGCTCGCTGCCCATCACCCCGGCCAAGATCCTGGAGTCCCTCCGCTCATGAGCTCCCCCCTTGTCGATGTGACCCTCACGGTCAATGGAAAGACATACACCCGCAAGGTGCCCGCCTCGCTGCCGCTGGTGGATTTCCTGCACGAGGAGCTGTCGCTGACGGGCACCAAGTTCAGCTGCGGCATCGGCGTGTGCCGGGCCTGCACGGTCGCCGCGTGCCGGGTGCCCAAGGCCCATGCGGTGCCGACGCTCGCGTGCTCCACGCCCGTGGGCGAGCTCAATGGACAGACACTCACCACGGTGGAAGGACTGGCCGGGCCCTCGGGTCCGAGCCCGCTCCAGCAGGCCTTTCTCGACGAGTTCGCCTTCCAATGCGGCTACTGCACGCCGGGCTTCCTCATGGCCACGAACATGCTGATGGAGCGGCTGCGCGCGAAGCCCATCCCCGAGGACCAACTGGACGCGGCCATCCAGGACGCCTGTGGGAGCCACATCTGCCGCTGCACCGGTTACGCCCGTTACTACGCCGCCATCCGCAAGGTCATCCTGGGGACGCCCGGGCTGACGGTGCGGTGAGCACTCGACTTCAGGGAGGCGCCCGTTCCCCCATGCGCTGGTCCAGACCGATATCGTCCCTCCGCCGTGGTGCCTGCTGGCTGCTGGTGCTGTTCGCACCCGGAGCGTGGGCCCAACAAGACTTGCTGCCCTATGCCCGCGAGTGCGCCGAGAAGATCGGCCCCATTCCCGCCTTCGACTGCCGGACGGGCACGCGCGTCCCCATCACCGTCAATGGCAAGGTCCCCACCGCCTACGTGCCCCAGATGACGTGTGACCGGCCCTCGCTGCTGCCCCCGGGCGAGGGCGAGAACACCGACGGGCAATGCATTCCCGAGTCCCGGGCCCTGGTGCTGCGGGACGACGGCAAGGTGCAGATCAGCGCCTACTGCCGCCAGAAGAAGGTCCGTCCGGCGAATACCTCTCTCTACGACGAGGTGGACCTCATCTCGCACAACGTGGAGACGGGCAGCACCTGCTGGTTCCAGGCGCTGGCGCCCAATCCCCTGTCGGCCGACAAGGGGCTGGACGGGCGGCGCGTGCCTCCCCCCGAGGAGGCCACACCTCCCGCGGGGAAGGTGGCCGCGAAGGACTTCTGGAATCCGCCCGTCAAGACGGCCTCCGCCAACTGCGGTGCGTGCCACGACAGCGATCCCTTCATGTACAGCCCGCTCATCGGACAGACGGGGAAGATGCCGAGGGACCCGCTCGGGCTGTATGCCAATGACATTGGCGAGGATTTCAAGAAGTGGCCCAAGCCCGTCGCCCTCTCCACGCGGGGCAACGCGTGCACGGGTTGCCACCGCATCGGCTCGCAGCACACCTGCAATACGGCCATGTACGAGTCGATAGGCGAGACGCTCAGCCCCTACCTGGACAGCTGGGCGATGCTCTACCCGAACTCGCACTGGATGCCACCGGGCCTCTCCATGTCCCTGGGGCAGTGGGAGGCCACCTACCGCACCAGCGTGGAGGAGCTCGCCCGGTGCTGCAAGGACCCCAAGGCTCCGGGGTGCATCGCCACGCCCATCACGGGCGCCAGCAAGCCCTGAGACACGTCGGTGAGGAGTCGGGCCGTATCGAGTAAAAGGCTCCGCCATGGAAACCCCGTCTCTGCAAGAAGTCGTCGCGCCAGAAGGCATCTGCTACGGCTGTGGCTGCAACAACCCGCACGGTCTGCACATCAAGAGCTACTGGCACGAGGACGGCATCCACGTCATGGCCACGTACACCCCCGAGCCCAAATACAGTGGCTGGCCCGAGCTGGTGTACGGCGGGCTCATCGCCATGCTGGTGGACTGCCACTCGAACTGGACAGCCATGGCCTATCACTACCGCGCCGAAGGCCGTGAGCCCGGCAGTGAGCCGAAGATCGAATGCGTCACGGGCCAGCTTGGCGTGAAGTACCTCAAGCCCACGCCCATGGGTGTGCCGCTCACCCTGAAAGCGCGAGTCGAAGGCGAGGTCGGCCGCAAGAGCCGGGTCCTCTGCGAGGTCTACGCCGGCGACGTGCTGACCGCGGTGGGCGATTCGATCTTCGTCCGCGTCGATACCGCGCAGCTGACGGCGGCGGCGCACGGCCGTGGCACCTGACGCGCGTCAGGGATTCAGGCCGGGCCCGGGGCCGGGCTCGAGCACGCAGCGAGTGCTACGTGCCCACCATCAGCGCGAAGCCCCCGCCCCCGTCGCTCGAGCAGTAAGAGGCTGTTTCGCTAGGGGCTTTCGTCATTTCCCCTACCGCTCACCCCATGGGCGAGCGGCCAACTCCTTCGCCGTCTCGACGAAGAGGCGCAGCGGCTCGGAGCGCTGCGCCCTGCTGGGGAAGTAGAGGAAGAAGCCGGGCACAGTTGGCGCGTACGCCTCGAGCACACGCACGAGTCGCCCCGTGCGCAACTGCTCCTTCACCGCCGGCTCGGAGGCGTACGCCAGTCCCAGGCCCTGCTCCACCAGGGCCAGCGTCAGCTCGCGATTGTTGGTGACCACGCCGCCTCGCACCGGCACCCGCCAGTTCCTGCTCCCACGCTCCAGCTCCCAGGCGTAGAGCCCCCCGCTCGAAGGCATGCGGATGGTGAAGCACTCGTGGCGCAGCAGATCCTCGGGACGCTGCGGAGTACCATGTCGCTCGAGATACGAGGGGGCGCCCACCACGACGAAGCGGAAGCCATCGGTCAGGCGCACCTGCACCATGTCGCGCTCAAGGGCCTCGTGCAGGCGCACGCCCGCGTCATAGCCCTCCGCGACGATGTCCACGAGGCGGTTCTCGGCCACGACCTCCACCTCCACCCGCGGGTGGCGTGCGCGGAAGGCGGGCAGCACCGGGGTGATGACGAAGGGTACCGCGACTTCCGGCACCGTCAGCTTCAGCCGCCCCACCACTTCGCCCGGCTGCGCCGACACCTCCGTGAGGCTCGCGAGCGCCTGGCTGAGGGCCGGCCCCGCGCCTTCCATCAGCCGCCGTCCTGCGTCCGTGAGCGACATGCTGCGGGTGGTGCGGGCGAAGAGCACCACTCGCAATTGCTCCTCGAGCTGGCGCACGGACAGGCTCACCGCCGCCGGAGAGACGCCGAGCTCGCGCGCCGCCGCGCTGAAGCTCTTCAGGCGCGCCGCCACGAGGAATACCTGGAGCTGCGGGAGGAGCGTCGTCTTCATGAGGAGCGTCCGTGCAGGCCACCGCTGGCTCGCTCCGCCGGCGCGTGGCGCCCCGAGCGTCCGTGCCCGTTCAACGACTGTGTATCAACCGCAGCCGATCTTCAAGCGCAGCTTAAAGGCCCATCGTCTTCTCGCCACCTAGTTCGCTGCTCCCGTGACGGCTATTTCTCTTCGTGTTGGCGAGGGACGTCGAGTTGGTCCCCACCGCCGAGCCGCGCACGACCACAAGAAACGACAGGACCATGACCAAGGCCCACCCCACTCTCACCCTGAACAACGGCGTCCAGATGCCGGCGCTCGGACTCGGCGTGTTCCAGAGCACGCCCGAGCAGACCGTGGACGCCGTGACGGCGGCACTCGCCCGCGGCTACCGGCTCATCGACACCGCCGCGGCGTACCTCAACGAGCCCCAGGTGGGTGAGGCCATCGCCCGCGGTGGCGTGCCGCGCTCCGAGGTGTTCGTCACGACGAAGCTGTGGATCAGCGACTACGGCTACGAGCGCGCCCTGCGCGCCTTCGACGTGAGCCTGCGCAAGCTCGGCCTGGAGTCCATCGACCTGTATCTCCTCCACCAGCCGTTGCCCTCGGACTTCGAGGCGACCGTGGAGGCGTACCGGGCCGCTGAGAAGCTGCTCGCGGACGGGCGCGTCCGTGCCATCGGCGTGAGCAACTTCAGCCCGAAGCAACTGGAGGACCTCGCCGCGCGCACCCGCGTGGTGCCCGCCGTGAACCAGGTGGAGGTACACCCCTTCTTCACTCAGCGCGAGCTGCGCGCGGTCCACGCGCGCCGCGGCATCGTCACCCAGGCGTGGTCGCCACTCGGCGGCGTCAACGTGTACATGCCCGGCAACCCCAAGGCGGTGAAGAACCCGCTGGCGCACCCGGTCGTCGTCGCGCTCTCGCAGAATTACCGCAAGACGCCCGCCCAGGTGGTGCTGCGCTGGCACCTGCAGAGCGGCCTGTCGGCCATCCCCAAGTCCGTGCGGCCCGAGCGCATCGCCGAGAATTTCGATGTCTTCGACTTCGCCCTGACGGCGGAGGAGGCCGCGGCCATCGACGCGCTGGACACCGGCGTGCGCGGCGGCCCGCCCCCCGAGGTCGTCGACAGCATGCGCTTCTCCATCTCCATTCCGGACTGAGGGGGCAGTTCTCGAAGATTGGCGACTTCTCGCCGAAGCGGGTCGAGCTGACTGACGAAGTGCTCTTAGGCGATGTGTGGACGCGTCCGCACGAGCTCATCGCCATGAACCGTCCCGGCAGCACGGCGCCCTTCCGGAACGCCGGGGCGCGCCAAGATGACAGCCATCGTCGCCTGGCAATGCAGCGCACGCCAGGCCGTTCGGAAGGTCCTACGACATAGGAGGAAAGATGCAGAAACGCAGACTCGGAAACAGCGGCCCGGAAGTCTCGGCGCTCGGGTACGGCAGCATGGGGCTCAGCGCAAATTACGGCCCGCCGCTCGACTGGCAGGAAGGAGTCAAGCTCATTCGCGCTGCCGTCGAGCTCGGCGTCACCTTCTTCGACACCGCCGAAGCCTACGGCCCCTTCAAGAACGAGGAATTGGTAGGCGAGGCGCTTGCCCCCTTCCGAGAACAGGTGACGATCGCCACCAAGTTCGGCTTCGGGATCAACCCGGACGGTAGTCGGTACGGACTCGACAGTCGGCCCGCGCACATCCGGCAGGTGACGGAGAGCTCGCTCAAGCGGCTCAGGGTCGAAAGGAT
The DNA here is from genome assembly GCF_045802675.1 of Archangium sp. Taxonomy (GTDB): domain Bacteria; phylum Myxococcota; class Myxococcia; order Myxococcales; family Myxococcaceae; genus Archangium. The sequence continues at coordinate 8,500 of NZ_JBJMQO010000051.1, read as the reverse complement.
CGACCTTCTCTATCAACACCGCGTCGACCCGAATGTGCCGATCGAAGACGTCGCCGGCACGGTCAAGGAGCTGATTCAGGAGGGCAAGGTCAAGCACTTTGGTCTATCGGAGGCGAGCGCGAAGACGATCCGCCGTGCACACGCGGTGCAGCCGCTCACCGCGGTGCAGAGCGAGTACTCACTGTGGACGCGAGATCCGGAGCAGAACGACGTGCTGGCGACGTGTGAGGCATTGGGGATCGGCTTCGTGCCATTCAGCCCGTTGGGCGCGGGCTTTCTCACAGGAAAGATCGATACCACCACTCAGTTTGACAGCACCGACTTCCGCAATCAGGTCCCGCGCTTTGCTCCCGAGGCCCGCGCGGCAAATCTGGTCCTGGTCGATCTGCTGAAGCGGATCGCCGAGAGGAAGAAGGCGACGCCCGCGCAAATCGCACTCGCCTGGTTGCTCGCCCAGAAGCCGTGGATCGTGCCAATTCCCGGGACCACGAAGCTGCACCGGTTGGAGGAGAACGTCGGCGCGGCGAATGTCGAACTCACGGCGGACGACCTCCAAGAGATCGAGATCGCGGCTGCGAAGATCACGGTGCATGGAGCGCGGCTTCCTGAGTCGGTGCTGAAGCTGACGAACGGCTGAGCATCGCCACTGTCGCGGTTTCTCGCGCAGAAGGGGCTGGATTGAGCCTGGTTGAGCTGTACCACCGAAGAGCAGCAGCCACTGGACGATGACGGGATCACCACACATGCGTTCGAAGAGGAATCAGCCCCAGAGTCCCGGCACGGCAGGAAGCAGCCGGCGTGACCTTCTCAAGGGTGCGGTAGCGATTGGCGCCACTCCGCTCGTGGCCGGGCTCGCGGGTTGCGTGGGGCCGGGCATCGTCGACCCTCCTCGAGAGTCGACGGAGCCGCTCGGACGCCGCAGGCTTGGTCAGCTGGAGGTATCGGCAGTCGGGCTGGGGGTCCAGAACATGAGCCGCAAGTATGAAACGACCGTGCCGAATCGGCCCGAGATGCTCAACATCATCCGGGCGGCCTTCGACCGCGGTGTCACCTTTTTCGACGCGGCCGAGGCTTACGGCCCTCATGAGGTGGAACGCATCCTCGGCGAAGGTGTGGCCCCCTTCCGAGACAAGGTCCAGATCGCAACCAAGTTCGGCTGGAACATCGATCAGGAGACCGGCGCGTGGCGCCCCGGGCTCAACAGCCGGCCGGAGCACATCAAACTCGTGGTGGAGGGCATGCTGAGGCGCCTTCGCACCGACCGCATCGATCTGCTCTACCAGCACCGAGTGGACCCGCAGGTCCCGATCGAGGACGTCGCCGGCGCAGTCAAGGAGCTGATGGGGGAAGGCAAGGTTCTTCACTGGGGCCTGTCCGAGATGGGGCTGAACACGCTGCGCCGAGCGCACGCCGAGCTGCCCGTCAGCGCCGTCGAGAACGAATACTCAATGCTGTGGCGCGGGCCGGAGCACGACGTCATTCCGCTCTGCGAGGAGCTGGGAATCGGCTTCGTCCCATGGAGCCCGCTGGGGGTCGGTTTCCTCACCGGTGCCATCGACGCCAATACACGGTTCGCTCCCGGTGACATTCGCGGCGTCGAGTCCCGATTCTCGCCAGACAACCTGCCCCACAACCTGGCGCTCGTGGACCTGGTGAAGAGGTGGGCTGAGCGGAAGCAGGCCACCCCCGCGCAAATCGCGCTGGCGTGGCTGATGGCGCGCAAGCCCTGGATCGTGCCCATCCCCGGGACGACACAGATGGCGCACATGCTCGAGAACAACGGCGCGGCCGCGGTTCGATTCACGCCCTCCGAGCTCGCTGACTTGAATTCGGAGGTTGCCGCGATCGAGACCCAGGGGCAGCGTCTGCCGGACGCAGTGCTGGTCTTGTCGGGCGTGGAGGCGCCGCCACGGCCCTAGGAAGCGCCACCCCGCGCCGTCCAAAGGCCCAGCAGGGCCGCCTGGAGGCGCGAGGGCTGCACCGGGCCCCGAGGCTCAATTGAAAGGACCGACATGAAACTGCTGACCCTGACCGCATTGGCGCTCCCGCTCGTTGCCGCGGCCTGTACCCACACGAACAAGGCAGGGACTATCTCGGGTGCGCAGGTGCCCGTGTCCGCCCCAGGCGACGGCGCGCAGGCGCTGCAGATTGCCCGTAGCGGCTCGCAGCCCCCGCGCCAGGGGCCTGCCGAGAACTTCACGGGGGACGTGCGCGTCGACCCGCTGTTCCAGGCGAAGGCCCCGGCACGCGCCTCGGGCGCCGCTGTCACGTTCGAGCCTGGCGCTCGGTCCGCCTGGCACTCGCATCCCCTGGGCCAGGTCCTGCTCGTGACCGAGGGTTCCGGCCGGGTGCAGCGCTGGGGCGACCCTGTCGAACAGCTCCAGCAGGGGGACGTCGTCTGGATTCCGCCCGGGCAGAAGCACTGGCACGGCGCTTCGCCCGAGAGCCGGATGACACACATCGCAGTCTCGGAGCACCTCGACGGCAAGTCCGTCGACTGGATGGAGAAGGTCAGCGACGAGCAGTATCACGCGCCCGCCACGGGCCGAAAGGCGACGTCCGCTTCACTCGCGCGCCCCGGCGTCGGTGCAGGTGGCCAGCCCACCCCGGCGCAGCGGCTGATCGGCGACTTCTCGCCCAAGATGGTCGAGCTCACCGACGGCGTGCTCTTCGGGGACATCTGGGAGCGCCCGGAGCTCTCCAAGCGGGACCGCAGCCTGGTGACCGTCAGCGCCCTCATCGCGATGAACCGTCCGGACCAACTCCGGTCCCACTTCGCCCGGGCGCGGGAGAACGGGGTGACGCGAGAGGAGTTGATCGAAACCATCACCCACCTGGCCTTCTACGCGGGCTGGCCGAGCGCGATGACGGCGATCGGCGTAGCGAAGGAAGTCTTCGAGGGAAAGTGACACTCCACCCAAGGAGCGCTGAAGCCATGAACCGAAGAGCACTCATCCAACTCTTTCTTGCCGCGAGCTCGATGGCGATGTCGTGCGCCTCGCCCACTACAGTGGGCGCGCCCCACCGCCGATCGCCGGACGCAACCGTCGTGAGCGTCGTGAACTACACTCCCACCGACGTCGTCGTTGAGCGCGTCACGTTCCCCAGCAAGGGAATCACGGTGGTGGGCAACCTCTTCATCCCCCATCGTATCGACAGGTCGAGGAAGCACGCTGCCATCGTGACCGTCCACCCGTTCGGAGGGGTGAAGGAACAGACGTCCGGGCTGTATGCCGCGAAGCTCGCCGAGCAGGGCTTCATCACGCTAGCCTTCGACGCCTCGTATCAAGGGGAGAGCGGAGGCGAGCCTCGCTTGATGGAGGTCCCTGCCGCGCGCGTGGAAGACATCCGCGCCGCGGTCGACTACCTCAGCAACCACCCGCTCGTGGATGAGAACCACATCGGAGCACTCGGCATCTGCGCGGGGGGCGGGTACGCCTTGAATGCGACGCAAACCGAGATGCGCATCAAGGCCGTCGCCGCGGTCAGCACGTTCAACCTCGGAGCAGCCCGGCGGGAGGGGGTCGGAGGAACCATCTCGTACGAGGAGCGTATGAGGCGCCTGCAAGAGGTGGGCAGGCAACGTGCCCGGGAGGCACGCGGTGAGCCACTCAAGCTCGTTCCCGTCGTGCCGGACACGGCCGCGGAGATTACCGAGACGACGCCGACGCTCTATCGGGAGGGCTACGAGTACTACCGCACGTCGCGAGCGCAGCACCCCAACTCGCCCAATCGGTACGTGTTCACCACGCTCGGTCTGCAGATGGCCTTCTTCCCGTTCGAACAGATCGAAACCATCTCGCCTCGCCCCATCCTGCTCATCGGTGGCTCCAAGGCCGACACCCTGTACTGGAGTCAGGAGGCCTACGCGAAGGCGAGGGAGCCCAAGGAGCTCTTCGTCATCGAAGGCGCGACGCACATTGACATGTACGACAAGGAGCAGTTCGTCACGCCCGCCGTGACGAAGCTGACGGACTTCTTCATGAGAACTCTGAGAGGGTAACCCAGATGCGCGCGCAGCTGCCAGGACGGTTCATTCAGTGGTCGCTCGTCGTGACGAGCGTGGCGTTGAGTTCATGCGTGGGGCCGACCAGGACTGGCGTGGCGGCGTCGCCAGGCCTCGTGCTCCGGGAGCAAGGGAGCTTCGCCGTTGGCGGGACCGTCGTGGCCAACCCGGGGACCTTTGACCCGCTCCATCCTTCGTCGGAGGGCGCGACGCTTCACGGGGACCACGCGTACGTCTTCTACCAGGTCCCAGTCGACGCGCGCCGGCTCCCGATCGTGTTCTGGCACGGAGCCGGCCAGTCCTCGAAGACGTGGGAAACCACCGCGGACGGCCGGGAAGGGTTTCAGAATCTCTTCTTGCGACGCCGGTTCTCGGTCTATCTGCTGGACCAGCCACGCCGCGGCGATGCGGGACGCAGCACCGTTCCGTTCACGATGCCGGCGACACCGGACGACCAGACCTGGTTCGGCATGTTCCGAATGGGCGTCTGGCCGGACTACTTCCCCGGGGTGCAGTTCTCTCGTGAACCGGAGGCGCTCAACCAGTTCTTCCGCGCGATGACGCCGAACACGGGGCCCTTCGATGCGGAGGTGAGCGCGAGCGCCGTCTCCGCCCTGTTCGGCAAGATGGGGCCAGGCATTCTCGTCACGCACTCGCAAGGAGGTGGCCCCGGCTGGCTGGTCGTGATGCGGAACCCGAACGTTCGGGCGGTCGTCTCGTATGAGCCGGGCAGCGGCTTCGTCTTTCCAGAGGGAGAGGTGCCTCCGCCGATGCCCAGCCTCACGGGGCCGCTCGAGGCCGTCGGCGTTCCGCTGTCTCAGTTCATGCCGCTGACCAAAATCCCGATCGTCCTCTACTTCGGGGACAACATCCCGGAGGAGCCATCGCCCAATCCGGGGCAGGACAACTGGCGCGTTCGGCTCGCGATGGCGCGGCTCTGGCGCGACACCGTCAACCGCCATGGCGGGGACGTCACGCTCGTCCATCTGCCGGAGCTCGGGATCCGAGGGAACACCCACTTCCCGTTCTCGGACACCAACAATGTCCAGATCGCGGACCTGCTGTCGCGGTTCCTTGCCGACAAGAACCTGGACTGAGAGGCCCACGGGAGAGCAGCTCGGCGTCACGAGTCGTCTGACACCTTCTGCGGAAGCGCGTCAGGGATTCAAGCCGTGTCTGGGGCCGGGCTCGAGCATGCACCCGTGGGGTAGGGCACCCCCAGAGGTACCGGGTAGCTCCTGGAGCCGGAGCCAGCGCCATGCGAACAGGTGCTCGGGCCTCTTGTGGATGGGACGGCCCGTGAGGAGCACGCATGGACGACAAGAAGAAGACCGGGGCGGGCGGCGAGGAATTGGAGCAGTTGGGGCCGTATCAGCTCCAGGAGCAGGTGCCGCAGTCTCCTGACAGTCAGGGTGAGCTCTACCGGGCCACGCACGAGACGAGCGGAGCCTCGGCCCTGGTGCTCAAGCCCGCCGAGGAGGACAAGGTCTCCCAGAAGGACTGGCGGGTGCTCCTCAGTGCCTCGGCCTCGGAGAACTACGTCGCCATGCAGGTGGAGCAGACCCCCTGGTCCGTGTCTCCCGAGAAGCACTCGGTGGAGTCGCTGGTGTTCACGCTCGAGGGTGTGCAAGAGGGGGTGCGGAGCATGGACCGCGCCCTCGCTGGGCCCCAGGCCCCCCGCCCCCTCTGGCGCCTGGGGCTGAGTCTGGCGAGTGCCGCCGCGGTCTTCGCACTGGTGCGTCTGGTCTCCGGGTCCCCACCGCCGAGCGACTCGGAGCCCCTGGCGGACGTCCCGCCAGTGCTCATGAGCGACAACGCACAGGAGGCCGCTGGAACGCCGGATCCTTTCTCCAGCGGTGCGCTCGTGGACACCGCGGACGCTGGGGAATCCGTGATCGCCCGTCCGCTGCCGCGCGAGCCCTTCAAGGGGCAGAAGCGCCCTCCCTGCAACCGCTACGCCGAGGTGGAGCTCATCGGCGCCTGCTGGACGCCTCACGAGTTGAAGGCCCCGTGTCCGGACGTGCTCTACGAATACCAGGGCAAGTGCTACGTGCCCAACTTCAGCGCGAAGCCGCCGCCACAGTCGGTCGATCAGTGAGCTTGCGGCTCATGGGTGCTCGTAAGCCTCGCTTGTAGACATCTACAAGCGATGTGCAGCCTGCCTCGGGCGCGTCCCCGAGGCTATGCTCCGGGGCCATGGCGAACGCCGGACGCAAGCATCTGGACCTGGGGAGCCTGCGCGACACGCGGGCCGCGGCCATCCTGACAGTGGTGGCGCTGGGCGTGGCGACTCCGCTGGTGGCCCGGCTCACCTTCCCGGCCTGGGTGGAGGCCTCGGCGCTCTCGCAGGTGCGGCTGCTGGCGCGGCTCGCCGGGTTGTTCGTGCTCGCGGGCGCCTACCCCGCCGTGCTCGTCCTCGTGCGCCTGGGCATCACCGACGTCTCCGTGTACCAGCACCGCGCCCTGCTGCGGCTCTACCCCGTCTTCTGCAATGTCTTCCAGGTCCTCGTCGCGCTCGACGGCTTCCTGCTCGTCGTCTGGCCCGAGCGCTTCGCCCTGCCAGCCTTCTGGGCGGATCTCCTCCTGTCCGTGGTGGGCGTGGGCCTGCTGCCCGCCGTACTCCACCAGCAGAGCTGGCTCGCGGGCTTCGATCCCCACATGGTGCTCTCGGCGCGCGGCGCGCTCGATGGCGCCGGACCCCTGCTGTCCTCCCGCACGCCGCTCGATACGCTCGACTACCGCGTGCTGCAGCTCGTCGCCCAGAGCGGCAGCGATGTATCCGCGGTGATGATCAACGACATGGCCATTGGCGTGAGGGACCTCAACCTGCGGCTGCGCAAGCTGGTAACCCTCGGCTACCTGGACGTGGTGGACGAGCACCACGGCCCGCAGCTCACCCTCACCTCCCTGGGGACCGACACCCTCGCCCTCCCCGTCTCGCTCTTCACCTGGCAGACCCATGACCTGGAGCTGCTGCAGGAGCTGGCCTCGGCCCGTCTGGCGCTCGAGGAGCGTCAGGCGCAGAAGGTGGTGGTGGCGTGCGCGCGCTGCTGCGAGCGGATGCTGCGCGGGCTCCTGGCCGCCCACGAGCCGCCCGTCACTCAGGTGGGAGGCAAGGACGTGGGCCGGGCCACCCTCGGCGAGCTGGTGGGCGCCTGCCGCCAGCACGGGCTCATCGGCCGCTTCGAGGACAACATCTTCTCGGCCCTCAACGAGCGGCGGAAGAAGATCCACGCCCTCCAGGACGAGCGCCCCATCGACGATCAGGACGCCTTCATCCTCTACACCCTCACGGAGATCGCCGCCCGGGCCCTGCTGACACAAGCGCCCCGGGCCGCAACGCAGCCCCTCGCGGAGGGCGGGGGCGTGCAGTCCGGGCGGACCGGAGCGTGAGGGCGGTGCGAAGGAGCCCGTCTGCACGCGGTGGAGCGCGTCCACCGCGTGCGGCGTGCGGACTCAGGGAGCAGCCGGCGGGGTCTGCGCTTCCGGCACTTCCGGCGCTTCCTGCTCGCCCGCTTCGGGGGCAGGGGTGGACGCGGCGGCGGCCGGCTTGTTGTCCTTCTCGCTCGCGGCCCGCCGGGCGGCCACGGCCTGCCGTGCCAGCTCGCGCGCCTTCTGGGCGACCTTCGGCGTGGGCGCGAGAATCATGAACATCAGGCGCCCTTCCATGCGGGGGGCCTGCTCCACCACCGCCACTTCCTTCAGGTCCTTGGCCACGTCATCGAGGATGGCCGTGCCCAGCTCCTTGTGGGTGATTTCACGCCCGCGGAACTGGATGACGACCTTGGCCTTGTTGCCTTCCTCGATGAACCGGCGCGTGTTGCGCACCTTGAACTCGTAGTCGTGCTCCTCCGTCTTCGGACGGAGCTTCACTTCCTTGAGCTCGACCTTCACCTGCGTGCGCCGCGTCTCGGCGGCCTTCTTCTTCTCTTCGTACTTGAACTTGCCGTAGTCCATGATCTTACAGACCGGTGGACTGGCCATGGGGCTGATCTCGACGAGGTCGAGTCCCTCGGTCCGGGCCCGATCCAGCGCGGCCTCGAGGGGCATGACTCCCAGCTGCGAGCCGTCGGACCCCACGACCCGGACCTCGCGAGCGCGGATACGGCGGTTGGTCCTCTGGTCGCGGCTACCGCCGCGGCTGCTTCTCTGTTCGCGAATGATGGTGACTCTCCTCCGAAAAGGGTTTCAGACCCGGCCCGCCTAAAGGTGGGACAGGTTGCTGCATTACGACAGGGTGCGGGACCCGGCTGTGAGGCAGCCCGCCCCACCCACGTCCCGCGCCTGACAGGGACTCCCTGAGCAGGAGTGCCCGCGAGTGGCCGCTCGCCCGGTGACAAGGGGAGCCCACCCTCCACTCTCCCTGACGGCCGACGCCAACGCCAGTGATAACGCCCGGCCCCTGCTCGTGCAGTCCCCCGGGCGTCCAGCATGGAACGGCGAGCGGGCAAGCGTCCGGTATATCCCACCCCCCTCCCCCCTCCCAGCGGCCCC
>NZ_JBJMQO010000050.1:0-51979 GCF_045802675.1 Archangium sp. | reverse complement strand
TGGAGGGACGGGAGACGGACTCGGGCTCGGCGGAAGCGGGGCCGCGAGCGGTCGCGCAGCCTCCGAGGGCGGAGAGCGCGAGCACGGAGAGCAGAAGAGAGCGGGAGCGCATGAGGGCGCGCATCTTACGGGCAGAGGGGCGCTGTCCAGAGGAATGCGTGCGCAGGCGTCCGGCGCTCGACGGCGCAGCAGCCGGGCGGGCTCGGGAAGTGAGGCGGCAAGCGTCCTATAATGGGCGCGGCATGTCCCAGCCCGCTCCCGCGTTGTCCCCGTCCGCGGCCCCGTCCGCCTCCGCCGTCCGCTTCGAGGGGCTGTGGCTCTTCTCGCCCCGGGTGGACGTGAGCCTGCTGCTGGTACCGGCGCTGGTGACGCTCTTCTCCATGTGGCTCGCGGGCACCACGGGCGAGGGCGTGGACGGGTACTCGCGGGCGCTCGGGCGGTGGGCGTCGCAGTACGTGCTCTTCAATGGCACGCACGTCATCCTCACCTTCCTGCTGGTGGGCGCGCGGCGCGAGCTGCTGCACACCACGCCCTCCCAGGCACGGCTGCTGGTGGGAGGCTCCTCGGCGGTGTTCGCGGTGTGCCTCGGGCTGCTCTGGTACGCGGGCGAGCGGGCACCCCAGCTCAACCTGCTTCTGTCCGCGGGCATCCACCTGCTCGCGGCGCACCACACGCTCTCGCAGGTGAAGGGCCTCTGGGCGCTGCACGGGCTGAAGGCGCGGACGGCCGGGGTGCCCTCGCTGTCGGACGCCGAGCGCCGGCTGCAGCGCCTCTTCGTGCCGCTGGCGCTGGTGCTGCTGATGGTGCGCACGCTGGCGGTGCCGGTGACGGGCAGGCCGGGGGACTTCCCGCTGGTGAACGTGGGGCAGGCCGAGGCCGGGGCACTGCCCTACGCCACCACGTGGGTGCTGCTGGCGGTGTGGGCGGGGTTCGCCTTCCGGCTGGGGGCGGCGCTGCGAGGGCCCTCGGGGACGAGCGGCCCGAGGCGGCTGTACGTGCTGGGGCACGCGGCGGTGGTGGCGGTGTACCTCGTGTGGCCGGCGTGGGGCGTGGTGCTGAGCGCGGGCATCCACGGGCTGGAGTACTTCTTCCTCACGGGCCGCATGCTGGAGCCCACGGCGCGCGAGGCGGAGTCGCGGCTGCGCGGGGGGGCCGTCTGGGCGGCGATGCTCGGCATCATGCTGCCGCTCATTGTGGTAGGGCTGGCGCAGAGCCCCTTCGTGCCGCTGGTGGACACCGCCACGCGCGGAGCGGCCTCCCGCTTCCTGCTGCGCCAGGAGCCGCTGTGGACGCTCGGCGTGACGGTGATGAACGCCATCGTGCTCGCGCACTACTTCGCGGATGCCTTCCTCTACCGCTTCCGCATCCCGAAGGTGCGCGAGGTGACGCTGGGCCGGCTCGGCCTCGGCTGAGCCAGGTGGGGAAGTCCTGTCCGGGGTGCGCTCGCGGCCAGGAACGAGGCCCCTTCCGGTCGCGCTTCGTCCCGACTGGTACGACCATCGGACCAGTCGCGGGAAAACGCGCCCGGAGCCTCCCCCCTGCCAGGACCTCGCCCATGGGCTCAGCCCGCGTCAGGGCGCCGCGTCGGCGGCCAGCCGCGCCTGGCGCTCCTTGTTCCAGGCCTTGTACTCCTTGGACTTGACGAAGCCCTGGTACTGCTCGAGCTCCTTCAGGTCGCTCAGCCGCACCCCCGCGCCGCGCTCGATGCCGGTGAGGTAGCGGGCCGTGTCCTTGTACTTCTTGTCCGTGAGCGACAGGCTGATCATCACCCAGTAGGGCATGACGAGGCGGGGCTCGGCGTCGATGGCGGACTGGAAGTAGCGGCGAGCCTCCTTGCCGTCGCCCTTCTCCAGCATCACGCTGCCGCGCAGGTAGTGGAGGTAGGGGTCCTTCACCCGGGCATCCAGCTGCTCAATCGTCTTCATCACCGCGGCGTAGTCCTTGCGCATCATCTGGCCGTCGATGGAGATGAGATCCAGGGACGGATCATCCGGGAAGGCCTTCTCGAAGTCCGCGATGGCCTTCTGGTACTCGGTCTCCTCCAGGTGCGAGGAGGCGTTGAGGCGGATGAGGAGGAAGGACTTGTTCTGGCGCAGCGAGGCGGGCAGCTCGTTGAACGTCTTCACCACCTCGGTGAACTTCTCCTCGCGGGCGAAGCGCTGCATGTCCTGGAGCTTGGGGAGGTTCTTGATGAACTCCTGCTCCTTGCCCATCAGCTTGTCCACGAGGTCGAGGCCCGACTCGTTGGCGGCCTGGAGGTAGGTGCGGCGCAGGGTGTCGCTGAGCAGCTCGCCGGAGATGTACGGGTAGATGTCGGAGACGACGACGGCGCCCTTGGCGTCGCGGGCCAGCTCGAGGTCCAGGTAGTTGATGCCAGCCTTGGAGATGACGCGGAAGAGGGCGTGCGGGGTAGTGCCGTCCAGGCGCATGCGCAGCAGGTGGAAGTCGGACTCGTCATCCCAGGCGGCGACGAGCTGCTTGCCCAGCGGCACGCCCGAGCGGCGCACGCCCTGGCCGAAGCCATCGGCGAAACCCTTGGGGGCGGAGATGCCGCGCGTGGAGCGCGCGATGAGCTGCTCCACGTCGATGCGCGAGTCCAGCACGGCCGCGTCGCCCGAGCTGATGCCACGCTCCAGCTCGGCGGTGTAGGCCACGAAGACCGGCTCGATGGCGGGACCCGTGGCGGGAGCGGCCGGCGTCTGCGCCGCGAGGACGAGGAGAAGGAGTGAGAGCATGGTGCTCGAACCCTGCTCTCAATGCGGGGCCAGGCGCAAGCTGCTGACAGTCCCTGCGCCACGCGGACGAGGGCACGAGAAGCGCCGGGGGTCTTGACCGTCCGGCACTCCACCCCCTACAGGACCCGGCCCCCGTAGCCCTGCCCGAATGACGACCCTGAAGGAGTGGAGCCCATGAATCTCTCGCACCTGCTGCACCGCGCGGGGAGCGCCGCGCTGTTGCTGTCACTGACCGCCTGTCAGACACCGGGAGCGTCCTCGGGAACGGGCCCGGCCCCGAGTCCCACGGGGACTGCTTCGCCCGCGGTGGTGGTGGCGGCCGGAGACATCGCGGACTGCGACTCGGACCGGGACGAGGCCACGGCGGCGATGCTGGATTCCATCGAGGGCACGGTCCTCACGCTGGGAGACAACGTGTACCCGGACGGCTCGGCGGAGGACTACGCGCGCTGCTACGCCCCGTCGTGGGGGAGGCACAAGCAGCGGACGCGGCCGGTGCCGGGCAACCACGAGTACCACTCGGCGAAGGCGCGCCCGTACTTCGACTACTTCGGCGAGGCGGCGGGGGAGCCGGGCAAGGGCTACTACAGCTACGAGCTGGGCACCTGGCACGTGGTGGCGCTCAACAGCGAGCTGCCGGAGCCGGGGCTGCGCGAGCAGGAGCAGTGGCTGCGCGAGGATTTGAAGGCGCACCCGGCGCGCTGCACGCTGGCGTACCTGCACCGGCCTCTGTTCAGCTCGGGGATGGGCCGGGACAACTCGGTGGTGAAGGGGCTGTGGGAGGTGCTGTACGAGGCGGGGGCGGACGTGGTGCTGGCGGGGCATGACCACTTCTACGAGCGCTTCGCCCCGCAGACGCCCGAGGGCGTGGCGGACGCGGAGCGGGGCCTGCTCGAGCTGGTGGTGGGGACGGGGGGAAAGGACCTGTATGCCTTCGGCCCGACGCTGGCGAACAGCGAGGTGCGGCTGGCGAACACGTTCGGGCTGGTGAAGCTGACGCTGGAGGAGGACGGCTACGCGTGGGAATTCCTCCAGGTGGGCGGCACCGTGCGGGACGAGGGCCGGGGCACCTGCCACTGAGCGCCTGTATGTCATTGGACCCGGTGGGCGCACCTGGAGCCACCCGCGTGAGAACACAGACACGGGAACACTCCTCCGTGTTTGTACGGGCGCGCGGGTAGCGGACAGAAAGAGCGCCCGGCGGATCCATTCCCAGACGGCGTGCACAACACTAGAGGAGCAGGGGGAAAACACGTCTGAACGTGAGGAACTCCATGGGACTGAAGAAGGCGCTGACCACCTCCTCGATTCTCGTTGCCACGCTGTGGGTGGGCCTCGTGGGAGGCTGCGGAACCGGGCTGCCGGAGGAGGGCCACAGCGATCCGAGCCTCCAGGGAGACAACCTGAACGCGGGCGGCGGAAGCACCACGGCCGACGAGGGAGACTCCACGGCGGGCGATGACGATGGCCGGGTGACCGTCTGTCATATTCCTCCGGGCAATCCGGCCAATGCGCACACGATCCGGGTGGGGCAGCCCGCGGTGAAGGCGCACCTGAAGCATGGAGACACACTCGGCGCGTGTGAGGGCACCTCCGAGCCGGATGGCGGCACCACGGACCCGGGCGGCGGGACGGGGTCGGATGGCGGCACCACGGGCCCGGGCTCGGACGCGGGGACGACGGATCCTCAGACGGACGCGGGCACCCCGGTGTGCGTCGTCGAGGGTAGCGCGTGCGGCGCGGGCACGGTGTGCTGCACCGGGCTGCAGTGCTCCGACGGCGTCTGCTCCGTCATCCTCAACTGAACCGTGACTCCCGGTGCGCGGGCTCCATCCGGTCCACGCGGGGAGCGGGCCGGGTCCCCTTACGTCCCGAGCCCCCGAGCGGCTAGCCTTCGCACGCGATGCCCGCTTCCCGTGAGACGCCGTCCCTCCCTCCTCCTTCCGAGCTTCCGTCCTCCCGGGCCCACCGGCTGCGCCACCGCCTGGCCGCGCTGACGCTCGCGCTGCTCACCGCGTGCGGCGGCTGCCACAAGACGGACGCCGAGCGCGCCGCCGAGGAGCGGGCGAAAATCGAGCAGCAGATCCGCGACTCCAACGCGCTGGTGCCCTACCGCGCGCTCAAGCTGACGGTGCGGGCGCAGGGCACGGGGCAGGAGCCCGAGGCGGTGACGGCGCTCTGGAAGCTGCTCGAGGAGACGCGCAACCTGTCCACGAAGCAGGCCACGGCGGAGGACGCGACGCGGGAGGCGCGCACGTACCTGCGGCTCGCCATCGCCTTCTACCAGGCGAAGCAGACGCTGCGGGAGCACGACGAGGACGACTACCCGCTGCTGTGGACGAAGCTGCAGCTCGCCTCGCATGAGCCCCCGAGCGCCTTCCTGCCCGGCTACGACGGCGGCATGGAGCACCTGCTCACGGGAACGGTGCTGGTGGCGCTGGACACGGCGGACCAGGGCAACCGGATGCCGCTGTCGGACCTGACGCTGTACGAGTTCTCGCGCGCCACGCCGAGGCCCGAGTGGCCGGCCACGCTGCGGATGGCGTCGCGGGCCTTCCGGGGCCTGTCCTTCCTACAGGCGGGCTACCACTACGCGACCGAGGAGGAGCTCACCACGTACCTGACGGAGGTGGAGCAACTGTCCGAGGAAGACCTCCACCTGCTGCGCGAGCGGGGAACGACGGCGGCGCAGGAGCGCGAGACGCTGCTCGCGATGGGCTACTTCCTGCGCGCGTGGAACCGGATGCAGCTCAAGCGCGAGGGGCCGGCGGCGGACGACGTGGAGCGGGGGCTCGGCTCGCTGGAGAAGCTGGGGATTGAGAACGAGCTGACGTGGTGGGGCTGGGCGATGGTGCACTCGCGGCGCGAGCGCTACGCGGAGGCGGCGGCGAGCCTCGACAAGCTGGCGGGCAGCCCGTACCTGGACGAGCCCACGCGCCAGGAAATCCGCGCCAGCACCGAGGAGCTGCGCTCGCACGGCAAGAGCCTGCCCGTGCTCCGGCAGCAGCGCGCGGCGGTCATCCTGGTGCGCGCGCTGGTGGCGAGGGCCGGTGGCCTGGAGAAGATTCTCGTCACCGTGCTGGGCGAGGAGCGGGCGAAGCAGGTGTACGAGCCCATCCAGTGGATGGACCGGGTGCGGCGGGGCGTGGCGGCGGTGAAGAGGGAGGACATGGTGCGCGAGGCCGGTGGCGTGCTCGACAAGGCGCGCGAGGCGGGCCAGCAGCGGCTGGACACGTTGAAGGAGAAGCTCGGCGGCACGGGCGCGGAGGGCTCGGCCAGCGAGGGGCCGCGGTAGGGAAGGGTTGTCCGCTGGACGTCCCGGCGGACGCTCCCGGCCGGGGTGGCTGGGAAGGCCGTGGGGGATGAATACCCTCGAGCTCCCCACCCTGAATCCACACCGGGAGCATCCTCGTGCACGAAGCCTCCTCGCGCCCTCCATGCCGTGGGCACGTCCTCGCCGCGCTGCTGCTGGTCGCCCTTCTGTCGGCTCCATCCACGCGAGCCGCGGAAGGCTCCACGCCGCTGGAGGACAACCGCCGCATCACCGCGGGCTACATCCAGCTCGCCCAGGCCTTCCAGGCGCTGCTCGACCCGGACTTCCAGCCCGGAGGCCCGAGCGGCGTGCGCCCCAACTGGTTCGCCTTCGCACCCCACGCCTCGCATGCGGCCGGCAAGGGCATGCTCAGTGCGGCCATCGCCCGGCACGTGCTCGACGCGGCGCGGGAGCGGCCCTCGCTGTCCGTGCGGGAGGCGCTCGACCGGGTGGGCCTCTCGGGGGAGGTGCGCCTGTCCGTGGAGCGGCTCTCGCTGGAGCTCGTGGCCCAGGGACTTCCCCCGGACGCGGCCGCGTCGCTCGGCGCGCTCCTCACGGGGATGAATGGCGAGGCACTCGCCGACCCGCGCTCACTCGCCCTCACCGCGTCGCGCTTCGCCTCGCTCTACTGGAGCGCGCCCGCCCCACAGCCGCTCGACAAGGCGGAGGCCATGGTGCGCACGCTGGAGCGCACGCTGAACGAGGGCAACGTGGACATCTTCGCGGACATCGGCGGCGCGGCGAACGCGTACCTGGCGTGGCGCTCGTCCACCGGGGAGGTGACGCCCGAGCGCGTGCTCGCGGAGTTCCCGCTGCCCGGCGCGAGGCCCGAGGAGGCGCGGCTCGCCTACGGGTACGCGCTCGCCCATGCGCACGAGGTGCCGAGGCCCCATGCCTTCGACGCGCTCTTTCCAGGCATGGATGGGAGGAGCCTGGTGGTGGCGGCCTTCGCGCTCTACGAGCGGGCGCGGCTCACTCCGGAGACGCTGGAGCGAGAGGCGCTCATCGCCCTGGCCAACAACTACCTGGCGTGGCGCGAGCAGCACGATGCGGTGCAACCGGCTTTCCTTCCGGCGCAGGTACACGCGGACGAGGTGTCGCGCCCAGAGGTGATGCGGGCGATGACGCCGATGCTGGTGGTGTACTTCGGCACGCTGAAGTGGACGCTGGCGGACTACGCGTATGCGCGTCCGGATCGGGACGGCAATCCGCTCACCTCACCGCCGACGGACTACGGCTGGGCGACGTTCTGGGATCGCTGGCCACCGATTCTCGACTCGTTCGAGGGCGGCTACCGCGAGCCCACGGCGCTGTGGGTGATGCCGGGACCCATCGAGGATCCACTGGCCGAATAGAAACTGCTCACGACTTCGCGAGCTCAGACCTCGGTGAATTGGGGGCGGATCAGTCCTTCCTCTTCAATGGCCTGTTTGACACGCTCGGAGACGATGAGGACCACGGTCCAGCCCCACGGATGGAAGATGCTGGCGTCCCCTACCTTCTCGGGGTCGATCTTCAGCCCAAAGAGCATCCGGTAATGGCCCACCTTCTCGGGATCGTCGTACCCGGGCTCGTAGACCGAGAACTCCTCGGAGCGAGCCTCATCGACGCATTTGACGATGCGAAGGGGGTTGAGGACGAAATAGGGCTCGGAATGCCCTTCCACCCGGGCTGGGACGAATTGGACCTCGTTCTGGATGCCCAGCCGCTCGCAGATGGAAACGAAACGACTGCTGACGACGATGAATCCAAGGCCCGTCTGAGTGAAATCAAGTGCAAGTCCCTGATGCCTCACGGGGAGAAAAAGAGGGGCATCCCATCTGAGTATTTCCCCCCGCCGGAACTGATAGGGAATGAGTTCCCTCCCTTGATCATCTAGCGGACCTTTCACATACCAGCGCCCCGGGATATGAAAATCATCCATCAGCTCAAAATATCGATTTTGCGCACTCATGGTTTTCTCGTGAGCAGCTTGTTGAGCTTCGAACCAGGCTTGCAGATGTTACCTGCAATTTCATCGAGCGCCTCGATGAGTTTGCGTTTGCACTCGGCTCGGGTCTGACACTTATCAACCGCATCACTCAGCAGCCTATAGACCTCTCGGTGGTACTCCTCGGGATGGGGACCCTGATGTCCCACGAGATGAACGATGTTCGCGGGATCAACGAGGCTCATACCAGCCTTCTCGAAGACATCCTCGAACACGGGAGTCCAGGGACCGCCTCGGACCTCGGCGACGTCGTTCTTGTTGGTGGCGATGTGATGGCTCTTGGCGTCGTCCTTGCCCGGCTCCTCCCGGCAGGCCCCCGTCGTCCGTGAAGCCGCCACCGCCGCCGAGGCCGCGGCAGACGTCGTACCCGCGGACACGCCCATGAGCACCACCGTGCCATTCGCCACGCTCACCTGCGCTCGGGTCCCCGCCCCCACGATGAAGCTTCCCCGCGAGGCCCCTCCCGCGAACGCGAAGCGCGGCGGCGAGAGGCGCCCCCACATTCCTCCCCGGGGCACTTCCGGCAATCCCTTCGCCAGCTTCGCTCCCGCCACCGTCACCAACACCCGAAACCCCACTCCGCCCATCGCCTTGCCGAAGCGCTCGGCCACCGCTTCCAATTGCTCCGGAGTCCTCGCGGCCTCCGCCTCCCGGTAGAGATTCAGGCAAGCCATCCCCACCGTGTAGAGCTCCGTCGCGCTGTAGGTCATCAACAGCCCGAGCGTCACCGCCGCCGCGAATGCCTTGGAGAAGACGGGCTCGGGCGCGGCCCACGCCGCCATGTACAGCATCATGGACACGGCCAGGGAATAGGCGACGGCGGGAGAGCTGAGCATCGCCAGGGCGGCTTCGCGCACACCCTCGCCCATGTACCGGGGCGAGAGTTTGAGGGCCTGGAACCACCGGCTGTTCTCCAGCGAGGACGGCAGCGGGAGCGAGGAAGCGCCGAAGAGCTCCTCGTAGCCCGAGCGCACCTGTCTCTCCAGGTCCGAGGAGGACCGGGCATCCGGCGGTGGTCCCAGAAGGGTGCCCGTCATGGCCGCTCCCAGCAGGAAGCGCTTCGCGGGAGGCGGCCCTGACGGCGGCCGGGGCACCTGGAATCCCGCCTCCAGGGCCTCGATGAACGCGCGTGCGTCCTCCACGCTGAACCGCGCCAGGGCCGGGTCCGGCGGGAGTCGCTCGAAGGTGAGCTCGAGCCCCAGACCGGGCGAGGACTCGGAGTGCTCACGCACCGCCACGCGCTCCAGCACCGGAAGGCGCGACCCCTCTTCGGGTGGGGCGGCCCGGGCCAGCCACGGCAGCAGCAGGCAGAGAACGAGGGCGGCTCGCGGAGACACGGCCTACTTGCGCTTCTTCACCGGCTTCTTCACCACGCGGCAGAGCAGGTTCGGCCTCTTGTCCGCGGAAGCGAGCTGGAACGAGCGGCGCCCATCACACGACACGCGGAACTCGGGGTTCTCGTCCTTGGGAATCCGGAACGTCTTCGCCTTGGCGCCGCGCAGCAGCTCCTGCTGCCACCACACCTTGGCCTTGTCCTTCCCATACATGCCCGAGCCGCACTCGACATAGGGCAGACGCCCCAGCACCGACGTGAACGAGGGCGCATGCGCTCCCTCCACCAGCCGCGTGCCGAAGAACACCCGGCCCTCGTAGCGCACGAAGCCGCACCCGAGCTCCTCGTACCCCTGCCCATCCCCGCGCGGCACCGCGACGAAGGCGGGCAGCTCCGAGCGGGCCGCGTGGTTGAGATAGAAGAAGCGCGCATCGCGCGGCCGGCACTCGGCGTCCACCTCGAAGGTCTCCGCGTCGGCGAGGTCCAGCTTCGTGAGCACGTCGGCGCGCTGGCCGTTGGGCTCGTTTACGTGGTCCTCGTCGCTCAGCGGCTGACTCCAGTAGACGCTGGCCGCGTAGCGGATGAAGCCGCACCCGAGCGGGCGGAACGCGGCCGGCGAGAAGGCCTCCGGCGCGCGGTTCTTCACCGGGCGGCGCAGCAACAGCGTGCACCCGCGCCGCACCCGCTTCCCCTCGGCGTAGTAGCCGTGCCCGAGCGGCCGCAACTGGCCCTCGCCCGTGCCCACCTGCAGGTCACCGCACTGCGTGACCTCCGTCTCCGGAGCCGGGGCGGCGGCGGCCGGCGCCTGCGCCGCACTGGCGGCCTCCGGGGCGGGAGGGGGCGGGGTGCTCGCGTCCTGGGCGCGCGCGGCGCCACCCGTGACGAGCGTCCCCAGCAGGAACGCCAGGCAGACCCCGAACCGCCGCTCTGGATACTTCGTGCTTCCCATGACGGCGCATCATGACGTGTCCGGGGCCCGGGTGCGAAGAAACCCACCGTCCGGGAGGTGCCGCCCGGGAGCCCGGAGGGGAGGCGAGCGGAGGCTCAGGAGGCGGAGGGGCCGGCCTCGGTCACCACGCGGCCGGGGGCGAGCGTGGAGAGCGTCAGGGCGGCCGTCCCGGCGAGCGCGGCGACGAGGGCGAAGCGCGGGGCGAAGCCCCCATGCACCAGGTCCAGGGCGGCGATGGTGAACGAGCCGCCGAGCATGCGCGTGGCGTACAGGGCGCTCGTCACCATGCCCCGGTGGTGCCAGGGGGCGCGCGTCTGGGGGCCGATGAGCGAGGTGGACGCGGCCGGCCCGAGCCCCAGCCCCAGCAGGCCGAGGCTCGCGAACGTGGCGGCGAGGCCCCAGCCATGCGCGACCCCGAGGGCGAACAGCGCGGCGCCGAGCAGGGCAATGGCGAAGCCCCCTCCGGCGCTGGCCCGGAGGCCACCGCGCACGAAGACGCGCACCCCGAAGGTGGAGCCGCACGCCCACCCGGCGAGCAGCGGCACCAGGGCGAGCCCGGCCATGAGGGGCGTGTAGCCCCCGCGCTCGGTCATCCACAGCGGGACGAAGGCGGTGGTGGAGTAGAGCAGGCCGCCGCCCACCAGGCCGCCGAGCACGCCACTGAGGACGGTGCGGTCGCGCAGCAGCTCGAGCGGGATGAGCGGGGAGGGCGAGGTGCGCTGCTGGCGGGCGACGGTGACGAGCCCTCCACAGGCGAGGAGCGCGAAGGGAAGGCGCAGGCCGCCCGCGCCGCCGCGCTCGAAGGCGAAGAGGAGCAGGCCGAGCGAGGCACCCACGAGGGCAGGCCCCCAGACGTCGACGCGCGTGGAGGCGCGCTCGGGGTCGCGGTAGGAGACATGGAGCAGCGCGAGCGCGAGCAGGCCGACGGGGACGTTGACGAGGAAGGCCCAGCGCCACGAGGCATGCATGACGAGCCAGCCGCCGATGAGCGGGCCCACGACGGTGGCGGCTCCCCAGGCGCCGGTGAAGACACCCTGCACGGCGGCGCGCTCGCGCAGCGTGTAGAGGTCGGCGCTGATGGTCATGGTGGTGGGCTGGAGCGCGCCGGCGCCGAGCCCCTGGATGACGCGGAAGGCGATGAGGGCGGGCACGGACCGCGCGGCACCGCAGAGCACCGAGCCGAGCAGGAACAGGCCCATGCCGAGGGAGAAGACGGGCTTGCGGCCGAGGTTGTCGGCGAGCTTGCCGAACAGGAGCATGCCGACGGTGGAGGCGAAGAGGTACGCGGAGAACACCCACGAGTAGAGGTGCTGGCCGCCGAGCTCCCGGGTGAGGGTGGGCATGGCGCTGGTGACCACGGTGGTCTCGAAGGCGGAGACCACCAGGCCGAGCAGCACCGCGGTGGTGGCCATGCGCCGCGCCAGGCCGGGACGGGCGGCGGGCTGAAGCTCGGAAACACTCGCATCCATGTCCCCATGAATAGCCCACGGGGAGACATGCGGAAACCGCATCTCACGCATAGAGTGCATGCGGAGGACGCATGAATACGGAACAGCTCAAGGCCTTCGTGCAGGTGGCGCGAGAGGGCCGGCTCACGGTGGCGGCGAAGCAGTTGGGGGTGTCGCAGCCGGGGCTGTCGCGCCAGCTGCAGGCGCTGGAGGCGGAGCTGGGCGTGAAGCTGCTCGTCCGGGCTCCAGGCGGGGTGGTGATGACGGACGCGGGAGAGCGCTTCCTGCCGCACGCGAGGCGCGCACTGGACGCGCTGACGGTGGGAACGGCGGAGCTCGGCGCGCTGACGACGACGCCGAGGGGAACGGTGTCGCTGGGGACACTGCACTCGGTGGGGACGTACCTGCTGCCGCAGTTGGTGCGGGCCTTCAAGGGCCGCTACCCGGAGGTGCTGCCCCGGCTGAGCGAGGGAACGCACGACGTGCTGGAAGCCCGGGTGACGAGCGGCGAGTTGGACCTGTGCATCGTGAGCCTGCCGCTGAAGCGGTTGGACCTGGTGGCGCAGAAACTATGGGAGGAGGCGCTGGTGCTGGCGGTGCCACGGGGGCACCGGCTGGCGAAGCTGAAGCGGCCGGTGGAGCTGACGGAGGCGGTGGAGGAGCCGCTGGTGGTGATACCGGGGATGGCGGGCACGTACGCGCTGGAGGCGGCGTGCGAGGCGAGGGGCGTGAAGCCGCGGGTGGCGGTGGAGATGGACAACGCGGAGGGGATGAGGCGGATGGTGGAGCGGGGACTGGGGGTGGCGCTGCTGCCGGAGCTGATGGCGAGAGACCATGCCGCGCGAGGCTTCGACGTGGTGGAGGTGAAGAAGGGCGGTCCGAGACGGCAGGTGGCCCTGGTGCACCGGGGCGAGGAGTACCTCACGGCGGCCGCGCGAGCGCTGAAGACATTCATCGTGGACTCGCTGCGCCAGGCCAAAGGGCCGAGCGCGAACACGGTCTGATATCTTCCGCCGCATGGACCTGATTCCACACAGGGCGGCTTTCCTCATGCTGCTCCTCCTGGGGAGCGTGCTGACTTCCTGCGCGCATTCTCATGACGTAGGTGGCGGAGCAGGCTTTGGGCGTAGCTCCGCGGAAGCGCGGATCAACCATCTCATCGCCGAAGGTCAGTTCGCGGAAGCAGAGGCACCGCATTGAAGCTCTTGAAAGACGTCGCCAAGGACAGTTCGCGACTTCTTCAGAAAATCTGAGGAGATCATGCACCCGAGCCCGCGTGAGCTGCAGCAGTTGCTCTCTGAAGCCAGGAGTCTGGAGCTGGGAAGTCCCCGGCAATTACAACTCCTCGAGAGCCTCCGAACGCATTGCCCAGCCTTCGTCCCCGCACTACTGATTTCGAGCAGAGCCGAGCTCTGGAATAAAGACGACTCCGGCCCACCGGAGGCCTACTTCGGCGAGATCGAGCGGATGCTCCACGCTGCGGTGGAGTCCTCGGGCCGGGAACCCGCGGCCCTTATCGGGCTGGCTCGCTTCATGAGCGTCGTGCGTGCTTCTCCCCAGGCCGCGGAAGCCCTGTACCGGGAAGCCTCGGCGAAGGCGCTGGAATCGCTGGAGGAGTCCTGGGCGGGCCTCATCGAGTCGCTCGGCGAACAGGATAAGATGGACGAGGCCGCGCGTACCGCGCAGAGCGCCCGCGCACTATTCCCTCAGTCGAAGCAGATCTCCGAGGCGTGCGAGTTCGCGCAGCTCGACAAGTAGTCCGCTCCCCAGACGCCACTTCCTCCGCTGCTTCTACTTCCCCGGGCCGTCCTTCTTCCCCTTCCTTCGACGCTCGACGATGGAGAAGGGGAAGAGGGCACGGTGATGGATGTTCCGGTAGTACGCCGCCAGGTAGCGCTCGCCCCCAATCTGGATGACTGTCTGCGCGGGCGGCTCTGATTGCCCGTTGAACCATGTTTCTGCCTCCTCACGGCTGTTGAACGTAGCCACCGCCGGAGGGAGGCCGTCTCTCGTCATCTCCTCGATGTGGAACTCGAGCGTCGGATGTGGGGCGAGTGCTCGGATTCCGCGCTCACGAGAATACATGACGATGTGGTATTCATCCGCGATCAGCACATAAGCCAGATCAGGTGGCTGGGGGTTCGCGTTCAACCAGGCATCTGCTTCGTCGCGCGTCTTGAACGTGGCCACGACTCGGGCCGGGGCCTCGGCCTGGACGTCTTTCCGATAGTCCGCGAACTCATCTGCCTGGCCATTCGTCCAGATGAACCAGAGCGCATCGATGGCGAGGTGGAAGAGTTCCTTCTCCTCGGGGGATCGAGAGTCCTCGCGAGTCTGCCCGAGCAGTTCCTGCGCCTCGAGGATACGGTCGAAAATCGTCACGGCGCCACCGCCTTCAGGTGAGGCTCGCCGCCTCTGGCCATCGCCAGGGATTCACGGATGCTCGCTTCGCCGGTCGGACCCAGAGTTGCCGTCCCCGATGCGCAACCGGACGCGAGTGCCCCCAGTAGGGTCATCGTTCCCAGGACGAGGTGGCGATTCGCTCGTTTCATTCGAGCGACGCTAGATACGCCAAAATGGCGACGCCACTGCAAACAAATCTCCGAGGCGTGCGAGTTGGCCCGGCTCGGCAGGTAGACTCCCGCTTCCCCCATGCCGAAGAAGACTCTTCCTCCCGCCGTGACGCTGCCCCTCGATGAGGCGCGGGCCTGGCTCGTCAGCCACCTCGGGCTCGCCACGCCCTCGTGGCCCTCCGGCGCCGAGGGCGTACGCGCGCTGCTGCGCGACCTGCGTCACATCCAACTCGATCCGCTCGACGTCATCGGCACCAACGCGGACCTCGTGGCGCTCGCGCGCGTGGACGGCCTCTCCAAGGGCGACGTCTACCGCCACCTCTACCCGGGCCATGCCTTCGAGCACTGGGCCAAGGAGCGCTGCCTCCTCCCCGCCAGCGCCTTCCCCCACTACCGCGAGCGCTCCCTCGAAACCCCGTGGTGGCGCCTCGCCACGCGCCTCGAGCGCCTGCCGCAAAACGTGCTCGGCGCCGTCCTCGAGGAGCTCCAGGCCCGTGGCCCCCTCACCGCCTCGGAGCTCACCGACCACGGCGCCGTGAATCCGCTCGAATGGAACGGATGGAAGGGCACGGGGAAGGCCACCTCCATGGCGCTCGAGGTGCTGTGGACGCGCTGTGAAATCGTCGTGTGCGGCCGCGGCCCCGGAGGCAAACGCTATGACGTGCCGCACCGGGCCCTCCCCGAGGTGGCTCGCGCCTCCGTGGGCTACTCCGGCGACGAGGCCTTCGCGCGCTGGGCCCTCACCGAGCGCGTCCAGGCCACGGGCCTGCTCTCCCGCGCGAGCGGTCCCCACTGGTCCACCCTCTCCCCGGTGCGCACCTCGCCGCTGCCCGACGCCCTGGTGCGCGAGGGCCTGCTCGAGGAGGTGGCCCTGCCCGGCTCGCCCCGGCGCTACCTCGCTCCCGCCGGCTTCCGCTCGCGTCCCGTGACGGCGCCCGACGAGCGCATGCGGATACTCGGCCCGTTGGAGCCCCTGCTCTGGGACCGAGCGCTCGTGCAGCAGCTCTTCGGCTTCGAGTACGTGTGGGAGGTGTACAAGCCCGAGGCGCAGCGCCGCTGGGGCTGGTACGTGTGCCCGCTGCTGCACCGGGGACAGCTCGTGGGCCGGCTGGAAGCACGAGTGCAGGACGGCGTACTGCGAGTGGAGAAGTTGTGGAGGGAGAAGGGCGTGAAGCTGGACGACGCGGCGCTCGACGAGGCCCTGACGCGCCATGCCAAGGCGCTCGGTGCCACGAAGGTGCGCCGGCCCCGGGCGCGGGTGGGCTGAGGCTCGCGCCACCTGCTAGGGTTGCACCCCGACATGTGGCGCACGACAGCTCCCAGAGGAGAGATCCTGTTCGAGGTCGGGGAGTACCGGGTGCGGCGGGTCTCCGAGGAGGACGCGCCGATCATCCGCAAGCTCGGGGAGCGCTGCCTGGAGCACCTCGAGCTCCACTACGGCTCGCCGCCGGACCCCGGGCAGATGATTCGCGAGCTGCTCTCGGATCTGCCTCCGCGCAAGACGCTCGTGGACAAGTTCGGCATGGGCGTCTTCGACGGCACCCAACGGCTGGTCGGCGCCATCGACGTCATCCGCGACTACCCCGAGCCGCGCGAGTGGTACCTGGGCCTGCTGGTGCTCGAGCCGGCGCATCGCAACCAGGGGTTGGGCGCCGCGCTCATGGACACGCTGACGGAGTGGCTGGTGCGGCACGGCGCCGCGCACCTGCGCCTGGCCGTCTCGGAGCACAACGAGGCGGGCCAGCGCTTCTGGGCGCGCCGGGGCTTCGAGCCCGTGAAGCAGGTCATCGCCGAGTTCGGCAACAAGCAGAGCGTCTTCCACGTCCTGCGCCGCGCCCTGGAGGTGCGATGAAGTGCCCCGAGTGCAAGGAGCCCATGGCCATGCAGTCCTTCGAGGGACGCACGGGCGCGCCTGTCGAGGTGGACGTGTGCCACGGCTGCCGGGGCCTGTGGTTCGACTCGAACGAGAGCCGGCAGCTCTCCGCGGCGGGCACGCTGTCTCTCTTCCGCGAGATGCACGCGCAGCGCACCGCGCGCCGTCCCCAGGACAGACGGGGCATGTCCTGTCCGCGCTGCGACGCGAAGCTCGAGCTGGCGCATGATCTGGCGCACAACAATCGCTTTCATTATTCGCGCTGCCCGAAGGGACACGGGCACTTCATCACCTTCTTCCACTTCCTGCGCGAGAAGGGCATCGCCCGGAGCCTCACGCCCCGCGAGCTCACCGAGCTGCGCAAGCACGTGGACACCCTGCTGTGCTCGGACTGCGGCGAGCCCGTGCGGCTGGCGAACCTGACGGCCTGCGTGCGCTGCGAGGCCCCGCTCTCCCTGCTCGACCCGGACTGCGTGCGCACCACGGTGAGCGACGCACAGCGGGCCACGGGCTCGCGCCGCGACGTGGCGCCCGAGGTGGCCGCCCGGCTCCTCATGGACAACCTGAAGCAGGGGAGCTTCCACCCGAAATCCTCGCAGCGCCCGAATGAGCTGAAGTCCGAGCACCGCTCGGATGCCATTCCTCCCGTCGAGCTGTCCTCCGGCTCCGCCGGGATGCGGCGTGACACGAGCGCCGTGTCGGCCGCCCTCGACCTCATCGGCGAAGGCATCAGCATCGTCGTCGGCATCTTCTTCTGAATTTCCCCCCACCCCGGCAAACGCCACACACATGACGCAACGACAACCCTCTCGTCTCCCGTTCCTCCTGCTGCTCGCGCTGACGGCCCTCGCCGGCTGCGATCCCAAACCTCCCCCCACGACGCCTCCGGCCGAGCAGCGCTACTCCGACGTGCGGTTCGACGTGACGGTGCCGCCCGAGACGCCCGTCAACGCCACCCTGCTGCTCGAGGGCGCGGATCCGTCGTTCAACGGCTCCTCCGGCCAGGGCCTGGAGCTCATCTTCCAGGGCGGCACCACCTTCTCGGTGAAGGCGAAGCTGCCCACGGACAAGGCGCTCACCTACCGCATCGTGATGACCACGCCGGGTGCGCAGGTGGCGCTCGACGCGGCGGGCGCGGCGGTGCCCGAGCGCACCGTCACCGTGCACGAGACCGAGGAGAACGTGAGCTTCAGCGTGGAGCGCTGGGGCCCGGAGAGCGGCGACACCCAGCCGCGGCTCGCCTTCCTCGTCCAGGTGCCCGAGGCGAGCACGCCCCTGGACAACGGCCTCTGGCTGTCCGGCAACGCGCCCGAGCTGGGCGGCGGCAAGCCGGATGGCGTGAAGCTCTACAAGGCGGTGAACGACCGCTACGTCGCCGTGCTCTCGTTCGCGCCCAACACGTCGCTCGAGTACCGGGTGACGCGCGGCACGGCGGACACCGTGGAGGCGGGAAGCCATGGTGAGGACCTCACCCGTACCCATACGACGAAGAGCGGCCTGGAGCGCCTCGAGCTCGCCGTCGGCCGCTGGGGCGACGTTCCCTCGCAGCTCACCTTCAAGGTGACCGTGCCGCCGGAGACCCCGGCTGACGCCCACCTCGTCCTCAAGAGCAACAACGAGGTGCTGGGCGCGGGCCTCGCGCTCACCTACCAGGGAGGCACCACCTTCCAGGCCACGGTGGCCCTGCGCCGCGGCCTGGATTTCTCCTACAACGTCCAGATGACCGCGCCGAGCGCGCAGGTGGCGCTCGACACGGCGGGCGCGGTGGTGCCTCCGCGCTCGTTCAAGGTGAACGCCGACGAGATGGTGAACCTCACGGTGGAGCGCTGGGGCCCGGAGAGCGGTGACACCGAGCCGCGGATCGCCTTCGTCGTCGCCTACCCGAGCAACACGCCCGCGGCCGACAGCCTCTACATCGTCGGCAACCAGGACCAGGTGGGCCCCTGGGACCCGGGCCTGGTGAGGATGTACAAGGCGGTGAACAACCGCTTCGCCATCACGCTGTCCTTCACGCCGGGAACGTCGCTCGAGTACAAGTTCACGCGCGGCTCGTGGGACACCGTGGAGAAGGGCCCGGCGGGCGAGGAGATCGACAACCGCACCTACTCGACGGGCAGCGGCTTCGCGCGCCTCTTCCTCACGGTGGCCAAGTGGGCGGACCTCGACGGAGTGCCCGCCACGCCGGTACTCACGGGCAACATCAAGTACCTGCGCGATGTGACGCCCAAGGACACCACGCTCAAGAAGCGTGACGTCATCGTCTGGCTGCCGCCGGACTACGAGGCGAACCCCTCGCGTCACTACCCGGTGCTGTACATGCACGACGGGCAGAACCTGATGGACGCCACCACGGCCTTCGCGGGCGAGTGGGGCGTGGACGAGACGGCGCAGCAGCTCGTCGAGTCCGGCCAGGTGGAGCCCGTCATCATCGTGGGCGTCTACAACACCGCGGACCGCATCCCCGAGTACACGCAAGTATCGGACGCGACGTACGGCGGCGGCCGGGCGGATGACTACGGCAAGTTCCTCGTCGAGGAGCTGAAGCCTCTCATCGACAGCACGTACCGCACGAAGCCCGAGGCGCAGTACACGGGCCTCGCGGGCTCGTCGCTGGGCGGCCTGGTGTCCATGTACCTGGGCATGAAGTACCCGGGAACCTTCAGCCGGCTGGGCGTCGTCTCGCCCTCGGTGTGGTGGGCGAACAAGGACATCCTCTCGAAGGTGAACGCGCTGACGGAGAAGCCGGCGCTGCGCATCTGGGAGGACATCGGCACCGCCGAGTCCGGCTCCAGCACCGAGAACACTGAAACGGTGGCGGATGCCGACGCGCTGCGCGACGCGCTGGTGAACAAGGGCTGGGTGCTCGACAGCGACCTCAAGTACACCGTGGTCGACGGTGCCAAGCACAACGAGAAGGCCTGGGCCGCGCGCTTCGGCGACATTCTCAAGTACCTGTACCCCGTAGTGCCGTAATCCCTCTCAGTCCCCGCCCTCCGGCTCGATGAGAGGGGAGGGCGGGCGCTCGGCCCGGGGTGGCTCCATGAGGGCGGCCACCTCGGGCGAGTACCCTCCGGGGCCCTCGCCGTGGGCGATGAGCGGCGGGCGCACCGCGAGCCCCCGCTGTCTGTCCCGCACCGCGTGCACGAGGAAGCGCGTCGCCGGAGCCTCCACCCGCGCGTGCACGAAGCGCAGCGCCACCGGGTACAGCTTCGCCTCCACCAGCAGCCCGAGCACCTCCGCCACCCGCGCCGCCGGGTAGACGAGGCTCACCCGTCCCCCCGGGGACAGCGCGTGCCGGGCGGCCGCCACCACCGAGGGCGCATCGCACGCCAGCTCCTGCTTGGACATGGCGCGCTCGGCGTCCGGGCTGCGCACGCCCGCGTGCACCGGGCGGAAGGGCGGGTTGGACACCACGTGCGCGTAGGCCCCGGGCGCGAAGAGCGAGCGTGCCTCGCGCAAATCCCCGAGCACCGGCCGCACCCGTCCCTCGCAGGCATTGAGTGACACGGCGCGCACCAGCCGCGCGTGCACCTCGGGCTGCAACTCCAGCGCGTCCACCGACCCCAGGCCGAACTGGCACGCGAGCAGGAAGGACACCACGCCACTGCCCGCGCCGAGCTCCAGCAGCGGGCCTCCCGCGTCCCGTCCCTCGGTGGCGGCGAAGGCGGCGAGCAGCACCGCGTCGAGCGTGAAGCGGTAGCCGCCGCGGCGCTGCAGCACGCGCACGTTCGCCGTGCCGATGGAGTCGAGCGTCTCGTCGCTCTTTTCGCTCAAGGAAGGCTCCGGTAGGGCGCCGGGACTGTCGGGCAGCGGGCCCTCACTCTATCCGGCGGTCCACACCCGTGGGGCGGCTGTATCCCAGGCCACTTCCCGGGCTGGACGCACACCGGGGGATGCACAGCTTGCCTGCCCCATGAGCCGGCACCTTTCCCTTCCCGTCGTCCTCCTCGCCCTGGCCTCCAGCGGCTGTGGCACCGACCCGGTGCCGTGTACCAACACCTGCCCGGACCTCTCCGGGGCGTATGCCCTCGAGGACGCCACGTCCGTGGGGCAGTGTGACTTCAGCCCCTATCTGCTCGCGCCCACGGTGCAAATCCTCCAGAGCGACAACGGGCGCAGGGTGGTGATGGAGGTCATCGATCCGTCCACGCAGCTCTCCGTACCGCTCACGGGCGAGGTCTATCTCCCCGACCCGGTGGGAGACATCGAGCAGCTCGGCTCGTTCCGGATCGACACGCGCACCGTGAGGGCGATGAGCCCCTCGGACGAGCGGACGGTGACGCTGGACGTGAGCGCCTCGGGCTCGGTGTTCCTGCGCGAGGGCCGCCGGATCCTCTCCGCCACGCTCACCACGATGGACACCACGTCCGGCAAGGGCTGCACCGTCACCCTGTCCGTCATGGGCCACGGCGGCTGAGCCCGAAGCCACCAGGGGGTGGGCTCCCCACGAGCCCCTCGCGCCTGCTATGAGTCGTGGCTGTCTTGAGCATCCAGCAGCGGAGTGAACCGGGGCTCGCGCAAGCCTACGAGCGCGCCCTCCAGGCCGAGCAGCGTCCCGTGGTCCGCGGGCTCAACATCCTGCGCCTGGTGGGCGTCGGCGTCTGGCTGCTCCTGGCACTCCAAGGCACTCGCGAGGGCGATCCGGCCTGGAGGGACTCGGTCACCCCCCTGCTCGCCTGGGCCGCCTTCGCCGCGGTGCTCGCACTGCTCTACCGCGTCCAACGGGTGCCAGTGCGGCTGATGGCCTACGCGCCCGCGCTCCTGGATCTCCCCTTCATCGCGTACCTCCAATGGGTGCGCGCGGAGTATTCGCCCACGCCCATCGGGGTGGCGGCCTTCAATGTCGCCTTCTTCCTGTTGATCATCCTCTGCTCGCTGCTCACGCTGCAGGTGCGCGTGGTGCTCGTGGGCTCGGTCATGGCGCTGGTGGTGCAGACGCTCTTCCTGCGGCTGCTCCACACGGACGCGCTCATCTCGATGGCGTTCCTCTTCCTGCCGCTGCTCGGAGCGGCGGGAGCGGTGCTGGCCACCGTGCGCATCCACCGGCTCATCCGCGTCGTCCTGCGCGAGCAGGCGTCCCAGACGCGGCTGTCTCGCTACTTCGCGCCCGCCGTCGCCGAGCACATCATGCGTCTGGGCGAGGGCGAGGCGCGCGGAGAGGAGCGTGAGGTCACCATCCTCTTCGCGGACGTGCGGGGCTTCACCACGCTCTCCGAGCAGCTCACCGGGCCCGAGGTGGTGGAGCAGCTCAACGAGTACCTCGCGGCGATGACGCGGGTGGTGTTCGCGCACGGGGGCACGCTGGACAAGTTCATCGGCGACGGGCTGCTGGCCTACTTCGGAGCGCCGCTGCCGCAGCCGCGCCACGCGGAGGCGGGCGTGCGGTGCGCGCTGGCGATGCTCGAGGCGCTCGAGTCCCTCAACCGCGTGCGCACGGCGCGAGGCCAGGTGCCACTGCGCATCGGCGTGGGGCTGCACACCGGCCGGGTGGTGATGGGAGACGTGGGCACCGAGGAGCGCAAGGAGTTCACCATCATCGGCGACGCGGTGAACCTGGCCTCGCGAGTAGAGGGGCTGACGAAGGCGCACGGGGTGGAGCTGCTCATCACCGAGGCCACGCGCGCCCAGGCGGGCGAGGCCCTCACGTGCACGCCCATCGGCGCGGTGCTGGTGAAGGGCAAGGCCCAGCCGGTGGAGGTGTTCGTGCCCCGGCTCGCCTCGGGCTCGACGAGCGCCGCCTGAGTCCTGCTCACGCTCATGCGCCCGCGCGTCAGCGCCGCGCGCCCGCGAGCCGCTCGGCCACGTCGATGACCTTGGCCTCGACGTTGGTGTTGTCCAGCTTGTCGATCTCCGCGAGGCCCGTGGGGCTGGTGACGTTCACCTCGGTGAGCCAGTCACCGATGACGTCGATGCCCACGAGGTACAGGCCCCGCTCCTGGAGCGCGGGCTTGAGGCGGGCGCAGATTTCGAGCTCGCGCGGGGTGAGCTGCGTCTTCACCGGAGTGCCACCGGCCGCCATGTTGCCGCGGTGGTCATCATGGGCGGGGACGCGGAGCACGCCGCCACAGGGCTCGCCGTCCACGAGGATGATGCGCTTGTCGCCCTGGCGGCTCTCGGGGAGGTAGGCCTGGACGACGATGGCCTTGCGCCCACCGAGCGTGAGGACCTCGAGCAGCGAGCGGGTGTTCCGGTCACCGGGCTGGAGGAAGACGATGCCCTGGCCGCCGAAGCCCTCGACGGGCTTGAGGATGGTGCCCTCGGGGTGGCGGGCGACGAACTGGGCGATGGCGGCCATGTCCCGGGCGATGAGCGTCTCGGGCATGAGGTCGGGGAAGCGCAGGCCGAAGAGCTTCTCGTTGGCGTCGCGGATGCCGGTGGGGTTGTTGAGGAAGACGGGCGCGCGGCCGTTGCACAGCTCGACGAGCTGCGTGGCCTGGATGAAGTCGGCGTCGACGGGCGGATCCTTGCGCAGGAAGAGCACGTCGAGGCTGGAGAGGGGGCGGACCTGCTCGTCGAGGAGATCGAAGTGACGGCCGGGCTCGCGGCGCACGGTGACGGTGCGCATGCGGGCCTCGGAGGCGGAGCCGCTGAAGCGCAGCCAGGGCTGCTCGAAGTAGCGCACCTGGTGGCCGCGGCGCTGGGCCTCGAGCATGAGGGCGAAGGTGGAGTCATGGTCCACCCGGACTGTCTCGAGGGGATCCATGAGGAAGCCGATGGTGAGCGCGGCCATGGGTGCGAGAGCCTCC
Source organism: Archangium sp. (assembly GCF_045802675.1). Classification (GTDB taxonomy): domain Bacteria; phylum Myxococcota; class Myxococcia; order Myxococcales; family Myxococcaceae; genus Archangium. The sequence goes on along the minus strand of NZ_JBJMQO010000050.1, from coordinate 29,019 downwards.
TGCGGGGTGCGGGGAATGATACCCGGTGAGTAGACGCGGCGAGGCGGCCGCGCGACAGAAAAAACACGCGGGGTGGGGGAGGGACTCCGGGTGACGCGGTGGGCACACAGCCGGTCCGGCGTCCGGCCCACCGGGCTCTCAGTCGCGCTGGCAGGAGCCCTGAACGCAGGAAGTGCCTCGGGGGCACGCGGGCTGGCCGTCGCCACAGGGGAGGTGGCTGCAGGCCATCTTCAGCTCCAGGCCCGAGTCCTTGTAACGCGGAGGCCAGACGGAACAGAGGCCGCCAGCGGAACAGGGCACCTGCTGGCAATTCTCCCCGCGTACCACCGCGCAGACCGAGATGCCCTCGCCCATGGCGATGCACCGTTGGCCTTCGGGACAACTCGTGGCCTCACAGGTGGGAAGGCACGAGGGGCCATTCAACCCCTCGCGGCAGAAGAAGCCCCGTGGACAACTCGTGGGCTCATCCGCCTGGCAGGAACGGCCACACCAGCCCTCGTTGCAGCGCAGCCCCGAGGCGCAGGTCTCTTCATCCCTTCCCAGGGTCCGCACACAGGCTTCGCCTTCTCTTCTCAACCCCGGAGGGACACAGGTCCGTATGAGCGCCCCATCCCCGAGCGAATGAACCGTCTGGCACATCCAGTCCTCACCGCACTGGAAGTCCGCCTGACACGTGCTGCCCCCACAAAAGCCTTTGCGCTCACCAGCGAAGTACAAGCAAGCCAGGGGTGGCTCACAGTCCTCACGCTTCCAGCAATCCCGCCCAAAGGTCTGGAGCGCTCTCTGCTCAGCCAGTGGAAGAAGGGAAGGTTGCTCCTGGCGCATCGAGCCAATGAGCAGCATCAGCGGCACGGGCAGTACGAGCCCGATGATGCCACCGATGATCGTGCTCCACCTCACTGGCATTCCACCTTGCAAGGCAATGAGGTGCAGTCGCGGACCTCCACCTTGCCCTCCGGACAGTGCCACTCCTCGTCGTCGTCCACATCCGGGTCCTTCAGCTCGCGCTTTCGCTCCTCGTGCATCTCCTTGATGTCCTTCTCCATGGCCCGATCGAACTTGCCGCCTATCCCGTAGACATCAGGACAAGCAGTCCCCAGGACCAGCAACCCCATCAAGGCCATGAGCATCGCGCGTCGAGACATGAGGCCCCCCAACGGAATGTTGCCCCAGGGGCCCGGGATGGAGCGGTGCGCCATCCACAGCGGTGCCCACTGCCGGACACCGCCTCCCGGGAGGGGCCCTTGATACCGCGCCTCCACTTCAAGGACGCTCGGGGTGCGTGCCCCTCGCCAGGCCAGACACCCGGAGCGATGCCTTCGCCCTCCACGAGCTGGAGCGGCATCAGCGCCGGCGTGAGCAGGGCATCCCCACGCTCACCGTGCTCGCCGGCCCTCCTCGCACCGCCGCCTCCCTCTGGCATCGCTGGCTCGCCTCGCTCCACCGTCCCTCCTCCAACGTGCCCGTCTCGACCGAGGCCGAGGCCGTCCGCTCCTGGGTCGAGGCGCTCGCTCGCGTCAGGGACCTCGAGGCGGATGCGGCGGAATTCCTCGGACGGGCCGCGGGCCTCGCACCGCACGAGCTGCCCGCGCGGTTGAAGGGAAAGACAGTCCACGAGCGCGACGTCCTCCTCCAGGAGCTGTTTCCCTCCGCTCCCGATGGAGATGCCTCCAGCGCGTGCCGGGATCTGCTCCAACCACGAGTTACCCACAAGCCGAGCGCTCCCTTCGACGCGCTGCTCGAGGCCTGTGAGCACGAGCCCCTCCGGGTGCTCGCGGCCCTCCAGGCACTCGTCCCGCCCGAGGCCGCACCCGCGCTGCTGCTCACCGGTTCCAGCGCGGAGGACATGACCCGCTCGGCCCGGATCGCCGCGAAGCTGTGCGCCTCCAGCCCCACCCTCGTCATCGCACTGACCGCGGAGCCGCCCTCGCTCGACGCGTACCTGCACGGCGGCCAATCCCAGGCGCTCGCCATGGTGCGCGAGGGCCTCATCGAGCTCGCCGCGCCCTCTCCCGAGGCCCTGGGGCGCAAACTGGAGGCACTCGGCGTCCAACCCTCCGAGGAGCTCTCCGGCCCGCTGGCCCGGCTCGCGGCCGAGGGCGCGCCGGACGAGGTGCTCACGCTCTTCGGCGAGGTGGTCCGCGAGCACCAGCGCGGCACCCGCGAGGACGCGCCCGAGGACCGGGCGCGCAGCACGGAGGAGCGTTTCCTCTACGCCATCCTCGACTCGCACCCCGCCACGCAGGGGCTCTTCGAGCTCAACGCCTCCCCGGGGTTCCGCCTCGCGGGCCGCGAGGTCGAGGTGGACCTGCTCGCCCGGCGGCTCTCACTCGCAGTGGAGCTCGACGGCTACTACCACTTCCAGGACGACGAGGCCTACCGGCGGGACCGGCGCAAGGACCTCGCCCTGCAGCGCCACGGCTACATCGTGCTGCGCTTCCTGAGCCGGGACGTGGTGGCGCGGCTCGAGGAAATCCTCGACACTATCTCGGAAGTCATCCTGCAACGACGCGAGGCCCTCTCCCAGACGGGCTCGCGGGGGGAGGCCGTACATGGAGGGGCACGAGGTTTGTCGTCTCGGTGAGCTGGCGCTCGCGTGGCTGCTGACGCGCGAGGAAGGCAAGGGCGCGCGCAGCGAGCTGTCCCGCGCCCTCAAGCCCTTCGCCGAGCACCGTTGGACCGCCAGTGATTGGAGCACCCGGCTCGACGAGACGCTCACGGCGCTCGAGGCGGGCGGGCTCGCGCGGCGCACGGCACGCAATGGGCTCGAGCTCACCGCCCAGGGGCGGACGCATGCCCACGCGTGGCTCGGCGTGAAGCGCCTGCCCGAGGGCACCCGCTGGAAGAAGCTCAAGGCCACGCACCTGCTGGCACGCGTGCTGGAGCTGCCGCCCTCCACCGGCAACCTGGCACGGCTCGGCACCGCGGATGGCATGCGCGCGGTGCTGGTGCAGAAGCAGCTCGGCTCCGAGTCGCCCGGCTCGCGCAGCCTCACCCAGGTGCGCGACGCGCTGTGCTGGAAGCAGCTCGGCGTCGAGACGGACAAGCCCTTCACCCTGGCCGCCGTGCAGGCGGTGCTGCTCGCCCGCGCGCTTCAGGCCTCGCGCGAGACCGAGCCCACCCAGGCCATGCGTCAGCTCGCGGCGAGGAGCGTGGGTGCGAAGCGCTCGGATGCGGAGAGCCTCCGTCTGGCGGCCCTGCGCTCCTGGCTCGTCCCCACCTCCGAGCCCGTCACTCCCCCCGAGCCCGTGCGGCCCGCCGTCTCTCCGGCGCCGTCCGCGCGCAACGAGCTGGCCGGTGCGCCCTCGCCGGGTTACTTCGACCTGGCGGCTCCGGCCCCGCGTGAGCAGCTCCAGGGCTTCGCCGAGCGGGTGCGGCAGGCGGCGAGGGCCTCGGCGAGCGGGCGCTTCGGCGAGGACAAGATCTTCATCTCCCACGTCTGGCGCCTGCTGCGCGCTCAGCTCCAGGGCGTGGACGAGCAGACCTTCAAGAGCCGGCTCGTCGAGGCCAACCGTGCGCGGCTGCTCTCGCTGAGCCGGGCGGATCTGGTGGAGGCCATGGACCCGGCGGATGTCTCCGATTCGGAGACGCGTTACCTCGGCGCCACCTTCCACTTCATCGCCCTGTAGTCGCCTTCCTCCGCGCGGTTGCCAGGGATTCCCGATGAGCCAGCACGATCCTCGTCTCGCAGCCTTCCTCTCGGACCGTACCGAGGTCTTCCACTCCATCCAGCACCGCCACGAAATCTGGCGGCCGGATCCCTTCGACGTGGAGCGGGTGCACCAGGAGGCGCGCACCGCCTTCGAGCGCCTGCTCACCCGGGCCACCACCCCGCCGGGACTGGACTCGGGGCGCATCCTGCTGCTGCTCGGCGAGTCCGGCTGCGGCAAGACGCACCTCGTCCGGGCCTTCCGCTCCCGCGTCCACGAGCGCTCGCTCGGGTTCGTGGGCTACATGCAGATGACGACGTCCACGTCCAACTATGGGCGCTACGTCCTCTCCAACCTCATCGACTCGCTCGACCAGCCCTACTGCGAGCCCTCGCATCCGGGCTCCGGTCTGACGAAGCTCTCCAGCGCGCTCTTCTCGCGGTGCGGCAAGTGGGCCGCCGGCCTCACGCTGCCCGACACGGACGCGGACGACGTCCATCAAATCATCGGTGACGCGGCCGATGAGCTCATCGCCCAGGAGGCCTTCGCGGACCTGGAGTTGGACCTCCTGCGCGCGCTGCTCTACCTGCAGCGCAACGAGCCGCGCATCAAGAGCCGCGTCCTCAAGTACCTGCGCTGCGAGGACCTGGCCGAGCCGGATCGCAAGGTGCTCGGGGGAATGGTGCCCCGCGTCCACGATGAGCATCCCAAGCAGATGGTGGAGCAGCTCGGGCGGCTGATGCGCGCGCTGGAGCACTCGCTGGTGCTGTGCGTGGATCAGCTCGAGGACATCTACGATCCGCACGACGCCGGCAATCCCTTCCGGCGGGCCATGCAGACGGTGTGTGACCTGGCCGATCGCGTGCCCTCGTCGCTGGTGGTCATCAGCTGCCTGAAGGACTTCTGGGAGGCGATGCACTCGCAGCTCACGCGGCCCATGTTGGATCGCATCACGTTGGATCCCGCGCCCCTCAGCCTGCACAGCCTGCGCACGGCCGAGGAAGCGCGGCTCATCGCCGAGAAGCGCCTGGAGTACCTCTACGAGCAGGAGGACGCGCCCTTCGAGGCCGCGGAGCCCACGTACCCCTTCCCGCACGAGGGCTTCGAGGCCCTGGCCGGCATGCGCGCCCGCGACGTGCTCAACGAGTGCCGCCGCTACCGGGAGCTCGCCATCCGCGAGGACGGACTGCCCGAGCACTTCCCGCTCGTGGAGCTCCCGACGGGCACGGGTGGCAAGGAGGGCCACTCGGGGTCCACGCAGGTCTCGGAGTTGGATCCGCTCTGGAACGACTTCCGCGCCGCGTACAAGGGCTCGCCACCGGATGATGACTCCGAGCTGGCCGTGCTCCTCTCCTGGGCACTGGGGGTGAGCACGGACGAGGTGGACAGCGGCCACCGCTTCGAGGCCCGGACGCTGGGCGAGGCCATCCAGGTGGACATCGTTCCCGGGGATGGGAAGCTCCACGTAGCGCTGTGCAACAAGAAGCCTCAGGGCGGAGCACTCGCGCGGCAGATTGTGGAGACACAGAAGGACGCGAGGGGCCGCACGCTCGTCATCGTCCGCACCACTGCCTTCCCCAACAACCCGAAGGCCGCCGTCGCCGAGGAGCTCGGCAAGCTCATCGCCAAGGGCGGGCGCCGCGCGGTGCTGGAAGACAGTGATTGCCGCACCCTGCTCGCGCTGCGTGTGTTCCGCAAGCAGCACGAGTCCCGTGCCGACTTCGCCTCCTGGCTGCGCTCGGCCCGGCCCCTCACGCAGATCAAGGCGCTGCGCGACATCCTCGACCTGGACCAGCTGCGTCCCGTGGCCCGCCAGGCTCCGGCCGCCGTCGTCGCCAAGCCCGCCACCTCCCAACCCGCCACCGCGATCCGGACGGATCCGAAACCCGAGGCGCCACCCCCGGAGCAGCCCCCTCGTCCGGTGGAAGCCCCGAAGGAGCCCGCGCGCAAGCTCGAGCCCATGCGCATCGGCGAGCTGGACAGTCTGTCCAAGGAGCCCGTCCTCGTCCGCCCCAACGAGCTCGTGCAGCACGCGGCGTTCCTCGGTGGCCCGGGCAGTGGCAAGACGACGCTCGCGCTCAACCTGGTGGAGCAGCTCCTGCTGCAGGGCATCCCCGCCATCCTCGTGGACCGCAAGGGAGACCTCGCCGGGTATGCGAATGACGCCGTCTGGACGCGCCCGCTCGATGATCCGCACCGCTCCGAGCGCCGGGCCCTCCTGCGCGAGCGGCTCGACGTGGCCCTCTTCACCCCCGGGCACCCCCACGGCCGCCCGCTCGCCATCCCCATCGTCCCGGACGGGCTCGGCTCGCTGCCCGAGTTCGATCGCAAGCAGGCCACCCAGCTCGCGGCCGATGCCCTCGGCGGCATGCTGGACTACAAGCACAACGGGCGCGACAAGGCCTGCCGCACCGTCCTCACGCAAGCCATTGATCAGCTCGTCCAGCTCTCGCCCGCGGGCGTCACCCTGGAGAAGCTCGTCTACTTCATCGACGAGAAGGACCCGCGTCTGGTGAACGCCGTGGGCCGGCTCGAGATGAAGCTGTTCGAGAAGCTCGTGCAGGACCTGGAGACGCTCCGGCTCGGCTCCTCCTCGCTGCTGGGCAGCGGTGGCGAGAAGCTCGACATGGATTTGCTGCTCGGACGCGGGGCTCACGCCCGGCCTGGAAAGACGCGCTTGAGCGTCATCAGCACCAAGTTCCTCGGTGACAACGACAAGGTGCTCTTCTGGGTGTCCCAGCTGCTCATCGAGGTGTCGCGCTGGCTCGGCCGCAATCCCTCCAGTGCCCTGCAAGCGGTGCTCATGTTCGACGAGGCCGACATGTACCTGCCAGCCACCCGGCAGCCCGCCACCAAGCAGCCCATGGAGAACCTCATCCGGCGCGCGCGCTCGGCGGGCCTGGGGCTGATGCTCGCCACGCAGAGCCCGGGCGACTTCGACTACAAGTGCCGCGACAACATCCGCTCCTGGTACATCGGCCGGGTGAAGGAGAGGAACTCGCTGGAGAAGATGAAGCCCATGCTCAGCGAGGCCCGGACGGACTTCACCGCGAAGATTCCCAATCAGGCCACCGGCGAGTTCCACGCCGTCCGCGAGGGCAACGTGCAGCGCGTGAAGACCGACCCCTCCGTGCTCGCCACCGAGCAGCTCTCCGATGATGAGTTGTTGCGGCTCGCCGCGCGTACACTCCCCGCGGCCGACGCCCGGCGCACGGGCTCCTGAACGAAAGAGAGACGCATGTCCGCCTATGTCGTCGTCGAAGTCACGGTGAAGGATCCGGAGACCTACGAGCGCTACAAGGTGCTCGCCCCGCCGACGATCGGCCTCTACGGAGGCCGCTATCTGGCGCGCGGGGGACTGACGGAGGCGCTCGAGGGCGGATGGAAGCCGACGCGGCTGGTGCTCCTCGAGTTCCCCAGCGTGGAGCGGGCCCGGGCCTGGTGGAACTCGCCCGAGTACGCCCCCGCCAAGGCCATGCGTCAGGCGAGCGCCGACACCGACATGGTGCTCCTGGAGGCCCTGCCCCCGGGTGCGGATCCCGCCGCCCGGAAGTGAGGGCGGAAGGCTCCCGGCGTACGCGCTACTTCACGCGCTTCATCGGCGCCTGCAGCTCCGACGGCAGGTGCTTCGCGTCGGGGTTGCAGCCGCCGCCCGCGGGCCGGGCGCCGAAGTACAGCTCGTCCCCCGCCACCTTCACCACGTCCTGCTCCCAGGGGCAGGTGTTGAAGGAGAAGACGGCCGAGCAGCCGTTGGTGCTGGTGACGTCCTGCTCCTTGCCCACCTCCCACTTCTTCGTGCCGCACGTGCCGGGCGCCGCGCTGTTGAGGTACTGCGCGAAGCCCTCGGCGAGCGGGGTGAGCTTCAGGGTGGCGAAGAGGAAGTGCGCCGGAGAGGCCCCCTTGGTCGCGCCCTCGGTGTCGATGACCTGCGAGCGGACGACATAGGGGCCCGTGAAGAACACGCGGGACACCTTCTTGGCCTCATCGCACGTCTCGTCCGCGTAGAAGGTGATGGTCGCCTTCGAGTCCGTCTTCGTATAGGTGAAGTCCCGCTTCACGTAATACTTCTGCTCGCCCGCGCCCGGGCGCACCTCGCACTGCGTGGACTTCCAATGTCCCACGAGGCTCGGGGGCTCGGCGGCGAGCACCTGCCCGGAGAGGCACAGCGCGGCAACGGTGGCGAAACGGATGGCGTTCATGGTGGCTCCTGGAAGAAGGCCCGCGACTCCATGTCCGGGCCTTCGATGCGTGAGCACAGTAGGCCTGGACAGGGATTGAATCGACTGAAACCCTGTCACTCTCCCCATGAGCTCCCTTCACATCGACCTTCGTGACCTGAACCTGCTCGTCGTCCTCGATGCCGTGCTCACCGAGGGCAGCAACCGCGCCGCCGCCGCACGGCTGGGCGTCACCCAGTCCGCGGTGAGTCATGCCCTGGCGCGGCTCCGTCAGCGGTTGGGAGATCCACTCGTGGTCCCCAGCGGGGGGCGCATGGTGCCCACGCCGCTGGCCGAGTCCCTCGCTCCCGCGTTGCGCGAGGCCCTCGAGCGGCTGGGGGGCGCCCTGCGCGGCGTGCGTGATTTCGACCCGGCCTCTTCCACGCGCACCTTCTGGCTGTCCTCGGCGGACCTGGCGGGCATGGTGGTGCTGCCCCCGCTGATGCGGGAGCTCACCCGCGTGGCTCCCGGTGTCTCCGTGCGCATGCGGGGGCCGGCGGAGAACACGCTCCAGGCGCTCGAGCGGGGCGAGCTCGACGTGGCGCTCGGCATCTTCCACGACGTCCCCGCCGCCTTCCGCCTCCAGGCGCTCATCCGCGAGCGCTTCGTGTGCGTGGCCCGCGAGGGACACCCCGTCACCCAGGGCCGCTTCACCCTCGCGCGCTATCTGGAATACGGCCACGTCACCGTGGCGCCGCTGGGCGGCACCGGAAGCATGGTGGACGAGGTGCTCACGCGCCTGGGCAAGTCACGCCGCGTGGTGGCGGCCGTTCCGCACTTCTTCCTCGCGCCCTTCCTGGTGGCCCAGACGGACCTGCTCCTCATGGGCCCCGAGCGCATGGCGCGCCTGCTCGCCCCCGCCTTCGGGCTCGCGCTGCTGCATCCTCCCGTCGAGCTCGAGGGCTTCACCTTGAGCCAGCTCTGGCACGAGCGCGTGCAGCACGACGCGGCGCATGTCTGGCTCCGCAAGGCCATCGCCGAGGCGAGCCGCCAGCCCTGAGGACCCCTGGAATCTATTCACGAAGGGGGAGCTTTATGATGAACCGGCGAGTATTTCCGGTATGTTATGTCGTAGAATCTATTCAAGAATCAATTCAGGAAACCCTTCACTTCTTCGTGGAGGACAGTGGCTCCTTCGTACAGGACGTCGTGAAGCTGAGACTCGCTCCAGTCTACGACATGCTCCCAATGGTCTTCGCGCCCAAGGGACCAGCGTTGTGGAATCCCGCTTCGAGCCACGGCCTCCCACCGCGAGCAACCTCGATGTCTGGCATCACGCCGCGCGCTGTGCGGTGACGTATTGGAATCAGCTCGTGGCTTCGGCCGAGCTCAGCGACGGGTTTCGAGCGCTCTGCACCCGCTGCCGGGATGAGGTCGAGAAGCTGCTCGCGAGCCGGACCCCGGCCCTGTGATGGCGGAGGGAGAAGGGCGCTTGCTCAGACCTCGGGGATGTCCGCGAGCGCGAGCTTGAACTGCGCCGTCTTGCCCGCCTCGATGCGCACCGACAGCGTGCGCCGCTTGCCGTCCGAGCCCTTGATCCGCAGCTGGTACGTCCCCACGGGCACCGGCTTCTTGAACAGCGGCGTCTTCCCCAGCAGGCGCCCGTTGAGGAACACCTCGGCCCCCGTCTCCGGCAGGATGACCAGCGTCAGCGCTCCCTGCTTCACGGTACGCACGGGCTCGGCGGCCGCGGGAGCGTCCTTGTCGTCCTTCGGCGCCGGTGCCTCCTCCGCGGGCGGCTGCGTCTTCGCCAGCTCGCTCGGGGCCGCCTCCTCCGCCGGAGCTGGAGTCTGTCCGGGCGCATCGCCAGGCCGCTCGATGGGCCGCATCTTCGTCAGCTCGCTCACGGGCACGGGGATGGGCGCCCCTGTCTCCTCCTGCTCCTTCATCGCCCCGAGCAGCTTCACCGCGCCCAGGCCCAGGCCTCCGCCCAGCACCAGCAGCACGGCGATGATTCCCCAGAACCGCCCCGCTCCCGCGCGCTGGGGCTCCGCCGGGGAACGCTTCTCCTTCGAGGACACCCCGGACACCGGCTCCCGCGTCATCACCCGCCGGCCCGTGGTCGTCACTCCCGTCGCCGAGACCTCGCCCGGGTCCGCCTCGCGCTCGCGCCGCACCCGCTGTGCCGGTGGCTGTGGCTGTGCCTGCGCCGGCCGCTTCGCCTCCGCTGGCACCAGCAGCCGTGTCTCCTCGTTCTGCGGCGGCGGGGGCCGGGGTGCTTCCGCCTTCCGCGGCCGCGCCCCATCCGTCTCCCCGGGCTGCGGCTCCTTCACCTCGTCCGCGCTCTGCAGCAGCCGGCGCGTCACCTCCATGCGATCCTGGAAGTGCTCCTGCATGAAGGCCGCGCGTTGATCCGCGTCGAAGAGCAGCCGGCCCGCCGCCGCTTCGATGGCCCGCGCCATGTCCCGGCCGTTCGCGTAGCGCTCGTCCCGCTTGCGCGCCAGCGCCTTGAGCACCACCGTCGATACTTCCTGCGGAATCTCGCGCACCAGCGCCGAGGGCACCGGAATGGGCGCGTCCAGGATCATCTCCATCTCCTGGATCTCGCTCTCCGCGGCGAACAGGCGCCGCCCGGTGAGCATCTCGTGCAGCATCACCCCAGCGGCGAACAAGTCACTGCGCCCATCCAGCGTCTCGCCCCGCACCTGCTCGGGGGACATGTACCCGGTGGTGCCCTTCACCATGCCCGCGTGGGTGCGCACCAGCCCGTCGCGCGCCTTGGCGATGCCGAAGTCCAGCAGCTTCACCACCCCGTCGTACGTCACCATCACGTTCTTCTGGGCCACGTCCCGGTGGACGACGGGGTACGCCTTGCCGCCCGGCGTGGTGAAGCCGTGCGCGTAGTGCAACGCCAGGCACACGTCCCGCACCGCCGACAGCGAGAAGCCCAGGGGCAGCGGCTTGCCGCGCCTCTGCCACACCGTGGCCACCTGGTTGAGGTTCTGCCCCGCGATGAACTCCATCGCCAGGTAGAGGCCGTTGCCGTCCCGGCCCAGCTCGAACACCTGGCCGATGTTCGGGTGGTTGAGCGCCGCGGTGATGCGCGCTTCATCCAGGAACATCCGCTCGAAGGAGTCGTCGCCCTGCGCGTCCGGCAGAATCCGCTTGAGTGCTACATACTTGCGAAACCCGCCCGGCCCCGAGGTGAAGCCCAGGAACAGCTCCGCCATGCCCCCCACCGACAGCTGCGCGAGCACCTGATACCTTCCAATGCTCTCGCCCCAGTGCACATCCACGGGGGGGTGATTCGAGGACGATGGGGGGGCCCCTTTGGGCGGTGCGGACATGGGCCGAACCATAGCCCACGGGCCCTGTGGACGGCCTGTGGATGGAGCCGGGCGCCGCTGTGGATAACCCCCCGGCTGATCCACCCCCTGTGGATGGCCGGGGATAAGCGCCAACTTCCCCACATGTAGCAGATTCTGGATTCCTCAGTGACTCCGAGAGGTTACGGACTTTTCCACAAGCCCACAGCCCCTGCTGTCATCACTGATCAATCTAATACTCTCTTCATACAGTGAAGAAACAGCGGGCCCTGGGGACAACTGCGGACCGTGGACGAGCGCCCCCGGGCGGGAGCTTCCGTGGCCCTCCCGGCGGCTGCCCGGGCAGTCAGTGCGGAGCGCGGACCAGGGAGACGAGGGTGAGGCGGGCGCGGGGGGCGTCGAGCTCGATGTTCACGTCGCAGCCGGCTAGGAGGAACTCGAGGGTGACGGGCCCCTGGCGGGGCAGAAGGCAGCGCTCGTGCCAGGCCTGGACGGCCAGCCGGAAGAGCTCGCCCAGCAGGGTGTGGCGGGTGTCCGCGGGCAGCAGGTCCATCCGCGACTGGAGCGCGAGCGGGATGAAGACGGTGAAGGCCTGCGCCAATTGCTCGGAAATGGCGGATTCGATGGAAGCCATGTCTCCGGACCGTGCGAGAAGCGTACCGGGGGTGGAGTCCGTGATTCCGGGGGTTTGGACGGGCTCCCCTCGGGGCAGGCCGTAGAAACGCCAGGGTGGACGAGGGTGGGGTGGTGAACGCGGGGGCGCGGGAAGCGGGGGCGCACCCCTCCTCGGTCCGAGGGGCGAGGCCTATAGGCCAGGGTGGGGGCCACGCATGAGGCGCGAAAGCAGGACAGGCGGAAGGTGGCGGCTGGCGGTACTGCTGCTGGCGGGGCTGCTGGGGGCCTGCCGTGAGCAGGAGCCGCCGCTGGTGGGCTCGGCCAGCCGGGTGCGCTTCTCGCGCGAGGGCGTGGCCTTTCCGGCCACGTACGTGGGTGCCTGGCGCGAGGACGAGGTGCGGGTGGTGGGCGCGGGCCGCTCGGCGACGCGGGTGGTGTGGAGCCGGGTGGAGGGGCCCTTCGCGGTGGAGGGGCTGCCGGAGCGGGTGGGGCCCTCGGAGGAGCCGTCGGTGAAGGTGCGCTTCACCCCGGAGGGGCCGGGGGAGTTCTCGGCCACGCTGGTGGGCACGGACGAGGCGGGCCGCACGGTGACGCTGAGTCTGTCGGGCGAGGGCCGGCCGGCGCCTCCCTGTCCCACGCCGGTGGCCTGTCACCGCTTCACCTTCGATCCGGTGCTCGAGCAGTGCGTGGAAGCGGTGGAGGAGGACGGCACGGCGTGCGATCCGGGCAACGCGTGCGTGCTGGACGCGGTGTGCCAGCAGGGCCGGTGCAAGGGCCGCGAGCGGGTGTGCGACGACGGCAACGCGTGCACCACGGACGTGTGCAGCCCGCTGGACGGGTGCCAGTCGGTGCCCGCGCCGCCGTGCCCGGGGGATGGGGCATGCCAGGAGGGCTGGTGCGATCCGCGGCAGGGCTGCCAGCTGAGGCCCGCGCGCAACGGCACCTTCTGCGGCGAGGCGCGCGGGTGCGAGCTGGCGGACGTGTGCGTGGAGGGCGCGTGCGTGAAGAGCAATCCGCCGGATGGCTTCGTATGCGCGCCGGCCTCGCCGTGCCAGGGCGAGGGCAGGTGCCGGGGCTCGCAGTGCGTGCGGCCACAGGCGGTGCCGCTGCTGCCGGACTGGACGTACGACGCGGAGGCGGCGGAGCAGAAGCTGCACGACTTGCTGGTGGGCCCCGGGGGAGACGTGACGCTGGCGGGCTTCTTCGCGAAGCCGGTGCTGGATGCGGCGGGGGACGCGCCGATGCAGGCGCAGGTGACGGGCCGGCGGTGCATGTTGTGGAACGAGCGGCTGCTGTGCATGGACCTGCCGCAGCAGGGGAAGGTGTCGCTGATGGAGCGCTCGACGGCGGCGCCGCGCTGGAGCTTCGAGCTGGCGAGGGAGAGGCCGGACATTGCCCAGCAGGCCTCGACGCTCTTCATGGCGAGGCTGGCGGTGATGGCGCCGGACCGGCTGGCGGCGCTCTTCGAGGCGTACCCGGCGGGCCAGGACTCGAGGACGCTGTGCCGGCTGTATTACCTGGTGGTGCTGGACGCGGCGGGGGGGATGGTGTCGGCGCAGCTGCTGGAGGATCCGCTGCTGTCCGAGTGTAACCACCCGCACCCGTTCGGCCTGGCGTCGGACACGGCGGGGGACCTGTACGTGACGTTCTCCCCGACGGTGAACTCGGGGGCGCCGTTGAGGGCGGGGGCGCCGACGCTGGTGATGGCGTTCTCGCCGGACGGGGTGCCGCGCTGGAGGAAGACGCTGCCCTTCCCCGGAGGCGAGCTGGGGCTGGTGCGGGGGCTGCTGATGCCGGAGGGAGGCACGGAGCCGCTGCGCACGTCGGACGGCGAGCCGGTGGGAGCACTGCCATTGAAGCTGGGACGTGCGGTGGCGACGCGCGGGGTGCTGGTGCCGAGCCCCGAGGGCGCGACGGTGAACCCGGATGGGGTGCCCCCGGAGTCGAGGAAGCTCGAGGGGTACGCGGTGCCGGGGCTCGGGGCGGCGTGGACGTACGCGCTGCCGGCGGGAGCGAGCTTCGTGTCGAAGGAGCTGCGGCTGGGCACGTGGCCGGAGGGTGGGGTGCGGCGGACGATGGTGCTGGGCTTCGCGGCGGAGGGCCCGGCCAGGCCGGTGCTGGTGGGGGTGAGGGCGGAGGACGGGAGCGAGGCCTTCCGGTGCGAGCTGGGCTACACGCCGAGGACGGTGCCGCAGCTCTTCGAGCTCGGGCCGGGGACGCTGACGATGATGGACGGAGCGACGACGTGCGGCGAGTGCGATCCGCCGTTCTCGGACAGCAGGGCGCGCTTCCAGCGCTTCACACTGCCGGGGCTGGAGCCGGCGCAGGAGCCCTGGCCGGGCACGTTCGGCGGGCCGGGACATGATCACCACGAGGACCCGGTGCGCGCGGCGCCGTGAGCCGAGCCGGAGCTACTTGTCAGGTGGACTACTTCGTGGGTAATATCCTGACGGAAGGCGCCAGGGCTCTACCCTGTAGGTCCAAGTCATGGGCAAGCAGGCGCGGGCCTTTCCGCCTGCCCGTTTCGCCTGGAGCGAGACGGGTGGCTCCGTGTTCACGTTCTGAGAGGTGATTCATGTCTCCCGTACCCGCTCTGCTCCCCACTCCTTCGGATATCGAGCGGCTCATCGATCGGCTTCCCGCCGAGCGGCGGGCGCGGTTCCACTGGGCACCCGAGCGCTTCCGGCGGATCCTCGATCGGCTCCTGGTAGGCAAGGTGACTCCGGAGGTCATCCAGCGGGCGACGGCTGAGTTCGTTCAGGCCTGGGGTTCGCTGGCCGGTGATCTCCAGTCCGGTCTCTCCGAGAACTTCTCCGAGGTCATGCCGGGCCTGGAGCAATCCCTGCTCAAGTTGATGAGCTACTTCCAGGGATTGCCCGCCGCGGAGGGGATCGAGTGGACGCTGGGAGTCTTGAAGAACGCCTCGCGGGACTGCTCCCAGGTGAACCCCAAGCACATGACGGTCCTGACTGGGATTGACGATCCCATGAGCCTTCTCGAGGCACAGATCATCCTCCTCGCGGTGCTTCAAGCGGCCGAGCGAGGCATTCCGCCAGAGCGCCTGGAGGAACTGGCCGAGACCGCCTATCTCGAGGCATCGGAGTGGGTTCATCTCAAGGCCACCCAGGGAATCGATCTCGATCCGCTCAACAGCCTCACGCCCGAGCAGCGTTTCGCGAAGCTCTTGCGGTACCTCGATGATCTCCGAAAGATCCTCACCCCCGAGGATCTCGCGGTCATGTCGCAGGCCCGTCGCACTTCTCCGCTCTTCTGATGGGTCTCTACCTTCTCGATACCAACGCTTTCACGGCGCTCTACGATCCTCGTACGGCTGAACGGGCGCCCCGCTTCCACTCCACCGTGTGGGGGCGTGTCTCGCGCGACAAGGAGGTGGCGATTCCCTCTTTCGTGCTCTACGAGTCACGTCGAGGGTTGGAAGAGCTCATCCTGCGCAACGAGGGCCGGGCAAGGATTGCGGCTTTCGATCGCGTGATCAGTACAGCGAAAATCCTGAGCCTCGATTTCAACGACAACGACGGTTGGTTCAAAGCCGCGAATCTGTGGGCCCGGGACAAGTTGAAGGGCACCAACCTCGGGGAAGGGGATCTACTCGTGGCGGCAACGGCCCTCCTGTACGAGCGGAAGCTCGTCACCGCCGATCAACCCCTCATCACCGCTATGCGGGTTCTCGGCCTGGACGAGGTCCTCGACGCGCATCGGTGGGAGTGAATCCATCTCCGCATTCCGCCAGGCGTCGCTCCGCGTGAAGGATGCCCGCGGAGCATCCGGGGGAGCACCCGTGCCCCTCTCGTGTCCGCGCCCCTAGCTTGTGGGGTGGCGACGAAAGGCAGGTACCGCGTGACACAGCCCCCGTTTCCCAGGCGCGCTGTCCTCGCTCCGCTCGCGGTGGTGCTCGTGCTGGGCATGAGCCCGCTCGCGGCGGCCGAGGTCACCGTCTCCGTCCGAGAGCCCCTCCTGCTCCAGGTAGGCGAGCGTCAGCTCGAGCTGCGCATCGAGCCCGAGTCCATCTCCGGCGCCGGCCTCCAGCTGCGCCGTGTGGAGGGGGGCCTGAGCGGCACCCTCGAGGGCCAGCCGGTGGAGCTCCGGTGGGACGAGACCGGCGACATCACCGGCCGGGCGGCGGGCCAGTCCGTGGACCTCACCGCCGTGCCCCTCGCGGCCCAGGCCGGGTTGAGGATGAGTGGCTGGTTCGGCGGGGACACGGCCGAGCTGGCGCTCACGCCCACCGCCCTCTCGGGCTCGGTGGGAGGCTGCGGCTACTCGCTGTCGCTGGCCGCCAACCGCTACTCGGGCTGGCGCACGTGCGACGCCACCCGCGGCCCTCCCGTGCCTGTCACGCTGCGCATTCCCGCGAACATCGTGCCGCTCGGGGCCGCCGAGGAAGGCGCCCTCCTGGCCCTCCTGCTCTCGGCCGAGGCCCTCCCGCCGGCCTCCTCTCCGGGCGGGACGGCGGGCGGGGACGGTGCGCGCACCCCATCTCCCTAGGGGATACGCACGAACAGGAGGCTCCCATGGCACGCAAGGCGTTGGCATGGCTCGCCGTGCTCGGGCTGGTGGGCCCGGCGGGCGCGCAGGAGGTGGTGGGCGGCGAGCGCGGCAACGTCGACGCGCAGCGGCTGCCCGAGGACATCCCCGACGACATGGAGGCCTTCCGCCAGACGCCGTTGTCGGACGACATCCCCGCCACCTCCGAGTCCTCGCACGCGGGCGTGGGTGGCTCGGGGGAGGCGGGCACCGCCCAGCCGCGCCAGGGCGAGCTCTCCGGCGAGGTGGTGCGCGTCCAGGGCGATCAGCTCTGGCTGCGGCACGCGGGGAGCGTCTTTCCGCTCGCGCTCACGCAGGACACGCGCTTCACCCCGGATCGCCGTCAGGCGCTGCGGCCCGGACAGGAAGTGCGGGCGAGCTACACGCTGGGGGATGAGGGTTATGTGGTGAACGCGCTCGAGCCGGTGCGGCAGGCGCCGGAGCAGGGGGAGTCGGGGAAGGAACAGAAGGCGCGGCCCCCCGGCGTACCGGAACGGTGACGAGGCGAACGGATTGCGTGCACCCGGAGTCGGGCTGGGGTAATCCCGCGCCTCGTGATGAGAACCGGGGAGAGCGATGGCGGACCGTCAACCTGGGAGCAGGGGCCCGCGGCGGGTGGGAGTGAGCTCGCGTCGACCATGCTGATGCCGAACGAGGCCGCCTCCATCGTCTTCTGCCGCGAGCTGCTGCCCCTGGTGTCGCGCACCTTCGCGTTGAACATCCCGGTGCTGCCCCGGCCGTTGGACACGGCGGTGATGGTGGCCTACCTGCTGTGCCGGGTGGCCGACACGCTGGAGGACGAGGCGCACGGCCCGACGAGCACGGCGCTGCTGGCGGAGCTGGCGCGGCTGACCACGCTGCCCGGGGGCTGGGAGGCGGACGCGAGGCGCTTCCGGGAGGAGGCGGTGCGGGTGCTGCGCTCGCAGGCGCCCGAGGCGGAGGTGCGGCTGGTGGAGGGGATGCCGCGGGTGCTGGAGGCGCTGGCGCTGCACGCGGTGCCGGTGCGCGAGCACGTGGCGGCGTGCGTGGCGACGATGGCCGAGGGCATGGGGAGGATGGGGGACAAGGGCCGCGCCTCGGGAGGAGGCCTGGGGCTGGCGAGCCTCGAGGAGACGCTGGAGTACTGCTACTACGTGGCGGGGACGGTGGGGGAGATGCTGACGCGGCTCTTCCAGGGGTACTCGCCGGCCATCGCCACCCAGGCGGCGGCGCTGGAGCCGAGGGCGGTGGCGTTTGGCAATGCATTGCAGCTCACCAACATCCTCAAGGACGTGTGCGAGGACCTGGAGCGGGGAAGCTGCTGGCTGCCGAGGACGCTGCTGACCGAGCACGGGCTGACACCGGAGACGCTGCTGGAGCCCGGCAACCGGCGCGAGGCGATGAAGGCGCACGGCAAGCTGGTGGCGGTGGCGCACCGGGAGCTGCGCAAGGCCTTCGAGTACGTGATGTCGCTGCCGCGCGAGGAGAAGGGCATCCGGCTGTTCTGCCTGTGGCCGCTGTTCCTGGCGGTGATGACGCTGCGCAAGCTGCACGGCAACGAGGCGGTGCTCGAGCGCAAGCCGGTGAAGGTGTCGAGGCGGACGGTGAGGTGGGTGATGGGCTCGACGAAGCTGCTGGTGACGCAGGACGCGCTGCTCAAGCTGATGTTCGCCGCGCTCACCGCCCCGCTGCCCGCCTAATTCCACGGCAGCGCCGAGCGTTTCGCCCAGTAGTCCCCGGGGGACTCGACGAGGCCGCGCAGCTTCTCCTGCTGCGCATTCCCGAGCTTCACCTCCAGCGCGCGCACGTTGCTCCGCAGTTGCTCCACGGTGGTGGCCCCGCTCAGCACCACCGAGACCCACGGTTGCGCGAGCACCGCGGCGATCGCCACCACGTCCATCGTGACACCCAGCTCCCCGGCCAGCTCGCGCAGGGGCCGCAGGGCCTCGTCACCGTCATTGCGCGCCGTGAGCCGCCCGTTGGCCACGGCCTCCTTGATGATGACGCCCCAGCCCGCGGCATGGGCCTCGGCGAGCGCGGGGCCCGCGGAGCGCTCGAGCAGGTTCCACGTGGCCTGCACGCACGAGAACACCGGTGCGCCTCCCACGCGGAGCTCCAGGGCGCGCCGTAGCACCTCCGCCTGCTGGGGCCCACTGAGCGTCAGCCCCACGCGCACCCCCGAGTCCCTCAACCTCCCGAGCTCCTCGCGCACGCCCGCGTCCTCGAGCACCCCGCTCTCGAAGGTGGCCGAGTGCACCTGGTACAGCCGCAGCCACGGTCCGAGCAGCGTCTGGCTTTCTCCCCACTGGCGCCGGAGGTTGGGCAGCGAGTGGTCCTTCACCTCATGGCGCTCGGCGTCCACGCGCCAGTCGGCGGTGTACGTGTAGCCCCACTTGGAGCCCACGACGACGTCCTCGGGGCGCAGCCCACGGGCCTTCAACCACGAGGCGAGGAAGGCCTCGGCGCGGCCATACGAGCGGGCCGCATCCAGGTAGCAGAGGCCCGAGCCGTACGCGGCATCGAGCACCGCATGGGCCTGGCGCTCCATGGCCTCGACGGAGCGGCCCTGGCCGAGGTCCTCGCCATGGCCGAGGGTGATGTACCCGGGGCGGCCGAGCGCGGCGAGTCCGAGGCCCAGGGGAGACACGGCGGGCCCGGAGGCCCCGAGGGTGCGTGGCATGGGCCCCTGCGTACCCGAAGCGGCCGGGCGCGGGGAGCCTCGCGTGGCGGCACTGCGGGAGAGTGGACGGCCGGCCTGTGGAGAACTTGGGGATGGCTCAAGCCAGCTCACCACCCAGAGGAAACCCGGCCAGGAAAGGCCTTCCTGTAACCGAAGAGGGCTGAGCCACTTATCCACAAGATATGAGCAGACGAATCCGACGCGGGGTGTGGCTGCTGTTGCCGCTGCTGGGGCTCGGGGGAGTGGTGGCCACGGGAGCCGAGCCCGGGCATTCGCACGAGGAGGGCCCGAAGGTGTACGCCGTCCACAAGACCGAGGAGGAGTGGAAGCACCAGCTCTCGCCCGAGCAGTACAAGGTGCTGCGCCAGAAGGGCACCGAGCGGGCCTTCACGGGCAAATACTGGAACAATCACGCCGAGGGCACCTACCACTGCGCGGCGTGCGGACAGCCCCTGTTCAGCTCGGACACCAAGTTCGAATCCGGGACGGGCTGGCCCAGCTTCTGGCAGCCCCTCACCCCGGGCGCGGTGGAGAACCACGAGGACCGCGGCTTCCTCATGGTGCGCACCGAGGTGCTGTGCAGCCGTTGCGGCTCGCACCTCGGGCACGTCTTCGAGGATGGCCCGGAGCCCACCGGCCTGCGCTACTGCATGAACTCGGCGGCGCTCGACTTCCGGCCGAAGGCGAAGTGAGACCTACTTCCTGGCCACGGACAGCAGCAGCTTTCCGCGCCCGTGGCCCGTGTCCAGCCGCCGGTGCGCCTCGCCCACCTGCTCGAGTGGGATGACCCGCTCGATGAGGGGGCGCACCTGCTTGCGCTCGAAGAGGGGCGTCATCTCCTCCAATCGCTTGCGCTCGCGGGTGAGGAAGACGCCGTGGAGGGTGATGTTGCGCGGGTAGAAGGCGGAGATATCCCCGTTGACGCCGAGGATGGTGGCGATGCGTCCGCCGGGCCGCGTGGCGGGGATGCTGGGGATGACGTTCTTGCCCGCCGTATCGAAGACGGCGTCCACGCCCTGTCCGCCCGTCTCGCGCAGGGCCACCTGGGCGACGTCCTCGCTCCGGTAGTCGATGGCCAGGTCCGCGCCGAGCTGGCGCAACGTGTCCAGGTTGCCCGCGCTCGCGGTGGCGAGCACCCGGGCGCCCAGCGCCTTCGCTATCTGCACCGCGAACGAGCCCACGCCTCCGGAGCCACCGTGGATGAGCACCGTCTCGCCGACGCGCACCTGCATGCGCCGCACGAGCGCGTCCCACGCGGTGCCACACGCGAGCGGAATGGCGGCGGCCTCCTCGTGCGAGAGGCTCGGCGGCTTCTTCGCGAGGATGCCGGTGCCCACGACGTTGAGCTCGGCGTAGGTGCCCAGCGGGTTGTGGAAGATCTCCGGCGTGTAGAAGACCTCGTCGCCGGGCTTGAAGTCGGTGACGCCGGGGCCCACCTGCTCGACGACGCCCGAGGCGTCATAGCCGAGCACGACGGGCGGTTGGAGTCCGGCCCAGGAGCCGTCCTGGCGCAGCTTGGCATCCACCGGATTGGTACCGGAGACGAGCACGCGGACGAGCACCTGGCCGGGGCCGGGCGTGGGGGTGGGGACGTCGCGGACCTCGAAGAGCTCGGGGCCGCCGAAGCGGGGCAGGACGATGGCGCGCATGGGCGCCGAGGTAGCGCGGCGCGGGCCTCCGCTCAACAGCTGTCTGGGGGCAGCGTCCGCGGTCCGACGCATGGGCCTCCTCGGATGACTCGAATCCTGGCGGCCGCCCGTTTCACGCCGTGAGTGCGGAGCGGGCGAAAAAATCCGCCCATGGCCCGCGACTCCCCGTGCCTTGATTCCCCGGGGCGCGGCGAGCACGCTCGCGGCGTGCTGATGACCTTCCTACAGAGTCACCTCTCCCTGTCGCTGGGCGCCATGCTCATGCTGTGGGTGCTCGGCGTGAGGGCCCTGAGCGCGGATCCGCAGTCGCGCAAGGATTTGAGCACGGCGCTCGGCTTCCTGTTGGCGTTCCTCGTGCTCCACCAGGCCGACAGCGAGGCCGGCCCGCTCCTGCTTCCCCAGGCGCGGCAGATGTTGCGCGTGGCGTGGATGCTCACCCTGTGCTTCGGCGCCATCCGCGCGGTGTTGTCCTTCAGCGTCATCCTGCTCACCCTGCGCTCGCGCACGCCCATCCCCAAGATTCTGCGCGACGTGCTCGACGTGTCCCTCTCCGTCCTCGCCGTGCTCGTCATCCTCAAGACGCAGCTCGAAATCGATCTGACGAGCCTGCTGGCCACCTCCGCCCTCGTCTCGGTGGTGCTGGGCCTCGCGATGCAGGACACGCTGGGCAATCTCTTCGCCGGCCTCTCCCTGCAGCTCGAGCGCCCCTATCAGGTGGGCGACTGGGTCACCATCAAGGAGGTGACGGGGCGCGTGGTCCAGATTGCCTGGCGCGCCACGCGGATTGAAACGCCGCGCGGGGAGAGCATCACCCTGCCCAACAACGTCTGCTCCAAGGAGGCGGTGAAGAACTACTCGCGGGGCGGGCAGCCTGTGGCGGTGGACCTCTACGTGCACGCGCCGTACGAGCGGGCGCCCAACGAGGTGAAGGCGGTGGTGCTGGAGGCACTCGAGCACGTGCCCCTGCTGCTGCGCGAGCCCGCGCCCACCTGCCGCGTGTGGGGCTACGAGGAGGCGGGCATCCGCTACCAGGTGCGCTACTCCGTGGAGGAGTTCGGGCAGGCGGAATGGGTGACGGAGGAGGTGTACACGCGCCTGTGGTACGGCTTCCGGCGCGAGGGCATCGACCTGACCCATCCCAAGGCCCGGCAGCCGTTCGCCAGCGCGCCCGCGCCCGAGCTCCCCGAGGAGGTGATCGCCGAGATGTTGCGGCAGGTGGACCTCTTCCAGGTGCTCAAGGAGGAGGAGCGCGCGAGGCTGCGGCGGGAGATGGTGCCCAAGCGCTTCGCGAAGGGCGAGCACGTGATTGAGCAGGGCGACGAGGCCGACACCTTCTACCTGGTGGGGCGCGGGGAGCTGTCCGTGCGCACGCGAGCGGGCGTGGAGGTGTCGAGGCTGACGCGAGGCGACTACTTCGGGGAGATGTCGCTGCTCACGGGCGAGCCGCGCACGGCCACGGTGGTGGCGCTCACGGACGTGGTGCTGCTGGAGCTGGAGCGGCCGGTGTTCGCGCGGCTGTTCGACGCGCACCCCGAGCTGGCGCCGAAGCTGTCGGGGATGCTGGCGCAGCGGCGCACGCAGCTGCAAGCGGCGATGGCGGCCTCGGGAGAGAGCCTGGAGGTGACGGAGGAGCACCACATCCTCGGGCTGCTCAAGAACATCTTCCGGCTCAACTGAAACGAGAAGGGTGGAGGCGCGAAGCCCCCCCGGCTCCATGCCTCCACCCCGTGACTCGTCCGGCTGCTCTCTCTTCGTAATCGAAAGGCTACGGGTAGATCACCTGCGAGCCGCCCGAGCTGTTCACCTGAACGCTCTGCGGCTTCTTGGCCGCCTTCACCGTGGAGCCACCGGACAGGTTGCCGTTGATGCTGCGCTCGGGCGCGGCCTCCACGCGCGTGCCGCCGCTGGCGTTGACATCGAGCGACTCGGCCTGGAGCTTCTGCGCCTCGATGACCGAGCCGCCGCTGCCCTGCACCTCCAGCTCACCCGTGCGGCCCGAGAGCGACAGCTCGGAGCCGCCGCTGGCGTGGATCTCCGCCTTCTTCGCGTCCACGCCGGTGATGCTCAGCTCGGAGCCGCCGCTGGCCGCCACCTGGAAGGTGTCCGAGCGCGTGGCCTCGGCGTCGACGTGCGAGCCGCCACTGGCCGCCACGCTCTCCACGCGCGGGTTGGTGACGTAGAGGCGCACGTTCTTCAGGCCCTTGGAGAACCAGGAGCCCTTGTCCACCTGCGTCGTCAGCACGCCGTCCTTCACCTCGAGCTTCACCCGGGCCAGGTCGTCCGGACTGCCCTCCAGCCGCACCGACTTGGCTCCGGCCTTCACCTCGGCGTGGATGCCGTGGCTCACCGCGACGCCGCGGAAGTCGGGGACCTCGAGCTGTCCCTTGGGGGCGGCGGCCTCGCCCTGCGCGAAGACGGGAGCGGACACCAGCAGGGCGACGGGGAGCAGCAGGGAGCGGAGCATCATGGCGGTAGGGACCTCGGGAGAAGGGAGAGGCGCGCGGCCTCGTCTCACCCGGAGATACGCACTGCCCTCGAAGCCATTGCACGCGGGCCGCCGGGCCGCTCACTCCTGCGCGAGCTTCGACAGGGTGCCGCGGATGGAGGTGACCTGGCCCGCCTTGATTTCCGTGAGGAGTTTCAAGGGCTTGCCGTCGGGGCCCACGAGCCGGAGCGCGTACTTGCCCGGGGGCAGGGGCACCCGGAAGAGCGGCGTACCGCCCAGCGAGCGGCTGCCCAGATACACCTTCGCGTACGGCTCCGTGGCGAGCGTCAGGAAGCCCTTGTCCGCGGAAGGCTCGGACGGGCCCGAGCGCTCGCGCTCCAACGCCTGCCAGGCCTGGTTCGCCTCGTCGGCGTTCATCACCTGCTCGGGAGCCGTGTCCGCGTCCGTCGTGGGGGAGGTGGAGGTGGCACCCCGCTGCTGCTTGCGGCGCGAGCCCGCCGCCGCCTTGGCGCGCTTCGACGGTGACGAGGCCTCGTCCTTCGCGACGATCTCCGCGCGCGGGGCCGCGGCGAGGGCCTCGGGCTGGGCCGGTGCGGGTGCGGGCTTCGCTTCGGCCTGGGCCGGTGGGGGCTCGGGGGCCTGTGCGGGCGGGGCCTCGGCTCGTGCCTGTGCGGGCGGGGCGTCGGCCTGGGGCGCCTGGGACTCGGAGGTCTGCGCCGGCTGCGCCAGCTGAGCTTCAGCCGGGGGCGCGGAGGCGGGCGGGGGCTCAGCGGCGGGGGCGGGCTGGACCTGGGCCTCGGGCTGCGCCGGAGGTGCTTGCTTCAGCGCGGCGGGAGCCGGGGGTTGGGGCGGGAAGAGGCGCGAGGACAGCAGGCCCCCATCCATCCGCAGCGCGACGAGGGCCGCGGCCCCACCGGCGAGCAGCAGCAGGAGCAGCGCGGCCACCAGCACGCCCCGGCCGGAACGAGCGGGCGCGGGCGGCGGTGGGTGGCCGGAGGCCGTGGGGAAGTAGTCCTCGGGATCCTCCTCGGTCGGCTCGAGGGCCCCTGGCCGGAGGCGGCTCGGCGAGGTGTCCTCCTCCGTCGTCTCGCCTTCGAGCATGACGGGAGGCAGGGAGGGAGCGGTGCGGAACTCCACCGCGTCGGAGTCGGGCTCCTCCGCGAGCGGCGGGGCGAAGGGCGAGCGCATGACGGGCACGGTGGGCCCATCCAGGTTCGTCGAGCGCTCGGGCAGCGGGGCCGGAGCGGGCGTGGTGACGGCGTCCAGGTGCGACGGCGACTTGCGGGCCGGGCGCGTGGGGTTGTACCGGGGGAGCGTCTCGTCCGGGGTGACGGGCTGCTCACCGGTGGCGCGCGGCGCCCGCATGACGGCCGTCTTCAGGTCCACCTCGCCCTCCTCCGCCTCCTCGGGCGCGGGGGGCGGGGCTTCGGAGCGGCTCGGGCCGCGGCGCGCGGGGACGGGCTCGGGCGTCGCGGCGCGCGGGGTCTCCGGCGGCACGGGCGTGCGGATGGAGGGCCGGGCCGGCTCCAGCGTGGGCGCGTTGAGCTGCGTGGGGGGCTCGGCCACGAGGCCCCGGGCGGGGCGGGCGCGGGCCGGGGGCTGCGCGGCCCGCCGCACCTGGGTGTCCTCGGGAGGCGGCGGCGGAGGTGTGGCCGGGGGCGGAGGCGGCGGCACGGCCCGGCCCTGGCTCTCGGCGATGAGCTGCGCCGGCGGCTTCGTCACCACCGAGTACGAGACGAGAGCGAGCTCCGTTTCCTCCGAGACCACCGCTGGGGTAGGGCTCGGGAAGTGGGGCGCGGAGACGCTGGGCAGGCGCGGCCCGGGAGGGGTGCGCGAGGGCGTGGCCTGTCCCGCCGCTGGCGTCGGAGTCCTCGGAGCGGCCCCGGCCGGAGCGGGCGCGGGAGGCGGCGTGGCGGGCGCGTCCTTGTCCGAGAAGTGCTGCGCGAGCTTCACCTCACCCGTGGCGGGGCGGCCGCGGGCGAGCAGTTGGCGCGTCTGCTCCCGGCGCTCGGCGAAGAGGCGGCGCAGCAGCTCGCCGCTCTGCTCGGGCAGCCAGATGAGCGGACCCACCGCGCGCTCCAGCTCGCGGGCGAACTCCAGCGTGGTGGCGTACCGGTCGTCGCGCTTGCGCGCCAGCGCCTTGAGCACCAGCGCGTCCAGCTCCGCAGGCAGTGCCTTGTTGATGCGCGAGGGCTCGGGGATGGGGTTGCGCAGCACCGCCTGGCCCACCGCCGCGGGCGCCTTGCCCGGGAAGAGCCGCATGCCCGTGAGGCACTCGTGCAGCACCACGCCCAGGCTGAACAGGTCGCTGCGCGCATCCAGCGGCTCGCCGAGAATCTGCTCCGGCGACATGTACCCGCTGGTGCCCTTCACCATGCCCA
The DNA here is from genome assembly GCF_045802675.1 of Archangium sp. Lineage (GTDB taxonomy): Bacteria > Myxococcota > Myxococcia > Myxococcales > Myxococcaceae > Archangium. The sequence continues at coordinate 3,591 of NZ_JBJMQO010000050.1, read as the reverse complement.
CCTGCGTGCGGCTGGCGCCCGCCAGGTTCTTGGCGATGCCGAAGTCCAGCAGCTTGGTGACGCCCTCGTACGTCACCATGATGTTCTTCTCGGCCACGTCCCGGTGGATGACGGGCGAGGGCTGCCCGAGCGCGTCCGTGAAGGTGTGCGCGTAGTGCAGCGCCAGCGCCGTGTCCCGCGCCGCCGCCAGCGCGAAGCCCATGGGCATGGGCTCGTGGGTGGCCAGGCACACCTTGGCCACCTCCAGCAGCGTGGCTCCCGGCACGAACTCCATGGCCAGGAAGAGCTCGTCCCCGGCCACGTCCAGATCGAACACCTGCGCGATGTTCGGGTGGTTGAAGGCCGCGGTGACGCGCGCCTCGTCCAGGAACATCTGGACGAACTCCTCCTGATCGTGGATGTCCGGGAGGATCTTCTTGAGCACCACCGGCTTGTGGAAGCCCGCCAGGCCCCGCCGCGTCGCGAGCAGGATTTCCGCCATCCCGCCCGTGCTCAGGCGACAGAGCACCTCGTAGTTGCCCATCTGCCTGCCGCGCACATCATCCGGCGCGAGGGGGAGCTTCGAACCAGCCATTCGAGAAAACCCAGCTTACAGGCCCGGTGGCCCGCGAGTGAAGGACGCCACCGTGATTTTCGCGTGACAGCGCAAACGTAGCGGATTCTACCTACATGTCCGGTGCGGTGGGCTCCATCCGCGGGCCAGGGTGAAGGCACACTGAGCCACGGCGTGTGTTCGCTTCTCAAGAATTGGCAGAACGCGTGCGGAGGGGGCGTGGGGCCCGGCCCTGGGCACGAGGGGGGCGGCTCGCAATCCCTACCCGGTGGACAATGGCGCTGTTCACTCTTCATCGCGTCGCGGGGCCGGGGTTGGTCCGCAACGCTTCCACGAATCCCACCTCCCCGGTCCCGCTGCAAGCCCCGAGGCGTGTGTCCACATTGGCGGAATCGAAAGTCAATCCTGACAGCTGGTACTTCGGTGAATCTGAAAACTTTCACTGGTCACGTAATCAGGCTCTCCACGACAGACGGAGTTCCCATGGCGATGGAGGAAGCGGAGCGCATGCGAGCCCGAGAGAGTGTCCTGGGCTACCGCATGGGTCCAGGACTGTTGGCGGTGGCGTCGGTGGAGGGCGAGCAGCCCTCGGGTGGGAGACTGGTGCAGCTGTCGCCGGAGCACCTGACGGTGAGCCTGTCGAGGCCCACGGAGCTGAGGCCGGGGCAAACGGCCAACGTGCTGCTGGGGCTGGGGGCGCAGCGCACCTCGCTGCGCGCCGAGGTGATGAAGGTGCACGTGCCCGGGCCCGAGGCGCCGCTGGAGCTGAGCCTGCGCTTCGTGGCGCCGCCGTTGGACCAGGGGCGGCACATCGTCTCCATGCTCGAGGGCTGGAGGGACCTGGGCCAGCTGGAGACGCCGCGCTCGAGCCCCATCTGGACGGAGCGCATTACGCGGATGGACCGCATCGGCCGCATCTTCGAGGCGCTGACGGCGCGGCGGTGCCGGGGCATGGCGCGCTCGCCCTCGGGGGACGTGGAGCTGATGGCGGCGTTGTATGACAAATACGACGGGCGGGTGTCGTGGGAGGCGCGCGGCGTGCTGCCCTCGGGGCCCTTCGCGCTGGAGGTGTTTGGCTTCAGCTCGGTGATGCACTTCCTGGTGGAGCACGCCACGTACGAGGACGGGCTGTGGAGCGTGCCGCTGCCGCGCGAGGTGGTGCGCTACCGGCACCGCAAGCTGCGCCGGGCGGCGGCGCGGGGCGGGTGCTCGGCGCGCTTCGGCCATCCGCTCTGGCCCCAGGTGCGCGTGGAGCGCGAGCTGATGGACTTGTCCTACGAGGGCCTGTGCTTCGCGACGCAGCCGGGGGAGGACCTGCTCTACCCGGGGCTGATGCTGCCAGAGCTGGAGGTGGGGCTGCCGGGGCGCGAGCCGGTGCGGGTGCGGGCCGAGGTGCGCAACATCACCGGCACGGCGGTGGGCCGGCGCTGCGGCATCCGGGTGCAGCCGGTGAACGAGCGCGAGGCGGCGCGCTGGCGGCTGCTGGTGGAGGAGCAGAGCCACCCGAACACGCGGGTGACGGGGGAGTGGGACCAGGGGACGTGGGAGCTCTTCGAGCGCTCGGGGTACTTCCGGCTGTCGGGCAAGAACCCGGCGCACTTCGCGCGGCTGCAGGCCGAGTACCGCGACGCGCACGAGCGCCTGGAAGGCCACCCGCGGCTGGGCTACCGGGTGGTGCGGCCGATGCCGGGCCCGGGCAATGACACGGTGGAGGCGAGCCTGTCGTGGCTCAAGCCGTACTCGGGCAGCTGGCTGGCGCATCAGCTGGCGCGCCACATGCCCGGCGGGGAGAAGCCGCGCTCCAACACGGCCCGGGACGCGCTGCGGGATATCTACCTGCGGGGCTTCGAGCCGGCGCAGAACGACCCCGAGGTGAAGTGGTTCCTCGCGTACTGCGAGGCGAACGTGAGGTGGGTGCGCTTCACGGCGTTCGACTTCGCCGAGTGGTACCAGCACACGGGGCAGGCATGCATGGTGCCGTTCCGCTTCATGGAGGCGGACGCGCGGCGCGAGTGGCCCATGCCCGAGGGCTTCAGCCTGGGGGCGCCGACGGAAGAGGAGCGGGTGGCGCTCTTCGAGCGGCTGAAGGCGACGCGGCCCGAGGCGTACCGGGAGGCGTTGGACCTGGTGCCGGAGCGGTTCGATCTGGCGGAGCTCAAGCGGCAGTGGAGCGAGGCGAAGCTGACGCGCGAGCGGGACGTGCTGGTGGCGCGCAAGGACGGGAGGGCGCTGGCGGTGGGCGTGCTGGAGACGGCGCACCCGGGGCTCAACCTGTTCCACGTGCTGGACGGGCTGCGGATCGTGCCCCTGGTGGACGAGGGCTCGGAGGAGGGGCAGGAGGCGATGCTGGCGCTGCTGGCGGGAGCGGCGGAGTGGTACCGCGCGCGAGGCCTGGACGTGTTCGTGCACTACGTGGAGACGGAGCACACGGCGTACACGCACCAGGCGCAGCTGGTGGACCTGGGCGAGGGCCGCATCTGGATTCTGTCCGCGCAATTGCTGCCGGACTTCATCGAGCACCTGTGCGAGGCGACCACGCCGCGCGGGGATTTGTGAGGGTTTTCACCGCGGGGAGCGGTGGCGCTCGGCGACGCGGTAGAGGTACGTGAGGGAATGGTCCAGCAATGACTCGCACGAGCGCAGGTAGTTGCGCGCGCGGAGCATGGGCAACCAGGCCCGGTCGCCGAGGGGGTTCATGTCGGAGCCGCGTGACACGTCGTCTCCCGAGCCAGGGCCTTCACGGCCGATACGCGCCGCCCGCGCGCACTTCTTCCGCTCGCCCTTCGCCTTTTTCTCCCTGTGCGCTCTGACCTTCGGCGCCTCGGGCCTCTTCCTGTCAGGACTTCACCCCCAGGACATGGCCGGCCTGCGGGTTGTGGCACGTCAGGCAGTCGCGCGGGTTGGGGAAGTACCAGTCCTGGGTACGCCCTCCTTCGGCCGTCCGGATCGCGATCGACTCGGTCTGGTCGTCGTCGACCAGCTCTGCGTCGTCCTGGGCGTCGTTCCACTTGTAGGTCACGCCATAAGCCGTCCCCCCC
>NZ_JBJMQO010000049.1:0-3948 GCF_045802675.1 Archangium sp. | reverse complement strand
TCCACCTTGCCACTGGCCAGCATGGGGAAGTGGGCCAACACCACGAACGAGGCCGGCACCATGTACGTCGGCAACCGCTGCTTGAGGTACTCGCGCAGCGCCGCTGGCTCGGGTTCCCCTCCTGCCTGGGCTCTCACGTAGGCCACCAGCCGCTTGTCGCCGGGCACGTCCTCGCGCGCCAGCACCACCGCCTGCTGCACGGTGGGGTGCTTCTCCAGCGTGGATTCGATCTCCCCCAGCTCGATACGCAGGCCGCGGATCTTCACCTGGAAGTCGGCGCGGCCCAGGTACTCGATGTTGCCGTCCGGCAGCCAGCGGGCCACGTCTCCCGTGCGGTACAGCCTCGCCCCCAGCGTCTCGCTGAGGGGGTCCGGGATGAACCGCTCGGCCGTGAGCTCGGAACGGGACAGGTAGCCACGCCCCACCTGCACGCCGCCGATGAACAGCTCGCCGGGGACGCCGATAGGCACCGGCCTCAGCTTCGAGTCCAGGAGGCGGATGGACGTGTTGGCCACGGGGCGGCCGATGGGCACCGAGCGCCGAGGCTCGCCGCGGACGCAAGCGTAATGGGTAACATCGACGGCGGCCTCGGTGGGGCCATAGAGGTTGTGCAGCCCGGCCTGGGGCAGCCGCTGCAGACAGCGCTCGGCGAGCTCCAGCGGCAGGGCCTCACCGCTGCACACCACGCGGCGCAGTGAGGCGCAGCGCTCCAGTCCCGGCTCCTCCAGGAAGAGCTGGAGCATGGAGGGCACGAAGTGCAGGGTGGTGATGCGGGCCTCGGCGATGAGCTCTACCAGGTAGGCCGGCTCCTGGTGGCCACCGGGCCGGGCCACCACCAGACGCGCGCCCACCATCAACGGCCAGAAGAACTCCCAGACGGACACGTCGAAGCTGAAGGGCGTCTTCTGCAGGACGGTGTCCTGGGGTCCCAGCCCGTACTCGTCCTGCATCCACAGCAGCCGGTTGCACACGGGAGCGTGGGCATTCATCGCCCCCTTGGGACGCCCGGTGGAGCCGGAGGTGAAGATGACGTAGGCGAGGTTGTCCGGGGTGGCGAGCGGGGGCGGAGCATGCCTCGGGTGTGCGGCCACCTCCTCCCACCGCGAGTCCAGGCAGAGCACCCGGGCGTCGTGCTGAGGCAGGCGCGAGAGCAGCCGCTGCTGGGCCAGCAGCACCGCGGGGCGCGCGTCCTCGAGCATCCACACCAGGCGCTGCGTGGGGTAGTCCGGGTCCAACGGGACGTAGGCGCCGCCGGCCTTCAGGGTGGCCAGCAGGGCGATGACCATCTCCAGGGAGCGCTCCAGGCACAGGCCCACACGCACCTCGGGGCCCACGCCCAGCGAGCGCAGGTGCCAGGCGAGCTGGTTGGCGCGTGCATCCAGCTCCCGGTAGGTGAGCGATTGCCCCTCGAAGACAAGCGCCACGGCCCCGGGCGTGCGCTCCACCTGGGCCTCGACGAGCTGGTGGAGGCAGGCCTCGCGCGGGAAATCCACGGCCGTGTCGTTCCACTCCACCAGCAGCCGGTGCCGCTCCTCCTCAGAAAGCAGCGGCAGCCGCGACACGTGCTGGCCGGGCTCCCGGGCAATCCCCTCCAGCAGCACGCGCAGCTGCCCGAGCATCCGCCGGACCGTCGCCTCCTCGAAGAGGTCCGTGTTGTACTCCAGCGAGGTGGCGAGCCCCTCCTGCGTGGCCGTCATGGCCAGCGTCAGGTCGAACTTCGCCGTCCGGGTACCGGACTCCAACAGCGACAACGTCAGACCGGGCAGCCGGGCCGTCGCCTCCGGGAAGTTGCGCAGCATGAACATCACCTGGAAGAGCGGCGCGTGCGCCAGGTTGCGCTCGGGCCGCAGCTCCTGGACGAGCCGCTCGAAGGGGATGTCCTGGTGGGTATAGGCCCCCAGCGCCGTCTCGCGCACCCGGTGGAGCAGCTCGCGGAAGGTCGGCTCGCCCGACAAGTCCGCGCGCAGCACGAGGGTGTTGACGAAGAGGCCGATGAGCTCCTCGAGCTCGGCGTTGTCACGGCCCGCGATGGGCGTGCCGACGGTGAAGTCCTCCTGGCCCGTCCAGCGGTACAACAGCACGTCGAAAGCCGCCTTCAGGGTCATGTACAGCGTGACGCCCTCGCGCCGGCTCAGGTCCTCGAGTGCCTCGGACAGGTGCCGCGGCAGGAGCGCCGACACAGTGGCGCCCTGGTACGCCTGCACGGGAGGCCGGGGCTTGTCGGTGGGCAGCTCGATGACGCCTGAACAGCCGGCGAGTTGCCCGCGCCAGTAGTGGAGCTGCTGCTCCAACAGTCCGCCCTCCAGACGCTCGCGCTGCCAGCAGGCGAAGTCCACGTAGTCGAGCCGCAGGGGCGGTAGCGGCCGTGAGTCGGCCCCGATGAAGGCCGCGTAGAAAGAGCCCAGCTCACGCACCAGCACGCCCATGGACCAGCCGTCCGAGGCGATGTGGTGCATCGTCAGCAGGAGGACGTGGCGCTCCGGGGAGAGGCGCAGCAGCGAGGCGCGGACGAGCGGCCCCGTGGCCAGCGCGAAGGGGCCGGCGGCCTCCTCCCGCATCCGCGCTTCGAGCCAGTCACCGGGCGAGCCCGTGGCCTCCGCGGGCAGCTCGAGGACGGGCAGCGGGAGCTCCAGGTGCTCGAGGACGTGCTGCCGGGGCTCGCCGCTGTCCGTGGGGTAGACGGTGCGCAGAATGGCGTGGCGCTCGAGGAGGGCATTCACGCTCCGGGCGAGCGCCTCCACGGACAGCGCGCCCTCGAGCTGGAGCGCCAAGGGCATGTGGTAGAAGGCACTGCTCGGGGAGAGGCGCTCCAGGAACCACAACCGATGCTGGGCGTACGAGAGCGGCGCGGGCGAGGGCCGGGGCGACAGGTGCGGGATGGAGTCCGTGCGCGTGGAGGACGCCGCCTGGCCCACACGCGCGGCCAGGGCGCGCGGGGTCCGCGCCTCGAAGAGGGCGCGCAGGGGTAGGTCGATCCGGAAGCACTCGCGGATGCGGGACACGAGCTGCATGGCCAGGAGCGAGTGGCCGCCGAGGGCGAAGAAGTCGTCATCGGCCCTCACCCGCCCCAGCCCCAGCACGGCCATCCACAAGGCCGCGAGTTGCTCCTCGATGCCAGTGCGCGGCGCGGCGTCTGCCTCGGAGCCGGCCGTGTCGGCGGGCTCGGGAAGGGCCGCCAGATCGACCTTGCCGTTGAGGTTGCGGGGAAACGACTCCAGGAGCACGAAGTCCGAGGGCAACATGTGCTCGGGCAGGTACTCCGCCAGGTGGGCACGCAGCGCGGCGGGCGCGGGCTGCGTGTCCCGGTGGGTGACATAGGCGACCAGCCGGGTTCCCCCCCCCCCCGCCCTCGGCACCACCAGCACCCGCTCCACGTTCGGGTGGCGGGCCAGGACGGCTTCGATCTCACCGGTCTCGATACGGTAGCCGCGCACCTTCACCTGATGATCCATGCGCCCGAGGAACTCGACACTACCGTCCCGCAGCAGGCGGACCCGATCACCCGTGCGGTAGAGCCGCTCCTGGCCGCCGGAGAACGGCTCCGCCACGAAGCGCTGCGCCGTGACGTCGGGCTTGTCCAGGTAGCCGCGCGCCACGCCCGCCCCGCCGATGTAGAGCTCGCCCTCGACTCCGATGGGCACGGGCTGCTGGTGCCGGTCGAGCACGTACAGCCGCACATTGTCCAAAGGCCTGCCGATGGGCACCGTGCGCCAGGGAGCTGCCCCCTGTGCGAGGGCCACCTCCACGTCCAGCACCGAAGCACCCACGGTGGTCTCGGTGGGGCCATAGTGGTTGAGGATCCGGCAGGTGCCGCCACGGGCCCGCAGCTCCTCGAGCAGCCGCACCGGGAAGGCCTCGCCACCAAGGATCAGCCACCGCGCCGGGAGCACGGAAGCGCCCGGTGCGGAGGCCAACAGCGCCTGCAGGTGGGAGGGGACGATCTTGAGG